>JBEHWX010000020.1:0-76449 GCA_048498995.1 Bacteroidota bacterium
GAGGTCGCCTACATCGACAAGGGCACGCGCGAGGCAGTCCTGAGGCTTCCGCGGCGTCGCGAGCTCGGGCGAGATCACGCGCCCGGAGCATTCACGAGAACATCGACATCATCTACATATACGAACCGACAGCGATCATCATGAACGAAGCAACGGCCCCGGCGATCGGCACCGATACCGCCGATCGCGAGATTCTTCTGACACGCGTCTACGACGCCCCGCGCGAGCTCGTGTTCGACGCATGGACCCATCCCGAGCATGTGGGGCGCTGGTGGGGGCCGCGAGGCTTCACGATCACCACGCACGAGATGGACGTCCGCGCGGGAGGCGCATGGCGCTTCATCATGCACGGACCCGACGGCACCGACTACGACAACGAGATCATTTACACGGAGGTGACGCGGCCGGAGCGCCTGATCTACGGCCACGGGCAGCGGGACGGCATCGCCTGGTTCAATGTGTCGGCGACCTTCATCGAGGAGGATGGGAAGACTCGCGTCACCATGCACACGGTGTTCCCGACCGCCGAGGCGCGTACCATGGCCATCGAGCAGCGGGGCGCCATCGAGGGAGCCAAGCAGACGATGGAGCGCCTGGCCGAGTTTCTCGCCGCGCGGTAAGCCGGCGCGGTCCGCGTATCGTGTCGATCGAACAGCACTGAACGAGCATTCCATATATCCATTCGATAAGGAGAACGATCATGAGCGAAACCGCCGAATCGAGGACGACGGTAACCACGCCGTCCGACGTGGAGATCTCCGTCTCCCGCATTCTCAACGCCCCATTGCCGCTCGTATGGGAGGCATGGACGAGCCCGGAGCACCGTCCGCACTGGATGCTCGGTCCCGAAGGATGGACGATACCGGTCTGCGAGATGGACCTTCGCCCGGGAGGGACGTGGCACATCGTGTGGAGCGGCCCCGACGGCGCCGCGATGGACATGAGAGGCTCCTATACGGAGGTGACTTCTCCTACTCGTCTGGTCTCCACCGAGTCGTGGGGAGCGGAGGGGCCGGAGACGATCAACGTTCTCACGCTCGAGGAGCTCGACGGCAAGACCCGGTTGACCGAGACGATGCACTACCCGAACAAGGAAGCCCGCGACAATGCGCTCACCTGCGATATGAGCGACGGAATGGAGGTCAGCTTCCAGAACCTCGAAACCTACATCGCCTCTCTCGCCTGAGCCATGGACGCGCGGCCGCCGGCAACGCGGCGGGCGCTCCTTCATCGACGATCGTATACTCGATATCAAACAACTTCAACAGCACTCATATTCGGAGAATGATCATGACCACGGAAACGGCACCGGGACTGAACGTATCGATTCTGTCGGATCGCGAGCTTCTGATGACGCGCCAGCTCGACGCGCCGCGCGAGCTCGTCTGGGAGGCGATGACCACGCCGGAGCATGTGAAGAACTGGTGGGGGCCGAGCGGCTACACCATGTCCTCCTGCGAGATCGATCTGCGTCCGGGAGGCTCCTGGCGCTTCGTCCAGCTCTCGCCGGACGGCCGCGAGTTTCCGTTCAAGGGCGTCTATCGCGAGATCACGCGTCCGGAGCGGGTGGTGCAGACCTTCATCTTCGACGTGGAGCCGTTCAACGTCCATGAATCGGTCGAGACGATGACCCTCACCGAGCGGGACGGCGGCACCCTGGTCTCCGTGCACGTGCTCTACGAGTCGATCGAGGTGCGCGACGGCGTGATCGCCTCCGGCATGGAGAAGGGAGCGGCCGAGACCTACGACCGCCTGGCCGAGTACCTGACCACGATCGGCTGATCCGCGCGCGGATTGCCACCGCGTGCTCCGCATCCGATGCTCCGGCACGGCCACTGGCCGGCTCCGGAGCGACGGCCCGATCGACGAACACCGCACCATCAATGCCCGATACCGCGCCCGCGCGGGCCACGCCGGACTTCCCGGCGCGGCCCGCTGCGGGGGACGGCCGGAAGTCCACAATCACGATGATGACCAACCGCACGATGATGACCAATCGCGCCATTGAGGCGACATTCGCACTGCTCCGCGTGGTGGCGGGGATCCTCTTTCTGCAGGCCGGCGGCATGAAGCTCTTCGCCTGGTTCGGCGGCATGCCGGGAGGGGCCACCGCCATGTTCCCCTCGCAGGTCTGGTTCGGCGGCGTGCTCGAGTTCTTCGGCGGCCTCCTGATCGTGATCGGACTCTGCGTCCGTCCGGTCGCCTTCATCCTCGCCGGCGAGATGGCGGTCGCCTACTGGCAGTTCCATGCACCCGGCGGAACCTGGCCGATCCAGAACCATGGAGAGATGGCGGTGATCCTCTGCTTCCTCTTCCTTCACATGGCGGCGCGCGGCGCCGGCGAGCCGAGCCTGGACGCGATCATCGCGCGTCATCGCGCCATCAAATCCGAGCCCGGAGAACCCACATGAGTCGACGAACATTTTCCGAGGAGCGGCTGGACCGCATGGGGCGGATCCTGGCCGGACACGTCGAGCGAGGCGTGCCCGGCCTCGTCGCGTTGATCCGCAGAGACGACGAGCTCCACGTCGAGGCGCACGGCGGCATCGCCGTCGGCGGCGCCCCGGTAGGTCGCGACACGATCTTCCGGATCTCCTCGATGTCCAAGCCGATCACCGCCGTCGCGGCCATGATTCTGGTGGAGGAGTGCCGGCTCCGGCTCGACGATCCGGTGGACCGGCTCCTGCCGGAGCTGGCCGATCGTCGCGTGCTGAAGCGGCTCGACGGGCCGCTGGATGAGACCGTGCCGGCCGGCCGCGCGATCACCCTCCGCGATCTGCTCACCTTCCGCATGGGCTTCGGGCAGCTGATGGCCTCGCCTGACGACTATCCGATCCTGCGCCGGAGCGTGGATCTCGGCATCGGCATGGGGCCGCCCGATCCCACCTCGATGCCCGATCCCGACGAGTGGCTGCGGCGCCTGGGAACGCTCCCCCTCATGTCCCAGCCGGGGGAGAAGTGGATCTACAACACCGGCGCCGACCTGCTCGGAGTGCTCATCGCGCGCGCCTCCGGGCAGCCGTTCGAAACGTTTCTTCGCGAGCGTATCTTCGAGCCGCTCGGCATGAAGGATACCGGATTTCACGTGCCGCCGGGGAAGATCGACCGGCTCGCCACCGCGTATCAGGCCGATCCGGTCACCGGCGAGCTCGGCGTGCTCGACCCGGCGCGCGACGGCAAGTGGAGCCGGCCACCGGCATTCCCCTCCGGCGCGGCCGGCATGGTCTCGACCGCCGACGATTACATGGCCTTCGCCACCATGATGCTCCGGATGGGAGCATACGACGGCGGACGCATCCTCTCCCGGCCGACCGTGGATGTGATGACGATCGATCACCTGACGCCGGCGCAGAAAGCGGTCTCCGGTCTCGTTCCCGGTCAGTTCGATGCCAGTGGATGGGGCTTCGGCCTCGGGATCGCCACGCGGCGGGACGATGCCACCTCCGTTCCCGGCTCCTACGGATGGGATGGCGGCCTCGGCTCCGCGTGGTTCAACGATCCGGTCGAGCACATGGCCGGCGTTCTCCTCACTCAGCTTCTCTGGTCCTCTCCACGTCCTCCGGAGGTCTGCGTCGACTTCCGGACCGCCGCCTATCAGGCGATCGACGATTGACCCGCTCGCGGGCACCTTTGCCGTCATGCCCCCCGAGGTCCCGGGGGGCATCGACACAACATCGACTCCCACGAAAAAAAATCTCACCGACCATGTCGAAGTCGCCGTCGTCCGGTCGACGTCATGGTACGGCGGGGGTTCGGACCCGGAGGTGGTCCCGAGGAATCCCGGCTCTCAACTAGAACCATGAGGAGATACGACCATGCGATTCATGATGCTTGTCAAGGCGAGCCAGGATAGCGAAGCGGGGGTGATGCCGAGCCAGGAGCTGCTGACGGCGATGGGGAAGTACAACGAGGATCTGGTGAAGGCCGGCGTGCTGCTGGCCGGCGAGGGGCTCCACCCGAGCTCGAACGGCGCGCGCATCCGATTCGCCGACGGGAAGACCACGGTGACCGACGGCCCGTTCACGGGGTCGAACGATCTGATCGCCGGATTCTGGCTGATTCAGGTGAAGTCGCGCGAGGAGGCGATCGAGTGGGCGCGTCGCGCGCCGAACCCGATGCCGGGGCAGGAGGCGGAGATCGAGATCCGCCAGGTGTTCGAGGCCTCCGATTTCGGCGATGAATTCACTCCCGAGCTTCGCGAGCAGGAGGACCGGCTCCGCTCCCAAATCGCCTCCCGGAACTGATCCCGCGTCGGCGGGCAAACGCCGATACCACGACCGATAGCTCCGGTGACCTGGCCGGCGGGGAAGCGCTCCGCCGGCCTCCGCGAGAAGTCGAAAAAAATTCCGAGCACCTGTCGAAAGCGTCGACTCCCGGTCGACGTACCCATGAAGCCGGCCTTCGGCATGCCCCGGGCGTGCCGCCGGACCGGCTCCCAGCGAACCCGAAACCGATATCACGAGGAGATTCAGCGATGCGATTCATGATCATTCGAAAGGCAGACGCGGCGACCGAGGCGGGGGTGATGCCGAGCGAGGAGCTCATCGCGGCGATGACCGCCTACAACGAGGAGCTTTCCCGCGCGGGACTTCTTCTTCAGGGAGAAGGGCTGCAGCCGAGCTCGAAGGGAGCGCGGATCAGCTTCAAGGATGGCAAGCCGAACGTGGTGGACGGGCCGTTCACCGAGGCCAAGGAGATGATCGCCGGCTTCACGATGATCCAGGTCGACTCGCGCGAGGAGGCGATCGAGTGGGTGAAGCGCTGGCCGAAGGAGGATGGTGACGTGGAGCTGGAGCTGCGCCAGGTGTTCGAGGCGGCGGATTTCGGCGAGGCGTTCACCCCGGAGCTGCAGGAGCGGGAGGAGCGCCTTCGCCGCGAAGGTGAGCAGCGCCGCTGACCGGAGCCGCTGACCGGCCACGCCGGTAAGCGCGTCGGAGCCCGCTCCGGGCCGATGATGAAGCGATGGATCCCGCCGCGATATGTCGGCGGACGCCGTCGATCGAGATCTCGAACAACTTCCCCGAATTTCAACCGAAGCCAGACCTCATGAGCCAGGTACGCTCGCACGACGGCACATCGATCGCCTTCGAGCGCTCCGGGAGCGGATTCCCGATCATCCTCGTCGACGGTGCCCTCTGCTACCGCGACTCCGGGCCGATGCGCCCACTCTCGGAGCTTCTCGCCCGACACTTCACCGTGTATATCTACGACCGCCGCGGCCGCGGCCAGAGCGGGGACACCGCTCCCTACGCCGTGGAGCGGGAGGTGGAGGATATCGCGGCGCTGCTGGCCGAGGCCGGCGGCGAGGCCCATCTCTACGGCTCCTCCTCCGGCGCGCTGCTGGCGCTCGAGGCCGCCTCGCGGCTCCCAGGCGTCCGGCGCCTGGCCATGTACGAGGCCCCGCTCATCGTCGACGATACCCACGCGCCACGTCCCGACGATTTCGTTGCGCGGATGGACGATCTGGTCGCCGAGGGGCGCATGTCGGACGCGGTGAAGATGTTCATGAAGACGGTCGGCGTGCCCGGCTTCGTGATCGCGGTGATGCGTCTGCTGCCGGTCTGGCGGAAGCTCCGCGGGGTGGCGCACACGCTCCCGTACGACTTCCGCGTGCTCGGCGATACCGGCCGCGGACGCCCGCTGCCGGCCGGACGCTGGAAAGGCGCCACGGGGCCGGCGCTGGCGATCGACGGCGGTAAGAGCGAGGTCTGGATGCGCAACGGCATGCGCGCGCTGGCCGGCGTGCTCCCGAACGCGAGCTACCGCACGCTCGAGGGACAGAACCACGTGGTGAAGCCGGCGGCGCTGGCTCCGGTGCTCGTCGAGTTCTTCTCCGCCGATTGACGTCGGCCGATTGACGTCGGCCGATTGCAGCGGATCATCGGGAAGAAATCCTCCCCGAAAAAAATCTTCCGAAAGATTTCTCCGGCGTGTCGATCCCGCTCCCTCCCGATCGACGTAACGATACAGCCGGGCTTCGGACTCCATCGGAACCGATCCGGTCCGGCTTCCAACGCATCAGTCAACAGGACATCGACAGAAGAGGAGCAGCGATGCGATTCATCATCATGCGGAAAGCCGACGTGAACACCGAGGCCGGCATGGCGCCCGGGGAGGAATTGATGACGAAGATGGCGGCCTTCATTCAGGAGATGGTCGACGCGGGGGTCATGGTCAGCGGCGACGGCCTGAAGCCGACCTCCAGGGGAGCGCGCGTCAGCTTCGCCGGCGGAACGCCGACCGTCATCGACGGACCGTTCACGGAGGCCAAGGAGCTGGTGGCCGGTCTCACGGTGATCGACGTTCCGTCGCTTCGCGAAGCCGTCGAGTGGGCCCGACGCTGGCCGGCTATCGACGGCGACGGAGAGGTACAACTGGAGATCCGCCAGTTCTACGAGCTGAGCGATTTCCCCGAGGGGAAAGGGCTCGATCAGCTCAGGCAGGCTCATGACGATCTCGCCGGATGATCATGACCGCGGCGCCGCGCGGACCGTCGCGGCACCGCCGATATCGCCGGCGCGAGACTATTCACGTATCGACATTCAACATTCAGCGAACCCAACCAGGAGTTTTCGACAATGCAGATCAATCCCTACATCAATTTCGCCGGCACCTGCCGCGAGGCGTTCGAGCTCTACAAGGAAGTTTTCGGCGGCGAGATCGTGATGATGCAGACGTTCGGCGAGTCGCCGGTGGCCGAGCACGTCCCGGCCGAGACGCGCGACCTGATCATCCATGCCCGCCTCGAGTTCGGCGGCAACGTGCTGATGGGCTCCGACGCTCCTCCGGATCGCTACGAGAAGCCGGCCGGCTCCTACGTCTCGCTGCAGACGGATTCGCCGGAGGAGGCCGACCGGATCTACAAGGTGCTCTCCGAGGGGGGGACGGTGGAGATGGAGCTGCAGCCGACCTTCTGGGCCGCGCGCTTCGGCATGTTCACCGATCGCTTCGGCACTCCCTGGATGCTCAACTGCGATCAGAAGGAGCAGGGCTGATCCGATGAGACGCGCGGGGCGCTCCGGCGCCCCGCATTTCCACACCGCGTTCCTCCGCGCGCCCGGCCGGCCAATCCGAGATCCGCGGCCGCGACGACACATACTTCATCGAGGGCTGACATGGCAATCCTGTACACGATCACCGAGCCGATGGCGGAGACGAGCGCGTCGGCATCGCGCGAGGGGCTGACGTCGCGAAACGCGCCGGCGCCGGGTGCTCCGACGAAGCGGGCTCTCCTGGCCGCGCGCATCCTGGGCGGAGTGGCGATCCTCTTTCTTCTGTTCGACAGCGTCACGCATGTGATGCGCATTCCGCCGGTGGAGGAAGCGTTCGCGGGGCTCGGCTTCCCGGTCCGCTTCGCGGTGGGGCTCGGCATCGTCGAGCTGGTCTGTCTGCTCCTCTACGTGATGCCGCGCACGGCGGCCCTGGGAGCGGTGCTGTTGACCGGCTATCTGGGCGGGGCGATCGCCACGAACCTTCGCATCGAGGCGCCGCTCTTCAGCCACGTCCTCTTCCCGGTCTACGTGGCGGCCCTCCTGTGGGGAGCGCTTCTGCTGCGCGACGCCAGGCTTCGCGCGCTGCTGCCGCTTGGCGCATGAGCGCGGCCGCGACGCGGCTCGTTCGCTGCATGGAAATTTTTTTTCGGGTCATGTCGATAAGCGACGATCTCGCGCGACGTGATGATGAGGCCGGCGCCGACGGCCTGGAAGATACTCCGGTGGAGCGCTCGGAAGCCGGCGCCGCAAGAACATCGGTCAATCAATCAACAGGGAGTCAGTGATGCGATTCATCGTGATGATCAAGGGGAATGCGCAGACCGAGGCCGGCATTCCGCCGAGCCCCGCGCTCTTCGCCGAGATGACCAGGTTCAACGAGGAGCTGGTCGACGCCGGCGTGATGGTCGGCGGCGAGGGACTGCACCCGAGCTCGAAAGGGGCGCGTGTCGAGTTCACCGGCGGCAAGCTTACGGTGACCGATGGACCGTTCGCCGAGGCCAAGGAGCTGATCGCCGGCTACTGGATCTTCAAGACCACCTCGCTCGAGGAGGCGATCGAATGGGTGAAGCGCTGCCCGAATCCGGACAACGACGACTTCCAGATCGAGATCCGCCAGATCTTCGAGCTCGAGGAGTTCGGCGAGGAGCTCAACCCCGAGCTTCGCGAGCGCGAGATGAGCTTACGCGACAGGCTCTCCGGTGAAGGATGACCGGCGGACCCACGCGACCGCGGCGGCGCGCGCGCTGCTGCTGAACATGCAGTTGTTTGCACTCACATATCCAGAGCCGCGGCCTCGGGAATCGACTGGGCGGCGGGTCGGCAATACTTATATCGGAAGGAGACATAACATGCGGTATATGATGATCGTGAAGCTCGACGAGAATGTGATGGCCGGTGGGCCGCCCCCGGAGCTGAACGCCGCCATCGGCGTGATGGCCGAGGAGATGTATCGTACCGGCGCGATGGTGGACACCAACGGCCTGCTCCACAGCTCGAAGGGATCGCGCATCCGCATCGGCGGCGGCAAGCTCGCCGTCACCGACGGACCGTTCACCGAGGCCAAGGAGCTGATCGGCGGCTACGCCATCATGAACGCCGACTCGCACGAGCAGGCGCTCGAGTATGGCCGCCGCTTCATGCAGCTTCACGCCGATATCCTCGGCCCGGAGTTCGAGATGGAGCTGGAGATCCGTCCGATGTACGACATGCAGATGCACAGCCTCGATTCCTCCGAGGCCAAGACCACTTCGTGCGCCTGAGATCTCGACCACGACGCCGGATTGCGGCGCCGGGCCGGTCGACCATGAACGGAACAACCGAACGACATGACGCAATCGTCCATTCATCGCACCATCGACGCGGTCTGGCGGATCGAGTCGGCGAAGCTGATCGCCGGGCTCGCGCGGATCGTGCGGGACGTCGGCCTGGCCGAGGATATAGCCCAGGATGCGCTCGTGGCCGCGCTCGAACAGTGGCCGGCCACGGGCGTTCCGGACAATCCCGGCGCCTGGCTGATGGCAATCGCCAAGCGTCGCGCGATCGATCTGGTGCGCAGGAGCATTCGCGTGGAGCGTAAGCACGAGGAGCTTGCCCGCGAGCTCGACGAGGGGGACGATCCCGCGCCGAAGCTCGAGGCGTCGCTGGATGATCACGTCGGCGACGACCTGCTGCGGCTGGTCTTCACCACCTGCCATCCGGTGCTCTCGCGTGAGGCGCGCGTGGCGCTCACGCTCCGTCTGCTCGGCGGCCTGACCACCGACGAGATCGCCCGCGCGTTCATCGTCCCGGAGGCGACCATCGCCCAACGGATCGTCCGCGCCAAACGGTCGCTCCGCGAGGCGCGCGTCTCCTTCGAGATGCCGCACAAGGGGGAGCTCGCGACGCGCCTCTCCTCGGTGCTGGAGGTGATCTATCTGGTGTTCAACGAGGGGTATTCGGCCACGGCGGGGGACGACTGGATGCGCCCTTCCCTCTGCGACGACGCGCTCCGGCTGGGACGCATCCTCGCCGGGCTGATGCCGCTCGAGGCGGAGGTGCATGGCCTGGTGGGGCTGATGGAGATCCAGGCCTCCCGCACCAGCGCCCGCGTGGGGCCGACCGGCGAGCCGGTGCTCCTGCTGGAGCAGGACCGCTCGCGTTGGGATCAGCTGCTGATACGTCGTGGTCTCGCCGCGCTCCGGCGCGCGGAGGATCTGGGGGGCGCGCTCGGCCCGTACGCGCTGCAGGCCGCGATCGCCGCCTGCCATGCCCGCGCCCGCACGGCGGAGGAGACCGACTGGCTCCGCATCGCCGCGATCTACGACGCGCTCTCCGAGCTGGCGCCGTCGCCGGTGGTGGAGCTCAACCGCGCCGTTGCCCTCTCGATGGCGTTCGGTCCGGCCGCCGGACTGGAGGTGGTCGACGGGCTGATCGCCGACGGGGTGCTTCAGAGCTACCATTTTCTGCCGAGCGTCCGGGGCGATCTGCTCGCCAAGCTCGGCCGGCTGGAGGAGGCGCACGTCGAGTTCAGGCGCGCCGCGTCGCTCACCCGGAACGAGCGGGAGCGGACGCTGCTTCTCGAGCGCGCCACCGCCTGCGCGCGTGGCGAGGCGCCGAAGCGCTGATCGCCCGGCCGCGAATCCGGTTCGCTCATGCACGAAACCAGCGAAGTCCCGTCGACACCGGCGGGACTTCGTCGTATCGGAAGCATGCGGATATATCGCGAAGCGATCGATCTTTCTAGTCGGCCGACTTGATCAGAAGCCGGGCCCACCCGTTCCCCCGCGTCAGATAGGCGCCCGGAGCCAGCGCGCGCAGATCGATCGCCGGAGCCGATCCCTCCAGCGCTTCCTCGCCGGTCATCGCGAAGATCCGCACCCGCTCCCCGTCGGCGACCCCGTCGAGATGGAGGAGATCGCCGGCCGGGTTCGGGTAGAGGAGAACCTCGCGATGGGAAGTAACCGGATCGGATCCGACCGTTGCGGCCTCCAGGCCGATCCGGGCCAGGAACATGTCGAGCCCGCCGTTGCTGACGAGGCTCCGCGCATCGTAGCGGAGCGAGTCGCTGAACGTGCCGACCACCTCGCAGGTGCCGTCGGAGAGAAGCGCGACTGAGTTCCCCTCGATTCCGGCGTCGCTCGAGATCGCCGTGGCCCGTGTCCACGCGCCGTCCGGGTCGAGCTTCGCGAGGAACACGTCCTGGTGCAGGTTGCCGGTCGCGCCCGACAGATCGATGGAGCCGAACCCGATGTCGCCGCCGAACGTCCCGGTGACGAAGCTGTTTCCGCCATTGTCGACGCGGACCCGTGAGGTAAAGGCGGACTGGTCGCTTCCGGCGCTCGCCGAGGACCATCGGTAGGCTCCGGACGTATCATATCTGACCACAAGCACCGCGTACTTCAAGCCGTTGTCGTAGGCATGCGCGATATCACCGAAGCGGATCGAGGCGCGGTATTGTCCGGCAATGACGAGCCCGCCGAGGCGATCGAGCACCACATCCTGCCCCGCGCCGTAATAGCCGCCATGGCCGATCTCCTGCGCCCAGACGAATGCTCCCTCCGAGGTGAGCCGCGCGATGAACGCCTTCTGTTCGGCGTCATCGGCGTCCAGCGTGAACTGCCCGAGGATCAGCCGGTTGAAGAAGGAGCCGGTAACGTAGCAGTTCCCGGCTCCGTCGACGGCGATGCCGAGCGGAATGTGGAACGAGCCGTAGCCATCGCCGCTTCGCGCCCAGAGCGCATGGCCGGCGCTGTCGTATTTGGCCACGAACGCCTCGAAGACGAGCGTGCCGGAGATCGCGATGCTGTCGAAGAGGCAGTCCTGGTTGTAGGTTCCGGTGATGTAGCAGTTGCCAGCCGAGTCGAGCCCGATGGCGTTGATCGCGTCCTGCCCGAAGGTGCCGAGCCCTTCACCGCCGGGGGTCCTGATCCAGATCGGCGCGCCGGTGGGAGAGAGCTTCGCCAGGTACATATCCGAGGAGCCGCGGCTCTGACGCGAAGCGCCGGCGAAGGTGATATCCGAGAGAAAGCGTCCGGCCACGTAGATATTTCCCCAGCGGTCGAGCGCGACGGCGTTGGCGAAGATGTCCGACGTGGCGGCGCTGGTCGAGGCGACCGTCGTTGCCCAGACCGCGTTGCCGCCGGCATCGTACTTGGCCAGGTAGACATTCCAGCGTCCCGGGCCGGTGAGGGTGATCGCGTCGAAGCGCGCCGTGCCGGAATATGCTCCGACCACGTAGCTGTTGTCGTTCGCGTCTGTCGCGACGCGGTCGCCGTAATCGTTGCCGGCGCCGCCGGCATGCTTCGCGTACATCCAGCTCTGCGCGCCGGCCGGCGACGCGGCGCAGGCAAGCAGGGCGACGAGGGTGAGAAGCCATGATCTCATTTCCACCATCCTTGATCGACGTTCCGTGCGGTTGAAGGGGCGCATGGGGAGATCGCGCTCGCGGGTGTTCCGATGAGGTCGATCGCGGGCGCAACTTGGCATCCCCCTCCCTGCTCCGCCAACCCGAGTTGCGTCCGAGGGTAAGGATTCAGATCGTCGCCGAGGTCGCGGCGCGACCGGCGCGAATGGCCATGAAACCGTGATGAGTGCTACATTTGCGCCGCCGGATGGCGAAGGTTTCCAACCGACACTCAACGAGCTCCGCCGACGATGCAGGACGATCTTTTCCGCCTGATCCGATCGCTCACCAGGAGCGAAAAACGCTACTTCACGCTGCACGCCTCCACCCACCGGAAGGATGCGCGGCACCTCGAGCTGTTCCGCGCGATCGACCGGCAGAAGATTTATGACGAGGAGGCGCTGCGACGACTGTTCCGGGAGAAGGGATATTCCGAGCATCTCGGCGTCGCCAAGGGATATCTGCACGGGCTGATCATGAAGGCGCTCAGATCCTATCACGCCGGCATATCGCAGAACGCGCGGGTAAAGGAGATGCTGCGCGACGTGGAGATTCTGCGGATGCGCGGGCTCCACGATCAGAGCGCGCGGATGCTCGACAAGGCGGCGGCGATCGCCGAATCCAACAACTTCCACTACTACCTCCTGGAGATCAATTACTGGCGTCGGGACATGCTGAAGATGACCGAGGCGGGAAAAGGCTCCCACGAGGCGATGGATCGGGAATACGAGCGGCTCTACGATTCCGACCGCGCGATCCTCGCCGAGCAGGGCATCATGGCCGACTGTCGTCGCGCGTTCGATCTGCTCGACCGGCCGCCGCTCGGCAACGCCGCGGAGGTCGCCGCGCTCCGTGCGCGGATGCCGGAGCCGATCCTCTCGGGACGCATTCCGGAGGGGCTCAGCTACATCGTGGTGGCCCATCTGATCTACACGCGCATGAGCTGGCTGCTCGCGGCCGGCGAGCTCGCGGAGCATGAGCGCTGCGCGCGGACCTTCATCGCCCACGCGGAATCATCGCCGTGGCGCGACGCGAAATCCTCGCGGCATCTGATCTCCGGCGTCAACGAGCTGATCCGAAATCTGATCCTCCGCCGGCGCTATCAGGAGGCGGCCGAGGTGCTCGAGCGCTTCGAGGAGCTGACCCATGCCGGGAAGTTCGAAGCTCATCCGGCGATGCGCGCGCCGGTGGCGGTCCGATTCCTCGAATGCCGGTTCGAGATCGACACGGGGCTGGGAGCATACGCTACCGCGGTCGGGAGAATTCCCTCGGTGACGCGGGAGGTGAAGCGCCTTCGGGAGCATGTTTCCTCCGATGCGCTTCAGGCGCTGGAGTTCCAGATGGTGGTGGCCTGCATCGGCGCCGGTGATACCGACGGCGCGCTGCGCCTGCTCAAGCCGATGCTCGACCAGGGGCCGGGCGATCCGATGTCGCACCGGCACTGGAATTACGCGGTGTTCAGGATGCTCCAGCTCCTGATCCATTTCGAGCGCGGGGATGATGACCTGCTGGAATATCTGCTGAAATCGTACTACCGGCTGCTCGCGCGCGAGGAGCATCCATATCGCGCGGCGCGGGCATTTCTCCGTTTTCTCCGGAATGTGCTCAGGCAGTCGGATCGTCGCGCCCTTCGGGCGCATCTGGAGTCGCTTGCCGCGGAGCTGCGGGAGCTGCTGGACGATCCGTTCGAACGATGGATGCCGATAGCGCTGATCCTTGCCTGGGCCGAGAGCCGCATCGAGGGAGTCCCGCTCGCGGAGACGACCCGACGGTACGCGGTGGGCGCACCGAAGCCGCGTGAGCGCCGTCATGAACATGAGCCGCCATGACGGCGCCAGGCGTGATCGGGAATTTCAGTGGATATACTGTTTGTTCCCGTGCGAGTTGATGTAGTAGCGTCCGCCACGAGGGCCGGTGTAAATCTCGTGTCCGTTGTAGGTCTCCGATTGCTCGGCTTCGTACCGGCGCTGGAGTCTCCGCTCCTCCGCGGCGGCAAGGCGGGCCTTGCGGGCATCCTCGATGGAATCCCGTCGGTGCTGTTTCGCCGCCATCACCGAATCGGCGAAGGCTTTCCTCGCGCCGGCAATCGAGTCGGCGATCCACTGCTTCCGCCAATCCCGCTGTCGCTGAAGAAATGCCTCGATCCGGAGTGACGGGTTGTTCGTGCTGTCCCGGGAGGCTTCCCGCCAGGCGCGCAGCGAATCGCGGTCGACGAACGGATGCGCGGAGATGAAGAGGCTATCCTGGCGATCCCGCTCCGCGGCAATCCGCGCCAGCCGCTGCTCCTTGAGATCGTAATCCCGAAGTATGTCCGACCCGAGAAATCCCATCGCCACGAATGCCACCACCACCACCAGGGCGGCCACCTTCGGTCCGAGGTACATGTTCAAGGCGCGGCCGAGGATGCCGCGGGTCACGGGGAGGAGAAGAATGCCCAGTATCGTCAACGCGATAGCCGGCATCACATGGTTCGGGATGTTGAGCGCTCCCCCGAGAATGAGATTGAGTCCCCAGAACCAGGAGCAGAAGCGGAGAAATGTTCCGGCGGCGGATGACGATGGCGTTTTCGTCGCCGGCCCGGATCGTGTCGGCTGTTGCATGGCGGTATCGACTATGAATGATGATGGATGTGCCCGGGCATCGACGAAGTCCCGGTGATGATGTCGGCTCTATCGCGAGGATATTCCGATGTCGGGAAGAGAGGTGACGGAAATCGCCTGGTCCCGATCATCGGCGTTATCCCGCGTTGTCGGAAATGCGCGCTCGTAGACGATCGTGGAGATGAAGTAGCCGTAGGCGCGGCGGTTGAACGCGCGCTCCTCGGAGATCGAGAGAAACACGCCGGTTTTCCAGGCGAGCACCAGAAAGAGAACGATCAGGAGGAGAATTCCCCGTCGCGTTCGTACCGCGAAGAGCGTCTGGCAGATGCCGAGCACGCGCCGTCGAGCGCGGGCCGATATTCGGGCCGAGCCCGATGCTCCCGGATCGACGCGCCTCGGCAGCTCCCGCAGGAGGAGATGGAGCGCGTACATGGCGGTCTTGAAGGCGAGGATCACCAGCACGAGCAGGAGAAACGTGAAGGAGGCAAGGGCGAACGATCGGGAAAACGTCATCCGCTGGTCGATCTTCTTCAGCTCGTCGTAATACTGCGGGCGGAGAAAGACGATGTTCTTCGCGTGGTAGTAGAACTGCTGGGCGGCGGTCCGGGTTCGCGCGTCGACACAGGCGGCATCGCCGCGAAGGATCTTCCGCTCCACGTCGCGGCCGGTCACGCCGCCGAACATCGTGAAGAGTCCGAGCCGGGCCGCCTGGGTCGCGAGCGAATTGCTGTCGATCCGGAACGGCCGGCAGGGGGCGTTGAACACCACCTGGTTCAGATCCGTCACGTCGTCGAAGCTGAAGAGCGACTTCTCCCGGATCATGTCGAAGTTGCCGAACGATCTGCCGAACGTCCATGGCTCCTTGGTGACCAGATCGGCCATATCCTCGGCCATCATCCCCGCCGCGAAGCAGAGCGCCACGATAATGGCGTTGCGCACCGCGTCGTTGGTGAATCGCCTGCCGAAAACCCTGGAAAATATTCCGGTGGAAAATGCGGCGCGCAAAATAAATTCAAATCCGAACAGAATATATGCGCCGATGGCGAGCGTGGATGCAAGCTCCTTGATGTCGATTTCCATGGACGTGCGTGCTTCGGGTTGTGAGCGACGAGACGGGAATATTCATTGGCGACCGCGGAGCGCGGCGGAGGCATGGCGCTCCGCGCGACCGGCATGAACACGAGCTGGTGACCGCGCCAATGACATGGATGCGCGGACTGAACGGTCCGGAACTATCGGGAACAGGCTGATTCGTGCAAGAGGGCGATCCGTCAGGCGTTGCGTCGCGCGTGGCGTCGCGCGTGGCGTCGCGCGTCGGCGCGATCCGATGGAGCTGACGGATGGCTCGAGGGTGAGAGGGCAAACATACGCGCGAGACATCCGGATTGCAAACCGGCGCGGCCTTGTTCCGGAGTCCCGCCGCGCGGAAATCCTGAGTAGAAATAGAGTACCGCCACCGGGGCATCCTCCGGCCATCTTTGCCTTCGACGCGAGCGGGCGCGGGAGTGCTTCGACGGGCTCATCATGGTCCCGGGCCGTAATCATGCGCCGCCCCGGTCATGGCGTGGGTGACGCCGTGGCTGGTCGCCGCCGTGCGCCGGAGTCCCCGCGCGCCGCGTCCGGTCCATGTTGCTCTCTCATTTCGACCAGGAGGATCTCCGACCATGCGCAGGGTGACGCTGACGTTCGACGACGGACCCGGCAGCCTGACGCCGAAGGTGCTCGACGCGCTGAAGGCCCACGGCGCGCGCGCGATCTTCTTCATCAACGGCATGAACGTCGACGGCCGCGACGACTTCAAGGAGCACATGGCGCGCGCCGCCCGCGAAGGGCACGTGGTCGCCAGCCACACCTACCACCACCTCGATCTTACTACCCTCACCGATGCGCAGATCGAGGCGGTGATCCGCAGAAACGAGGCGGTGATCCGGGATATTACCGGCGGCTCCCTCGGCATCGTCAGGCCGCCGTTCGGCTCCACCGATCAGCGCGTCGAGCGGGCGATCAACCGCGTCGGCTGCACGCAGCTCCTCTGGGACGTCGACTCGCGCGACCGCGCCGGCGCCGACGGAGAGCAGCAGCGGATCAACGTCGTCACCGGCGTCCGCGCGCGGGGCGATCGGGATTCCGTGGTGCTCCTGCACGACGGCTCCTCCAGAAGCCCGCACGAGTGGACGCTCCACGCGCTCGAGGCCATCATCGGCGAGCTTTCGTCCGACGGCTACACCTTCGGTCCCTGGACCCCGCTCCACCGCTGGGAGGCGACCTACAAACTCGATATCGGCTCCGGCGGCAGCTCCATCGGCGCCGGATGGCGGCCGCACGCCACGCTCAGCATCGGCTCCGACGGCGTGATCCGCGTCGATGGCGAGGTGATCCACAACGTTTCCTTCGACGCCGCGCGTAACCTCCTCTCCTGGGAGCCGGGGGAGACGCCGGGGGGATGCAATCCCATCGGCGCCCGCATCGGCTTCCATCGCTCGTCGGAGACCCTCACCCCCGAGCATCGCAATTACTACTGGCGCGGCGCGGTTCCCGACGACACGTTCCTGATCGGCTCGGTGCAGATCGACGACTGGGCGGATCTGCGCGGCACCCGCTGCTGAGCCTTCGTCGCCGGATCCCTTGCCGTTCGCCATGGATCGGGGCACGATCCCGCATCCGCGCGCAGCCACGCACGGCACGCTTGCATCGGCCGTTCCGGCGCTGACGTATCCGGCCGGTCAGATCCGGAATCCGAGCGTCAGCGCGAGTCGCAGATAGGGTGTGGGCGCGAACAGATCGTTGGCGAACCCGCCCTCGGTGTCCGGAAGCCAGATCATCACGCCCGGCCGCAGCTCGCCGCCGAGCTGTAGCGATCGCGATTGCAGAATGTCCAGCCCGATTCCCCCGGCCAGATCGACCCCGTAGAGGGCATCCTCGCCGACTGGAGTGCCGTTGACGGTGATGATGTTCCGATAGCTCCAGGCCATACGCTCCAGCCCGGCCCCGACCATGAAGTACTGTCCGAGCAGCGTGTGCCGTGGCGTGGTGAACAGGTCGAGCTGCAGGCCGGTGTGGAGCGAGATCATCTCTCCCTTCACCGAGGTCGCGATCGCGGCCGACTGCCGGACACCCGACCAGCCGACGCCGCCGATGCCCGAGAGGCGGAGGTGCTCGCCGAGGTAGAGGCCGGCGCGAAGCTCCGCGCGGCCGCCTCCGGTCATCAGGTCGCCACCGGTGAGTCCGGGCCCGCCGGCGAGGCTCACCCAGAGCTCACCGCGCCCGGGTGTCGAGGAGGTCGTGGCGGAGAGGGAAGATGCCTCATGCTCCGGAGCCGACCGGGCGGCGCCGATGAGGCCGAACACGCTGGAGAGGAGGGAAACCATCGACGTATCGGCATCCGTCCGATCGGTCACGATGGCGGTGGACCCGGAGGAGACCTCGCGGCTTCCGGTGCTGGTGTCGGATGCCCTGGCCATCGCCTCGCTCAGGCGCGGCTCGCTTGAGGTGCCGGAGAATCCTCCGCAGCCGGCGGCCAACAGCGTGAGCGCGATCAGCGCCGCGATGCCGGCGCATCGACCGAGTCCGGCTCCGGATCGTCGCGCCTGGCCTCGCGCGGAAAACGTGGTCGTCATGTTCGGCTCCATGCGGGTTCAGGGTGCCTCCCGCCAGGGGAGGCGTTCAACCGGGAAGAGTACGGAGCCGCGCCGGTGTAACAGGCGATCGGGATATTCGATCTTCGACGGGATGGCCGATTCCGGTCCCTCGGATCCTGGAGGGGGCGGGTTGACGCCACGAATCCCTATCTTCGCGCGCTCAAGCACCGCTCGCCATTCCGGAGTTCCGTCCGATCCGTCCCGATGGGCGCCTCCGCTTCCAATCATACCAATCGCTACGCACCATGTTCAGAGTCTCTCCCTCCCGACATGCTCGCGCGCTTCGCGCCATGGCAGTGGCCGGCACGCTCGCGGCCGCGCTCCTGGCCGGCTGCTCCGACAACCCGACCGATACGACAGATCCCAGCACGATCACGCAGCCCTATCATCTCCAGGCGACCATCAACGGCGCCACCGAGACGCAGCAGGGAGGAGGGAGCGGCGCCAGCGGCGACGTGGCGATTCACATGGCCGGGAGTTACGGCTCGTCGTCGAACGATGGCTATCTGGTGGTCGAGCGGATGGACTTCCGCCGCTACATCTTCACCGGCACGATTCCCTCGGTGGACACCACGTTCAGGAGCATGCGGATCGCCTTCATCAAGGTGTTTCCCGAGCGTCCGTACGGAAGCCAGACCGAGGCGCTGGTGAGCCCGACGATGGGATATGGGAGCTCCGAGAACGAAACCGATGGGGTGGAGATCAGCTGGCGCGATGCCTCCGGCACCGACTGGTGCTCCTCCTGGGGCTCGGGCGATCAGACCGGAAGCACCTTTACGGTGACCAGCCACGAGCGGATCGAGTATCCGGTCGGGTCCACCAGGGGAGGTAAGTTCAACACGAAGGGGACGTTCAACTGCAAGCTCTACGACAAGCAGGGACACTCCATGGATGTCACCAACGGCAGCTATTCGCTGCAGACCGTCTGGATCGACTGATCGAACGGCAACGGGGACCGGACGGCTCCCCGCGAGCGCGTCCGGTCCCCGTTACGTTGTTCATCGATGATCCCTGGAGCGGCGTTACGAGTATTCCCCGTCCCGCTTCTTCTTGGCCTTGAACTTCTTGAGCAGGGCCGGATACTTCTTCTGCGCCGCGGCCACCTCGGACTTGTAGTTGAAGAGCGGCTTGCCGGTTCCGCGCACGGTTACCTCCGGCTGTCCGGCGTTCAGACCGGAAAGGGGATTCGGCGCGGAGGCGGCGGCGGACGAGTCGCCGGAGCCGAACTTCTCCCACGCCTTGTCGTCGGCCAGGATCGAATCGAGGGTGGCCTTGAACTCCTTGCCGGGGAACTCGAACGAGACGCGGTTGCCGGTCTCGGCCACGAAGCCGCTGGAGCTGGAGATCTGGCCGGGGAGATTCAGGACGGTGCGGAAGCGCAGGTCCTTGAACATCATGCCGAGCATGGAGCGCCCCATGGTCCGCATCATGTCGCTCATCGACGAATCCTGGAACATCTGGCTTCCCTCCGGCATCGGCTCGGTGCTGTCGCCGGGGGTCTCGGGCATCGGCGCGGGGGCCGGCGCCGGAGCATCGGCCGATGCATCGTCGTCGCCGAGCTCCTTGCCGAGCGTTTTCTTCGGGTCGATGAGCATGGCGATGCGCATGCTGTCGCCGCCGATCTCGGTGGTGAACGCGCCGAGCGAGGTGCGGTTGACCTTCACCAGCGTGATATCCGGGAAGTAGGCGGTACCCTTGAAGCTGATGTGGCCGTTCGGCAGCTTCTTGCATTCGACATCCTTCCACACCTCGATCCCCTCCGACTCCTCGATGATCTGTCCGGCATATTCGCGGAGCATCTCATCGATCTCGCGGGGAGTGGTGGCGCCCATCGTCAGGAACGGCATGTTCATGTCGGAGGTGATGGCCACCTTGCCGCTGCCGTCGGGATTGAGCGTGATGTTCTCTTCCACATCCAGACAGCCGGCGCAGCAGACGGCGATCAGGAGGAGAAGCAACGGGAGATATCTGTTCGGGCGCATTGCGATTGTCTCCGGATGATTCGCTCGGCGGCGGCTCCTTGCCTGGAGCGGCGCCGGTCGAGAGGAATGGGGTCGGGAAGCCCGATGAAGCGGACTTCGGAAGCGGACCTCGGAAGCGGGAGAAGCGGGGAGGCCTCGTCCGAGTCTTCGCATCGGCAAGCGGGGACAAAATACGCCCTCCGGCACTCGCGCGCCACGCACCCGATCGACGGACTTGAGGAATGCGTCCGGTTCCCTATGTTCGACCTCGCCTCCCCACCCCGATCCCGCGGCCGTCAGGCATGCCCGGCCGCCGCGGGAGCACCAACCGTTCCCTCACTCCGCAACGACCCGCAATCGCCGGGGAGACCGACATGACCAACACGCTGCTGAACATCGAGATGATGCCCCAGACGCTCAACGCGCTGCACGGGTATTCGATCTTTTCCTTTCAGGCCGTCCAGAGCTCGATCGGCGGCGCGCCGATTCTCTGCTCGGCCACGCCGATCCTCTCGGAGATCAACGCCGTCGCCACCTCGCCGCAGTTCCAAGCGCTGCTGTTTCCGCAGGGCCCGCGGCCGAACCAGTCGATGATGGCCGACTTCTCCGCCACGATCGGACTCGGCCAGATGCTTCAGGTGACAGGGCCCCAGGCCTGGCAGATCGTGCAGGGAGGGGGGGCCGGATCGATCTGGTTCGAGAACCAGACGTCGCAGCCGGTTACCTGCGGCATCGCGCAGATGATCGGCAAGCTCTACCAGGCCACGTTCGCCGGCGAGCTCGCGGCCGGCGCCTCCTGCGCCATAACGCCGCTGCAGACGACCTTCGTCGTGATCGCGAAGACACTGGCCAACGTCGGCACCGTCATCGAGCAGTGTCCGTACGCAGGGCTCCTGGCCGATCTGAGCGGATCGAACCAGGTGCTCACCGTCACCTACGACGCGACCAGCGGCTGGGAGACCAACGGCAACGCCGCGCTCACGCAGGTTGCCGCCGGCGCTGATCTGACCACGCTCCTTGTCGAGAGCGTCTCCGCCGTGGCGTGATCGGGAATGTCGTGATGAGATATGTGTATTGCCGACGGGGCTCGCGCCGTATGCGTGGGCCCCGCCCGCGTTCGGGGAGGTTGATGGTAATGATGGGATGGCGGAGAATCTGGCGTCGGGTGGAAACGATGGGAGCGATGCGGCGGCATCACGCCCCCGGCGCGGCCACGGGGGCCGCCCGTACGAGGCGCGCGTCGGTATCCGCTTGTACGAGGCGCATTGGTAGGCGCGGGTCTTCAGCCCGCGCGGTGGCAACGTGAGAATTCCGGATCGGGAGCGCCGCGTCGGGAGCGCCGCGTCGGGAGCGCACGCTGAAGACGTGCGCCTACCAACGTGCGCCTACCAACGTGCGCCTGGGTGCGATGTTCCAGGCGCGGCCGGGCGCGCCGGAGCCCGCGAGGGGGCCCCGACGCGCATGCCGCGCGCATGCCGATGCGATGCTCAATTGGAGGTCGGGACCGACGTGGACGTCGTGACCGACGACTTCGGCGCCGGCGCGCTCTCCAGGCCGAACCGGCTCCGCCAGTACTCGGTCAGGAAGATGTTGTTCGGATCCTTCTCGGCGCGGATCGTGAGGAACTGATCCCACTGCTGATACTGCGACTTGAAGAACGCCACCCATCCCTCCGGATCTCCCGCCGGGATCACCGGCTGGAACTTTCCCCAATGGAGGCGAAACGGGATGCCGTTATCGCGCAGCAGATTCCAGAGCGGCGGGTAGAACACCTCGGCCGGATTCCCGGCGTTGTCCTCGAACCAGAACGGATCGATCCTGAACACGCCGTCCTTCCACTCGTCGGTGCCGTTGGAGTAGGAGGGGCTCATCCAGAACGTGGTGGCGTCGGCGGCATAGAACTCCCAGCCGTAGGTGCCGGTCTTCGCCAGGCGCGCCCAGGGATCGAGCGCCGGCTTCGCGAAGTAGCTCTTCAGCAGGTTCATCGCGTCGGTGGCGCGTCCGAGCGGCAGCCAGATCTCGGTGAACTCGGTCGCCATCAGCACGTCGTCCGCCTGGTTGTCCATCGGCAGCCCGCTCCAGCCGTAATCGCGGAAGGCCTGCGGCTCTCCCTTGGACATGCCGTTCTTGGTCGAGTCGGTGGCCACGAAGATGTCGAGCACCTTCGGGAAGATGTCCGGAAGCAGAAGCTTGATCGCCGGAGCCAGGAAGGCGATAACGCCGATCGTCGTGTCGACGTCGGTCACCAGGATCTTCTGCAGGAGATCCAGCAGCGCGGTCTTCAGGCTGTCGAGAACTCCCTCGCCGGAGGAGATGCTCTCGAGCTTCTGCGAAAGGTCGCCGACCAGGCTCCCCAGCGCGGAGGTGGTGCTGGGAGCTTTCAGGATGGCGGCGTCGGCGGTGGTCGCGTTGCTGAGCGCGCCGTTGCCGTCGGCGTAATCGGACAGGGCGGTGAAGAGCGTGGTCACGGCCGGATCGATCGTGACGGTGTCTCCTCCCTGCAGGAGCGCCGCGAGCGCCACGTAGAGCGCGTTGCAACGGTTGACCAGGATATCATGCACCGCCTGGATATCGTCCAGGTTGCCGACGATCGTCAGAAAGATCGATTCGGCAAGCTCGGCGACGCCCGGATAATTCGTGAACTCCTGGTAGCGCGTCGGGATGAATCCCGGCTGCGGCACCATCCGCTGGCACTGCCAGATCACCACGCGTCCGGTCGGCACCTGGCCGGCGGTGGGGAATCCGCCGTTCTGCGGCCACCAGATGAAGCGCGAGTACTGCGCTTCCTTCAGAAACTCCACGAGCCCCGGACGCTTGTTGCCGTCGACCACGTCGCCGTCGCCGAACAGATCCACCGCCGCGTCCTCGAAGTAGCTGATAGCCTCCTGGCCGGAGATGTTGAACGTCTCGACGCACTGGAAGGTGATCGTCGAGATCACGCCGAGCAGTCCCATCGAGAGCGCCGCGGCGTTGAACAGATCCTGGCTGGCGTCATCGCGCGAGACGGTATAGGCATTTCCCTGGCCGTCGATCAGGCGGATGGCGTAGATGGCGTCGTTGATCGAGAACTGAAGCGAGCCGCCGGAGGAGCCGGTGGAGATGAAGCCGGCGACGGTCTGATGCGAGATGCCGCCGAGATCCGGAAGCGTCCAGCCGTACTGGTTCCAGATCTGGTAGAGAAGGCTGTTGTCCAGCGTCGAGGTGTGTGTCGGATCGCTCGGGTTGTAGCCGAGATTGATGCCGGCCTGAACTTCCACCCGCTTGTTGGTCTGATCGACGTTCAGGATGCCGCGATACTTGTCGAGCATCAGGTTCATGTTCAGCGTGGTGGACGGGGGCGTCTGCTGGCCCACCCGATTCTCGTTGTCGGTGCAGGAGTCGGTGTAGATGGCGCAGGAGACGGAGTGGGCCGATCCGCGGACGCGGAGCTCGAGCCCGGAGGCGTTGGCCTGCTTGACGAGCGCGATCAGATCATCCTCGCTCGACGGATGGTAGAAGCCGTCGGCGCCGATCTGTGGAAGAGCGTTGAGCATTGGTGGAACCTCTGGTCGTAGTGAAGGAGGACTCGTGATGTTGGAATGCTGCCTCGGCGCGGCCTCCGCCCGTCTCCTCTCTCGCGTGACGAGAGCGATCGGCGCGCTGCCTGCCCGGCATGTGATTGACGTCGTGGGGAACGTCGTGCCCGCTCCCTCGTGGCTCGAACGGGCGCGGCGATCATCTCCCGGAAGGATCGACTCGTGGGGGGAATCGATGCGCCGGCGGACCGCTCTCGATCGGGGTCGAGGGCTTATCCGGCGCGGATGTTCGGGAGCGTGCGGAAAAAGGTGAAGGTACGGGAAGTGCCACTCCGGCACAAGCGTCCTCGCCGAGCGGCCTGGGGAAGCTGGGGAGGATGTGCCGCGGCTTCCACCCGTTATCTTTGCCGGGCCGTCGCGCGCCATCTCACCGTTGGCTCCGGCGGCCAAGCCACGATCTCGGAGTACCATGTCAGCACCGATCGATACCCGCCCGATGCCGGAGGATACCGGCACCGATCCGAACATCCCCGGTCTTTTTTATTCATGCCGAGCCGCGGACCTTCCCGGCTTCGAGCCGATCGCGGAGCTTTCGCGCGCGGCCTGCGTTATCCCGAGGAATGTGCCGTCGCTCGTGGAGCTTCCGGAGGATCATCCCTACGCGCGGCTCCGGCGCGAGCTCGACGATCCTCCCAGGCTCCCCGAGTTCGAGGCGCGCGAGGCGCTGGTGGCGCGCCGGAAATGGGGAGCGCTCGCCGCGGACGTCTCCGAGGAGGGAATCGGCGAAATCTCCCTGGAGGATCTCCGCTCGGCGGTCTTCCCGGGGAGCGACGCCGGCCGGCTCAACGAGCTGATGACCGCGGTCTCCGATCGCTTCGGCGTCTACTGTCAGCTTCAGGGGGATTTCTATTACCCGCCGGGGGGATTCCGCACCTGGCACACCAACCGTCACGACGTGCCGGGGTGGCGGATGTACGTGGTCGATGTCGATCGCCCGGATGCCTCTTGGTTCCGCTACCTGCACCGGGAGAGGGGGGAGCTGGTGACGGTGTGGGATCGTCCGTCGACGGTGAATTTCTTCCACATCGATCCGGAGCGTCCCTTCTGGCACTGCATCGGCAGCGGGAGCGCGCATCGGTGGAGCAAGGGATTCGTGGTGCCGGAGGAGGTGGTGATGGAGCTGGTCAGGTGAGAACGGCGAATGCGCGAGCATGGCGACCGCGAAGGGGCGCCATGCTCGCGCGATATCAATCATCTCGTGCGTCGGCATCCGGAGCATCCGGAGGCGCCGATCATCCCACGGCTTTGGCGGCCAGGTGTCCGAGAGCGGCTTCGTACTGGCTGGCCAGCTCGGCGCCGTTGGAGATCTGGAGCGACAGATCGTGGAGCAGGCCATCCTCGATGCCGTAGATGAAGCCGTGCACCGAGAGCTTCTGCCCGCGGTCCCAGGCCTCGCGCACCACGGTCGTCTGGCAGACGTGCACCACCTGCTCGATCACGTTCAGCTCGCAGAGTCGGTCGACCCGCGCGCGCTCATCCTCGATCTCCTCGAGCATGGGAACGTGCCGTTCCATCACATCCTGCACATGGCGCAGCCAGTTGTCGATCAGCCCGAGCCGCTTGCCGGTCAACGCCGCGTGGACGCCGCCGCAGCCGTAATGGCCGGTGACGATCACGTGCTCGACCTTCAGCGCGTCCACGGCGAACTGAAGCACCGAAAGGCAGTTCAGGTCGGTGTGGACCACCACGTTGGCCACGTTCCGGTGAACGAAGAGCTCGCCGGGGAGCAGTCCCACGATCTCGTTGGCCGGAACCCGGCTGTCTGAGCAGCCGATCCAGAGATACTTGGGCGATTGCTGCCGCGCCAGCGTCGGGAAGAACTCCGGGTCCTCGTCGTTGATCCGCTGAGCCCAGGCGCGGTTGTTCTCGATCAGGTTCTGAAGCGTATGCATGTGGGGAAACGGCGTACGACACAACGACCATCCGCGTCCCGCCGTTGAGCGACGCCCCGGTCGACTCCAGGCCGCCGGGTGGATGGTCATGACAATTCAACGCTCCGGATGGCGCGCGCGCTTCCGGAGCCGGCGCAAAGTAGGGAACCGGACCGAATCCGGGAGCGTCCGGTGGATCTACGAGCGCGCTTCGTTCCGCTGTTTCTCCTCCTCCATCATGCGCCGCAGGCTGGCCGGGCGCATGTCGGTCCAGACCTCCTGGATGTAATCGAGGCACTTCTGCTTGGTTCCGGAAACTCCCACCGTCCTCCAGCCGGCCGGCAGCTCCCGGTCGATGGGCCAGAGCGAGTACTGCTCCTCTTCGTTGATGATCACGTTGAAGGTCGGCTCCACGTTGTCGTCTCTGCGCGGCATGGTGATGCTCCAGTCTGGTTGGTGTATGGCGTGAACAGTGCTCATGGCGATGGCCCGACCGATTCCATCGTGATGCGATGGATATCGCCGGAAGCGCTCCACCGTTCCCTCCTCGGCGCTTCGGGCTGCCCCGTGGGCGGCTCCGCGGGCGGATTGCGACGTCGTACCGTGTCGCGACCGACGGCGAGTATAGCACATTGCCGGCGGCCGGCAATCGTCGCCCGCCCGATCCGGCGGCGGGAAATCGAGGCGTGCCGACGTGGCGCGGCCGATCAGATGAACGCGTAGGTGAGCAGCCCGCAGACGGCCGCCATCAGCACCAGCGAGGCCAGGAAGATGCCGTCGGCCAGCCGCTCCACCCTGCGCTTGCGACCCTGGCTTCGGGCGCGCAGCCCGTAGTAGGAGAGGATGCAGGAGCTGAGAAATCCGAGCGCGTCGAACACCAGCAGATCGTCGCCGATCGTGGAGACGCTCTTCAGCTCGGTGATCAGCCGGAAGAGCCCCACCACCGTGAGGCAGACCCCGACGAGGGCGGCCGAGACGGTGAAGATGTGGATGCAGATATCCTCCTCGAGCATCTCCTCATCCTCGTCGACCGGGCCGCTCCGCTTCGACGAGTGCTTCCGTGGTACGCGCGAAATCGCCATGATCTGGTCCGGTTGAAATCCACGCGGCGCGATGTCGGCCGGCGTTGGGGTCAGCGTTGTCCGGGGCGTTGCCGATCGCTCCGCGTCGGGCCCGCCGCGCTTCCGCTGTTGGTGCTTCCGATCGTGCTTCCGTTCCGTGTGTCGGCGAAATCGCGACGGGCGAGGGGCCAGGCGTCCCGCAGATAGAGCGTGAAGGGAATCCACCAGATCAGATCGTTGGTCAGGCAGAGGACGATCGTGGCCGGTGGCCAGGCGCCGGTGGCGATCAGCCGGAAGAGCCCGATCGGGCCGAGAACTTTGCCGAGCAGTCCGACCGCGGCGATGAGCCATCCACGCTCCGGCACGCGGGCCACCTCCAGGTAGAGGATGCCGTAGACGCCGACGACCATCGCCAGGCAGGCGAAGATTTCCGGATGGTTGGCCGGCGGCATCCCGCTCAGCTCGAACAGCCATTGCGGACGGAGCGCCGAGAAGATGCCCCAGCCGATGTTGTAGATGCCGGCCGCGACGAACACCCCTCGATGGAACGACCTCCGCGCGATCATCGGCCACGCTCCGGAGATCCGTTCACGGCCGGCTGGCCCACCGGCTCCCACGGCCAGCTCGCGTGCGGCAGCTCCAGCGCCGCGTAGAGATCGCGCAGTCCGGAGAAGAAGACCCCGGCGGCCATCAACCCCAGCAGGATCCGTAGCGCTCCGGGCACCGGGGCGGGGGCCAGCTCGAGCCCGGTCGGCATGCTCCACCACGCGGCGAGCGTCGGGATCAGGTGCGCCAGCATCACGCCGTAGAGAATCCCCATCACCGCGTGCGTCACCCGCTCTCCGGGAACCACGTCGCCGAACGGCTTGCGGACCCGCACCTCGACCACGAAGTCGGTCATCGTCAGCACGATCTCGGCCAGCAGGATCGCGACGAGCGGGAGCACCCAGGCGCCGCGCCAGGCCAGCCAGGGGAGCGTGCCGAAGAGGAGGGCGTAGAGGAAATCGCGAACGGCGTGGAGTTTCAGCTCGGGGGCGGCGGCGCGGCCGCGGGCCGGCAGGCGCGCGCGCCATTCGTGGTAGTAGATCGTGTCGAACGCGCCGATCAGCGCCTGAATGGCCAGCAGCCAGAGAGGGATCGTCATCGGTCGTCTCCGGATCGTTCCATTTCTCCTTCGTAGGATACGAGCATGCCGGCCGCGGGCACCCGCACCGTCACGCTCACGCGGGTCCGCTCCGGCCCGACGCTCCGCTCCCATGCCGAGACCACCGGCCCCATGCCGCGCGGCAGCGGGATCGTCAGCGGCCCGAGCGCCAGGGCGGCCGACACCTGGCGGTAATGGAGCGCGCCGTCGGCCACTTCCATCCGGAAGCGGATCTCGAAGCCCCCCATCCGCTCGGCGAGCAGCTCGCCGGCCAGGAACTGCCGCGTGACCATCCTTCTACCGTCGAACGTCCTTACCCAGCGCTCGGCCTCCCCCTCCGGAATGATCCTCAGATCGGTCTCGGCCGCGGAGGCTTCCCGAGGAAGGCGGGCGAGTCGGGCCAGGAGCCGTCCGAGCCGGGAGCCGTCATGCGCCACGCGCATCGGCCCGCGGGCGGTGACGGAAGCTCCATCGGCGTGCATCCGGCGGACTCCCTCCTCCAGCTGGCTCCAGGCCGCGCCGAGCAGTCGCGGGTAGAGTCCGGCCGATGGCGGGGGCGATGAGGTCTCTGGTTTCATGGGTGGATCACCGGGCGCGCCGGAGCTCCGGCGCATGGTCCATCGCATCTCATCCGGCGGTGAGAATCGCCTGAAGCCGCTCCCAGTCGCTCCGGTAGAAGGCGCTGATCGCCTTGGCGGCCGAGTCGAGATCGTGGCCGTCGGAATCGATCTGCGCCTCGTCCGGCTCGCCGTCGATCTCGACCGGGGAGACGAACATCACCAGGAACTCCAGCGGGGAATCGGGGGGCGCGCCGACCACGGAGGCCGCGAGCCTGCGCCCGGATTCGCTCTCCTCCAGATAGATCGAGGGGGAGAGAAGCTCGAGACGGCGCGCCATGGCGAGCTCCTCCGGCCAGGGAATGGCGCGGAAGGCGACCAGGGCCTCCTCCTCGGATATGATGCCGGATTCCGCCACGGAGTCCGGCTGATGCGTGAGGTTGTAGCTGAAACGGATCATGCGTGCGATGTCGGATCGATCGCGCCGGAGGCCGCCCCCGCTGCGCGTCGTGTTCTGTTGCGGTCCGGCCCAAGATACGACGCGGCAATCAGCGGACATCGCTTCCGGGCGGGCATTGCCGCCGTTGCCGGCGGATCGTATGTTCCGGATGCGCGCGCCCGATGCCGCGCTCCCGTCCCCGCATTCCCTCTCGTGATGATGATGACCCGATACTTTCTGCGATACGCTCTTCGACGGCTTCCTCTGCTCGGTCTGGCTCTTGCGCTTGCCGCGCCGCTGGCGCGCGCCCAGACGCAGGCATCCTCGAAGGTGTCGATCGACCTGAAGACGCCGATGTTCGAGAAGCCGATCCTGACCGCGGCGAAGAACGGCACCGAGCTGATGCTCATGCAGTCCGACTGGGCCAGCGTCGCCGAGCTCGGCGAGGATTACGCGGTCTGGCTGCACGACCTCCAGCGCGAGAGCCATGACGACAGCATCACCGTGACGCTGGAGGTGGAGCTGCGCGCTCCCTCCACGTTCGCCCCCGGCGACCTGATCTCCTCGCGGACCATCGTGGCCACCTATGCCGCCTCCGACGACTGGGCCCTGCATGGCACGCCGGACGCGGTGCGGGCGGTGAAGCAGGTGGAGCGCTACGTCGACATGGCGATGCTGACCGCGCGGATCCTCCGGCCCGGCGCCACGTTCATCGTGGAGGCCGCCTGGAGCGCGCTGGACCACATGATGCCGGACGCGCTTCCGCACATGAAGCTGGAGGCGATGCTCCTCGGCGCGAAGGTGAGCATGGCCACGCGCGACATGATCGATTCCGCGCGCCACGCCGGCTCCACCTCCGCCAGGGGAGCGGCCTCGCAGGGAGCGGCCTCGCAGGGAGCTGCGTCCGGATCTGGAGGATCGTCGCGGATCCCGCAGACCACGCCGATCCAGCGGACGCGTCCCTCCGCCCCCGCCGCGCCGACCACGGCCCCGGCCGCGAAGGCTCCGGCTGCCAAGGTTCCGGCCGCTCCCGCTCAGGCGCCCGCGACGGCTCCGGCACCCACGGCCGCCCCCGCCACCGCGCCGGCGCCGGCCGAGGCACCCCCGGCCGATAGTACCGGCGGCACCCAGGGAGTGCCGGCGCCGGGGAGATAAGGCGCCGGCTTCAGAGAGATCGGTCCGGAACATGACGGGCCGTCCGGAGTTGCTCCGGACGGCCCGTTGCGTTGTCGGGGATCTCCGCGCGATCGCGGATCGTCGAGATCACGCGCCCACGGGGTTCCGTGGTTATCGCGCGTCGGTAGGCGCACGTCTTTAGCGTGCGCTCTTCGGCCACCGGCGGTGCGGCCACGGGGGCCGCCCGTACGAGTGCGTAGACATCGTGCGCTCTTCGGCCACCGGCGGGGCGGCCATGGGGCCACGAGTGCGTTGTCATCGTGCGCTTTTCGTCCACCGGCGGGGCGGCTACGGGGGCACGTACGGCATTCGCGGCTCACGCCGGGCCGTACAGTCCGGCGAGCACGCGCCCCATCTCCTCGCGCGCGGCCATCTCCCCCTCGTACAGCGCCCATACTCGTGCCCGCAGCTCGCGACGAAGCTCATCGACCTCCGCCTCCGGGATCGGGAACTCTTCCCCGGCCTCGACGGCCAGCTCTCCCAGCTCCCGCCACGCGGCGCGGACCTCGTCGGTGGCGCCGGCGGCGATCATCTCGGCGCGGCGCGCCATCGCCTCCTTTGCCCGGCGGAACAATGGCACCCGATCCGGCAGCGCCGCCTCGGCCAGCGAGCTCCAGTCGCGGCCGAGCGCGTCGTAGCGCTCGGACAGCGGCCCGAGCTCCGGCAGATCGAAGGCGGTCGCCGCCTCGGTCAGGAACTCGGCGAAGATCGGACGGCAGAGTCCGCCGCCGGTGCCGTAGTGCTCGATGTAGTTGTGCAGCGAGGTGAGCCCGGTCCAGAGCTTTCCGCCGCGGGGGAACACGATCTCCCAGCGCTCCGGATCCTTTGCCGCCCCATGAAGCCGACGCGCGAGCGTCTCGAACGCGGCGAGGGTGAAGTTGGCCATGCGTCCCTCGACGAGCGCACCGTGGCAGGCGCGGAGGCCGTCGAGCGCCGCGGCGCGCAGGTCGGGGGCGGCCGTGATCGTCGGCAGCGCCAGGAGCCGGTTCTTGTCCTTCTTGATCCTCCCACGCGCCACGGCAAGGCGGTCGAGCGGAATGCCGATCGGCTCGTCGGTCAGGTCGCCGATCGTGGCCTCGACGTCGTCGACGCCGTAGACCGTGATCAGGTGATAGCCGGTGCCGGCCCACGTTTCGGACTTCCCCCGATGGGGAAGCCCCACCATGTCCACCCAGGCGATGCAGGGGCCATGCGCCTCAATCATGTCGCGGAGCTGCTTCTCGGCCGTTTTGGCGCCGGCGGATTCGGTCACGATCGGCTCCAGTCCGAGCCGCGCCGTCGCCCCCTGGAGATAGGCCAGCTCGTCCTGCCAGAGATGCCGTCCGGCGATGAAGAACGACGACCATCCCTGCTTCTCGTAGTGGAAGCTGAAGACGCCGGCGCCGATCCCGCCGGCCAGGCCGAAGACCATCGCCTCCGACAGCGGGGCGCCGTTGCGCGGATCGCGCAGGCCGGCGTGGTTCAGGAGGATGCGGAGCGCGGTGGCGCCGGGAACGCTCCCGGGACCGTGCGGGCCAGCCGCGGCGGTCGACGGTTCGACGGGAGCCTGTTGGACGATGTGGCGTCGGGCGGTTGCGTAGCTCTCCCCGGTCTTCCGCATGCGGGTCCGGACGAGCTGTTTCAGATGCTTATGTGCGGTCATTGTCGATCTCGGCGTTTCGTTCCGTCGGACCATGACCCCACGCGCCACGGCCTTCCGGAGTGGAACAAGCCGTACGACAATCGATGCCAGACGCTCGAGGACATCGATCCCCTTTACCTCCGCGGTGCCGGTCAGCGTGGGTGCCGGTCAGAAGGTCGGGCGGGAGCGGAGCCGCCGCGGCAAATATAGGCGAATGGTCCCGATGGGATCGTGTCCCGATCGACGGATGCCGCCGCCGGTGTGCTGGAGATGGGGCATCCGGCGCCTGCTTCGTATACTCTCCGGTTCCCGGAGATCACACGGTCATCTCCGGATACTTCCCCGCACGATCTTCACGCAATGCACGACTTCGCCATGATGACGGAAACGATCCACATCGACGCCATGCGCGACGCGGACTGGGAAGCGGTCCGCGACATCTATCTGGAGGGAATCGCGACCCGGAACGCGACGTTCGAGACGGCCGCGCCGTCGTGGGAGGCCTGGCACGTCTCGCATCTTCCGTTCGGGCGCCTGGTGGCGCGCCAGGAGGATCGGGTGCTCGGCTGGTGCGCCCTTTCGCCGGTGTCCGGCCGGTGCGTGTACGCCGGCGTGGCCGATCTGAGCATCTACATCGCCTCCGACGCGCGGGGCCGGGGAATCGGCCGGCGGCTTCTCGCGGCGATCATCGATGCCTCGGAGCGGAACGGGATCTGGACGCTTCAGGCCGGCATCTTCGCCGAAAACGAGGCGAGTCTGAGGCTGCATCGTGGGGGCGGATTCCGGGAAGTCGGGCGCCGCGAGCGGATCGGCCGCCTCGATGGACACTGGCGCGACGTGATCCTGCTCGAGCGCCGGAGCGCGTCGGTGGGATAGAGCGCCCGACGCCTGCACGCGTGATATTCTCTCCTCCGACGTCGTCTCGGCATTTTTCGCGCGTCCGGAAGCATGGCGGCGCATCGCCTCGCGGCGCATCACCTGGCGGCGCATCGCCTCGCGGTGGCCCGGACCGACTCTGCTTGACATTGGTCGCTCCGCCCCGTACACTCTCGGTCCGGTTGTTCCGCGTCGGCGGCGCCGGAGCTCACCACCCTCCCGATCGACATAGGACGAGGCCAGGCACCGGGGCCGGCGATGGTCGGCGATCAGGAGACCAAGCGAAGGGACCATCACCATGAAATTTCATCACTACGAACGCCGGTCGACGCCGGTGCCGAGCGGCGCCACGCGAACGCGCTCAAGCGAGGATACCCTGACAACCGCGGATCGGGGCGGCTTCTCCTCGAACCGAAGCTCGACCGGTCCGTCCGCCTGGAAGGCGCCCCGCTCCGTCGGCGGCGACATGTTCGCGGCGGTCGCCGGACGCAGCCCGCTGGCGCTGCAGCGCACCTGCGATTGCGGCGGAGCCGACGGATGCGCCGAGTGCGAGAAGAACAAGAAGCCGGGCCTTCAGCGTCAGGCAGATGGCGTCGCCGCCTCCGGGCCGGACATGGCGCCGCCCAGCGTGCGGTCGACGATCGGCGGAGGGGGACGGAGCATGCCGGGCGCGCTCCGCGGCGAGATGGAGGAGCGGATGGGGGCCGATTTCGGCGACGTCCGTATCCACGCGGACTCGGCCGCCTCGGCATCGGCGCGCGATGTGCGCGCGCGGGCCTACACGGTCGGCAGCCACGTGGTGTTCGGCGCCGGAATGTGGCGTCCGGAGACGGCCGAGGGGCGGCATCTGCTGGCGCATGAGCTAACGCACGTGCTCCAGCAGCGTGGCGCGGGCGCTGGCGCGGGATCGGTGCAGCGGAGCGCGCTGCCGATCGCCGAGGGGGGATCGACGCTCGAGCGCGAAGCCGACCGCGTGGCCGATCGCGTGACGCGCGGCGCGGAGATCGGCCCGGTGAGCTCCGCCGCGGAGCTCGTGCAGCGCCAGGGTGAGGATGCCGATGGAGGGCCGAAGCCGACGAAAGCCATCGTCAAAGCCAACATCAGAATGCTTCCGGACGAAGGGAGCGATATCTGGGATCGTGCCCAGGCGGTATTCGTCCATCTTCATGGAGACGAGGGGGATGCACTCGCGACCGCGGCCTCGCTTCTGAAAGAGCGCAACGTCGTTCTCCTCTATCTGGAGAAACAGGAGGCGGAGGATAACCGCGATGTTCACATCGGCTTCGATGTCGGGAAGGGAGGTTGTACCGTCGACCCGAATCGCATGTTCACCGATGATGGCATCGGCAAGACGCTGAAGTGCTCGAACTGTACCAGCGAGATGCGTGGCATGGCGAAGTCCGCGATCACGGAGTTCAGCCGCGCTCTCTTCGAGCAGATTGAACGCGCGCGGAAGCCGCGCGCCAAGGGAGGGGAGCCGCTCCCGGTGATCGGCCTTCACAACAACACTGATCGCGAAAGTCTCAAGCCGAAGGACCAGGGTAGTGATCTCTCCATCAAGAATCTCAAGGGAAAGATCACGGCGGCCAAGAGAGGAGAAGCCAGGCTCGTTTCCGAGGTCGGTACAGGCGAGTTCAAGGATCAGGATAGTTTCGTGCTGACGACGCGTCCTGGTGATTTCGATCTCCTGAAAGGGACGTTCAACGTGGTCGCGCAAGGAACGGACAACCCCGATGATGGATCGTTGTCGGTTCGCATCATCAGGAGCAGTGGCGCGCATGGCGCGAAGCCGGACATGCCGAACGAGCAGTACTTCAACGTGGAGACGCAGTCGTCGAAGGATGGCGGCGTCTCCAAGTCGTCGTATCTCGTCAACTACCACATGGTGCAAACGCTGCTCGATACTCTCGGCGTCGCCGCGCGTCCGGATGCCGATCAGCAGGTACTTGCCGGCAGCGTCGCCGCGGAGCCACGGCTCTCCGCTCTTCTGAAGAGCCTTCAGGAGCAGTCCAATGGCAAGCGGTAAGGCATCTGTTACGACGTTGCGTATGTTGTGCGGTGATGGTCCCAACATCGACGATACCAAGACTGCTCGCCGCCATCGGTATTCTCGTGTTGCTGCGCGGCGTATCCTGCGCGCAGACGATACACGATCTGGTATCGGCCGGTGATATCGCCGGCGTGGAGCGCGCGCTGAAGGTCGATCCGCGCGGCATCGAAGCAAGGGACAACGCTGGAATGACACCTCTCGAGGTCGCGGCCCGCAATGGGCACCGCGACCTCGTCGGTTTTCTGCTGCGGCATGGCGCGAAGGTCGATCGCGAGCGTGGCTACCCGTGGACGCCGCTGTACCAGGCCGTCAGCGCCGGTGAGTACGAGATCGCCGGGATGCTTCTGCGGGCGGGGGCCAATCCCAACACCGCCAGTACCGACGAACTGGCCGCTCCCCTGGAGCTTGCCGCCCAGGCGGGTGACGAGCGCATGCTGAAGCTGCTGCTGGCGCACCGGGCGCGCGTCGATATCGGCGAGCGAGGCGAGGGAACTCCGTTGATGGTGGCCGCGCGTGAGGGGCACATCGGCATCGTGAAGCTGCTGCTGGCGCGTGGAGCGAACATCGAGGCGATGGACGTCGCCGGACGACGTCCACTCGATTATGCGGCGTGGGGTGGACATGCCGATGTCGTGCGTCTGTTGCTCGACAGAGGAGCATCCGCGCGAGCGCGCACCGGGAAGGGGGCATTCGATCGGCTGGCCCGCGCGGTGGCGGGGATGAACATCGAGATCCTGCAACTGTTCATCGACCGGGGAGTTCCCGTGGTTCTTGTCGATCCGGGGAGCGGTGCCTCGCTGCTGACCGTCGCGGCGGAGGCCGGTCCGGACAGGTATGATCCCGTCGTGGGCAACTATCTCTTTCAACTCGGCGCCGGCGCCAATGGCCGCGACGCGATCTGGCGCAGCTCCGTGCTGCAGCGCGCGATCACGCACCACAATCGTGCATTGATCGAACAGCTCCTGACGCACGGCGCTTATCTGGATCTCGGCGCCGCCGACGGCGCCACGCCGCTCCACGAAGCGGCCCGCGTGGCCGATACGGCGATCATCCGGCTTCTGCTGGAGCACGGCTCGAATGTCGACGCGCGCGATGGCGCGGGAATCACTCCTCTCATGGTCGCCGCGGCTCATGCCGATACATCCGCCACGCGACTCCTTCTCGATCGTGGCGCCGCGCCAGGCCTCCGCGCACGGCATGGCGAAACCGCGATGTCCGAGTCGGTGCTCTGGATGAATTCGGATGTGGTGGGATTGCTTGCCGGACGTGGGCTGCTCGATCCGGAGTGGCACGATGACAACGACGAAACCCTGCTGCATCTCGCCGCTCGCCGCGTCGGCGGCCGGCCCGGAGACAGCGCCGTGGTGCATATGTTGATCGGGGCCGGCGTTCCCCTCAATCGACCAGACGGACGAGGATACACGCCGCTGATGACCGCGGCGGATAATGGTGCCGTGGAAGTTGTCGACGCGCTGCTTCAACGCGGGATCTCCGATTCGACGCGAGCCCGGGATGGCTCCACGCCGCTTGCCCTCGCGGCGTGGAGAGGATATGATACGCTGGTTGCCCGGCTCCTGGCGGCCGGAGCCGACGTGAACGCTCGCGACAACAACGGTGCAACCGCTCTCCACGATGCCGTTACCGCGCGCTCGTCGGCTTCCGTGCGATATCTGCTGGAGGCCGGCGCCGATCCGACGGCGGCCGACACCGCGGGAGTAACTCCGCTTCAGCTCGCGGAGCGTGCCTCGGCGCGGATCGGGGGCACGAGCTCGAGCCTTACGGAGATTATCGACATGCTGCGCGATGCCCTGGAGCGGAAGAATCGGAAGGCACGGAAATGATGTGTCGCGATCCGCGGATATTTCGCGAGCTCGTCTCGGCGAGCTTTGAATTATCGTCGTCGTACTTTCGCTGCATGCCTCGCCGCTCTCGGCTCAGTCCATCCACGATCCGGCGCGGCGATCTGGCGCGGCAGGGCGATACGGCCGCCATCACGTCGCCGCTGAGGCATCATCCATCCCTCATCGAGGCAAAGGAGTCCGCGGCGACTTCACGCCGCTGAAATCCGCCGTGCAAGCGGCGGAGCCGCCATGGCGCGCTTCCCGCTCCGCCATGGCGCGCTTCCCGCTCCGCCATGGCGCGCTTCCCGCTCCGCCATGGCGCGAAGGCCGACCAGCCGCATCGCGGGTTCGTCACGCCGCTTGAGTATGCGGCGCGGCGTGACAATCTCTCCATGGCGCGTCTGTTGCTGGAAGCCGGCGCCGATCCGACGCCGCGCGATCAGATTGGGCATACGCCGCTGGATATCGCGCTCTCGATCCAGCGACGTCCGGCCACGCCGCGTACCGCCGAGACCATCGAGATACTGCGGCGCGCCGTCACGGAGAGCTCGAGGCAACGGTGATGATGATCTGCCATATCTGAAGCAGGACATGCGCGACGTGACGATGTGGCGACAAGTTCCGTTTCAGCATTGTGGAGCGGGCCTCGGCGCGGATCGGTGGCGCGAGCTCGAGCCTCGAGGGAATTATCGACATGCCGCGCGATGCCATGGAACGGATGAATCGGGAATCACGGATATGATGCGTCGCGATCCACAGACATTGCGAGCTCGGCTCGGCCAGCCTGGGCTCGTCGTTCTCATTCTGCTTGTGCTGCATGCCGCGCGGCTTTCCGCTCAGACCATCCACGACATGATACGGGAGGCGGATACGGCCGCGATCGCGCTGCTGCTGAAGCAGAATCCCTCCCTCATCGAGGCAAGGGAGTTCGGCGACTTCACGCCGATGAAAACCGCCGTGCGAACCGATAATCCTGAACTGGTGCGTTTCCTGCTCCGCCATGGCGCCAAGCCCGACCTGCCGGATCGAATTTCCTTCACGCCGCTCGAGGAGGCGATTCGCGGGGAAAATGCCGAGATCGCGTGCCTACTGCTCGAGGCCGGCGCCGATCCGAACACGCTGAACACCGAGGATGCCACCGCTCCGCTGCAGCTGGCCGCGATTGCCGGCAACGATGAGCTGGTGCGCATGCTGCTGGCGCATCGCGCGAAGGTGGATATCGGCGTGAGATGCACCGGAACGCCGTTGATGGAAGCCGCCGAGGCCGGACATCTTTCGACCGTGAAAATTCTCGTCCAGCATGGCGCGCGCCTCGAGACGATCGATGGCTCGGAGCGTCGTCCGCTCGACCGCGCGTTGCGCGGGGGGAACATCGACGTGGTCCGTTATCTACTGAACAAAGGTGCTCGGGCCTACGTGTCGAAACTGTTGGCGTACAGGCGGATGGCCGTTGCGATTGATCATATGGATCTGCCACTGATCGAGCTTCTGATCCGCCATGGTGCCAGGCTGGTCCTGGTCAATCCCGATCTGGGGGGCTCGCTGCTTGCCGAGGCGGCCTACCGCTCGCCCGAGTACTGCAAACCGGAGATCATCGAGTGGCTCCTTGCGCATGGCGCAGGAGCCGTAGAACGCGACACGACGCTGTGGCCCTCCGCTCTGGTGGTAGCCGCGGATTGGAACAATCTCTGGCTGGTCCGTCACCTGATCGAGCGCGGCGATTATCCCGATCTCCGCTCCCGGCTCGGCCTTCGATCCCTGATGAACGCCTGCCGGAACGGCGACACCGCCATGGCTCGTCTGCTTCTGGATCATGGCGCCCACGTCAACGACACTGTGCGCTATGGTGAAACCCCGCTGATGAATGCCGCATCGGCGGGGAATCCCGCGCTGCTCGATCTGCTGCTGGAGCGCGGCGCGAAGCTGGATGCCAAGACTGATTTCGGTGGGACGGCGCTCTGGTTCGCCGTGACCGAGATGGATACCGCCTCGATCCGGTGGCTGGCCCGTCACGTCGGTATCGATCCCCGAACGACAACGTCGGACGGCGACGGGCTCCTTCATAGCGCGGCATGGCCCATCAGGGGGAAGACGGATTCCTCGATCGTCGAGATGCTCCTGGCCGCCGGAACGCCGGTCGATGGGGTCGGCAAGCAAGGGCGCACGCCGTTGATGCAGGCGGCGGCGCATGGCGATTCGATGGTCGTCGGGATACTGCTCGCCCACGGCGCAAACGCGGGCGCCTGCTCATTGACCGGTGTGACGCCGTTGATGGAGGCGGCCGAGGCGGGAAGCGACACGGGCGTGGCGATGTTGCTGCATGCCGGCGCATCGGTTGCCAACGTTGACGACTGGGGATTCACGGCGTTGCATTCCGCGGTCAGACGCCTTGCGCCGAAAGGGATTCGTCGTCTGCTCGAGGCCGGCGCCGATCCGACGCTGCGCGATCAGAAGGGGCGAACGCCGCTCGACCTGGCGCTCTTCATGAAGGAAAACAGCTACCCGGACGCCCCGTACCTTGCCGAGACCATCGAGATCCTCCGGAGCGCGGTCGCGCGGTGGCCAGCGAAGCCGTGAAATCGCGCGTGCCTCGGAATCACCTCATCGGGGTCGCCACGTGAGAACGCAAGCCGCCCAACGATGACGCCCGCCGGCGTCCGATCTCCTCCGCTTCCTCACTTCACCAGCAGCATGCTCCGCGTCTCGATCCGATCTCCAAAGCCGAGTCTGCAGAAGTAGAGTCCCGATGGGAACCTGGTCGCATCCCAGCGGAGCGTGTGCTCTCCGGCCGGCAGATACTCATCCACCGGACGCGCGATCACCTGTCCCGCCACGTTCACGATCTCCAGCCGTGTCCGCCCCTCCACCGGCGTGGTGAATGTGATCTCCGCCGACGGATTGAACGGGTTCGGACGGATCGAGCCGATGGCCAGCCGCCCCCCGAGCGTCGGCTCGATCAGACGATAGGAGAGGCCGCAGATGGAATCGATCGTGACAAGCCCCGGCTTTGCCGAGATCGTCAGGCAGCGACTGCCGGGAAAGGAGACCTCGACCGGCAGCTCCGAGGTGTCGGTCCTGCCGACGAACCCGGTGAAGGTCACGTAGAGCACCGGCCCCTCGGTCGCCAGATAGGTTCCCGGCGGCGCGACGATCGTCGCCTCCATTCTCCCGGCGCGCTTCGTCACGGTCGTGGTCCATCCGTCGAGGATGCCGCCGGCTGCTTCCGCGCGCTTCAGCAGCAGCACGCTCGGCTCGAAATCGAGCGCCACGCTCACGGTATCCACCTGCTGCTTCGGACCGATCCCGCCGGCAACGAGCACCGGCACCGTCACCTCGCTTCCAGGCTTCACCCGGAATCCCCGTCCGATCGACGCCTCGGCGTGCACCACGTCGTCAACGCCGACCCGCACCGAATCGGTCCGGAGACAGCCGTCGGCGCTCCGCGCGGTGACATGATAGGTCCTCGTCGCCGAGGGGGTCGCGACCGGCGCGGCGCAATCGGTACAGCTCAGCCCGTCCGACGGACTCCAGAGAAGCGTGCCGTCGGATGTCGCGCGGAGGCTGGCCCGGCCGCCGGCGCAGATCGTGGTGTCGGCGCTCAACGAGAGCGTCGGCAGCGGCGCCACATCCACGCGCACCGAATCGATGTTCGTGCATCCGTTGGCGTCGACGATCGTCGCCACGAACGTCGTGGTCGAGGTGGGCCAGGCACGGGTGGTGGCGCAGTCGGTACAGCTCATCGGAGCGGCCGTGGCCCAGGTGATGTGTCCGGAGCCGGTCGCGCTCAGTTCCACCGTGTCCCCCAGGCAGATCCGCGTTGCCGCGCTCATGACCCGCAGCGCCGGCCGCGGACGCACCGTGACGGTGACGCTGCCGTTCATCGCGCAGGAGCCGGGACGGCGCCCCACCGCGCGATAGACCGTCGTGTTCGACGGCGATGCCTTCGGCGACGGACAGTCCGCGCAGCTCAGTCCTTCCGACGGCGTCCACCTCGCCTCGGTGACGTCGACCGCGGTGAGCGTGATGCTGTCGCCGGGGCAGATCGTCTGATCGGGTCCGAGATCGAGCGGCGGCGGAGCGGCGATCGTCACGCTGATCGAGTCCATGGCCGTACAGCCGAACTCGTTCTCGGCCAGGACCGAGTAGACCGTGTTCTTCGTGGGACGTCCCCAGGTAACGGCGCAGGTGGGGCAGTCGACCGAGGATGCCGGCGACCAGATCACGATCGTCGAGCCGGTGGTTCCGGCGCGGAGCGCGACGCTGTCGCCGGGGCAGATCGTGGTGTCCTTGCCGGCGCTCACGGTCGGGCCGGGGCGCACGGTCACGGTGATGGAATCGGCCAGATAGCAGTTGGCCTTGCCGGGCACCTCGATCCGATAGGTCGTGGTTCTGGAAGGATGCGCGCGCGGCGCGGGACAGTCGGTACAGCTGAGGCCGTCCGACGGACTCCAATGCACCGACGGCACGCCGAGCACCTGAAGCTGCACGCTGTCGGAGCCGCAGGTCTGGCGATCGGGGCCGGCGTCGAGCTGGATGCGGGTGTGAGGGGTGATGCTCTGCGGCACGCGAGCCCGGGTGACGATGACGCCGTCATTGCCCGGCTCGGCGCCATAGGTGGTGCCGTAGCAACTGGAGCTGGTGTTGATGACCTGGCCGGCGCCTCCACCCGAGACATTGACGGTGATCGACGAGGGGACGCGCGCCATCGAGATCCGGAGCACGCCGCCGGCGCCACCGCCGCCGGTGCCGTGGCAGTCGCGGAAGAAGTTGTTGTTGTCGTTGTTCCCGCCGCGGCCGCCGCGAAGCCCAACGGCCACCGGAGTGAGGATGCTGCCGGTCTCGATCGCGATGGTGCCTCCGGCGCCGCCGCCTCCGGCGCCGTCCTGTCCCGCCTTTGCCGCGTCGATCCCCTGGGCCTGAATCGTCCACCAGTTGCCGGATATGGCGCCGGCGCGGATGACGATGATGCCGCCGCCGGCGGTGCCGGGCGTCCCCTGGTTATCGTTCTGGTGCCCGCCACCGCCGCCGCCGCCGAGGAAGATCCGGTCCGGAGACGGCGCGCCGGCCAGGGCGTAGCCTCCGTGGCCGCCGATATCCATGGTCTGCGCGCCGCTGTACTGGAAGCCTCCCTTGCCGCCGGCCGTCAGGTTGCCGCCGCCGCCACCACCGGCGTTATGCGCGTTGCCGCCGCCGCCGCCGTTGGCAAGCGGCGCGCGCAGGGCGTTGCGGAGATTGTCGATCAGCGCGATTCCTTCCCCTTTTTCTCCGCCGCTGCCGAGCGCCAGCGGACCCGTCCAGGCCGTGACGTTACCATCGGTGTTGGTGCCGACCGCGCCGCCGCGGAAGCCCTTGCCGGAGGCGTCGATATCGGCGGCCAGCGTCAGCGTGCCGGAGACGTCGATGGCGATCACGCCGCCGGTGCCGGCCGCGTTGTCCCAGGCCGGCGCGGTGAGCGGGCCGGTGACGAGCGCGTCGGTATAGTGCGGGACGCGCACCAGCTGCACCTTCCCCGTGGGATCGTAGCTATACAGAACGGAGTCGCGGAGGAAGACGGTGTTGCCGTCGATGAAATCGATGATGCCGATCTCGTGAGTGCCGGCCGCGCCGAAGTCGGTGACGGTACCGAAGGAGGGGCGGGTGGACTTGTCGATCTGAGCTCCCTTCATCTGGATGATGAGCACCGTGTCGCCTGTCGCGAAACCGGCCGTGCTGGCCACCCGCACGCCATTGCACTCGTCCATGCCGGTCACCGGCGTATACAGGTTGATGACGCCCGAGATCGGCGTCTGTGCTCGCGCAACGCCGAGCGCGGCCACCAGCAGCGCGATGAGGGAGATGGTACGGAGTATGGGAGGGAGCATCACGTTCGCTTGTTTTCGGGACCTAACAACGCCGGCCGGGGGAAAGTTAGCCATCGTTCATTGCCTGGAGATTATCTCCGGCCGGACTCATGCCATTGGAGACAGCGGGAATGGTGCGTGCCTGACCGGGAATGCCCGGATGTGATGGGGGATGGATTCGGGATCGGTGTCGTGTGCGGGATATCGGAATGTGATGGCGGGTGGGGCGTGTTGGATGGGGGGATGGGGGATGGATGTGGGGGCGTTCAATTGAACGCCCCTACGCATCGTTAACGGTGATGCGGCGCCGGCCGGCAATACCCATTGCATCCGGCCGCGGAAATCGCATAATTCACGCATACCCCGCCACATACAATTGTGCAACCCATTCGACCCCGATCCCCGATCGGTACCGCGATGAAATTCCACCATTCGAATCGTCTTCGGGATTACGACTATGCTCGTCCGGGCGGATATTTCGTGACGATCTGCACCGAGCGGCGCATCCCATGGTTTCGCAACCGGTTACTCCGTGAGGCGGCCGAACGCTGCTGGCGCGCGATTCCCGAGCATCACCCGTTCGTCGAGCTCGATGCATGGGTTGTCATGCCGAACCACTTTCACGGAATCCTACTGTTCAACGGCTATCCGACCGATGATGATACGCCTGAAACAACCCTCGCGCCCCGCGCCGTTCGCAATGAAGCACGAGAGCACTCCGCCATCTCACCCCGGCGAGGCACGCTCGGCGTCGTGATCCGCACGTTCAAAGGCGCCGTCACCATGGAGGCACGACGCGCGGGCGTTCTCGAGTTCATCTGGCAACAGCGGTACTACGATCACATCGTCCGGCATCATGCCGATCTCGAGAGAATTCGTCGCTACATCATGAACAATCCTCTAGTCACCGATGTGGCCCGGCACGGATTCGTCGCGCACGCCGGCCCGTGCGAGTGAGCGCGGCCCGCTGGAGCTGTCGCCGGGAACCGCGATATTGAGGCGAGGCTTCTCGCCTGGAAACATCCATCTGCTTCACGCGCGATGTCATCCTCCGAACCCATATCTCCATCCGGCCGCGCGCGGCGGGATCTACGGCCCCGCTATCTCGTCAGGCTCTGGAATATCGCCGCCATCTCCTTCGTGCTGTTTCTGGTCGGCATGCTGATCACCTTCACCCTCTGTGACTCCTCGAACACATCCTTGGATACGTTCATCAACATCGCGTTCTTCTCAGCGCTCATCTGTGGCGCCCTCGGCCTGACGCTATCGATCGTGGCCGTTCCCTTCGAGGTGCTTTGGGATCAGGATATGCGCCGCGAGGGGCGGGCGATCCTTCTCGCCCTTCTTCGCCATGAGCAGGGGACGATGGATATTCAGGCGGCGTTCGAGGCGATGCGCCTTACCCGGCCGCAGTTCCGGAGCGTGGCTCGCGGCCTTCGCCGCGAAGGGATCCTGGAGGTGCGGACGCGGCTCGACGAAGCGGGAAAAACCCGTCAGGTGCTCGTGCTGGCCGGGCCGCCACGGGCGCGACAATCGGACCCGGGCTGAGCCGAAATTCCCCGCGTACCATGTGCGCCAAGAGGAACATTTTGCGCCGCTCCGTGCCTCGCTCATCATGGCGTCATCCGTTCGCGTCGTACCCCATCCTCATGAAGCGCTTCAAAATCCCATCAGGTTCCTCACGTGTCGCCCCCGGCGAGCGGAACGATCCACGTCCTCCCGTGCTGAGCCTTCTCTGGAAGATGGTTGCCGTCATGTCCATTGTCGGTCTCGTGAGTGTGTCGGTGTTGGTCGACCTCTGCATGACGGCAATGGGGGGGCGTCCAGTGAAGTTCAGCGTGACCCTCGTGGTGCTCAGTATCCCCGGCGGGATCGCGCTTGCAACCCTGATCGTGGCCTCGGCATGGGAGCTGGTCTGGGATCGATCGGCGTGCCGCGCGGGCCGGGGGCGGCTGTTGGAGCTATTGGAAGAGCGCGAAGGGGCGATAAGCCTGGCCGCGGCACTCGGGGAGATGCATCTTACCCGCGCCCAGCTCCGGCGCGTGCTCCGTCGCCTCGGTCGGGAGGGCCTCGTGGAGATGCGCACGCGGCCCGATGTCATCGGCAGCCAGGAGATCGTGCGCACTTCCATCCCGACCATGTGACCGGGTTCCCGCGGATACTCATGGCGTGTCGCCGAAGCGCTGTTCCCACGCATTCGCACATAGTTTCCACGTCATGTCCAAGCTCCAGTTCGACTCGTATCGCTCTCCTCGGGTTCCTCCGGGAAGTCCGGAGGATCGTCGCCCTCGCGCGCTGATCCTGCTCTGGAAGGCATTCGGCGTCATGGTTATCCTGAGTCTCCTTGGAGTGCTGGGAGGGATCGGGCTCTGCGTGTCGGGGAGGTATCAGGATGAATCGCTCTTCGGCGTGGCCGTGCTCGTGATATCCGCCTCGGCGGCCGTCGCGCTCGCCATCGCGGCCGTGGCCGCCCCGTGGGAGTTCATCTGGAATCAGCGAACGCGTCGCGCCGGACGTCCACAGTTGCTGATGCTTCTCCGGGAAGGGGATGGGATCGCCGATATCCCGACCGCGCTCGCCGCCACCGGACTCGACATCCGACAGTTGAGCGATCTGGTCCATCGGCTTCGTCGCGAGGGGCTGGTCGACCTGCGCGTGCAGCTTCGCGAGGAGGGGGAGAACCGGCAGGTGATCGTGCTGATGCCGGAAGGGAGGAAATGACGGTGCCGGCTCCAAGCCGCGCACGCAGGTGGCATTGCCGCCGGCGGATATCGTCGATGGCGTGAGATGCGGGCTCACCACCGGATTCGGCGTCGGAGGCTTCAGCGCGAGCTTCTCCCGCCTCATCTCGATCATCCCGTGGCCGAGCCCGCTGACGGTGGGACGAACCGGGCCGGACATCCTGGCCACGCTGCCGCGGCCGCTCCCCGCCACCCGCGGCGCGAGCCGGATCGGGAGCGGATCCGAGGAGGTGAGCGTGCTTCCCGGCCTGATCCCGAGCAGCAGCCTCGGATTCGGAGAGCCCCATGACATCGCTCCCGTGGCGGTTCGGGGTATTCGCCGCGGTTCGGCGAGATTATCCGAAGCTCACGCGGGGCGGATTTTTCCGTCGCGATCGAACAGCTATCTTCGCGCCCGCCGAACGAGGTCCACGTCGATCGGCGATAAGGTCCGCGGGCGTCCCCCGCGGCCCGAGGCAATCGTCAGCATACGAACCATCGGAGGTCAACATGAACGCATCATCCGCGCCCTTCAACAACGGAACCGTCAACGCCGGCGTGGCCGGCACGCTCGCGGCGCTCGCCTACTGCGACGATATCGCCGACTCGATCCCGAAGGCGCTTCCCGGCTGGAGCCTGGCATGGCGCGCCGATCAGTCGGTCTACGGCAACTACGCCTATGTCGCCCAGACCACGAATCAGTTCGTGGTCGCCATCCGCGGCTCGGAGACCGACTTCAGCTGGTCAACGTTCTACAACTGGGTGGAGCAGGATCTGAACGTGATGCGTCAGGTCGCCTGGCAGTATCCCTCCGACGGTCAGTCGATGATCTCCTGGGGATCGTCACTCGCCCTCGGCAATCTCGCGCAGCTCGTCGACTCCACCTCCGGCCAGCCGGTCTCCCTGCTCCAGTATCTGATGTCCAACGCCGTGGCCAACGGGACGCCGATCGCGGTGGTGGGGCACAGTCTGGGAGGGAATCTCACCACGGTGCTCGCTCCCTGGCTCGTCTACCAGATTCAGCAGGCGGGGAAGACGGTTCCCTCGATGGCGACCTACACGTTCGCCGCTCCCGCGGCCGGCAATACCTCGTTCGCGCAGCTGTACGACCGGCTCTTCGGCGCCAACTCCTGGCGCTTCTACAACATGAACGACATCGTCCCGCGCTTCTCCACGCAGATCGCGTCGGTCGGCTCCCTCTGGACGCCGGCGCCGAACGCCGGGAGCATCTCCACGCAGTGGAACAATCACACGATCACGCTCACGGAGTTCTTCGATCTGCTGGCCGGCGCCGTGCTCGCCAGCGAGCTCTACTACGGCTCGTATTATTCGCAGACCAACCTGACGCAGGGCTCCGTCGAGCTCAACACCGCGAACACGCTCAACCCGACCTACAACCAGAACACGCTCGGCGACTGGTTCGACCAGGCCGGGTGGCAGCACAGCATGCAGACCTATCTGAGTCTGCTCGGCGCGCCGGGCACCACCTGCGTCTCGGCGACGGCCGACACCGTGGCGCGCGATGCCGCGGCGCTGCATGCTCCCAGGACCGTCGGCGCCTTCCTCGACGCCCGCGTGGCAACCGTCCGCGCCGCGACCACGCCGTGATCCTCCCGATCGGATCGCGATGATGCGATCGCCACGGCGCGATCGCCACGGTGTGAGCACCACGGTGCGATCGCCACGGTGTGAGCACCACGGTGCGATCGCCACATCGTCGTGATAGGCATTCGTGATACGTATCGCAGAACGGGGCGCCTCCCGCCGTGGGGGCGCCCCGTCGTCGTTCCGCCGAAACGTGAAGCCGCGAGCGATGGCCGGTACTCGGATGCTCGATGCCGGCCTTGGCGACCGGCGCGCGGGATGATTCGGCCCGCGGTGGGCCGGGCGCTCCAGGGGAGGGGGGGCCGGCGCGCGAGGATCTGGCACGCTCTTCGTAATCGTGAACTTCGGAATGCGCTTCGGATGCCTCAACCGGCTCCGGCGCCAATCGGAGAGCACGAACATTTCGGACACGATAGAACCAAGGAGACGACAGTCATGAAGATGCGGATGCTATGTGCGGCCCTGTGCGCAATGGGCCTTGCTGGCGCGGCCTCGGCCAGCGCGCAGCCGACCGGAACGGCGCTTCACGCCAACGATACGTCGGTCGGTGTGGTCACCACGGCATATTCTGCCGACGGCAAGGCGCAGATCGGCACGTTCCATATCGATCACTTCGAGAAGCGCGGCCTCGACCTTTACGTGGTCGGCTGGTTCACCGGCGGACCCGATGAGGTGCTCGTGGCCGACAGCAGCATGGGAACGGCCAAGAAGGTCTCCAACGGAACGCAGAGCACCATGAAGCGCTACACGTTCCGTCGGATCGCCGATCCGGGCGTGGTGATCGCGCTTCCGGTGGACATGGGATCGGCCAGCTGCGATTCGATGGGCATGACGTTCGGTCCGCTGGAGGTTGCCAGTATTCACGATAAGAGCTTCCTGCGCGTCAAGGAGCCGAAGACCGATCCGAAGTGGTCGCAGACGATGTTCTCGGTCAACCTGACGCCGACGAGCGTCAAGAGCACCGATGCGCGCAGCTCGTTCTGCAACGTGGCCGGCATGGTCAACGGCGGCGCCAACCGCTCGTCGCTGGTGGACCATCTGAACATGCTGATCGGCGTCAGGAACGCCATGGGCGCCCGCTGAGCGACCGACATCCGGTGAGGAACCGGCGTCCAGGGCTCGGCGCGATGATCGCGCCCGACGCGACATGAGCGCGCGATCGACGTTACGTATGATGGAATGTACGGGGGAGGCACCGCCGAGCGGGGTCTCCCCCATCGTCATTTTCTCCTTTCTGAAGGTATCACCGCCAGGCCCATACCGTGCCCGAATCATCTCCCGCGCCGACAGCGTTCTACTATTCAACGTCTCAATTTTTCGTTATGAAAATGCCAGATAATCCCACCAACCCTGAGCATTGAAAAACGTGAGATTCGCGCGACGAAGCGCACTGCGAGATGAATGGTCGCCGCCGCGATCCGGAATTTTCGCGTGGCATGACGTTCGTAAAAAGGATAGATGTACGTCCGCCGGACAGCTCAAGGTCCGAGATCGCAAGGTCCGAGATGGTTCGGTGGGAAGTGACAAACAACGGTTCATCATGGAGGAGAAGGAAATGAAGAAGCAGATGATGACGGCACCGGCGCTGCTGCTGGGATTGCTCCTGGCGGGGCCGACGACCGGTTCGGCGCAGATGGGAACTGACAATCAGTCGATCGGTAGTCAGTCGAGCAGCGGGTCTATCAGTAGCTCCAGCCAGACGTCGAGCGACGCGACCAGCATGTTCCATATCGACAGGTTTGAAAAGAGAGGCCGGAAGATCTACGCGGTGGGATGGTTCGGCCCGATGGGAGATACAGCTACATATTCGATGTATCGGAGCGGATCGAGCGGATCTTCGGACGCCGGCAGCTCCATGGATTACGGCTACAGCTACGGCGGCAGCTACAGCAGCGGCTACGGTAGCACCGGCTCGTCGAGCGCCTACAGCAGCGGCTCGTTCGGCACCTACGGCGGAAGCTCGTTCAACAGCAGCTCCTTCGGCTCCGGGTCGATCGGCTACGGCACGACCGGGTCGAGCTCCAGCCTGCAGAGCTCCGGCAACGTGAGCAGCTCGCTCGGCTATTATGATACGCTCGGCACCGGCTCGAGCTCGGCGATGCAGTGGGATCTGCCGGGTGATCGCGTCTCCGGCTTCGGCAACAGCGGCACCTGGGACGATATCCACGAGGCGCACATGGGCCCGGGCGGATCGAGCGCGATGAGTGATCTGGGCGCCAGCGCCGACGTGAGCGGTTCGGTGCGGCAGCCCCTGCTCGACGTGCAGAAGAATGGTCCGCTGGTGGACCTTCAGACCAACGGCCAGGCGGTGACCGGCATCGATCTGAATGCCCCGCGCCTGGATCTCCGCGACACGCTTGTCTCGCTTCGCGATGACATGAGCCCGAGCACGCCGGTGACCTACTATGACGAGAACGGCGATCTGGTGACGCGCGATGTGAGCCAGCTCGTTGAGAAGGATGGCATGGTGGCCATGCCGGTGACGTTCCTCGGCGCCTCGTGCGACATGATCGAGCTTTCGATCGGACCGTCGAATGAGAGCCCGACGGCGCTTCGCGTCGGCAACCCGACCTCGGTCGGCTCCAGCTCGGTCGGACCGTTCATCATCCAGCTGACGCCGGTCTCGACGGCGCAGACGGTGAGCGATGACGGCGGCGAGGCCTCGCTCTGCATGGCGTCGCGTCTGATCAACGGCAACGCGGCCCGCACGGCGATCGTGGACCATCTGAACATGCTTATCGGTGCCCCGATCCAGGGACCGGATCGCACCGACGGAACGATGCGGTAAACCCCTTGTCCGCACTCGCAAGAACCGGGAGAGATGCCGAAATGGCGTCTCTCCCGGTTCATTTTATGCCCCCATCGCACATGCAAGGAACGCCACGTCGGCACCTCCACGAAATGCTGCCCGGAAATCCACCGGAATATCGTGATGGAGTCATGCGCGGAAATTCCCCCATGCACTGTTCCGCGGCGTCGGTAGGCGCACGTCTTCAGCGTGCGCCATGTGTGCCGCTGGAGAGCGGCCGCGGGGGCCGTCCGTACGACTCGAAGATCTCCGTCATGGGGTGAAACGAAAAATCCCCGATATCGATGTGTGGTAGGCGCACGTCTTCAGCGTGCGCCACGGTTGCAGAGGACGCTCCCGATATTCGTGCGCAATGTTTGCGTGAATGGGTAATCACGGCGGTCCGTACGGAGCGTGCGTATCTCGCAATCAGCATTGAGGCCCGCCTGGCTCCAGGCGAAATCGCCACCGACGGCAGGAGCCGCTTTCACCACCCGACGTGAAAAAAAATGATGTGATGATATGCCGGCAACCAACCACGAACCGCGCGAGCCGACCTCACGTGACCATGTCCGGTGGAGATGTCGAATCGTGTAGTGGTGAATGACGTGGTCTCGAATTACCCGGACCGAGCGCACGCTGACGACGTGCGCCTACCAGGAGGCGATAACGCATGATGTTGCGGCGCATAATGAAGGCGCGTGTCGATCGAGGTAGTGGTTGCGGTGGGTGGCCACTGAAACGCGAGAGGCCGCGCAACAGCGTTGCGCGGCCTCGTCTCGGACCGCCGTGCGGATTCGCCGTGCCCGTGCCCATGATTCGGCGCGGCGCGTCAGCCCATGAGCCGCGGGTCCTGGAGTCATGCGGCTCGCGGGCTGGCGGCTCCGCTCATGCGGCTCCGCTCAGGCGCTCTGCGTCTCCTGAATCTTCTCGACCTCCACGGTGAGCCTGGCCGCGACGGCCGCGATGGCGCCGATCGCCGCCCACACCGGCAACAGCAGCGCGCCGACCACGCCGACCGTCAGCGGGATCTCGATCAGCGTCTGCCCTTCCTCGTTCTTGATGATGATGCGGCGGATGCTCCCCTCGTGGAGAAGCTTCTTGATGCTGGCGAGAAGATCGTGTCCGTCGACCTCCCGCGTCTCCGTGGTGTATTCCTGCTGTTCCATGACGTCTGCTCCTGAAGTAATCCGGCCAGTGCCCGTGGCCTTCACGAGGCGCGCCGTACTGGGAGCAATCTAGGAGCGTGGCCGGCGGGGAACCATGATCTGCGTCAGGATACGGTAACGGAGTGGTGAAGCTGGCGTGCTCATGTGGATCGAGCGCGATCCACCTCGGAGATGCTCGTTCGTGGTCGATCATCGTCGGCGATCGCGGCGGTCATGCCCGGGGAGATCTTCCTGGTGGATCTTCCTGGAGAATCTTCCCGAAGGATCTCCTCAGTGAATGGCGCCGGGACGGGTGCCGCCGAGGAAGAGAACCCGGATCAGGCGGGACATCCGGGTGATCTCGCGGTCCCGCTCCTCCTGCGGAAGCGGCTTGAAGACCCCTTCGAGTGTCGAGGATCCCTTCGCCGCCATCGCCTTCGGATTCTTGTAGACCCGCGAGATGAACTGTCCGTAGAGAAGGTTCAGGAGGGCGGTGGCCAGATCCTGCGGATCGAGATCGTCGACGATCCGTCCGGTGCGCTGCTCGTCGGCGATGGCGTTGGCGATGGTTGCCAGGAGTCTGGGGGTGAGATGGAGCATCGGGTTCTGCTCCCGGAGCTGATGCGCCTCGCGCAGCAGAAGGCGGAGGGTGGCCGGATGCTCGAAGAAGTAGGTGAGCTCCCGATCGACGAATCGGGTGATCCGCTGGTCGAACGTCTCCTCGCCGCCGAGCGTCTCCTCGGCGATGCCGAGGATCGGGACGAACGCCTCCTCGATCACGCACTCGAAGAGCCGCTCCTTGTTCGGGAAGTAGTTGTAGATGGTGCCGGTGCCGTATTCGGCGCGGCGCGCCACGTCGCCGAGCGTCGCCTTGTCGAAGCCGTTGCAGGCAAAGACCGCCCTGGCCGCCTCGATGATATCTCGGCGGCGGGCCTGGCGCTCCCGCTCAGACCGGGTCAGGTCGCGGGAATTGTCGGGTGTGTCGATGTTCGGGCTCATCGGGAGGGGGAACATGCTGTAAGTGCCGGCCGATCGATGCGGTCCGGGCCGGGAGGGACCGGCTAAAGGTATGAACTTCGGGGGAGGATTGGCTCCCCCTGAATGGACCACCTTGCAGACCATTACAAAAGCTCCCTTGCCGCCGGTCGTCATCTGGAGATAAGTTGCGCCCGCTTTTGGTGACCGGCGGGTCACCATGTGAATGACAATTCGTGACGTGAATTATCGTTCAAAGGTAGCAGGATTCAACGTCAGCGATCGATACAGGTGAGGAGAGCAATGGAGGCAACTCAGAACGTACAGCAACGCGAGCCGGGGCCGGGATCGGCCGACGGGAAACCGGCGGGCAGCCCGGCTGGCAATCCGGCCGGAAGGCCGGGCGGCGCCTCGAGCGTCCCCCCGGGCGGGACCCCGGGCGGGACCCCGGGAGGAACCCCGGGCGGGAGCGCCAGCGGCCCGGTCGCGAACGAGCCGAAGGCACCGAAGCGCCGCTCGACGCGGCGGTTCGTGATGCTCGGCATTCTCCTGGTCGCCGCGATCGTCGGCGGCATCTATGTCTATCGGATGATCCAGTTCAACAGCACCCACGCCGATACCGACGACGCGCAGGTCGACGGGCACATCAGCCCAGTGCTCTCCCGCGTGGCCGGCTACGTGGCCAAGGTGGACGTCGAGGACAACAGCCGGGTGAAGGATGGCCAGGTGGTGGTCCAGATCGATCCGAAGGAGTTTCAGGTGAAGCTGGCCAACGCTGAGGCGCTGCTGGCATCGGCGCAGGCGGCGGTCACGACCGCGCAGGCCGGACTGAACAACGCCCACGCGGCACTCGCCGTGGCGCAGGCCAACGTCGCCACCGCCCAGGTTTCCCGCGACAAGACCGCCGCGGACCTGGAGCGTGACCGGAACCTGGTCTCCGGCGGCGCGATCACCAAGCAGCAGTTCGAGGCCACGCGGGCCGCGGCCGAGGCGGCCGCCTCGCAGCTGGAGACCTCGCGCCGTCAGGTGCAGGTGGCCGAGGCGCAGGTGAAGATGGCCGAGAGCCAGGTCGCCTCCGCCCGCACGCAGGTCTCCCAGCGAAGCTCCGACGTGGAGCTGGCGCGCCTGCAGCTCGACTACACCGGCGTGGCCGCCCCGTCGGCCGGCGTGGTCTCCAAGAAGAATGTCGAGGTGGGGCAGTTCGTGCAGGCCGGGCAGCCGCTGATGGCGATCGCCGAGGACGATCAGGTGTGGGTGACCGCCAACTTCAAGGAGACGCAGCTGACCGACGTCCGCTCCGGCGAGCCGGTGGAGATCTCGGTCGACGGCTATCCGGACGTGGTCTTCCACGGTCACGTCGAATCGGTGGCCGGCGCCACCGGCGCCAAGTTCGCGCTTCTGCCGCCGGACAACGCGACGGGGAACTTCGTGAAGGTGACGCAGCGGATTCCGGTGAAGATCATCCTGGACAAGGGTGAGGCCGACCGCTACAAGCTCCGCCCGGGCATGAGCGCCGAGGTGGTGATCGAAACCGCCGCGAGCACGCGGTAACAGGAGCACCAGCAGCATGGCCGAGACTGGGTTTCGTAAATGGATCATCGTGGTGACGGTGATCTCGGCTGCGATCATCGAGCTGATCGATACCTCGATCGTGAACGTGGCGCTCACCGACATGAGTGGCAACCTGGGGGCGACCATCGAGGACGCCGCCTGGGTGATCACCGCTTACGCGATCGCCAACGTGATCGTGATTCCGATGACGTCGTTCCTCGGCTCCCTGTTCGGGCGCCGGAACTACTACACCGGCTCGATCATCCTCTTCACGCTCGCCTCCTTCTTCTGCGGACACGCCACGAACCTCTGGGAGCTGGTCGCCTTCCGCTTCCTTCAGGGAGTCGGCGGCGGCGCGCTTCTGTCGACCTCGCAGGCGATCCTCTTCGAGACCTTCACCGCGGAGGAGCGCCCGCTGGCCGCCGGCATCTTCAGCCTCGGCGTGGTTATCGGCCCGACCATCGGCCCGACCCTCGGCGGCTGGATCATCAAGAACTACGCGTGGCCCTGGATCTTCTACGTCAACATCCCGATCGGCATCGTCGCGGCGCTTCTCTCCTACACCTTCGTCAAGGAGCCGGAGGATCAGCGGAAGATCACCTCGATCGACTGGGCGGGCATCATCTTCCTGACCGTCGGCATCGGGGCGCTGCAGTTCGTGCTGGAGCGTGGTGAGCAGAAGGAGTGGTTCGAGACCGGATATATCACGGTGCTGGCGGTCGTCGCCGCCGTGGCACTGATCGCCTTCGTGGTCCGCGAGGTGACCGCCGAGCACCCGATCGTCGATCTCTCGGTGCTCACGCGAAGCTCCACGCTGACCGTGTCGGCCATCCTCACCTTCATTCTCGGCTTCGGGCTCTTCTCCTCGGTGTTCATCATCCCGGTGTTCCTGCAGCGTCTCGTCGGGTTCGACGCGATGCAGACCGGCCTGATACTCCTGCCCGGAGCGCTCACGGCCGCGTTTCTCCTGCCGATGGTCGGCAGGATCATGCAGAAGGGGGCGCCTCCGCAGCCGTTGATCTTCGCCGGCTATCTGCTGACGGCGGTCTACTGCTGGATGGTCTCCCGGTTCACCCTGGAGGCCAGCGCCCACGACTTCTTCTGGCCGCTGATCATCCGCGGCATCGGCATGGCGATGATGAGCGTGCCGCTGACCAACCTGGCGGTCTCCGGACTGAAGGGGAGGGATATCGGCCAGGCCGCGTCGCTCAACAACATGATGCGACAGCTCGGAGGATCGTTCGGCATCGCGCTGGTCAACACGTTCGTCGCCCACCGATTCGCGGCGGTGCGCACCGCGCAGGTGGCGCACATCACGCAGTACGATCCGGCCGCCCAGCAGCAGCTGGCGACCATCAAGAACGGCATGATCGCCGCCGGGGCGCCGGTGGCGACCGCGACACAGCAGGCCTACGCCCTCCTCGAGGCGAAGGTCACCCGCCAGTCGATGCTCCTGAGCTACATGGACACGTTCACCTGGGTCGCGCTTTTCTTCGTCGCATGTCTTCCGCTGATCATCATCGTCCGCCGCAAGTCCGAAGGTGGCGGCGATACCGCCGAGGCGCGCGAAGCCGCCGCCGCGGCACACTGACATCATGACTATGCAGAACCGAGAACATACATCCGGAACGACGCCCGTTCGTCCCGCCGGCCACATCGCCGGCGCGGCCCGCATGGCCGGCACAAGCCGCATGGCCGGCACAAGCCGCATGGCCGGCACAAGCCGCATGGCCGGCACAAGCCGCATGGCACATCGGCGCGGGCTCGGCATCGCGCTGGCGGCGCTTCTGGTGGCCGGCCCGGCGGCCGGCACGCTCCTGGCGCAGACCACGCCGGAGGATTCCCTGACGGTGGAGCGCGCGGTGGCCATCGCGCTGGAGCGCTCCCCGGCCGTGCGCGGCGCGCGCGAGGCGGTTTCGGCCGCCGAGGCACGCACCGGCCAGGTCAAGAGCAACTACTACCCGCAGGTGGAGGCCGACGCCGCGTTCCGGCGAATCGATCCGACGATCTCGGTCGATTTCCCGATCGACGGCAAGCTCCAGACCTTCAGCTTCGCGCCGAACAACAACTACGAGGCGGCGGTCTCGCTCCATCAGACACTTTACGATTTCGGCAGGAGCGCCGCGCAGATGGACGTTGCGCGCTTCGCCGAGCAGTCGGCCGCCGATAACGTGGATCTGGTCCGCTCGTCGATCGCCTATCAGGTGATCGGCACCTACTACTCGCTGCTGCTGCTGGATCGGAGCCTGTCGGTGCAGGATGAGCAGATCGCCGCCCTGCGCGCCAGCCTCGAGGTCTCCCGCAAGCGGGAGTCCGAGGGAAGCGCCACGAGCTTCGACGTTCTCTCCACGCAGGTCCGCCTGACGACGCTCGAGAACGGCCGGACCGATATCGTCCGCGACGTGACGAAGCAGGAGGCGCAGATGCGCCGTCTGCTCGGGCTGGCGCCGAACGCGCCGATCCGGCTGAAAGGGGAGTTCAACCCGGTGCAGCGGAGCGAGGCGGCGGCCGATCTGGTGGCCCTGGCGCTGAAGAACCGCGCCGAGCTGGTCAACGCGCGCGACGCGGTGCATGCCGCCGAGCTGCAGATGGCCGTGGCCCGCACCGGCGAGACGCCGACGATCGGCCTGACGCTCAGCGGCGGCGTGAAGAACGGTTTCCCGCCGGATCTCGAGAAGCTCTATCCGAACTGGGTCGGCGGCGTGCAGGTGGCCGTGCCGATCTTCAACGGCTTCCGCTCCCGCTACAAGGAGGAGGAGGCCGAGGCGAACCTCCGCGCCGCGCAGGACCGCCTCGCCGATCTGGAGGCGGGCGTGGGATCGGAAGTGACGCAGGCGGCGGCGGATCTCGAGGCGACCTACGGCAAGATCGCCGCGGCCGGAACGCAGATCGAGCAGGCGCGCGAGGCGCTCCGGCTGGCGCAGCTCCGCTACGCCAACGGCGCCATCACCAGCACCGAGCTGCTGAACGCGCAGGCCGTGGTTCAGGAGACGGAGCTGCTCCGCATCCAGGCCCTCTACGGCAACATCGTCAGCCGCTACGCGCTCGACCGCGCCACCGGCATCAGGCCGTACTGAGAGGAGAGAAGATTCGAGCTGGAGAAGTGGTGATTTCGCGGCCCTCCGCATCGAGGTGCCCGCGGACGATCGATACGATGAACAAGGGACGCGCGCATGCGTCCCGCGACCGGCGCCCTCGAGGCGCCGGTCGCGTTTCCGACATACGGCGGCGCATTCCCCACCCCCCCCATTCCCCACGGGCCTGGCTGCCCCCCCCGACCAACATGATTTCATCATTCCGCATTCATCATTCTCAATTCTCTTCGACTGCTTCCTTGAGCGGGATGCCGTCGCACGCGCTCGGATACTCGATGCCGAGCAGAAGCGAGAGGGTGGGAGCGATGTCGGCGGGGGAGACCGGCGTGGTCCAGACGCCGTGGCGGATGCCGAAGCCGGCGATCAGCAGCGGCACGTGCGTGTCGTAGATGTAGGGCGTTCCGTGCGTGGTGCCGAAGCCGGTCGGCGCGTCGTCCGGAAAGTAGTTCGGCTCGGTCACCACCAGCACGTCGCCGGCGACCAGCGGATGAAACCCGTTGGCGATGTGGCGCGCGATGTCGTTCGGCGGGAGCATCCCCGCCATGATCTGGCCACGCGTGTAGCAGGCGTAGATCCCCGGCACCTTCGTCACCGCGTCGGCCACCTTCTCCTCCACCTCCCGTCGCGATCCTCCCTTGCCGCCGCGGATTCCCTGCTCGATCACCGCGTCGCTCAGGTAGATGTAGGGCTCCACGTACGCCACGCTCCAGAGAGCACCCTTCGCGCCGCTCTTCTCCGATGCCTCCGGCTTGAGCCCGAGCGCCGCGCGCGCGGCCGAATCGATCCTCGACTCCACCACCCGTCCCGAGCGCACGCCGAGCGCTGCCGCCCCTTCCGGCACCGGCGCCACGCCATGATCGGCGGTGATCACCACCACCACGTTCGCGAGACCTCCGGGGATTGCGCCGTCGAGTCCGGTGAGGAAGCGGGAGAGCGCCGAGTCGGTCCGCACCGTCAGGTCGATCGCCTCCAGACTGTAGGGACCGAACGCGTGCCCGACGTAATCGTTGGTCGACAGGTTGATCGCCAGCAGATCCGGGATGCTGTCGGCGCCGAGCCCTTCGGCGGCCACGGCGCGCAGCGCGCTCCGCAGCACGAACTCGTTGGCATCCGGCGCGTAGGTGAAGGGCTGGTAGCGCCGTCTGGCGCCGGCCTCGATCCGGTGCGGGAACGCGCCGCCGACGCCGGGGACCGGCGCTCCCGGCGTCACGCTCAATGCCCGCGCGCGTCCCTCGGCCGAAAGGGAGAGCTCCCAGGTGGTGCCGATGGTCCGTTCCGGGATCTTCTCGTCGTTGAGCGCCTCCACCCACGCCGGCAGCTTGCCGTCGGGACAGTAGGCTGTGGAGCTGATCCAGCGTCCGCTGGCGTCGTCGAACCAGAGGCAGGCATCCTGCATGTGCCCTCCCATCAGAATCGCGGCGCGATCCTTCAGCGCCAGGGCCACCACCTTGGCGCGGCGTCCGGTCGCCATCTTCAGCTCGTCGCCGACGGTGGTGGAGCGGAGGTTGAGCGGCCCGATGCCGCCGCTCTTCCCCGGTGCGCCGACGATCGGATGCGTCGAGTCCTGCACGCAGTAGACCTCGCGGCCGGTGGAGCGGTCGAGCCAGACGTTGGAGACGATGCCGGTCTTGTAGGGATACGCGCCGGTGAGGATCACCGAGTGTCCCGGTCCGGTGGAAAGTGGGATGTGGCCGTAGCGCGCGTCGAGGAAGGTGGAGCCGATCGCCGTCAGATACCGGAAGCCGCCGTAGGTGCGGTGGGAGGGCATCGGCCGCAGGAACAGATCGGAGAGACGGCGGAGATAATCGTCGCGGAACTGATCGATCGAGATCACCACGACCAGACGCGGGCGATACTCGCCGAAGGCGGCCGCGGCCAGCAGCGACGGGGCGGCGGAGCTCTGCGCGCGGAGCGCTGCGGCGAGCGTCACCATCAGAAGGAGCGCGGCGGCGGCGGTCCGGCGCGACGTGCGGATGGAGGTCATGCGTGTTCGGGATTCGTGGATCGGGCGCGGAATGATCGCGCGCCGGCGACCGGCGCGACCGCCGAAAATAGCGGTGCCGCGCGTGACGGCAATTTCAGCCCATGCCGTCGGAGCGCCCACGGAGCGGCCGCGCGTACATGGCGCTGGAGGTTTGAACCGGCACCGACGTAGATTGGCGCGGGAGTCGGTCACGGCTCGCCATGTTTCATGAACCGGAGAATATCATGCAGTTCGAATCGACCTATCAATCCTGTCTCTACCACGGCAGCTCGCTCGATATCAACGTGGAGCGTCTGCTCCAGCAGATCGAGATCTACCGGAACGTTGATCATCACCGCGACCTGCTCGACTCTCCGTTTCTGCTGGAGATCGACGAGGAGCTGATCGAGCTGAACGTGCGGGTCGAGCGGCTGATCCAGCGTCTGGATCCGAGCTTCACCGGCGAATATCTCGAGGGGGATCGGTAGCGGTCTCGGGCGCGGGAATCGGCGACGATCCGCGTGGATGCGGGCTTCGCGCGGCATGGCCGATGTTACCGATCGTTGACGCGCGTCGGGGGCGGGCTGGCATGGAATACGCGACGGCTGAAGGTGAAGGGATGCGATGAATGAGGCCGTGGTGATGTGAATTCCGTTAGCCGATGAGTTGAGACCATGCCACTGTTGCGATGGGTCGGGAGTGTCGTCGCCACGCTGTTCGCGACGTCGGGGATCCGACTGGACAAGCTCTACTTCCACCGTCTGGTGCCGATCGGCATCTGCCTGATTCTCTATCTGGTGATGATGCGCCATGCCACGGTGGACGTGGCGCTGGCCTTCTGGCTGCTGCAGTTCCTGCTCCGCTACACGTTGCTGTTCGGCAGCTTCGTGCGTAACGGATTCGCCGAGCGGCTCATCGTCGATCATGGCGAGGAGCATGGCTACGAGATCTACGAAACGATCACCGCGGTCCTCTTCTTCAACAGCGCCGCCGCCTTCGGCACGCTGGTGCACGCCACGGAGTGGACGCTCCTTCCCGGCTTCGAATGGCGCGGCCTGTTCGTCGCCGGCGGCATGGCGCTCTCGGCGGTCGGCTTCGTGGTCAACCTCTGGGGGACGCTCGTGATCGGCGTGGATGTCTACTACTACAAGGATCTCTTTCTCGGACGCTTCCTGGGGGAGTTCAAGCAGGAGGGGCCCTACAGGATCTTCAAGAACCCGATGTACGGCGTGGGACAGTGCGCGGCCTACGGCGCGGCGCTGATGAGCGGATCGCTCGCCGGCGTGCTGGCCACGATGCTGAATCAGGGGATGATGTATCTCTTCTACTTCTCCATCGAGAAGCCGCACATCATGAAGATGATCTCCCGAAGCCGCGCCCGCGCCTATCCCGAGCTCGGCGCCACAAGCTCTCCCTGAACTCGTGGCGTGCCTGCGTTTCCGCCATGGAGCGACCGTGCGCGATTCCCCCCTTCGCGATTCCCCCCTTCGCGATTCCCGCCATGTGGCAACAAGCTCATGAATGATGCAGATTCTGGTACGGATGCGCGAAATCCGCGTGGAATCGGCGTTATGGTCTCTCGAAGAACGCCATTTCGGGGATCCATTCCTGCCATCGCGGCTCCGATTGTACGGACATGGCGGAGAATGGGCCGAAAGTGCATTACCGGGTACTGTGGCTCGGGGTCTCGATGGGCTAGTTTTGTACCTGTCGATGGCGCTGGACTTCTCCTTCGAATGCATCTCCGACCGGCCATGTGAGATACGTTCGACGATCCGTCCACCACACGCGAATCGCGGCGGCACGCGGCAACGCTGCCCCGGAGAAAGCCTCGACAGAACAAACCGTACACACGTACGGCAGGGACCTGGAAGAACGCCTGCGGATGGGAAGAGATTCTACACCGCATACCTGTCCGCGGGCGCACTTCCACTGGACATGCCCAAGATCCGGGGGGACCGTTGGGCATGTCCGTGTTTTTGCGCCCGAGCCATCACCGCCTCGCCTCCTGACCGCGCCGATTCCCGCCATCCCGTTTCCGCCATCCCGTTTCCGCCATCCCGCATCGCTTCCACATCGCGACGTCATGCCTATCGGTTCGCCGCTGTCGGTTCGCCGCTCACGCGCGGGCTTGTCGGACACGCGGACGATCGCTAACGTTGCCGGCCGCGCCGATCGTATGCTCCGGGAGATCGCGCGCGGATCATGTTGCCCCGCCCGGACCGCCAATCCGCTCCATCGTCGATGAAATCACTCCCGCTCGCGGCCGCGCTTCTGGCGGCATTCTCCGCGATCTCCTGTGGCTCACGGACCGAATATCCCCCGGGTGGCTCCCGCGCCGAGACTCCCGACTGGTCGTACTCGCCGCGTCTCGATCAGTCGCCGTTTCCCGAGGCGTGGCGGTGGCGCGAGCTTCATGGAGACATTGCGCAGGTCGAGCGCGTGGCGCTTTCGAGTAAACATGATGTCGATGGCAGGCAGGACACGCTGGACCATGAAGTCTACACCTTCGATGATGCCGGCCGCGCCGTCGAATTCGTCAAGCTGCTGGGTGCCGACACCCCCGTGAATGAGCCGACGGTGGCGCGGTACACCTATGATAGCGCCGGCCGTCTCGCCAAGACCGTGGGGTTCGCGCTCACGCGCCGGCGGGCGTCCTCGGGTGAGGTGACCGACACTTCGCTGGTCGATTCGGTCGATTACAGATACGATTTCGATCGACGTGGGCGGTTGATCCGGGGAGTTGGGATCATGGACCGGGGAACGCCCTTCAGTCGCGCCTCCTATGCCTACGACAGTGTCGGCCGGATCGTCTCGTTCGTCTATGACTCCGGAGAGGGACGGAGCGAGCAGATCACCTGCACGCGGCGCGCCGACGATACCATGACGCTGACCAGTATGACGACCATGGCTGGGAAACCTCCCCGTCGATCCTGGGTCATAACGGTTGCTCCCGACGGGCGACCTGTGCGGCGCGAGGTGTATCACCCCGGGTCGGGGGCGTTGCTCACCGAGTTCTACACCGACGGTCGGCTTACCTCCTATACCACGGCGCGGGGGAAGGGACGGGAGATGATCGAGCATACCTACACCTACGATCTCGACAGTCGTGGCAACTGGGTCACCAGATATAACGACGTGAAGGACCCCGTGGAGCGGCGAACGATCACCTACAACTACTGATGATGAGCGCGCTGTATCTCCCCATGCTGCTGCTCGTGGCGATCGCGCCGCCGGCCAAGGCACAGCCACCGGCGCCACGGACCGATGCGCGCGGCTCGTTTCCCGATTCGTTCCTGCAGGAGTCGCCGATCCCGGAAGCATGGCGGTGGCGGGAGCTGCGCGGGAACGTGCGGCGCGTCGATCGCCTGGCCATCCCGGTCGTGCCTGGGGAAGTCGCCATCCAGCCGAGGATCGAGGAGCGGGAGGTGGAGCTGTATGATACCCTGGGGCATCTGCTGGAGAGCGAGAGCGTGCGCGGCGGAGCCGGGGAGCGATCCACGACGCTGATCCGCCACACCTACGATCGTGCCGGAAGGCTCGTCGGCATGCAGGTGTTCCTCCTCCGGAGCATCCCGAGGATCCGAAGCATCCAGGTCGATCCAGGATGGAAGACCGACACGTCGATGCTCGCGCCGATCACCGTGAGCCATGGCTTCGACAGTCGAGGGCGCCTCATCACGTGGACCAGCCGCTCCGACGAGGAGGGAATTCTCGAGCGTGCCAGCTTCACGTACGACAGGCGTGGTCGTCTCGTCTCGCGAACCAGGGTCGCCGGCGACGGCTGGACCGAGCGGATCGTCTGCGCGCGTGGTCGCGGCGATACCATGACGATCACAACCACGCATGCCGCTCCGCGCGCGCGGCCATCGGTGGCGTCGGTCATCACCGTTGCCCCGGACGGCACGCCGGCGCGGCGCGTGCTGTACGATGGGTCAGGGAGCGCCGTGCTCACCGAGTACTACACGGATGGCCGCGTCACCTCCACGCTCAGGATGCTCGGGCGAAGAGCGGCGCGGACCGAGTACACCTACGATCTCGACGGCCACGGCAACTGGATCCGCAAGTCGAGAAAGGGGGGCCCGGTGCTGGAGCAACGTACGATCACGTATTACTGATGACGATGAGAGCACGACACATTCCGGCGATGCTACTGCTGCTCGTGGCGGCTATCTGCGTTCCGGCGCCCGCGCAATCCCCAACTAAAGGGAGCGGCGCGTCCAACGCATTGTTCGAAGCATTTCTTCCGGCCTCGCCGATCCCCGAGGCGTGGAGCTGGCGGGAGTTGCGCGGCAATGTGCATCGCGTGGAGCGCGTGTCCGTGCCGGCCATTTCTGGGGAAGTGGCGCGACAGTTCGAAGCTGAAACAGAGATCATCGTGTACGACAGACAGGGAAAGCTCCTGGAGACCGAACACACCGTCGGTGGCGGGAAGGGCAATAGAATGATTGTTCGCCGTGCCTATGACCACTCCGGAAAGATTTCGTCGATCCGCATGTTCCGGCTCTGGATCAAACCGATGTCACGAAGCGCGAAGCTCGATACGTTACCAATCGACGTGACCACATATACCCATGATATGGACGCCCACGGTCATGTGACCGGTCGAACGGGACGCTCCTCGATGAAAGGAGGCAACATTCTCGAACGCACCACCTTTACATACGATCACAGTGGGCACGTCATCGCAAGCACCAGTGACTTCAGAGGGGAATGGGTGGAACGGATTACCTGCAATCGTCGTGGGGACGATTCCATGGAAGTTGCTGTTTCTCGCACGTTGCCTGACGGAAGGACCGTTCCGGTCTGGAGCCTTGTTGTGGCGCCGGATGGTCAGCCGGCACGTCGGGTCGCCTACCTCTCGAGCGGTGCCGTCTCGTTTACCGAATTCTATACGGATGGTCGTGTTACCTCCATGGAGTGGATTCTCCAAGGGAAGCCGGCGCGGACCGAGTATACCTACGATCTCGACGGCCACGGCAACTGGATCCGCAAGTCGAGGAAGGGAGGAGCGGTGGTGGAACAACGGACGATCACGTACTACTGACGGAGTCTCGGCCGATGCGAGCGAATCGATGGATCATGACGGTACGGCGCTCGGGCGCGCTCCGCGCGCGGCTTCTCCGCGTGATGGCCGCCATGATCTGCGCGAGCGTCGTCATGGCCACGACATCGAACGGCACCGAGCCCGAGTATCGTACGCGCGAGGACTATGGACTTGTGGGCATCGTGCGATCGATCACGATCCGCAAGCACGTCGAGCTCGGCGACGGCACGTCGGTGCCGTGCTATGACTCCACCATGATCACGTTCGATGTGCGGGGACGCCGGGTCTCCGAAGTCTTCACCACAAGCCGACTGTTCCGCGGTTACTCCTGGGGGACGTTCTGGGAGTTCGACGATGCCGTCGGATGTGTCGACATACGATATGTTATCCACGGGCCACGAGCGGAGCGCGATGGCGTCTTGCGGTACGATTCCGTTATTGCCGCGAAGGTAGAGACACACCGGTATCCGCCGATCAGCAATGGGGATCCGAGGATATTCGGCGAGATAACCTGGGGACGTCGGTATCCCGCCGAGTGGACGGGGGATAGCGCTGGGAACTGGATTCGCTGTCGACGCATGACGCGGGAGCGGACGGGAACGATGCCGGCGATGTTCAACGTGATCGAGCGGCGGATCGTCTACGGATCGGGTCGAACGGATTCCCCCTCGTTGCATCGATGAGTATGATGACGAAGCCCAAATCGTTGAACAGGCATGTGGCCGGAGCGCGTTGCATCGCGAGCGTTGCGCTGCTACTGCTGCTCCCAGCCCTCCCCACGTCGTCCGCGCCGCTCGATGACGTATTCCCCACGCGGTCCGATTACGATGTGGTGGGAGATGTGCGGACGCTGACGATCTGGAGTCACCTCGAGAGCGCGGATGGCACCGCGGGCCCCAGCGGCGACTCCACCATCATCACGTTCGATGCCGTCGGACGTCGCGTCTCGGAGGTGATCGTGACGAGGCAGCCAATCGACCATCCTTCGCAGGCAACATATTGGACGTACGATCTGGAGGCGCATGGCGTGGAGGCGCATGGCGTGGAGGTGCGGCACGTCACCTTCGGGCCTCGCATGTCGCCGGACGGCATCACCAGATACGATTCGGTTCGATCCGAAGAGGTGAAGACGCTCCCCTATCCGCCGCCGGTACGTCGGGGCGATCCCCCGCTCGAAATGATGCCGATCATGGGCGATTGTCCGGAGCATCTGACCGAGCGGACGCTCGATAGTCTCGGGAACTGGACCCGTCTGGCATGCAGGGATCAGAATGCGCAGGCGGGATCGTCGGCGATGTTCGTGGTCATCGAGCGGCGGATCGTCTATGGAGGAAGCCGATGAGGGATCGCGCCGAGGCAGTTCCGGCTATACGTTCGTCCACCTGCTCCTCTCGCATGCTCAAGGCTTCCCTCGGCATATCGCTCGTTGTGCTCGCCTTGCTCTGCTGCCGGCTTCCGCTGGCGGCGCAGCGGTTCGAGCCCGGCACCTGGCGTGGCGACACGCTCGCCGGCCGGGTCCGTTCGGTGACGACGGTGGCCCACGAGCAGGAAATCGCGCTCGATCAAAGCGCCGGCCTCGATACGCCCTGGCTCGTCGAGCGGCGCCGGTACGATTCGCTGGGGCGATGCATGGAGGTGCTGCGGCAGCATCCGGGGCTCGATCCGGAGCGACGCGGCGAGGCGGAACTGAAGACGATCACTCACGAGGGCGATCGGCGTCGCGAGCGGAGCTGGCTGGTGAAGGGACGCCTCGACACGAACGCGCGCTGGGTGATGATCGACACGCTTTCCGGACCGATCGATACCGTCGTCATCGACAGCATGGGTGATGGCGGCGAGCTGGCCTCGCGCACCTGGATGCCGGCCGACGGGAAAGGGGAGGGGATCCGCGAGCTGTTCACGCGGGAGGACGCACGGGGCCGCGCTCGGATGGAGCGATATGTCGACGGCGAGCTGCGGAGCGAGGAACGGCTCTCACGGTCCGACACCGAGCTGATCAGATCGACCTATATCTACAACGAGGATCCTCCTCCCTACAAGATCGCCGGCACGGATCCGAACCCCAGGCTGTCGCGGGTCGATCGGTTCGATGTCGATACGCTTCAGGTCGAGGCCATCGTGTATGGGCGGGGAGATGTCGGGCCGGTCTGCTTCGACAGCTACGAGCGGGGGCTGATGACGCGCCGGCATTTCTGGATCAATGGCATTCCGGATGAGCCGGTAATGGTCTACACCATGGACGAGCAAGGGAACTGGGCGCGGAGGAGCACTGAGCAGCCGCTTCTCGGAACCGCCGAACGGCCCCACGTCATCCGCATCGAGACCCGCACGATCGAGTACTGGTAGCGGCCGTCGCGAGATCTCGGGAGTTCGCTGTCCGGTTGTCCGATCATATCTGAGCATTCTGTCGCGCAACGGACGCGCGGGCTGAGGACACGGGCCATGGCCGCGTCGCTCGCGCAACCAAGCCATGGCGCACGCTGAAGACGTGCGCCTACCCTCGTGGGTCGCGGTCTCCATACCGGGTAGGCGCAGCTCTTCAGGCTGCGCCTGGACAGCGACGGGATCCTTGGGACGCCACGCGCACGCTGGAGACGTGCGCCTACCCATCCACATCTATCCGTTGCGGCTCCGCGGTCGTGTCAAGGGCCGGCGCGCGTCCGAGCATCATCGCCGGCGGGAGGAACGCCGCGGTGCCGACGAGTTCGATCCAGAAGATCGCCAGGAAGGGAGCGGTCGACTCCACGGTAAGGCGCGTGCCGCCGGCCGCGCCGGCCTGAAGCCGGTCGAGGACCACGCCGAGGATCGCCACGCCGAGCGCTCCGCCGAGCCTGCTGGCCAGCACGAAAATCCCGGTCGCCTGGTCGGTCTTCTCGCGCGCGATGGTCGCGAATGCGGCCACCGCCACCGGCGTCGACATCAGCCCGAGCCCGAACCCGCTGACGATCTGCGGCCAGATCGCCTGGTACGGCGTGATGTCCGGACCGTAGGCGGTGAAGCCGAGCTTTCCCACCAGCGCGATCGCGATGGCGAGGGCGGCCAGCGGCGCCGGACGAACCTTCCCCGTCAGGCGTCCGCCGAGCATGATGCCGCCGGTGAGCGCCACCGCCCCGAGCGCGCTCCGGAGGCTGATCAGCTCCGGGGAGTCGCTGAGCACGCCGCCGAGCATGTCGGTCTGGAACTGCCCGGTGCTGAAGAAGCCGACCCCGAGCGTGACGAGCGAGGCGAGCGCGAGGCCGCGGTTGCCGAGCAGACCGATATCGAGCATCGATCCGGAGGAGCGTCGGAGATGCCGGAGATAGATCGCGCCACTCCCGAGGAAGATCCCCAACAGCGCGATCATCGCCGGGGAGGAGAACCAGCCGTAATTGTCTCCGAGGTTGAGCAGGGCGCTCAGCGCCACCACCGCCGCGGTCAGCATGGCGGCTTCCACCGGATCGAGCCGGACCGCCGCGCGCCGCTCGTCGACGACGAAGCGGAGGATGAGCGGAATGGCCGCCAGGGCGAGCGGGATACAGATGTAGAAGGGAGCCCGCCAGGAGAGATGCTCCACCAGATATCCGCTGGCCAGCGCGCCGAGCAGAATGCCGAGCGTGCTCCCGGCTCCCCAGATCGCCATCGCGCGGCCACGCGCCTCCCCAGGAAATGTCCGGACGATCAGCGCCTGAGTGGTCGGCGAGATCGAGCCGGAGAAGAGCCCGAGGGCAAAGCAGAGAAGCGCCAGCGGAGCCAGACCGCCGACGAGCGTGCAGCCGAGCGTGCCGGCGGCCACGCCGATGCTCGACATCAGGAGCAGCCGTCGGTAGCCGAGGCGCGACATCAGCCAGCCAGTGTACAGGGCGATGCAGAGGAGCGAGATCAGATACGCATCGGTCAGCCAGAGCTCCTCGTCGTCGGTGAGCGACAGGGCACGGCCGATATAGGGGGTGCTGACGCTGACGATGGTGAAGCTCATCGTCGCCAGCGCGTTGAGGAGCAGCGTGAGGGAGATGACGCCGTTGCGGGTCGCGCGGGAGTACGCGCCATCGGGCGTCGCGCCGTTCGGTTGGAGGTCGACGTGGGACATGATCGGCCCCGAAGCAAGTGTGAATGGGCGGGAGGGAAAACGATGCGCGGGCCGGGAGCACTCCCGGCCCGCGCCGTGATGATCGCGCGGCGGGAAAGATCGCCAGATCCTCCCCGCCGCGGAAGCGGTATGTCGTCATCGGCCGGAGCCGATCATCTCCCCGATGAACATTCACCGGGGCTCGCTTGCGCGCGTTACTCCACGCGGGAGCGGCGGCCGCGATCCTGCACGCTGAGCGTGGCGTTGGCCACCTGCACCTTCCATCCCTCGGCCGGCGTCTTGCGCAGCTCGAGGCGGCCGGTGATGTAGTGGAGCCGCTGCGTGGAGCTGCCGTTCGGCACGGTGGTGAACCGGTCGCGCAGGTAGTTCGGCGGGATCGACTGATAGTAGAGGGTCGCCACCACGCGGCAATCCTTCGGCGCGCTCTCCGGCAGCTCTATCTGGTAGGTCACCACATCGGAGCCGGTGCCGTCGAGGTAATCCGGATCGTTCCCGACGCCGTGCGGCATGGTCGCCTCCTGCCACTGGAATCCTGGGGGACCGTTGCGGGTCCAGCCGTTCGGGAGCAGGCGGTTGTCCTTGATCACGGTATCCAGGTTGAGGAAGCTGGTCGAGAATTTCCCCTCGGGGCTCTTGATCAGCTCCTCGAAGATCTGCACCTGATCCTCCCGCTCGATCTTCCGGTAATGCGGCTGGTATGCCTGCTGGCCGGTCTTCGCATCGGTCTCGTGGAACTCCGAGGGGAGCGGCTTGCCATCCTTGTCGACGAGGATGCCGAGCTCGTTGGTCCGGCCGGAGATCCAGAGCACCTTCCCCTGCGGATCGACCACCTTCACCTCCAGGAACGCGCGGCGGAATCCGACGCCGGAGGGGAAGCGGTGGCCGGTCAGGTTGGTCACCTTCACGTTGGCCGACAGGGTGCGCCCGGTCCGCTGGATGTCCGAGATCTCGATGCGCGCCGTCTTCTTCTTCGCCTGAAAATCGGCCTGGCCGATCGCGAACGGAAGCCCCCTCGACGATCCGGTCATGTAGTCGGTCTTCCTGACGCCGAGGAGCGAATCGAACTGGTTGAACATCTCCAGTCCGAAGATGTTGATGCCGAGGAGGGTGTGCCGGGCGAAGTTCTTCCGTATCGGCACCGTGATCGAATCGATCGGCGCGCGCTCGTCCGCCTCCGGGTAGGTCTTGTCCTGGATGTTGGCGATCCGGTAGGCCAGGTCGGTTCCGCCATCCTCGTCCGGGTAGCGGGTGGACATGTGGCAGTTCTGGCAGCTCTTGACCGTGCCGGTGCCGGCGGCCACCCCCTTGGCGGTGCCGAGCTCGTTCTGGAAGGAGCTGTTGAGCCACTCCAGGTAAGTGGCCTGCTCGAAGAAGGTGCCGACCTGCGTGCCGCTCTTGTCGAACACCGGCAGATGCACCGTGTGGCAGCTTCCGCAGAGGCGGGAGGAGCTGATGTAGCTGCTCTGCACCGGGGTCATGCCGAGGCTCGAGCGCATCGCCAGCTGCGCCGGCGAGTTGAACGGTCCGTAGATGGTCGAGAAGCCGGGCTCGAACTGGCTCGGCGCCGAGACCTTGAAGCGGCCGGTGAAGATCGAGTCGAGCGGCATCTTGTCGTCGACGATCTGATGGCAGACGGTGCAGCTGATGCCGTCGCGCGCCAGGGCTCCGTAGCGGGCCACGGGGCTTGCCGGATCGCTCACCTGCACGAACTCCCGCTTGAACAGCTCACCCGGATGGTCGATCGTGAACTGCCGCTGCCCCATCACGCCGTGGCAGGTGAAGCAGAGGTTCTGGATCATCCCGCCGTGCGAGGGCTGGAGCGTGATCTCGGATTCGAGCTGGGCGTGAAATATCGGATCGCGACCCGCCAGCCCCATCATCGACCAGTTCCACTCGCCATACGGGGAGAGGTTGGTGCCGCCGTTGCCGGAGCTGTCCGGGATGTACATGTTCGGCCCCAGGTTCATCGGCTGCCCGTCGTGGCAGGAGAGACACTGATCCGAGGTGAGGAACTGCGACGGTCCGTGCGCCGAGGAGACCACGTGGTCCCAGGTGAGGGGGGGGAGCCCCTGGATCTGCGAGATGGTCAGCGTCGGGATGCTGCTGTAGGTCCGCTGGAAGAGCGGGTTGGGGATATGCGCCGGAAGGATCTCCATCGGCACCGGGAGGTCGGTGTTGACCGAGAGCTTCTCATGCGAGCCCGGATCCTCGGAGTCTCCGTTGGACGCGGTGCTCGCGGTCGTGGGCGCGTGCGCCGGGGCCGGCGTGATCCAGGAATCGTCCACCCGGAAGGTGATCGGATCGCCGGGGAATCCCTTGATGTTCTTGAGCGAGGAGAAGGTGAGCTCGCTGGCGGCCGAGGCATGGCAGCGGACGCAGTAGAGCCCGATGCCGGAGTTCGGATAATCGTAGGGATACTTGTTCGGATCGTCCGGCTTCACCGACTGATCGTAGTAGCTCCAGTACCATCCATCCTTCGAGGCGGCGGAGTCCTTGATCATCACGGCCCAGCCGGAGACGAGCGCGCGGAGGGAATCGGCGCCGAGGGAGTCGTAGCGCGCCGCCGGCGGACGGAACATCTCCTTGACGATCATCGCGCCGTCGGGGAGCTCTCCCTTGCGGCCGCCGGTCAGCCAGGTCATCACCTCGGGGGAATAGAAGATCCTGACTGCGTTGTGCGTGCCGTAGGACCTGCCGCCGATGAAGGGGCCGGTGTCGCGCACGCCCTTGTCCTGGGCCCATCCCCGCTTTTCGTACTCGCGGGAGCCGAGGAAGCCGTAGAGCCAGCGCTGGTAGGCCGGATCGTACCAGGAAGTGGGGGGCTTCGGGTCGGTGCCGCCGGGGGCCCGGGCCGGGGTGGCAACCGTCTGCGCGTGGATCCGCGTCGCGAGGAGGCAGATCTGCACGGCGATCACCCAGTGAAGTCGTCGTCTCATGGTCGTGGTTGTGTATGGAACTCTCGGAAGCGCGCGCCGGACGAGGCCGCGCTCCCTGGCGTGGATGCTCGCGATATCCGCTCCCGCGCGGGGATACCTCACGCGCCGGAAGCGATGCGATGGATGTCGGATCACGGCCGCCCACGCCGCTGCGCGGAGGCTGATCCGGGAGATCGTGTAAGGTTCGTGAAGGGGGTGGGCGCGGCCCGTCGGCGCGCATCACGGGGGCAATCTAACCACGCCGATGGAATCGGGAAAGAAGTGATGATAGCCGACCGGAGCGTATATTCCCCGGCACATGCTCGCGGAGCAGTCCGCCGGGAGCTCTCGATCCCGGACTCCGCCAGCGCACGCGGCGCCCCGTCTCTCCAGCCCGCCGCCCCGACCCGGTCCGAACCCACACGACGCGGTTCATCGCCGACAATGCACGCGGTCGATCACGATTTCCACATCCGGAGCATACAGAGGAGGTCTCCATGGCACTCACCGAATTCCACACGCAGTTTCCCGGCGCCGTCAGATGGCGCGTCACGCCGAAGGGCGTGGAAGTGGAAGGGAGCGGCGTTCCGCGCACTCCCGGCAACCCCACCACCGTCGCGCGCATCTGGACCCAGTATGGCGAGGCGATCAATGCCGCGGCCAGTCGCTTCGGCGTCCCCTGCGCGATGATCATCGCTACGATCGTCGTCGAGTCCAACGGCAAGGCCGATGCGATGCGGACCGAACCGGGCTACATCTCCGACGAGGCCACGCCGAACAAGGTGAGCCCCGGGCTGATGCAGACGCTGATCTCCACGGCGCGTGGCGTGATGAAGGACAACTCGATCGACCGGGCCTGGCTGCTCGACGCGACCAACTCGATCATGGCCGGCACGGCGGTGATCGCCTCGCAGAAGAAGATGACGCAGCTCGATCCGCCGCTGGCGGCCGCGGCCTACAATTCCGGCGGCGTCTACCGTCAGGATGGCGCGGCCAACCGCTGGAAGCTCCGTCAGTTCCCGATCGGCACCGGCACCTACTGCGACCGCTACGTCCCCTATCTGAACGACGCGGTCTTCATGCTGACCACCGCCGCGCTCCGTCCCACGGTGGACTTCGGCGTTCTCTTCGGCGGCGGTGCGATTCCGGTGGCGCCGGCCGTCACCGGATCGGCGATCGCCTCGGCCACCGGCATCATCGGCGGCAAGGACTCCTGATACCCCGCGCGATCGATCCATCGACGCGGGACATGGCACCAACAGCGACGCGCTCCCACCGGACATCCGGGGGAGCGCGTCGCTCGTTTGGGACTGAGCCGCGCGCGGCTCAGTAGAGATCCACCTTCTCCTGCAGTTTCACGTCGTCGATCCGCGCCCAGGAAACGGTGTTGGGGGTGCCGTCGTCCGGGGTCTCATTCTCCACGTTGATCATGAAGCCCGTGTAGTCGGCGTCGGCGACCCATTCGCCGGTGGTCATCGGCGTGAAGCTTGTGCTGCTGGTTTTCAGCGAGCCGATCACCGCCACGTTCGGAGGATCGGACTGCGGAAAATTGGAGCTCTCGGGGAGGGAATTGAACGCGACGAAGCGGACCTTGACATGCGGCGTGTAGTTCTGCGGGTTGTCGTTCATGTACATCACGCAGGCCGACACGCGGTAGGTATGTCCCTTCCTGATCGGCGTCGGCAGCATCTGGACCACGCTTTCGCCGAGCGTGGCGTTCCCCCACATCTGCAGCGCCCCCTTGATGCCGTCGCAGGCGTCGAGCGGACAGATCTGCGGCGTGGCCGAGCCGACCCGCCAGCCGGGGAGGGCCCGCTGATCGATATCCTGGGTGCCGGTGACGGGAGTGGCGAAGTTGCCGTTGGTAAGCAGGCTCGCTCCCCAGACGAGGGAGTCGCCGCCGCCGGTCGGGGGGGAGGGGGGTGTCGGCTCGTCCTTGCAGCCGGCGATCGCCTGCGCGAGCAGCACGGCGATGGCGAGAGAGCGAAGCGGAAATCTCATGAAGCCTCCTGATGGAGCGGCCGTGGCGGGCCGCGTCCGGTGTGTACGGAGAACATGCCCGGGGGGAGCGCGGCGCCAACGTATCGGTTGCCCCGGACATCTCCAAGCGGCGGGAGGGGATACCGTGTCGTTCGAGTCGGCATGTGCTCCCGTGGGCTCGCATCGGCCGCGCCTTCCGGCGCTCCGGAGAAGGAGATGATCCGCCGGATCTGTAGATTCCCCGCACCCCCCATCACATCGGGACGCGCCGGAGCCGGACGCGTCCCACCGTCGACCCACGGAGCAACGACATGCCCGATCGACTGAAGTTCTGGATCGTCGCCATTCTCAGCGTGATCCTGATGGCGGATGTGGTCGCCAACATCATGCGGGGACGGACCATCATCGGATGGACCGAGTTCATCCTTCTCGCGCTGATCCTCGTCGTCGGTATCGGCGGCCTGCTGAGCCCGCCGGCTCCGGAGCGGGAGGATACCGACCGCCGCGACGGATAATTATCGTGGTTCCCCCACGACCGCCTGCCCGTCACGGTTAGCGCCGGCCGCTCCCGACCAGTCGTGCCCGACCAGCCGTGCCCGACCGGGCGCTCTCCATCCGGCGATACTCGGCTTCCGCGCGCTCCCTCACCATTCCCGATCCCCGGTGGTCGCTTCCGCATCCTCGGTGATTGCTTCCGCGTGGCGACCGCGACCGGGATACCACGCCACTCTTCCCGGCCGGCTCCCCCCTTGAATCATCGCCCGTCCGGAGTTGCTCCCGGCATTCTTGCAGAAGTATATTTGCCGCCGACCTCTCCGTGCCGGCGATGCATCGCGTTCACACCTACCGCGCTGCCGGCGCACACTATACGATCGAACACACCTGTAAGGCGATAATCATCTCTCACTGATAACCAGATCCTCATCCACGCCGGCTGTCGTGCCGAGCGAAGCCGGCCATACGTAGGGAATTTCATGGATATCGACCCTCGGCCCTCGCCCGAATTTTCCCCCGGGCAGGACCATCGACAGGTCGCGAGCCGTGACGTCCTGTACCGGATCTTTGAATTCGCTCCCGATGCGATATTCCTCGCCGACGACGAAGGAATCATCGTCAGGGCCAACGAGCAGGCCGAGCTGATGTTCGGCTACTCGCGGAGCGATCTGATCGGCCAGTACGTCGAGCTGCTGATACCGCGCAGGCTGGCGGCCAGGCACGTCGGCTATCGCGCCAAGTTCACCGCCTCTCCCCACTCCCGTCCGATGGGAATCGGACTCGATCTGTTCGGCAAACGGAGCGACGGGACCGAGTTCCCGGTGGAGGTGATGCTCAGCCCGATCGAGATCGAGCAGGGGCGGCTCATGCTGGCGGTGGTGCGCGACGTCACCGAGCGGAAACGGATCGAGGCGGTGGCGCGCGAGGCGCGCGAGATGTATTTCAAGGAGGTGCATCACCGCGTCAAGAACAACCTCCAGGTGATCTCATCCCTCCTCTATCTCCAGTCGGTTCACACCTCCGATCCGGTGATCCTCGGGATACTGAACGAGAGTCGCAGCCGGGTCAAATCGATCGCCCTGATCCACGAAAAGCTCTACCGCTCCTCCGAGCTCGTGAAGATCGACTTCGCCGAATACGTGCGTGATCTGGTCGCCGATCTCTATCGGACCTACGGCGTGAACCAGGAGGGAATCGCGATCGCCACGCGTGTCGAGGATGTACGGATCGAGATCGACACGGCGGTTCCCTGCGGGCTGATCATCAACGAGCTGGTCTCCAATGCCCTGAAGCACGCCTTCACCGGCCGGGTCACCGGAACCATCACGGTCGACCTCCGGCACCTGAAGGAGTCGGAGTTTCTGCTGGAAGTGCGCGACGACGGCGTCGGGCTCCCGAAAGGGTTCGACGCGCGCGCCAGCAATTCCCTCGGACTGCGACTTGTCTCCGACCTTACGCGACAGCTCGACGGCACGATGGCGATCGACACCACCAACGGTACCCTGTTCCGGATCACGTTCAGGGAGATTCAGTACAAAGAGCGCACGTGACCACATGGACCAGCCATCGATACTCATCGTTGATGACGAGATCATCATTGCGCGGGAGCTGGAATCCCGGTTGAAGGTGATGGGCTACGACGTGCCGGCGATCGCCGCCTCCGGTGCCGAGGCGATCGAGCTGGCGCGGACGCTCAAGCCGGACCTCATCCTCATGGATATCGTGCTCAAGGGGAGCATGGACGGAATCGAGGCGGCGGCGGAGATCCGGAGATACCATCAGGCTCCGGTGATCTACGTGACCGCCTATACCGATCTGCGGACCCTGGAGCGCGCCAAGGCCACCGAGCCGTTCGGCTACATCGTCAAGCCGTTTCACGAGCGTGAGCTGAACGCCAACATTCAGATCGCGCTGTACAAGCACAACGTGGAGACCAAGCTCCGGAGAATCGAGCGATGGTTCGCCGCGGCCGTCGAGGAGATCGGCGACGCGGTGATCATGGCCGATGCCGCCGGAGCGATCACCCACGTCAATCCCGCGGCGGAGGCGATCACCTTCTGGCCGCGTGAACAGGCGATCGGGCGCTCCCTCACGGATGTCCTTCGCCTGGCGCGCCGCGACACCGGAGAGCCGGTGCCGCTCGACGATGTCGAGATGGGGCCGGTGGTCTGTCTGGCGGCCGACACGCTGCTGATCGACAGGGAGAGCCGCGAGATCCCGATCGACAACACGACCAGCTGCATTCGGGACGAGGAGGAGAGGCCGGCCGGCTCGATTTCCGTGTTCCGCGATCCGACCGGGACCAGATACGGCGCGCTGGTCACGATGAACGCCGACGTGGCGCTGGCCGCGTCGAGGGCGTTGACGCTCCGCGGGATGCTCTCCCTCTGCGCCGAGTCGATGGCGCGGACGCTCAACGCCACCCTTGCCCGCATCTGGACGGTGAACACGGTCGGCGACACGCTGATTCTTCAGGCCGGCGCCGGCGTCGACAGGGATCTCGACGGACACCAGGCCAGGATACCGGTGGGAGTCGGGGAGATCGGGCTCGTGGCGCGCGAGCGGAAGCCCTATCTGAGCAACGACTTCCTGAACGATGAACGGAGCGCGGACGCCGACTGGGCGCGGCGCCAGCAACTGTGCTCCTTCGCGGGATATCCCCTGCTGATCGACGACCGGCTGGTGGGGGTGATGGCCGCCTACTGCCGGCGCGACATGAGCGAGGGGATAACCGCCGCGCTCGGCTCGGTCGCGCACGCGATCGCCGTCGGCATCGAGCGGAAGCGCCTGGAGGAGCAGCTGCACCAGGCGCAGAAGATGGAGGCGATCGGCCAGCTGGCCGGCGGCGTGGCGCACGACTTCAACAACCTGCTGACGATCATCTCCGGCTACAGCCAGATACTTCTGGCGCGCAACGACGTGGACTCCGATACCAGGATGATGGTCGATCAGATCCGGGCCGCCGGCGAACGTGCCGCCTCGCTGACGCGTCAGCTCCTGACGTTCAGCCGGAAGCAGGTGGTCGAGCCGAAGATCATCGATCTGAGCGCGCTCGTCGCCGGGATGGAATCGATGCTCCTCCGCCTGATCGGCGAGGGGATCTCGCTTGCCTGCGTCCTCTCGCCGGAGCCGGTGAACGTGATCGCCGATCCCGGACAGATGGAACAGGTGATCATGAACATCGCCATCAACGCTTCCGACGCGATGCCGGTCGGCGGCAAGCTGACGATCGAGACAAGCCGCGTGGAGCTGGACGCGGCGTTCGCGGTGACGCATCCGATGATCCCTTCCGGCTGCTACGTGATGCTCGCGATCAGCGACACCGGCTGCGGCATGACGCCGGACGTGCAGGAGCATGTCTACGAGCCCTTCTTCACCACGAAGGAGCAGGGGAAGGGGACCGGACTCGGCCTCTCGACCGTCTACGGCATCGTCCGCCAGAGCGGCGGTTACATCGGGCTCTACAGCGAGCCGGGCGTCGGGACCACGTTCAAGATCTATCTGGCCTGCGCCGGGCTGGAGGCGTCGTCGACGGAGGAGCGAGCGGCCGCCGCGCCGCCGGGAGGGAACGAAACGATCCTCCTCGTCGAGGACGAGCATCCGGTGCGCGCGCTCTCGCGCTACGTGCTCGAGCAGTCCGGCTATCGCGTGCTCGATGCGAGCGATGGGGAGGAGGCGCTGTCGATCGCCAAGGCGCATGCTGGGCACATTCAGATGCTGATCACCGACGTGGTGCTACCGGGGATGGGCGGGCGGATCGTGGCGGAGAGGCTGCGGGCGGTCAGGCCCGACATCAGGGTGCTTTACATGTCCGGCTATACCGACGACGCGGTGATCCGCCACGGGATCCTCCAGTCGGAGACCGCGTTCATTCAGAAGCCGTTCACGCCGGCGATGCTTGCCGGAAAGGTGCGCGAGGTGCTCGACGGGTAGAGCTGGAAGATGGTGAGATCCGGCGGCGCGGGCGTTCGGAGTCG
>JBEHWX010000021.1:0-68716 GCA_048498995.1 Bacteroidota bacterium
TCAAGCTCCATCAAGCTCCATCAAGCTCCATCAAGCTCCATCAAGCTCCATCAAGCTCCATCAAGCTCCATCAAGCTCCATCAAGCTCCATCAAGCTCCATCAAGCTCCGATCAAGCCATCGAGCTCCGATCAAGCCATCGAGCTCCGATCAGGCTCTTCGAGCTCGGATCAAGCTCATCGAGCTCCGATCAAGCCATCGAGCTCCGATCAAGCCATCGAGCTCCGATCAAGCCATTGAGCTCCGATCAGGCTCTTCGAGCTCGGAATCTCTTCGGTTTCCGGATCGATATCGCTTATCGGGCCGAGCGGGCGATATCTCCCTCCATCTCGAGCTCCATCTGTTCCAGATCCCGCTGCTCGAGATCGCGCTCGTGCTTCTGGCGCAGCAGGCCGATCTGCGTGATCAGCGAGAGGACCGTGGTGTAGTTCGGGCCGGCCAGATCGTAGATCGCCTGGCCGATCGCCCCCACCCAGCTGATGGGGCCGCCGATCGAGGCGGTCGTCAGCTTCACCAGGCCGCTCCGGAGGGTGGTCATCAGCGTGTGCCGGATCCGGGCCGAGCGGGCGGCCAGGTCGATCGCGTGCTGAATGCGGTCCCCGGCGAGCGAGGATGCCGTATCGCTCAGCTCGTTGCCGATCTGCACTTCCGGGAACTCACCATCGCCGCTGGCCTCAGCCTCCAGTTCGAGCAGGTCGCGGAAGGCGGCCCGGTCGTCGGGGCTCATCCCCTCGTAGGCGATCTTCAGCACCCGCAGGATGATCTTCTCCTCGAGCGTGGCCACCGTGTCGATCGGCGTCGGCTTGGCGCCGAGCATCGCGGCAACGTCCCGCACCATTTCGGCATACGGAACGCCGTGGCCGCGGAGCAGATTGGCGATGCTGTTCCCGCCGAAGGAGGTTATCTCGTAGACGAGCTCATCGATATAGGCTTTATGGTCACCCAGGTGGGCGCGATACTCTTCCTTCAGCGTCAGGGTCTGCGACGGAGCGGCCAGGATCAGACCCACGATCGGATCGAGCTCGCTATTGTCGCACTGACGAAGAAGGGTGGTCAGATTCTGGTCGAACACAGGATGCTTCATTGCCGCCACCTCTCCATGTACTGCGAATTGCCATCCCCGCGCTCCGGAGCGCACGGCGTCGATACGCGTGGACGCGATCGGCCATGCCGAAATCCGAGAGCCGGCGTTTCGCAGAAGAGGTCAAGCTTTGTGCCAATAGGCCACCACCATCACATCCTCGCCGACCATTTCGGTGCGATGAATGCTGAAGGTGTGCGCGTCGGCAAGGTGCTCCACGGCCAATTCCGCGAACGGCTGCAGCCCGTGACCGATCAGCTTCGGCGCGATGAACACCACCATCTTGTGCGCCTGGCGCTCCTTGATCATCGATCCGGCGAGCATCGCTCCCCCCTCGACGAGCACCGAGCCCATGTTCATCCGGCCGAGGGCCGCGAACACCTGCTCCAAGTCGACCCCCATCGGGCTGCCGTCGACGGCGAGCACCTGCACTCCGGCCTCCCGGAGCTCGTCGGCGCGCGCCGAGGCCGCGTGCATGTGGGTGGTGAAGACGATCGTCCTGTCCTTCACCTCGTCGTTGAACAGCTTCAGATGCCCCGGCAGACTCAGCTCCTCGTCGAGCACGATCCGGTGGGGATTGCGTCCGTTGACGCCGAGGCGGACCGTGAGCGAGGGATCATCCTCGCGGGCGGTGCCGGCGCCGATCATCACCGCGTCGTAGGCGGCGCGCATCATGTGTACCCGCTCGCGCGCCAGCTCCCCGGTGATCCACTGCGACTCCTTGTTCGGCAGCGCCATGAAGCCGTCGAGCGTCTGCGCCACCTTCAGCGTCACGAACGGACGCCCGGTCCGGATGAAGTGGAGATAGGATTCGTTGAGCAGCTGCGCCTCCTTCTCGAGCACGCCGACGTTGACCTCGATGCCGGCCTCGCGGAGGATCCGGTTGCCCCGGCCGCTGACGATCGGGTTCGGGTCGCGCATGGCCACCACCACGCGGCGGATGCCGGAGGCCAGCAGCGCGTCGGTGCAGGGGGGCGTTTTGCCATGGTGGCTGCACGGCTCCAGCGTGACGTACATCGTCGCCTGGGAGAGATCGTGTCCCTCGGCCGCGCGCAGGGCGTTGATCTCGGCGTGCGGTCCGCCGAACTGCTCATGCCATCCCTCGGCGATGATTCCGCCGTCGGGGCCGACGATCACCGCCCCGACCAGCGGGTTCGGCGAAACGTAGCCGCTGCCGCGGCGCGCCATGTCGAGGGCCCGGCGCATCATCACCTCATCGAATCGGGTCTGGTCGTTCATGTCACCATCCACTGAGAGTCAGCTCCTCCCGTAGCACGTACGGTGCTGGTGTTGCCGGGATGGTTGCCACCACCCGGTAGGTTCCGGCCGCGGCCGGCGCGTGCTCGATCTCGTTGTATCCGCTCCAGATCGCGCGATATTCGGTCTCCTGCCCCACGTTGATCGGCTCGACCGGCATGAGCGCCTGGGTGAAGACCTTGCCGGTGGAGCTCGACCAGATGGTCTCGTTCAGGTCGTTCCGGATCTCGATCCGGAAGCGCTCGCCGCTCGGCTGATATTCCCCCTCGAGCGCCGCGGCCAGACGCTTGACGTGGAGCACGATCTCCACGCTCCGTCCGAGCTGGCGGGAGTCGAGCCACATCTGGAGCCGGTGGCCGCCCGTGGCATCCCCGCCGCCGGCCGCCAGCGCCGCCGGCACGATATCCACGCGGCGGTTGACGACCCCCTTGGCGCCGTACACGGTCACGATCGCGAAGGTTCCGGGGGCGGGACGGGTGGCCGGATGCCAGACCACCCCGCCGGTGCCGGTGATCGACATGTCGCCGTCGTCGCTCCGCATCGTTCCGCTGAAGCTGACGTTGTTGCTCCAGAGGGAATCGATCCTGACGATATCCTGCTGGCTGGAGGCGTCGGCGCCGTCGACGCGGATCCTCTGCGGGCCGTAGATCACCGCCGAGAGGGCGGAGATGCCGTGGAGCGCGGTGAGCTTCGGTGATTGCGACGCGCCGCCGGCGCCGGCGGCGAAGCCGATGTAGTAGGTGCTGTCGGCGCGGAGGTTGGCGAAGACGCTCGGAATCAGCGCGTCCAGATCCGGATCGACCGGGCCGATCCGCTGCAGCAGCCGCGTGGTTTCGGCGGATGCGGCCGCGTCGGTTCCCGTTTTCGAGGAGCCGCATCCGGCGATCGAGATCAGCATCGGAAGCATCAGTACCGGAAGCCCGAGCGCCAGGAGGGCGCCGTGCGCGAGGATCGGAATTCTTCTCATGATCAAGTTCTGCAAGTTAATGGACCTTTCCGCTGAATCTGAAGCATTGCACACTTTGACGCGCTTCGGCCGAAAGGTTGCGCATCGCAATGTGACCCCGCAATTCTTCGCCCGGTCTCCCCGGCGGCACATTCTCCGCCGCATTCGGCGGCGCCGATCCCTTGCGGTTCGCGCCGGTCGGGTATCTTAGCGCCAAATTCTACCCATGACCTATCACGAGCGTTACATGCGGCTCGCCCTGGAGGAGGCCGCCCGCGCCCTGGCGGCCGATGAAGTCCCGGTCGGCGCGGTCGTCGTGCGCGCCGGCCAGGTGGTCGGCCGCGGACGGAACCGGACCGTGGAGCTCGGCGACCCGACGGCCCACGCCGAGCTGCTGGCCATCCGCGATGCCTGCCGGACGATCGGCGACGGGCGTCTGGAAGGGTGCTCCCTCTACGTGACGCTCGAGCCCTGCCCGATGTGCGCCGGGGGGATCGTCCTGGCCCGGCTCGATCAGCTCGTCTTCGGCGCCTTCGACGCCAAGGCGGGCGCCGCCGGCACGCTCTACACGGTCACCACCGACCGCCGGCTCAACCACGTCGTGGAGACGCATGGCGGCCTTCTGGACGCCGAATGCGCCGACGTGCTGCGGGAGTTCTTCCGCGACCGCCGTCCGCGCACCGGGACGATGTCCGGCTCCGGTGAAGGGATCTTCGGGGGGAGCGCATGAACGATCGCCAGCCAGGCACGCTCTACGTGGTCCCGACGCCGATCGGAAATCTGGAGGATATCACGCTCCGCGCGCTTCGGGTGCTGCGGGAGGTTCCGACGATCGCCTGCGAGGATACCCGCGTCACCTCCTTTCTGCTGAAGCATTTCGAGATCCCGCAGAAGCGGCTGATCAGCTACTTCGCCGGGAACGAGGCGGCGCGCGTCGAGGGGATTCTGAATCTGCTCCGGCAGGGGGAGGATGTGGCGCTGGTCAGCGACGCCGGCACGCCGGGCATCAGCGACCCGGGAGCGCGGCTGGTCTCGGCCGCCGTGGCCGAACAGATCCCCGTTGTGCCGCTGCCGGGGCCGACCGCCGCGATGGCCGCCGTGGTCGTCAGCGGGCTGCCGACCGACGCGATTCTCTTCGAGGGATTCCTTCCCCACAAGAAGGGGCGCCAGACGAAGATCCGGGAGCTGGCCGAGGAGCCACGCACGATCATCCTCTACGAGTCCCCCCACCGGATCGTCAAGACGCTTCGGGAGCTGGCCGAGGGGTTCGGCCAGGAGCGCCCGGCGGTGATCTGCCGGGAGCTGACCAAGCTGCACGAGGAGATCAATCGCGGGACGCTCGGCGAGCTTCGCGACGAGTATGCCGGGCGCTCCTCGATCAGGGGGGAGTTCGTGGTGGTGGTCGGCGGGCGGCGCAAATCGCGCGACCGGAGCGACCGGAAGGGATACGGACGGGATGGCGGCGGCGGTGAGCCCGGGGAAGGGGAGGATGAAGAGGAGTGATCGGATGATCTCCGCCTCCCCGACCGGGAACGGGGCGGAGCGAACTACACATCGAACACGGTGAACGCATGATCTCTCGCACGATTTCCGTGGCCGCGCTCCTGCTCGGACTGGCGCTCACGGCCTGCAACTCCGATCGGAAGATCGATGACGGAACCCTCGACTCGGCCGGTTCGACCCTGCAGCGCGGGGCCGAGGCGGTGGGTGGAAAGCTCGACACCGCCTTCCGCTCGATGAAGCACAAGCTCAACGAGGCCGAGGTCCAGAACTCCCTCCGCCAGTTCCGCGGACTGGAAAAGGTGGACGTGGCCCTCTCCGACGACAGCGTGGCCACCCTGACCGGCGTGGTCGCCTCCGACGCCGATCGCCGGCGCGCCGAATCGCTCGCCGCCCAGATGCGGGACGTGCGGACGGTGAGCAACGCCATCGGCGTGGTGGCCGATTCCTCCGCGTCCGGCGCCGATACCCTCGGCCACTGACGCCGCGCCATCCGGCGCCGAGCTCTCACATATCGCGCGGACGCCCCGTGCCGCGCCGACGCATCCTACGGTGGACTCACCGGCGTTCGGGAGCACGCTCCCCGGCCGGACCACGTCGGCCGCGCTTCCCCGATCCGCGCGGGAGGGGGCGCGGCGGCCGCATCCTCAACCCAGACAACAGCGACATGCAACGTCTTCTCGACTCCTGGTACAGCCCGAGCCTCGGCCGACAGATGGAGATCGCGGTCTACGGCCACTATGGGTTCGCCTTGCTGATGTTCCCCTCGGCCGCGGCCGATTACCTCGAATACGAGCGCTTCCACCTGATCGACTCGATCCGGCCGCTCGTCGAGGAGGGGCGCTGCAAGGTCTTCTCGATCAACTCCATCAACAGCGAAAGCTGGCTCAACAACGGCATGCGCCCGCGCGACAAGGCGATCCGTCATCAGCAGTACAACCGCTACATCACCGACGAAGTGGTCCCCTACATCGACGGGATGATGGGTGGGCATACGATGACCATCACCTGCGGCGTCTCGCTCGGCGCGTTTCACGCGGCCAATTCCCTCTTCCGGCGCCCCGATCTGTTCGACGGGACGATCGCGATGAGCGGGATCTACGATCTGAAGGCCTATAGCGGCGGCTTCTACGACGAGGACGTCTACTTCAACTCCCCAATGGATTATCTGCCTGCGCTGGCCGACGAGGGGATTCTGGGGCAGCTCAGAAGCCGTCGGCATATCCACTTCCTCACCGGGTCCGGACCGTACGAGGCGCCGGAGGCGACCCGGGCGATGGGGCGGCTGCTCGACCAGAAGGGGATTCCGCACAACGTGGAGGTCTGGGGAGAGGAGTGGCGGCACGACTGGCCGACCTGGCGGGCGATGCTGCCGAGCTACATTTCCCGGAAATTCTGAGGGCGGTGACTCGCTCCGGCGAGCATGTCCGACGCGTGCGTGAAACAGGCGCGTGAAACTTTGTATCCCGGCCACTCCCCTCCACTAACCGGCGCGGGTGCGCGTCGGTAGAAAAGTGCCGTTGAACGGGGCATCGAATGCCGACGTTCACGGAGCGAGCTTCGATCGGTGGGGAGTAGTGGCCCTCCGATCAACTTGAGCGGGCCGCAACCTTCCCCCGGTGTGGCCCGCTCTTTTTTTCATCCCAACCGTCTCATTTCTCCCGCGCGCGCCATCTGGTGACGGACACGGCTCCGCCATGGCGCGACGGTGGGGTCGCGGCGATCGCGTCGGGGAGTATCGAAGAGGGGATTAGGGGATGAAGGCGCGGACGATCATCAGGGCCGTCGCGATCACGATCGCCTGGAAGGTGCGGCGCTCGCTCCGGACCGCCACGTTCCACTCGATCTTCACGTCGGCTTCCCGCTCGTACGGGGTGAAGCGGGGAATGAACCGGGGAACGGCCTTGCGATAGAGGTCGTATTCCTGGCCGAACTTGCTCTCCAGGAACTCCTCCTCGCGCGAGACGATCATGTGGTACTGGAAGATGAACCAGGCCAGGGTGATCACCACGAGCCACGGGAGCGCGGACATGATCCCGAAGCCGGTGTACAGGAGCATGTTGCCGATGTAGAGCGGATTGCGGACGTAGCCGAACGGGCCGGAGGTCACCAGCCTCGGCGCGCCGACGGTCCCGGTGACGCGGGTCTCGTAGCTGGCGTGGCCGACCCCCCAGAACCGGAACGACTCCCCGAGCAGGGCGACGATCAGCCCGAGGCAGATGCTCGCCAGCGTGGGCGATCCGAAGATGAGCCCGACGACGAGGAAGGGGATCGGCGTGTAGCTGCGAAACGTGAAGAGCCGGTCGCGAAGGTCTGCCATGTGGTTCCGAGGAATAGCGAGTGGATGGAGCGGGTCACGCGAGGGTCATCGAAGAACGCCCTCGACATTGGCGCCATGCTCCTTGAGCCATTGAACCGACCGCCGGTACGAGGGATCGTGCTCCTCGACCAGGGCCCAGAATTGGGGGGAGTGGTTGAAGTGCCTGATGTGGCACAGCTCGTGGATCACCACGTAGCGAAGTACGGTGGGGGGAAAGAGAATCAGCCGCCAGTTGAACGAGAGATTGCCCCGCTTGGAGCAGCTCCCCCACTTGGTGCGCTGATCCCGGATGGTCAGGCGCTTGAAGTGCACGCCGATCTCGGCGGCCAGCGATTCCGCCTCGGTCCGTATCACCTCGCCGGCCCGCTCCTTGATCCAGCCGCGCACCAGCTCGCGGAGATCGCCGTCGAACTCCTCCGGCAGATAGACCCGCAGCGTGTCCCGCCCGAGCTCGATCACCGGACGCGGAGCATCGGCCTCGAAGGTCCGGAGCACGTGCTCGCGGCCCCGGATCGTCAGCACGGCGCCATCGTCCAGCGGGGCGCCCGAGGGGGGCTGGAACTTCACCTTCTCGAGGTGCTTCAGCACCCAGCTCTGCTTCTCCCGCAGGAACTCTTCCGGGTTGATGTACCGGGGCAGGCGCGCCGGCATCGTCACCACCACGCCGCTGTGGGCCGAGATGGTGATTCTCAGATGCTTGGCCCGCGCGCTGCGTCGAACGACGTAGGGTACGAGAACTCCCCGGAGCCGGATGGTGTCGACGTGTGGGGCAACCCGTGCTGGTTTCATGGCGCCAAAATTAGACGACCTCTCCGATCTGGAAAACGATCTTCTCGGGGAGGTGCAAGTTGTTGCGTTTGACGGTCCCGTCCGGCCTTCGGGCGCTGGCCGGCCCGCGGTAGCCTCGGAGCAAAATCCGCGCCCCCCGGCGGCGACCCGGCGTCCGTCGGCAAGCCTCACGGGCATCACCGCGAGCGAGCCTCGGGCCCGGTTCCGTGATCGGGTCGCCGGCCGGGTTGGCGACCGGATGGGGAGCGAGTGGCCGCCGCCGGCTTCGGGGGCCGACTTCGGGGGAGCGGGCATCGGCGGCGAGCCGCCGGGGGCTCCACTATTGCCGGAAGGGTGAAATGCGCTAAGTTTGCAGCCGCTGAACCACGTCGACGTTCCTCCGAATCTTGCCAGTTCAGCCGGGAGCCTCCCGCTCGGTGGGCCGCTTCCGTCCCGGGCACCTTCGTCCGCCACGGACGTCGTGCCGGGGCTCTTCCGTTTCCCGACCGCCGGCGCTCCGCCGGAGACGCGTCGGGGGGAAGCCGATTCCCGGCTTCCAGGCTCACCGGCCATGCGGCTTCCCGGCCCATGGGGCTCCGCGGCCCACGGGCTCCACGGCTCCGCCGGAGCGACGTCCGAGCCGTGACGGCTGACGCCGACGATCCCTCCCGGCCATGCTCGCGGCCGGACCGGCGCGCACGGGAGACATCATCGACACTCGAAGAGTCAGTTCATACACAACAGGAAAACGAAGTGAAGTATTCGTTGTTTGCAGCCCTGCTGGCCGGAGCGTTTCTCGTCTCCTGCGGCGAGAAGGGTCCGGACGCCAAGGAGGCCTACGCCGGCCTGGTCAGCGCCGCGCAGAAGGGCGATGGCGGGAAGATGTACGATTATCTGGACAGCGGCTTCCGTAGCCAGGTGGACCAGATGATGGATCTTCAGATGCGCAACAAGGATCGGATGCCGCCGGAGGAGCGCGCCAAGATCGAGCAGATGAACGGGCTGAAGGGACGCGAGGCCTTCTCCAAGATGGTTACGCTCAACAAGGAGGCGATGACCTCCCGCTTCCAGGGGGATTACAAGATCCTGAAGGCGGACACGATCGTGGTGCTCACCGTGCAGCATCAGAACCAGCCGGCCGACATCATGTTCATGCGCAACGAGGGGGGGACCTGGCGCGTGACGGCTCCGCCGAGCCCGCCCCAGCCGCAGATGCCGCCGCAGCATCCGCCGGTGCAGACGCCGGAGGGCGCCCCGAACGGCATGCCGCAGGGTGGCGCTCCGAATGGCGCCCCGAACGTGGCTCCGCAGGGTGGTGCCCCGAACGGTACCCCGAACGGCGCGCCGAACGGCGCACCGCAGGGAGGCGCCGAGGGACAGTCGACCCCGAGCCCGAAGAAGTAAGCCCGTCCGCCCTCCCCGGGTCGGTCGGTGGGCGGCCCCGGAGCCGGCGGCCGGGAGCGACGCGAAGAGATACGGGGATCGTCAGGCCGCAAGCCGGCAGGACGATCCCCGCTCGTTCCCGGGATCGCGCGACATGTCGGAGCAATGCTCTGAAGCGAGGCTCCGAAGCGACCCTCCGACGAACGGAACGGGATGTTCGGACCCCCCTGGATGGGGGATCCGGGGCCTGACAGTTTGTAATTTGATCCCATAGGGATGGGCGCCGTGCTTGACTCATGTTGAACGGCCGTCCTATATTAGCAGGCTCTCTTGTTACCGAGGGTCTATTTCTCCGATCATTTGAGAAGTTTCAGCCGTGCCGACAATCAACCAGTTAGTTCGAAAGGGGCGTCAAGAGACGCCGTACAAGAGCGCCTCGCCCGCGCTTGACTCGTGCCCCCAGCGCCGTGGCGTTTGCACCCGTGTCTACACGACCACGCCGAAGAAGCCGAACTCCGCTCTGCGGAAGGTTGCTCGTGTGCGACTGACGAACGGCATTGAGGTGACGGCCTACATTCCGGGCGAGGGGCACAACCTCCAGGAGCACTCGATCGTGCTGATCCGCGGAGGCCGCGTGAAGGATCTTCCTGGCGTTCGCTACCACATCATCCGTGGCACGCTCGACACCCAGGGGGTCAACAATCGGAAGCAGGGACGCTCCAAGTACGGCGCGAAGCGGCCGAAGAAGTAAGTCCCGACCAGAACTACGTACTGAACGCAACGACTAGTCCAATAATTCTCCACAGGGAACGGAATGAGAAAGAAGCGCGCCGAGAGACGTCGGATCACTCCCGATCCGAAATTCAACGATGTGACGATCGCTCGGTTCATCAACAACCTGATGCTCGACGGCAAGAAGGCCACGGCTCGTAGCATCTGCTACAATGCCCTGGAGATCATCGGCAACCGCACCCAGCAGGACCCGCTCGAGGTCTTCCGCAAGGCGCTGTCGAATATCTCGCCGGCCGTCGAGGTTCGCTCCCGCCGCGTTGGCGGATCGACCTACCAGGTGCCGATGGAAGTCCGCCCGGATCGTCGTGTCGCTCTTGGGCTGCGCTGGCTCATCCGTTACGCCGGCGACCGCCGCGACAAGAGCATGGAGGAGAAGATCGCCGCAGAGCTGATCGCCGCCTCCAACGGCGAAGGTGGCGCGGTCAAGAAGCGGGAGGATGTCCATCGCATGGCCGACGCCAACAGGGCGTTCGCGCACTTCCGCTGGTAATCCCCCGAGAATGGCTCGCCGGCCGAGCCTTACCCTCTGAGAGAGACCGCCGCGTTGGTCGTCCACGTATCGAGCGGGTGCACGGGGTTCGAAGACGTTTTGAATAAGTGAATAGAGTTACAGCCAAGAAACGATTCTCATTATGCCTCGCCAATATCCCTTAGATCGAGTTAGAAATATCGGCATCATGGCTCACATCGATGCCGGCAAGACGACGACCACCGAGCGCATCCTCTTTTACACCGGCGTCCTTCACCGCATCGGCGAAGTGCACGACGGCGCCGCTACCATGGACTACATGGAGCAGGAGCAGGAGCGTGGCATCACGATCACCTCGGCGGCGACGACCTGCTTCTGGAAGGGCTCCAAGGCTCAGTTCCCGGAGCATCGCATCAATATCATCGACACGCCGGGCCACGTCGACTTCACCATCGAGGTGGAGCGCTCGCTCCGCGTGCTCGACGGCGCCGTTGCCCTCTTCTGCTCCGTCGGTGGCGTCGAGCCGCAGTCGGAGACCGTGTGGCGCCAGGCCGATAAGTATCACGTCCCCCGCATGGCGTTCGTCAACAAGATGGACCGCGTGGGCGCCGACTTCCTCAAGGTCGTGCAGATGATGAAGGACCGCCTCGGGGCCAACGCGATCCCGATGCAGCTCCCGGTCGGCCAGGGCGACATGTTCAAAGGCATCGTCGACCTGATCGAGATGAAGGCCTATATCTTCGACGACGCCAGCCAGGGCGCGCGCTGGGACGTGATCGACATCCCGCACGACATGGAGGAGCAGGCGCGCGAGTACCGCACGAACATGCTCGAGGCGGTCGCCGAGGTCGATGACACGCTGCTCGAGAAGTATCTCGGCGGCGAGGACATCTCCGCCGACGAGGTCCGCAAGGTCCTCCGCGAGGCGACCCTCCAGGTCCGGATCATCCCGGTGTTCCTCGGCTCCTCGTTCAAGAACAAGGGTGTGCAGCAGCTTCTGGACGCCGTGATCGAATTCCTGCCGAGCCCGACCGATGTCGGCGCCACGCCGGGTCATCACGTCGACACGAACGATCACATCGAGCGTCAGGTCTCCGACTCCGAGAAGTTCGCCGGCCTTGCCTTCAAGATCATCGCCGACAAGTTCGTCGGCAAGCTGACCTTCGTGCGCGTCTACTCGGGCACGCTCTCGGCCGGCTCCTACGTGATCAACTCGATCACCGGCAAGAAGGAGCGCGTGGGGCGTCTGCTGCAGATGCACGCGAACCACCGCGAGGATATCGACGTGGCCTACGCCGGCGACATCGTCGCCATGGTGGGTCTGAAGAACACCAAGACCGGCGACACGCTCTGCGACGAGGCTGATCCGATCATCCTCGAGAAGATGGAGTTCCCGGAGCCGGTGATCGATCAGGCGATCGAGCCGAAGACCAAGGCCGACCAGGACCGCCTCACCGAGGCGCTCATCAAGCTGGCCGAGGAAGATCCGAGCTTCCGCGTGAAGGTGGACGAGGAGACGGCGCAGACGATCATCTCGGGCATGGGCGAGCTCCATCTGGAGATCCTCGTCGACCGTATCAAGCGCGAGTTCCGTGTCGAGGCCAACGTCGGCAAGCCGCAGGTGGCCTATCGCGAGACGATCCGCAGCACGGTGGATCAGGATACCAAGTTCGTCCGCCAGACCGGTGGTAAGGGACAGTACGGTCACGTGGTGATCGAGTTCTCCCCGAACGAGCCGGGCAAGGGCTTCGAGTTCATCAACGACATCGTCGGCGGCGTGGTTCCGAGGGAGTTCATCAAGCCGATCGAGCAGGGGATCACCGAGGCGCTGCGCAACGGCGTGCTGGCCGGCTATCCGGTCGTCGACCTGAAGGCGCGTCTGCACTTCGGCTCCTACCATGATGTCGACTCGTCGGAAATGGCCTTCAAGATCGCCGCGTCGATGTGCTTCAAGGACGCCTGCCGCAAGGCTCGTCCGGTGCTCCTGGAGCCGATCATGAACGTCGAGGTGGTGACCCCCGAGGAGTACATGGGCGACGTGATGGGCGACCTTTCGAGCCGTCGCGGCAAGATCGAGGGAATGACCTCCCGGTCGGACGCCCAGGTGATCAAGTCGATGGTGCCGCTGTCGGAGATGTTCGGCTACGCGACCCGTCTGCGCTCGATGACCCAGGGACGCGCGATCTACTCGATGGTGTTCGATCACTACGACGAGGCCCCGAAGTCGGTGGTCACCGAGGTGGTCGAGAAGAGCGGCAAGGCTGCGGTCCCGGCATAAGCCGACGACGGGAGCCGGGGCCTCGCGCCTCACAGAAAAAAGCGATCAGCAAGCATCTAACTATCAATACGCTTTCTTTTCTTCCAGAGGAGAGAATCAGGAATGGCAAAAGAGAAATTTGACCGCAGTAAGCCGCACGTGAACGTCGGCACGGTCGGCCACGTCGACCACGGCAAGACCACCCTCACGGCCGCCATCACGATGGCGCTTGCCAAGCGGAACGGCGGCGAAGTCCGCTCGTTCGACTCGATCGACAACGCTCCGGAGGAGCGCGAGCGTGGTATCACGATCGCCACGGCGCACGTTGAGTACCAGACGGCCAACCGTCACTACGCTCACGTCGACTGCCCGGGCCACGCCGACTACGTGAAGAACATGATCACTGGTGCCGCCCAGATGGACGGCGCGATCCTGGTCGTGGCCGCGACCGACGGCCCGATGCCGCAGACCCGCGAGCACATCCTTCTCTGCCGTCAGGTCGGTGTTCCGCGTATCGTCGTCTTCATGAACAAGGTCGACATCGCGGATCCGGATCTTCTCGAGCTGGTCGAGCTCGAGGTTCGCGAGCTCCTCTCGAAGTACGAGTTCCCGGGCGATGATATTCCCATCATCAAGGGCTCGGCCCTCCAGGCCCTCGAGGCCGGCTCGTCGGGCGCCCCGATCGACGATCCCCGCTTCCAGTGCATCTGGGACCTGATGGACGCCGTCGACGCCTACATCCCGACCCCGATCCGTGACACGGACAAGCCGTTCCTGATGCCGGTCGAGGACGTGTTCTCGATCACCGGTCGTGGCACGGTGGGCACCGGCCGTATCGAGCGCGGTATCATCAACGTCAACGAGGAAGTCGAGATCGTCGGCTTCGGAGCCAAGAAGAAGTCGGTCGTGACCGGCGTCGAGATGTTCCGCAAGCTCCTCGATCAGGGCCAGGCCGGTGACAACGTCGGTCTGCTCCTCCGCGGTGTCGACAAGACCGAGCTGGAGCGCGGCATGGTTATCTGCAAGCCGGGCTCGATCACGCCGCACATGAAGTTCACGGCGCAGGTCTACGTCCTCTCGAAGGAAGAGGGTGGCCGTCACACGCCGTTCTTCAACGGCTACCGTCCGCAGTTCTACTTCCGCACGACGGACGTGACCGGTGTGTGCCAGCTTCCGGCCGGCACCGAGATGGTGATGCCGGGTGACAACCTGGACAACATCTCCGTCGAGCTGATCACGCCGGTCGCCATGGAGGAGGGCCTCCGCTTCGCTATCCGCGAGGGCGGCCGTACCGTGGGCGCAGGCGTCGTGACGAAGATCCTCGACTAAGTCGAAATCGGTTCCGGCTCTCAGCGGGCCGGACACGGCAGGGCCGGGTGGGGCAACCCATCCGGCCCTCGTCGTTTCAGGGGGCATGCGTCGCCGCGTGGCTTCGGCCAGCGCCAACCCGGGCCGTGGACGGTTCCGAGTTGGCGCTGGCTGGCGCCGCCGGAAAGCTTGATTCGGGGGAGATATCGTCGCCGATGAACGATCCCGACGGATCGATCGTCAGAGGATGATCGACGATGGAAAGGGGGACGGGATGATCGGCTGAAAACGGTCATCGGACGAGCACCCTTCGAGGCCGCGAAGTCGGTTTCTTACGTTTGATTACCTCGTTGGCGGGGATTCCGGGCCAACTTACGCTTGCATCGGAGGGGAACATTACCTTATCTTTGCAGGCTTTACGAAATGACCGTCTCTCGATAACACGGGATGAGCCTTCCAAACTCCGCGCTCCTGCCAATGCGAGGAAAGTGGGAAGGTGCCGAAGGGGAAACCCGGAGGATCCGGACAAGGCCCGACGCGATGTCGGGTTGCCAGCGAGAATCTCTCGCGGCGGTCCGGGACCAGACGCCCGCAGCTCGGGCCCGTGTGTAGGCAAGCGCGAAACGACTCGGCAACCTCAAGGCCGAACGGACTCCACCCTCTGGAGCCACCTCGCGCGCCGGATGTGAGACAGATTACGCGGACAGACGACAACTGGGTTAACGTATACATCGCTGACGTGAAGCGACGGGGCTTGTATCCTCCGGAACGAGCCTGTCGAGCTTCGACGGCACAGATGATTTCTATATAAGGGAGCAAACGACCGACGTGGCTGCTCAAGTTATTCGCATCAAGCTCAAGTCGTACGATCACAACCTGATCGACAAGTCGGCCGAGAAGATCATTCGCACGGTCAAGCAGACCGGCGCGATCGTCTCCGGCCCGGTGCCGCTGCCGACGGAGAAGACGGTGTACACCGTTCTGCGCTCGCCGCATGTCGACAAGAAGTCGCGTGAGCAGTTCGAGAACCGCTCGCACAAGCGTCTGATCGACATTCTGAACTCGACCCCGAAGACGGTTGACTCGCTGATGAAGCTGGAGCTTCCGGCCGGTGTCGACGTCGAGATCAAGGTCTGACGGATCCTTCGGATCGTTCTCGGGCGGGAAGTCCGGGAACGATCGACGGAGGGTGAAGTGACGTACGATCGCTATCTGACGAATCCATTCTATAACGGTATCTGCGATGGCCGCGCTTATTGGTAAAAAAATCGGCATGACGGGGATCTTCAACGAGCAGGGCGTTTACGTTCCCTGCACGCTGATCGAGACCGGTCCCTGCACCGTGGTGCAGGTGAAAACGAAAGAGACGGATGGCTACGAGGCGCTCCAGCTCGGCTTCGGAACGAAGCGCGAGAAGAACATCACGAAGCCGGAGCAGGGACACCTGCAGAAGGCCGGCCTGGCCGAGCCGGTTCGTCTCCTCCGCGAGTTCCGCACCTACAACGTGGCCGACTACAAGGTCGGTGACGTGATCGGTCTGGTCGACGTCTTCAAGGTCGGCGACAAGGTCCGCATCACCGCCACGAGCAAGGGGCGCGGGTTCCAGGGCGTGGTCAAGCGCCATCACTTCGGCGGCGTCGGTATGAGAACCCACGGTCAGTCCGACCGTGAGCGTGCTCCCGGCTCCATCGGCGGGTCGAGCTATCCGTCGCGCGTGTTCCCGGGAACCCGGATGGCCGGGCGGATGGGAGGCAAGACCGCGACGGTGCGCAATCTTCAGGTGGTGGCCGTGATCCCGGACTCCAACGTTCTCGTGGTGAAGGGGTCGATCCCCGGTGCTCCGAACAGTTTCGTCGAAATCCAGAAGCATTAAGCCCTAGCACCGCGGCCCGACCAGTGGCGCGGCAACAGGAGACAGGCAAACGATGACTATCGACATCCTCAAAATAGACGGCAGCAGCGCCGGCAGCATGGAGCTCCCCGAGGAGATCTTCGGGATCGAGCCGAACGTGTCGGTGATGCACCAGGCGGTGAAGATGTACCTGGCCAACCAGCGCCAGGGGACGAGCAAGACGAAGCCCCGCAACGAGGTTCGCGGCGGTGGCAAGAAGCCGTGGCGCCAGAAGGGGCGTGGCACCGCCCGAGCCGGCACGATCCGTTCCGGCGTGTGGGTCGGCGGCGGCAACATCCACGGCCCGATGCCGCGCGACTACGTCCAGTCGATGCCGAAGAAGATGCGCGCCCTGGCCCGTCGCTCCGCGCTGGCGCTCAAGATGCAGGCGAACGAGCTCCTCGTCGTCGAGGATTTCACCTTCAGCGAGGTGAAGACCAAGCCGTTCGCTCAGATGCTCAAGGCGATCAACGCCGGCGGCAAGAAGGCCCTGGTTCTGCTCAAGGAAGGGAACGAGACCGTTCTCCGCTCCGGACGGAACATCGCGGCCTGCGAGATCCTGGAAGCGCGCAATGCCTCGACCTACGACCTGCTGAATAATCAGGTCCTGGTTCTGGAGCGCGGCTCGCTCGACGTGTTGATCGAGCAGCTCAAGAACACCGAAGCGTAATCGAAGACATCTCTAGACCTAGAGACCACAGGTAGCAACATGAGGCAAGTTCTAAAGCGCCCGATCCTTTCCGAGAAGAGCACCATGCTCTCCGATCGCGGTCAGTACGTGTTCGAGGTGATCCCGACCGCCAATAAGATCGAGATCCGGAAGGCGGTCGAGGATCGCTACAACGTCCAGGTGACCAGCGTCCGTACGATGTCGATCCGCCCGAAGCAGCGGATTCAGTTCACTCGCCGCGGGTTCCTCGTCGGCAAGACCGCCCGCCGCAAGAAGGCGATCGTGACGGTCAAGACGGGGCAGACCATCGACATCATCGGCGAGCTGCCGACGGAGTAAGCGGTATAGGCCGGCGAGGCGATCGCCGGAGGTTACGAGACAGTTATCCCCAGAGAAAGAAAACGGCAGCCGATCCAGATGTCGGCGCCTTCTTGATAGAGGACGTGCTCCATGGGAATTCGCAATAGTAAGCCGGTAACCAGCTCCCGCCGATTCTACTCGGTGCCGACCTTCGAGGAGCTGACGACCTCGAAGCCGGAGAAGTCGCTGCTTGCGCCGCTGAAGAAGTCCGGCGGACGCAACAACACGGGCCGCATCACCTCGCGTCATCGCGGTGGCGGTCACAAGCGTCAGTACCGCATCATCGACTTCAAGCGGAACAAGCTCGGCATCGAGTCGACCGTGATGACGGTTGAGTACGATCCGAACCGCTCCTCGCGCATCTGCCTGCTCGAGTATGCCGACGGCGAGAAGCGCTACATCCTGGCCCCGAACGGCGTGAAGGTCGGCGACAAGCTGATGGCCGGTCCGGACTCGGAGATCCGCGACGGCAACGCCACGCCGCTCGGCCGCATCCCGCTCGGCTCGTTCATTCACAACATCGAGCTGAAGCCGGGCAAGGGTGGACAGATCTGCCGCTCGGCCGGCGCCGCCGCCCAGCTGGTGGCCCGCGAGGGTGGCTTCTCGACCCTTCGTCTCCCTTCCGGTGAGATGCGCATGGTCAGGAACGACTGCTACGCGACGCTCGGCGTCATCGGCAACGCCGATCACGAGAACGTGTCGCTCGGCAAGGCCGGCCGCAAGCGTTGGCTCGGTGTCCGCCCGCAGACGCGAGGCATGGCGATGAACCCGGTCGATCACCCGATGGGTGGCGGCGAGGGACGCTCGAAGTCGGGCGGTGGTCGCCAGCATCCGCGCTCGCCGTGGGGCAAGATCGCCAAGGGTCTGAAGACCCGTAAGCGGAAGAACCCCTCCGACAAGTTCATCGTCCGTCGTCGCACGCGCTAATTCACGAGAAGGAAAGATTCTACAATGGCACGCTCGCTCAAAAAGGGACCGTATGTGGACGCCAACCTGACCAAGAAGGTGGCGCAGTTGAATCAGCAGAATCAGAAGCGCGTGGTCAAGACCTGGGCGCGCGCCTCGACGATCGCCCCGGACTTCGTGGGGCACACCTTCGCGGTTCACAACGGCAACAAGTTCATCCCGGTGTATGTCACCGAGAACATGGTCGGACACAAGCTCGGTGAGTTCTCCCCGACGCGCACCTTCAAGGGGCACTCCGGCGCGAAGAGGTAAGCTCCACCTGGATATCCCGGAGTCACGGCTCCGGACCAGGCGCCAGCGCGAGAACTACCGGGAAGGGAACGTCCCGTCGCACGCGATATCGATACCCTGAACACTGGCGGCCGTCGGCCGTCGCATTCCAGATAGAGTCATGCTCGAAGCACGCGCAAAACGTAGCAACATTCGCTCGTCCCCCCGCAAGATGCGCCTGGTGATCGACCTGATCCGTGGCAAGAACGCCTACGAGGCGCTCGGCATCCTCAAGTTCACGACGAACCGCGCCTCGATCGACGCGGAGCAGACGCTTCGCTCGGCGATCGCGAACCTGACGAACAAGTACGAGGAGAAGGGAGTCGACCCGGATACCATCTACGTGAAGGAGGTGTTCGTCAATCAGGGGCCGACCGTGAAGCGGATGCTTCCGGCGCCGATGGGACGCGCCTACCGTGTCCGGAAGCGCTCGAACCACCTGACGATCGTGGTGGCGACGAAGTAATCCCATGGGGATGCGTATTCCGAAGGGATATGCTCCCACGGGATGTAGTCCCGCGAGGATGGATGACGGATCCGTCCTCGGGCTGAATCCGAGAAGCATTCACAGATTAACATACAGCGAGAGCCGTCTTGGGACAGAAAACTAATCCAATAGGACTCAGACTCGGCATCATCCGCTCGTGGGATGCCAACTGGTACGATGAGAAGAACTTCGCTCAGAAGCTGACTGAAGATCTGATGGTGCGCAACTATCTGCGCAACCGCCTTAAGCGTGCCGGCGTGAGTCGGATCGTCATCGAGCGGACCGCCAAGCAGATGCGCCTCACGATTCACACCTCCCGTCCGGGTGTCGTGATCGGCCGCTCGGGGAAGGAGATCGCCCAGCTTGAGGAAGAGGTCCGCCAGGTCGCCAAGAAGGATGTGAAGATCCTGATCCACGAGATCAAGCGTCCGGAGCTGGACGCCTACCTGGTCGCCGAGAACATCGCCCAGCAGCTGGAGGGTCGCGTTGCCTTCCGTCGCGCGATGAAGCAGGCGATCGGCTCGGCGATGCGCATGGGCGCCGAGGGGATCCGCATCATGTGCGCCGGCCGTCTCGGCGGCGCCGACATGTCCCGGACCGAGCAGTACAAGGAGGGGCGTATCCCGCTCCACACGCTCCGCGCCGATATCGACTACGCGCTGGTGACCGCCCAGACCAAGCAGGGCTCGATCGGCGTGAAGGTCTGGATCTGCAAGGGTGAGGTGCTCGGCCAGCAGCAGGGAAACCAGTCGTTCTAATCGTCCGCAATTCCGAAGTACAACACGAGATCGCTGACGGCACGGGCCCGGCCTGACGGCCCGCGTCGACGGCACAACGATATACAACGATGTTACTGCCGAAGAGAGTCAAATATCGCAAGACACAGCGCGGGCGGATGACCGGCAAGGCGTATCGCGGCTCGACGGTCGCGTTCGGAACGCACGCGATCAAGGCCCTGGAGCCGGCATGGATCACCAGCCGCCAGATCGAGTCGGCCCGTATCGCGATCAACCGCGAGATGAAGCGCGACGGTAAGATCTGGATTCGAATCTTCCCGGATAAGCCGGTGACGAAGAAGCCGGCCGAGACCCGTCAGGGCTCGGGCAAGGGCTCGCCGGAGTTCTGGGTCGCGGTGGTCAAGCCGGGCCGTATTCTCTTCGAGATCGGCGGCGTCTCCAACGAGACCGCGATGGAGGCTCTTCGTCTGGCAAGCCACAAGCTGCCGATCAGGACGAAGGTCGTGATCCGTCCGGACTACAAGCCGGACGTCGACGTCCGCGGGTAATGCCGGGCGCGGCGAGCCGATTACCCCCAGCCTGACACGGCACGCCGGATACGGCACGCCTGATACGGCGACACGGGGCGCGGCAGCCAGAGAACTGTTGTCAGAGACTCGAATCCGAACCTTTTCTATACGTCATGAAGCCAACGAAACCTTCCGATCTGCGTGGTCTGACCGACGCGGAGCTGAAGAACCAGATCCTCGAGAGCGAGCGCGCGGTCGTCGACATGCGATTCCGTCGCGCGGTCGGCCAGCTCGAGAACCCGGCGGCGGTCCGGACCATCCGTCGCGACATCGCGCGGATGAAGACGATCCTCCGCGAGCGCGAGGCGGGGATCCAGCGCTGAGGCGCTGCTCCGTCGAAGCACGGAGGCGGGGCTCGGAGACGGGCCGATAGCAAGCGTATCGGTCGGGCAGGAGGCGGCAATCAGAGCCGGCCGGGCTCGATCTGTCAACCCAGCATTCGTTGAGTAATCCTCATTGATTCGCAGATAGGCGCCATGCAGGAAGAACAGAATCAGAATATGAACCAGCCGACCGAGAACGATCCGCTCAACCTGTCGACCGGCTTCGCCGCGGACGCCTCCGCGGAGAGCGCCTCGGCCGAGAGCGCTCCGGAGGGTGAGCAGACCACCGGCCGCCGCAAGGCCCGTATCGGCCTGGTCGTCTCCAACAAGATGAACAAGAGCATCACGGTCGCTGTGGTGCGCCGCGTCCGTCATCCGCTGTACAAGAAGTATTTCAACAAGACGAAGAAGTACATGGCGCATGACGAGAACAACGACTGTGGTGTGGGCGATCGCGTTCGGATCGTCGAGACCCGTCCGCTGAGCGCTCACAAGCGTTGGCGCGTGGACGAGATCCTTGAGAGGGCGAAGTAATATTCAGTCAGCATAAAGCCGTGCCTCTTGCCAGTCCGGTGCGCCATCGAGGGAGCCAGCTCCCCGAGCGTGAGCGCAGGTCGACGGGAGGATGGGAGAGTCAACCATGATCCAGGAAGAAACTAATCTCGTCGTCGCCGATAACTCCGGCGCGCGCAAAGTCCGCTGCATCCGCGTTCTCGGCGGACACGACCGTCGCTACGCCGGCATCGGCGATGTGATCGTCGTCGCGGTCAAGAGTGCCCTCCCGGGCGGCAACGTCAAGAAGGGGGATGTCTCGAAGGCCGTGATCGTGCGGACGAAGAAGGAGACGCGCCGTCGCGACGGCAGCTACATCCGCTTCGATGAGAACGCGGCGGTGCTGCTGAACAATCAGGGAGAGCCGCGCGGAACGCGCATCTTCGGCCCGGTCGCCCGCGAGCTGCGCGATCGCAACTACATGAAGATCGTTTCGCTTGCCCCGGAGGTACTGTAAGAATGAAGAACGATCAGAAGAACGCTAACGTCCCCAAGAAGCTCCGCATCAAGAAGGGAGACCAGGTGGTCGTGATCTCCGGGGACAGCAGGGGAGAGACCGGCCGGGTGCTGGCCGTCTACCCGCGGACCGGACGTGTCCTCGTCGAGGGTGTCAACATCGTGAAGCGCTCGTATCGCAAGGGTGTCAACCCGAACCTTCCGCAGGGAGGGATTCACGAGAAGGAAGCCCCGATTCACATCTCGAACGTCGCCATCGCCGACCCGAAGACCGGCAAGCCGACCCGCGTCGGCGTCAGGACCGAGGCGGGGAAGGACGGCCAGACCGAGCGGGTGCGCTACGCGAAGGCATCGGACACGATTCTCAACTAATTTTTGCTGCGAACTCCCGAGAGAACAATGGCTAAAGAGAAGAAGCAAAAAGGTCAGCAGGGGTCCGAGGCCCAGGTCGAGCCGAAGTCGACGGCCGAGGCGGTCACCCCGCGCATGCAGACGCGCTATCGCGAGCTCGTGGTTCCGGCGCTGATGAAGCAGTTCGGCTACAAGAACGTGATGCAGGTTCCGCGCCTGGAGAAGATCGCGATCAACCGTGGCGTTGGCGACGCGGTGACCGACCAGAAGCTGCTGAACAACGCGGTCGACGAGCTGCAGCTGATCGCCGGACAGAAGCCGGCCATCAGCAAGGCGAAGAAGTCGATCTCGAACTTCAAGCTCCGCGAGGGGCAGTCGATCGGCGCCCGCGTCACGCTGCGCGGCTCCCGCATGTATGAGTTCCTTGACCGGTTCATCTCGGTCGCCGTTCCCCGTATCCGCGACTTCCGCGGACTGCCGGACAAGTCGTTCGACGGCCACGGCAACTACACGATCGGCATCAAGGAGCAGATCATCTTCCCGGAGATCGACGTGGACAAGGTGGTTCGCATCGACGGCATGGACATCACGTTCGTGACCTCGGCGACGACCGACGAAGAGGCGTACGCGCTGCTGCGCGAGATGGGCTTCCCGTTCCGCAAGCGGGAGACGGCCGAGGCGCCGGTGGCCGAGGCCGCGGTGGCCGGGGCCGCAGTGGCCGCCTGAGGCGTGTCCGGGACGAACAGAGACACTCAACGCTTTAGAGAGAGCATAGACAATGGCTAGAAAGAGTTTGATCGCACGGGAAGCAAAGCGGCAAAAGCTTGTCGACAAGTACGCCGAGCTGCGTGCCAAGTACAAGGCGGAGGGGAATTACGAGGCGCTTCAGAAGCTCCCCCGCAACAGCTCGCCGGTTCGCCTGCACAACCGCTGCTCGGTCACTGGCCGGCCGCGTGGGTTCTACCGGAAGTTCGGGCTCTGCCGCAATCAGTTCCGCCTGCTGGCCCTTGAAGGGAAGATCCCGGGCATCCGGAAGGCAAGCTGGTAATAAGGTTTCCGTCAGCGAGTTCAACGAATAGCACACTGAAGACAATGACCGATCCGATAGCAGACTTTCTCACGCGTATCCGCAACGCTGCTAGCGCACGTCACAAGGTCGTCGATATCCCTGCTTCGAATATGAAGGCGGGGCTGGCGGAGATCCTGAAGACGCAGGGGTTCATCGCCGACTACCAGCGTGTCGAGGAGGGTCCGCAGGGGCTGCTCCGGCTGACGCTCCGGTATGTCAACGGACAGCCGTCGCTCTTCGGCCTCCGGCGGGTGAGCCGCCCCGGCCTTCGTCGCTACGCCGGAGCCACGGAGCTCCCGCGGGTGAAGAACGGGCTCGGCATCGCGATCATCAGCACCTCTCAGGGGCTGATGACGGACAAGGAGGCACGCCGCCGGAATATCGGCGGAGAGGTCCTCTGCTTTATCTGGTAACCCATACGTTTCTGGCTCAACCTGAAGATAGACAAGGATAGACGACGTGTCACGAATTGGTAAAAAGCCGATCCCTCTGCCGCAGGGCGTCAACGTCAAGCGCGAGGGAGAGCTCGTCACGGTCAAGGGACCGAAGGGCGAGCTGAAGACGCAGATCAGCGGAACGATCGCCACGGCCATCGAGAACAACGAGGTGGTGGTGACCCGGCCCAACGATCTTGCCGAGAACCGGGCGGCCCACGGCCTTACCCGTACCCTGATCAACAACATGGTGCAGGGGGTTACTCAGGGCTTCACCCGCGAGCTCGACATCGTCGGCGTCGGCTATCGTGCCGAGGTCCGCGGCAAGAGCCTCGTGCTGAACCTGGGATACTCGCATCCGATCATGTTCTTCCCGCCGGCGGAGATCATGCTGGCCGCCCCGACGCCGAACAGCATCACGGTGAGCGGCATCGACAAGCAGCTTGTCGGTCAGGTCGCCGCGAAGATCCGTTCGCTCCGTCCGCCGGAGCCCTACAAGGGAAAGGGGATCAAGTACAGAGACGAGCAGATCCGTCGCAAGGCCGGAAAGTCAGCAGGTAAGTAAGTAAACAGCAGGGACAATGAGCGCAAAAGGGAAGATCGAGCGTCGGAACCGGCGCAAGTTTCGTATCCGCAAGCGGCTGGTCGGCTCCAACGAGCGTCCGCGCCTGACCGTCTTCCGGAGCAATACCCACATCTACGTGCAGGCGATCGACGATCGTACCGGCCGTACGCTGGCCCAGGCCTCGAGCCTCAACGACGATATCGTCAAGGGCATGGTCGACGGCAACGGCAAGGTCTCCATCGGCATGGCCGTCGGCAAGGCCGTGGCGCAGCGCCTGAAGGAGCAGAACATCAGCACCGTGATCTTCGACCGTAACGGTTACCTGTATCACGGACGGATCAAGGCGATCGCCGACGGCGCTCGCGAGGCCGGCCTGACGCTCTGATCCGACGCGTCACGCGCGGGTCGATCTGATCCGGCGCCCCTCCCGGGGCGGCCCCTCCCGGGGCGGCCCCTCCCAGGGCGGAGCCTCCGGCAACGGGGCGATCCGCCGGCAGAATCTTCGGACGAAGTCTTCGATCGAAGAGCAAGTGAAGGGAGCGGGCGCTCGACGCAACCGGCGGTCCGTGGCGGTGCTTCGAGACGGGGAACCGAAGCGGTGCTCCGTAACGGGAAACCGGAGCGGCGATCCGATGGGGGATCGGGAGCGCGTGGAAACAGACCTCTACAACCTGGATGGTTTGAAATCCCTCAGCTCTCGTATCTTGCGGGTCCCCGACTTCACGAGAACGAGAAATCTTCAACGATAAGTACTAGCTAGAGAGAGACAGTGGCAAAAGCAAAAGCTTCCGAGCTCGAGCTGAAGGATAAGCTCGTCCACATCTCCCGCACGGCGAAGGTCGTCAAGGGTGGCCGCAGGTTCGGCTTCAGCGCGATCGTCGTCGTCGGTGACGGCAAGGGACACGTCGGGATCGGTCTCGGCAAGGCCAACGAGGTAACCAACGCCATCACGAAGGCGACCGACGCGGCCAAGAAGAGCGTGATCTCGGTCCAGCTCAAGGGGACGACGATCCCGCACGAGGCCTTCGGGAAGTTCGGCGCGGGGAAGATCCTCCTGAAGCCGGCCACGCCGGGCACCGGTGTTATCGCCGGTGGCAGCGCCCGAGCCGTGCTCGAGGCGGTCGGCGTGCAGGACATCCTGACCAAGAGCCAGGGTTCGAGCAACCCGCACAACGCCGTCAAGGCCACGATGGCCGCTCTGATGGCCCTGGAGGACGCAGGCTCGGTTGCCTCGCGTCGCGGTATTTCCGTCGGTCGAGTTTTGAAGGGATAAGAACCATGGCACAAGTAAAGATCACTTTGATCCGCAGCGTCATCGATCGTTCCGAGAAGCAGAAGCGGACGATGGAGGCCCTCGGTATCCGCCGCATGAATCGTTCGCGCGTGCACCAGGATACGCCGGAGCTGCAGGGGATGCTGCGCGTGGTGCGGCATCTGGTGAAGGTCGAGCCGGCAGGCGAGTGACCGGACAGGAGTAGTTGTACCATCCGAAGCTATTGAGAGTAGAATGTCGAATCATTTAGGCAACCTGCGCTCTCCGAAGGGAGCAACCAAGAACAAGAAGCGTGTCGGTCGTGGTCAGGGCTCAGGCTTTGGCGGCACCTCGACCCGTGGTCATAAAGGACATCAGTCCCGTTCCGGTTTCGGACAGATCCCGAACTTCGAGGGTGGGCAGATGTCGCTGATTCGTCGCGTTCCGAAGTTCGGCTTCACCAGCCCGTTCCGCGTGGAGTACCAGACGGTCAACGTCGGACGCCTCCAGCAGCTGGCCGAGGCGGGCAAGCTTTCGGAAGGAACCGTGACCCCGGAGAGCCTTCATGCCCTCGGCGTGGTCTCCAAGAAGAACGTGCCGGTCAAGATCCTCGGCAACGGCGAGATCTCGACGAAGCTCAGCGTAACCGCACATAAAATCTCGGCCTCCGCTCGGACCAAGATCGAGCAGGCCGGTGGCTCTGTGACCATCAATGAATAAGCTCATCGAAAGCATTCGCAACGCTTTCCGGATCGAGGAGCTCCGCCAGCGGCTCGGATTCACGGCACTCATGCTGTTGATCGTCCGCGTTGGCTCGTTCATCTCGGTTCCGGGCGTTGATGTCTCGCTGCTAAAGAGCGCGAAGTTGGCCGGCAACAACACGTTGTTCGGCCTCTTCGACATGTTCGTGGGCGGCGCATATTCCAACGCGGCGATCTTCGCCCTCGGAATCATGCCCTACATCTCCGCCTCGATCATCATCCAGCTGCTGACTGCGGTGGTCCCCTACTTCCAGAAGCTTCAGCAGGAGGGAGAGGACGGCCGCAAGCAGATCAACTCCATGACTCGCTACTTCGCCGTGGCCCTTGCCTTCGCGCAGGGGGTGGCGATCGCCATCAGCCTTCAGACGGCCGATGCCGGCGCCGGTCAGTCGATCATTCCTCCGGCCGTGCACGGCATCACGTTCGTGCTCTCGGCGGCGGTCATCTTCACCGCGGGCACCATCTTCCTGATGTGGGTCGGCGAGCAGATCACCGAGAAGGGTATCGGCAACGGCGTGTCGCTGATCATCTTTATCGGCATCATCGCGCGCCTTCCGCAGGCCGTCCTCCAGGAGTTCGAGCTGGTTTCGGCCGGCACGCGCAACATCGTGATCGAGCTGATCATCATCGTGGCGCTTCTGTTCGTGATCGCCGGCGTGGTCATGTTCACGCAGGCCGCCCGCAAGATCCCGGTCCAGTACGCCAAGCGCCGCGTCGGCAGCAAGGTCTACGGCGGCACGACCCAGCATATTCCGATTCAGCTGACGACGGCCAACGTGATGCCGATCATCTTCGCGCAGTCGATCATGTTCATCCCGAACTCGATCGTCCAGTATGCGCCGGAGAGCGGCATGGCCGCGTTCGTCGCCCGGAACTTCCAGCACGACAGCCTTCCGTACTCGATCGTCTTCGCGGTGATGATCATCTTCTTCACCTTCTTCTACACGGCGATCGTGTTCAACCCGCGCGACGTGGCCGAGAATATGCGGAAGAACGGCGGTTTCGTCCCGGGCGTCCGCCCCGGCAAGCCGACCGAGGAGTACATCGACAATATTCTCACCAAGGTCACCGTCCCTGGGTCTCTCTTCCTGGCCATCGTGGCGATCCTGCCGGTATTCATGTCCCGACTCGGAGTCTCCGGCGCCTTCGCCGCCTTCTTCGGCGGCACGAGCCTGCTGATCATCGTGGGCGTGGCGATCGATACGCTCAAGCAGATCGAGTCCTACCTGCTGATGCGCCATTACGATGGGTTCATGAAGAGCGGTAAATTGCGCGGCCGTCAGGTCGTCACCGGCTGATCCAGGCCGGGCAGAGGAAGCTACCAGAGGATATCAGATCGTGGGTGAGAGCGAGAATGCCCGTTCAACGGGTGCCCGTGCGGGCGGAAGGGTCAAGAGCGAGGACGAGATCGCGCTGATCGCGGAGGCGAGCCGAATCGTCTACGGCGCCCTGACGATGCTGAAGGAGTTCACGGTCGAGGGAGCCACGACGGCGCGTCTCGATCAGCTTGCCGAGGAGTATATCCACTCCTACGGCGCCGAGCCGGCCTTCAAGGGCTACTCGGTTCACGGCGAGATCTATCCGGCGACCCTCTGCACCTCGATCAACGAAGCGGTCGTTCACGGCCTGCCGAACGATCGTCCGCTCGAGCCGGGGGACATCGTCTCCCTGGACTGCGGGGTGAAGAAGGGGGGGTACTACGGCGACAGCGCCGTGACGTACGCGATCGGGGAGATCAGCGAGGAGGAGCAGCGGCTTCTGAAGGTAACCGAGGAGTCGCTCTGGCTCGGGATAGAGCAGGCGATTCCGGGCAATCGTGTCTTTGACATTTCGCGAGCGGTGCAGCGCCACGTCGAGGCCAACGGGTTCTCGATCGTGCGCGACCTGGTCGGCCACGGCATCGGACGCTCGCTCCACGAGGAGCCGGCGATCCCGAACTTCGTTCCGAGTCCGTTCCTCCGGCATCAGTTCAAGAACGTTCAGCTCGTCGAGGGGATGGTCTTCTGCATCGAGCCGATGGTCAACGCGGGGACCTACCGGGTCAACACGCTGGCGGATCGGTGGACGGTGGTGACGGCCGATGGAAAGCCCTCGGCGCATTTCGAGCACACGGTGGTCGTGCGCGCCGGCGAGCCTGAGATATTGACACGGCCCATCGTGGCGGCCTGAGCCGCCGACGGGCCGGGCAAGTGCAACTACAAGCAGGTGTATGGCAAAACAGGGAGCTATCAAAGTCGACGGTGTCATCTCCGAAGTCCTTCCGAACGCGACGTTTCGGGTGAGGCTGGAGAACGGGCATGAGATCCTTGCCCACATCTCGGGGAAGATGCGGATGAATTACATCAAGATCCTCCAGGGGGATAGGGTCACCGTCGAGCTGTCTCCCTACGATCTGTCGAAGGGGCGGATCACCTACCGGTTCAAGTAACCGCGCGGTTGAAGGCAACCATCCGGTGATGCCCCGAGCCGACGCGGTTCACGAAGCCGGCGGCCCCAGGAAATCGCGGTCTATTGCAAGCAATTCAAGAGCGAGTAGCGTCATGAAAGTTCGAGCCTCAGTCAAGAAAATGTGCGACAACTGCAAGGTCGTCAAGCGCAAGGGCATTGTCCGGGTGATCTGCAAGAAGAACCCGAAGCACAAGCAGCGCCAGGGATGATATCCCACGGGATGACGTCCCGAGGGGCTCACCCGGAAGGATGAGCCAGGGGATGGATCCCGAACCGGCAGGAGAGGCGCGCCGGAGCTGACGCGGTCGGATTCGATCGCGCGCCGGACGCCGGATGAGTGGCCGGAACGAGATTACTGAAGAGATTACAAGAGAGTATAAAGCTTCAAGGAGCTATAAACTTGGCACGTATAGCTGGTATCGATCTCCCGAGAAACAAACACAGTCGCATCGGCCTGACGTATATCTACGGCATCGGTCCGACGACCGCCATGCGCCTTCTGACCGAGGCAGGTGTCGACCCCTCGAAGAAGATCGGCGATCTGAGCGACGAAGAGGTCGGCCGGATCCGAATGATCATCCAGAACGACCTCAAGGTCGAGGGTGCTGCGCGCAGCGAGATGCAGCTGAACATCAAGCGTTTGATGGACATCGGCTCGTATCGCGGACTGCGTCACCGTCGTGGTCTGCCGGTTCACGGCCAGCGGACCCGTACCAACGCCCGCACGCGCAAGGGACGTCGCAAGACGGTCGCCGGCAAGAAGAAGGCAGGTAAGAAGTAAGAGTAATCGCACCTGAGGACGGTAGAAAGCATGGCTAAGAATACACAGCAGCAGAAGCGCAAGAAGAAGGTCACGACGGACTCCAACGGAAAGGCGTTCGTCAAGGCCACGTTCAACAACGTGATCGTGACCATTACCGACGTCTACGGTAACACCCTGAGCTGGAGCTCGGCCGGAAAGAACGGATTCCGCGGCTCGCGCAAGAACACTCCGTACGCGGCGCAGGTATGTGCCGAGAACGCCGCCCGCGAGGCCTACGACATGGGCCTTCGCAAGGTGGAGGTCTTCGTCAAGGGCCCCGGCTCCGGACGTGAGGCGGCGGTGCGCGCCATGCAGCAGAGCGGTCTGGAGATCCAGCAGATCACCGATCAGACGCCGCTGCCGCACAACGGCTGCCGTCCTCCGAAGCGCCGCCGCGTCTAACCACGGTGCGCCTCCGGCCATCCGGCAGTCCGGCCATCGAGCCGTCCGCGATGTGAGCTCCCCACGGTGAGCTGTTCCGCGGAAAGACGCCGATGGCGAACTGCCGAAGGCGACATGCCGATGGCGGCATGCCGATGGCGGCATATGAGGGGCGCTGACGATCACGGGCCGCTCGGAGAGCAATCCAGAGAGTAGAGAACGACGAGAATCAACATATCCCAGTATTACCTTTATGGCTCGATACACAGGCGCGGTGTGCAAGCTTTGTCGGCGTGAGCGTCAGAAGCTCTTTCTGAAGGGGACAAAGTGCTACACTGAAAAATGTCCGGTCGACCGCCGGAACTTTCCTCCTGGTCAGCACGGCAACAACGCCCGTCGTGCGAAGGTCTCCGAATACGGCCTTCAGCTCCGCGAGAAGCAGAAAATCAAGCGTCAGTATCGCCTGCTCGAGAAGCAGTTCCGTCTGACGTTCGAGCGTGCGAACCGTCAGCGCGGCATCACCGGCGAGAACCTGGTGAAGCTGCTCGAGAGCCGTCTGGACAACGTGGTCTACCGCCTCGGCTTCGGTGCGTCGCGGGACGCGGCCCGTCAGCTGGTGCTTCACCGTCACATCCTGGTCAACGGGAAGTCGGTGAACATTCCGAGCTACACGGTGCGCGCCGGCGACACGGTGCAGGTGCGTGACCGCAGCCGGAAGCTCGACGCGATTCACGAGTCGCTGAAGAAGGTGACCGAGCGTCAGATTCCCGCGTGGCTCCAGCTCGACAAGGCCAGCATGAAGGGAACGTTCGTGAACGCTCCGGATCGTGCTGACGTTCCGCTCAACGCCTCGGAGCAGCTCGTCGTCGAGTTGTACTCGAAGTAACATTCGGAAGTGCCTCTGCTCGGTGCGCAGCCGACTTCCGGACCTACCGGTCCGACGTCGGCTGCGCATCGACGATATAATGCGAATCCAACTGTCGTTAGTTCCGAACTTCCCACGAAGAGAACGTAGAGGTAAGCCTTGACAGAGCAAATCACTGGGCCGATGAGCTCGTTCATGCAGATGCCTGAGCGGGTTCAACTCGATGAATCGACTCGCAGCGAAACGTTCGGTCGGTTCGTGCTCCAGCCCCTGGAAGAGGGCTACGGCGCGACCATCGGCAACGCGTTTCGTCGTGTGCTCCTCGCCTCGATCCCCGGCTGTGCCATCTCCGGCATCCGGATCGACGGCGTCCTCCATGAGTTCCAGACCATCGAAGGCGTCAGCGAGGATATGGCGGAAGTTGTCCTGAATCTGAAGGAAGTCCGCCTCAAGCAGTTGGACAAGAAGGCCAGCCGCGTCGCCTTTACCGTCACCGGCCCGGCGGACTTCACCGGCCGCGACATCCAGAACGCCACCGACGCGTTCGAGGTTCTCAATCCGGATCATCACATCGCCACCCTTTCCGAGGGGGTTCGTCTGAACGTCGAGCTCCGGATCGGACGTGGCAAGGGATACGTTCCGAGCGAGGAGAACCGCCAGCCGGACCAGCCGATCGGCATGATCGCGATCGACTCGATCTTCACGCCGATCCTCAACGTCCGCTATCTGGTCGAGCCGACCCGCGTCGGCCAGAAGACCGACTACGAGAAGCTGACGCTGGACATCACGACCGACGGATCGATCTCCCCCGAGGAGGCTCTGGCCTCCGGCGCGAAGATCCTCCGCGATCATATCCAGCTGTTCCTGAACTTCGACGCCCAGGAGGCGCAGGTCTCCGAGGAAGAGGAGTCGAAGGAGGCCGAGATCAGCCGCGTCCGCCGGATCCTGAACACGCCGGTCGACGAGCTCGAGCTGTCGGTCCGCTCGCACAACTGCCTGAAGGCGGCCAACATCCACACGATCGCCGACCTCGTCTCCCGTCAGGAGAACGAGATGCTGAAGTTCCGCAACTTCGGCCGCAAGTCGCTGGCGGAGTTGACCGAGATCATCGAGGATTTCGGGCTCACCTTCGGCATGGACGTGGACAAGTACCTGAAGGCGGAGGACGGCGGCTCGCGCGACTGAGCCGAGGCCCGCTCCGCATCGATTCTCCGCACGGCGCCGGCGGGCTAGCCCCGCAGAGGACGCACCAGATCGAACGAACAACGCATCATTGCGGCCCGGCCTCCGTGTCGGCCAACTCCAGGATAGACCAATGAGACATCGAGTAGAAGGTAGAAAGCTCAAACGTACCGCCAGCCATCGGAAGGCGCTGCTGCAGGCGCTGGCCGTTTCTCTCTTCCGTCACAAGAGAATCAAGACGACCGAGGCGAAGGCCAAGGAGGCCCGTCGGTATGCCGAGGCTCTGATCACCCGCGCGAAGAACGCCTATCTGGCCGAGCGCGAGGGAGCCCCGTCGGACGTCCACGCTCGCCGCGTGGTTGCCCGCGATATCCACGACAACGCGGTGCTGCGCGAGCTCTTCAGCGAGATCGCCCCGAAGGTCGCCGATCGTCCGGGTGGCTACACCCGCGTCGTGAAGCTTGGCCAGCGCATCGGCGACGGTGCCCGCATGGCGGTCCTGGAGCTGGTCGATTACAACACCGAGCGTGACGAGAGCGCGGCCCGTACCCGCTCGAAGAGCACGATGTCGCGCGCCGAGCGCGTCCGCCGCAGCCAGGCCAAGCAGGCCGCTCCGGCCGCCGCCGCTCCGGTAGCCGCCCCGGCTCCGGTCGAGGAGGCTCCGGTCTCCGACGCCGCCGAGCAGGCTCCGGTCGCCGAGGCCACGATGCCTGAGGCCCCCGCGGCCGAGGCGCCGTCGGCCGAGACGCCGGCCACCGAGGGTGGTGAGGCCGCTTCGGCCGAGACCGCTCCGTCGGGCGACGAGCCGACCGCGTAAAAACTTCGCCCATCGGCGAGAAAACAATTTTACAATTTGAGGAAAAGTTGTAAGGTTGCCGAGAGCCTCACTATGAAGTCATAGTGAGGCTCTCGTCTTTTCTTCGTCGGCCTTCGTTGAGTTCTCTGTCGGTATTGGTGATCACTGTTCAACCAGCTACCACGTGTCTCTCACAAGTCGCCCGGCAAGATCGGTTTCAAAAGATCCTTATCGAGGTACATCGCAGTGAACATCTACGTGGGGAACATCCCCTACCACGTGACGGAGGAAGATATCCGTCAGGCATTCTCCGAGTTTGGCGACGTGACGTCGGCCAACATCATCATTGACAAGGTTACTGGACGCTCTCGTGGCTTCGCCTTCGTTGAGATGGCGGGCAATGAGGAGGGACAGCGGGCGATTTCCGAGATGAACGGCAAGGAATGGGAGGGCCGCACCCTGACGGTCAACGAGGCGCGTCCTCGCACCGAGGGACGTAGCGGCGGATATAGTGGCGGCGGAGGAGGCGGTGGTCGTCGCAGCGGCGGCGGCGGCTATGGCGGTGGACGCTCGGAGTATGGCGGCGGCGGCGGTGGCGGCTATAGCGGTGGCGGCGGTGGATACAGCGGCGGCGGCCACAGCGGTGGCGGTGGATATGGTGGCGGCGGTGGCCGCTCCGATCATGGCGGTGGCCGAGATCGTGATCGCGACCGTGGCGGACGCGGCAAGGGACGCGAGCGGGAAAATCAGGGCTTCGACGGATGGGGAGACGAGGACGAATTCTGAGATTCGGTGGAAACGCCGATCTTTGAGGACGCAGTTTCGGCCACCAAGCGGTACACTGTACTCTTGGTGGCTTTTTATTTGTATTCCCAACCTCGATGATCAAGATCACATCGGCCGAGTTCGTCATCAGCGCCGCTCGACCGGCTCAGTTCCCTTCAACGCGGATCGCGGAAGTAGCCTTCGCGGGCCGCTCCAACGTCGGCAAGTCGTCGTTGCTCAACACGCTCGTCGGTCGCAAGGCGCTGGCCAAGACCAGCTCCACTCCCGGCAAGACGCAGCAGATCAACTTCTTTCTGATCAACGGCAAGCACCACTTCGTCGACCTGCCCGGCTACGGCTACGCGCAGGTCTCGAAGACGGAGCGGGAGGCGTGGGCGCGCGTTATCGAGGCGTATCTCACCAACCGCGAGCAGCTTCGGCTGGTGGTGGCCCTGAGCGATATCCGCCACGAGACGCCGGCCCTCGACCGCCAGCTGTTCGAATGGCTTCATCAGCTCGGGCAACCGTTCGTGGTGGTGCTCACCAAGCACGACAAGGTGAGCGCCGCCGAGGCCGAGAAGCGGCGCCAGCAGGTGCTCGAGCTGCTCGACGGCGTCGAGGAATGCGTCGGCGTGATCCCCTTCTCCTCCGAGACCCGACACAATCGCGATCAGCTCCTGAAGGTGCTTTTCGATGCTCTCGACAGGTGATTCACACACATACATGGACCACGGATGAAACCACGTCTTTTCACTCCCGGGCCGACCCCGGTTCCCGAATCGGTCATGCTCCGCATGGCCCAGCCGATCATTCATCACCGGACGCCGGAGTTCCAGCGCTCGCTGATGGAGGCGACCGAGAACCTCAGCTACCTCTTCGGCACCACGCAGCCGGTCTTCACCCTCACGTCGAGCGGCACCGGCGCCATGGAGGCGGCGATCGTCAACACCCTCTCGGCCGGCGACGAGATCATCTTCGTCAACGCCGGCAAGTTCGGCGAGCGATGGGGAGAGATCGCGCGCGCCTACGGCGTGACCGCGCACGAGGTGACCAAGGAGTGGGGAACCGCCGCCACCGCCGATGACATCCTCGCCGCGCTCGAGGCGCATCCGGCCGTGAAGGCGGTCTGCCTGACGCACAGCGAAACCTCCACCGGCGTCTTCACCGACGTGCGCGCCATCGCCGCGGCGGTGCGCGAGCGCCACGACGTGCTGATGATCATCGACGGCATCACCGCCGTCGGCGCGCACGAGCTCCGCTTCGACGAGTGGGGACTGGACGTGGTGGTGACCGGGTCGCAGAAGGGGCTGATGATTCCGCCCGGACTCGCCTTCATCGCGCTCAGCGATCGCGCCTGGGCCGCCGCCGAGCGCTCCACGCTGCCGAAGTACTACTTCGACCTGCTCGTGGCCCGCAAGGCGATCAAGAGCGAGGATACTCCCTGGACTCCGGCGGTGACGCTCGTGCTCGGCGTGGCCGAGGCTCTGAAGATGATCCGCGACGAGGGGATCGAGAATGTCTGGGGCCGGCACGCGCGGCTGGCCTCGGCGCTCCGCGCCGGCGTGAGCGCGCTCGGGCTGGAGCTCTTCGGCACCCCGCCATCCAACGCCGTCACCTCCGTGATGCTCCCGGAGAAGGGGAGCGACTTCATGGCCGCGCTGAAGAAGACCTATCGCGTCACGATCGCCGCCGGTCAGGAGCACCTGAAGGGGAAGATCTTCCGCGTCTCCCACCTCGGCTATTACGACGAGGCGGACATGCTGAGCATCCTCTACGCGATCGAGGGAGCGCTCACCGACATCGGGCATCCGCACGAGATCGGCGCCGGCCTGGCCGCCGCCCAGCGCGTCTTCGCCGGCGCCGGGGAGGCACGATGAGCGACTGGCGCGTTCTCATCGCCGACGCGGTGAGCCCCGAGTGCGACGCGATCCTCGAGCGTCGCGGCATCGACGTCGATCGTGCCGTCGGCGTCTCTCGCGATGAGCTGAAGAAGATCCTGCCGGAGTATCATGGCATGATCGTCCGGAGCGCGGTGAAGGTGGACGCCGAGCTGATCGGCGCGATGGAGAAGATGCGCGGCATCGGCCGCGCCGGCGCCGGCGTGGACAAAATCGACGTGACCGCAGCCACCGGGCGCGGCATCGTGGTGATGAACACGCCCGGCGGCAACACCATCTCCGCGGCCGAGCACAGCGTGGCGATGATGCTCTCGATGCTCCGGAAGATCCCGGCCGCCAACGCCAGGCTCCGCAACGGCGTCTGGGATCGGAAAACGTTCGTCGGCACCGAGCTGATGGGGAAGCGTGTCGGCGTGCTCGGCCTCGGCCGGATCGGCCGCGAGGTCGCCACCCGCGTGCAGTCCTTCGGCGCGCTCGTGCACGGCTACGATCCGGTGCTCTCGGCCGATGCCGTCGGCGGGCTCGGCATCACGCCGAGCACGTTCGAGGAGATGATCGAGGGGATGGACATCCTCACGATCCACATCCCGCTGGTGGCCTCCACGCGCGGTCTGATCGGCGCCGCGGAGCTCGGCCGGATGCGGCGCGGAAGCTTCATCGTCAACTGCGCCCGCGGCGGCATCGTCGACGAGGCGGCGCTGCTCGCGGCGCTCGAATCGGGACAGATCGCCGGCGCCGCGCTCGACGTCTTCGCCGAGGAGCCGCCGACCTTTCCGAGCGCGCTCATCGATCATCCGAACGTGGTCGCCACGCCGCACATCGCCGCCTCCACCAATGAGGCGCAGGAGCGGGTGGCGCTCGACATCGCCGATCAGATCGCCGACTTCTTCGAGGGGAAAGGGGCGCGTGGCGTGGTCAACGCCGTCGGCCTCGAGGCCTCGCTCCGGAGCGAGGCGCTGCCGCTGATGCAGTCGGCCGAGACGCTCGGCGCGTTCATGGGGCAGCTCGCCGGCGAAGGGAATCTGCGGGCGCGACTGGTGGCCTACGGCGCGGACGCGGTAACGATCGTCCGGGGCCTCGGCGCGGCGCTTCTAGCCGGACTGGTCTCCAAGGGAGCCGATGGGAGCGTCAACGCGATCAACGCCGAGATGCTGGCCGAGCGGCGTGGGATAGAGCTGACGACCGAGGGGGAAGGGGCGCACGATCAGTTCACGACGCTCCTCGTGGCCGAGGTCTCCGCCGGCAATCGGAGCTGGCGCGCGGGCGTCACGGTCTTCGGGCTGCGCGAGCCGCGGCTGGTGATGATCGACGACGTCTGGCTCGACGTGAAGCCGGCGGGACGACTGATCCTGTTCCAGAACGTGGACCGTCCCGGCGTGCTCGCCGCGGCCAGCAGCCTGCTGGCTTCCCGAGGCGTCAACATCGCCGACGTATCGCTCGGGCGCCGCGAGGGGACCGGGCACGCGCTCACGGTGATGCGCGTCGACGACGAGATCGACGCCTCGCTCCTCGAGGAGCTGCGCGGGCTGGAGTCGGTGGACGATGTCCGCCTGGTGGTGCTTCCCGAGCTCGGATGATGCTCGATCGTCGACGATGCTCGATCGTCGATGATGAACATGGCGGCCGGGGATGCCTCAGCGTTCCCGGCCGCTTCGTTTCCGATCGCGTCCGTCTCGATCGCGCCGTTGGGCGGCGCGCGACGTCGCGGCGCCTTCGCTCGACGTTCTCCGCGCCGTTTCATGTATCCGCCACTTCCGTAGATTTGCCGGCGGCCGTCGCCATCCCCACGCGGCCCAGTACGATTCCGCGCTCCGTTCGGCGCTCCGTTCGGCGCGGGCACCTCTCCCTCCATCGACCGAGCCATAGACCATGATCCTTCTGACGGCGCTTGTCGCGCTCGCCTGCGGGCGTGCTCCGCTCGCTTCGGCCGCCCCCGGCACGCATCTCCATCACGCACGCATTCTCGCTCACTCGATACGATCGTATACCCTACCTCCGACGCGCTCCGCCGGCGAGGACTCGGCGCGCGCGGCTCCCGTCGACCCGCTGGACACGGCGTGGATGATGGGGCACCGCGTCGGCACCGTCCGCACCACGAGCCGCGACGCCATGGAGCGCTCCCCGGAGATCGATGTGGTGGAGGCGATTCCCGTGCTCACCAGGATCGTCGAATCCTCCGAGGCCGGCTTCTCCATCCGCGGCGGACGGCCGTCGCAGACCGCGATCAGAATCGACGGCGTCTCGATGGCCGATCCCGTCCACGGCTCGTTCGGTCCGCTCGGTGCTTCCCTGGCGCCGCTGCCGCCCGTTTCGGCGATCGAGGATGTCTCGGTCTGGTCGGCCGGCGCCGACCCGCGCGTGATCGATCTGACGCCGAGCGTCGTGGAGATCCGCACCCGTCGTGGCGACGCGACGGCGTGGCACCTGGAGGCGCGCTTCGTCACCGACGTCGGCGCGCTCGACGGCTGGAGCGATCCGTTGACGGTGAAGCTCGCCGGCGAGAAGCGGGATACGACGCTGCCGGAGGCAAAGGGAGCCAGCCGCGGACGTCGGAGCTACGAGATCTCCGCGGGGGGCCCGCTGCCGTTCGCCGACGGTCTGACGCTCGCGGTCAGCGGCCGACTCACCACGTTCGATCATCTCGGCGCCACCTACGACGTGTACGACATGAGCGACGAGTACGCGCGCAATCGCGCCCCGATCGCCGAGCAGCTCTGGGGGAAGGCGCTCGATCCGACCAATCTCGGCCAGCTCCCGCATCAGGGGGCCGCCGTGCGCTATCTCGGCGGCCGGCTCCACTGGAGCATCGGCGAGCGGACGTCGCTCGACGTGATCGGCTCGTACGGATCGACCAGCAGCGAGATGATCCCCGGCGCCCGGAGCTACACGGAGATGGTGGTGCCGACGGCATGGCGCGCGCTCTACATGGACGACGTCAGCACCGTGACCGGCGCGCTCGAGCGGGATGCCGAGCAGCCGGTGGTCGACATGGCGATCACGCGCATCTCGGCCGCCTACGCCACGTCGCTCGGCCGCGGCGGCGATCTGCGGCTCAGCGTCTCCAACGTCGGCTACGACTATCGCGTCGGCGCGCGCGACGAGTCGAAGAGCCACGGTCCCTTCAGCCGGTACGACATCAACTGGATCGACAACGCGGACGGGGACATCTACTTCGACCGCTACCAGCGGGGGGATGTGGTCGTCGGTCGGCCCGATCCGAATTCGGAGGACGAGCTCCCGATCATCCAGCGGAATCGGGTCACCGGACTGTACGAGGGCCCTCCCACGCCGGGGGCCAGCCACAACCCGTTCGGTCTGCGGAACGACTTCTTCCCGGCGCATGGCACCCTCGCCTATCTCGAGGCTCGCCAGGTCAGCGAGCTGGATCTCCGCGGCTCCTACGGCATCGATGTTCCGGTGGGACAGAAGCTGGTGAGGCTCGAAGGAGGGGCCGAGTACCGGCGCACGACACTTCGCCGCACCTATTTCCCGAAGCCGTACGACGCGCCGTTCGACTACGACATCTACGGTTTCGACGAGGGGAGCTTTCTTCCCTCGGATGAGGACATCGTCGGGGACTATCGGCTTCGGGCGCATGTCCCCACCGTGATCGGCGGCTACGTGCAGTTGATTTACCGGACTCCCGGCATCGATCTGCAGCTCGGCGTGCGTGGCGACCTCTTCGATCCCGACGGGAAGTATGTTCCCGGTGGGATCTCCGACAACCTGCCCAAGTCGATCCTCGATTCGCTCCCGATGGCCGACGCGCGGTTCCTTCTCTCACCGCGCGCCGGCTTCGCGATGCTGGTCGGACGGCGCTCGCGCTTCTACGGCAACGTGGCGCTGGTGAACCAGCTTCCGGAGCTGACCTACATTACCGACAACCAGATCGTCCGGGTACGGGAGCGACGGGGAGATCCGAGGGTTGGGGCGGAGCAGGCGGTGACCGCGGAGCTCGGATGGTGGTCCGCGCTCACGCGCGAGCTGGACTTCGATGCCGTCGGCTACTATCGTGGCATCTCGCATCGTCTGGTCGCCACCGGCGGCGCGATCGGCGGTCCGGCTTCGAGCACGGATATGTACGACGTGGCCGATTCCGGGAAGGGGCTGATCCTCGGACTCGATCTGAGCCTCACGCGGCGTCTGTCGAACAATCTGGAGTTCACGGTCGGCTACGGCGTGATGCACGCGTTCATCACGCCGCGGCTGGTCTCGCTCGGCACCGATCCGTTCGGCGCGGGCCCCTCCGGGGGTGTGATAACAAAGGGGCTCAGGCAGGATGGGAACTACGCGGTGGCCGGCGACCGGGCGCACTCGATCTGGGCCCAGGTGGGGATGGCGTGGGGAGATGGGGAGGGGCCGGCGATCGGCGGCGTCCGGTTCATGGAGCGTGGCGCCGTCACGCTGCGCGGGCGCTTCGCCACCGGGCTCCCCTATTCGCTGATGGCGCTCAACGGCACCTTCCGGGATGAGTACTACAACGGCAGCCGGCTTCCGAACCTGATCGAGTCGGCGCTCCACCTGGAGAAGTGCTTCCGGCTCGACGCATGGCTCGGATCGTCGATGGGGGAGGCGGAGCTCGGAATCTTCGCCGACGTGGAGAACCTGCTCAACCTGACCGGCCCGCTCGGCGCGCGGCTGACCGGTCCCCCGGTCAACCCGGACGGCTCCCTGGTCTCCCTGACCGGTGATGCCGACCTCGACACGCTGCTGGACATCGGGGCGGGGGGGATCGACGACGCGGTCTACTATCGCTCATCGGATCCGGACCGGCCGGAGACCTTCGGCGGCGGCCAGTACGATCCCTTCGGCCACCGCCTCTACAATCCCTACGCGGACGTGAACCTCGACGGAGTTGTAACGCAACGTGAGCGGGTGGCGGGATACCAGCGGTTCGTGGCGACCCAGCAGAGTCTGCGCACGACGTATCAGCGGCCGAGGAGCGTTTCGGTCGGGGTGACGGTGAGGTTCTAGCGAGAAAGCGGTGTTCCAGCGAGGAAGCGGCGGGGAGGGGGAGGAGGGAAAGGTGTAGCCGGGGTTAGACGAGTAACTTTTGGAGAGGTTCCGTGTACCTTTTAGCCACAACGGTGATTCCGGACTCGCCGTTCGAGCGGAAGTCGCTTCGGAAACGGGCCGTTCCGCGGGATCAAGGGATTTGGGGAGTGATTTCCTGGGAGCTATATTGACGTGCTAAATGTTCGTAATACCGTCGAAATCCGCCTATTTGTGCGTTTTCCGACGTTCAAGGCCAGTTCGTCCCAGGTTTATCGGTAGGTCTTTCGCCAGGATCGAATACGCTCTCCCGCCCGCGCGCTCGCATGCCACGCCCCAACGTGCGCTGCACCGGCACTTCCCCATGCACGCTATCGTAGTCTTTGGTTGCTTCGCTGATACCGCGAGACCCATCTGAAAGTTTCGCAGCGCGGAGCGTTGACCTCACGGAAAGTTTACGAACTAGGATATACAGTTACTCTCGTACTACGCGTTACATCTTCCAAGTAAGGAGTGCTCGAATGAAACGCAAGCTACTATGCTTGGCTGCATTTGCTGTCGTCGCTCCGGTGGCCGCAATGGCACAGACCTCTGGCCAGCTGACCGGCAGAGTCACCGACAGCGACGGAAAGCCGGTCGTCGGCGCCACGATCAAACTGCTCGGCACGAAGCAGGGAGGTTACTCCAAGGCTCCCGACGGTCGCTACCTGATCGCGGGTATCCGCGCCGGGCAGTATGACGTCGAAGTCTCGGCTGTCGGTCTGCAGAAGGACACCAGCAGCATCCGCATCTCCATCGATCAGACGACGACGCATAATGTGCAGTTGACGACCAGCTCGGTGCGTTCAAAGACGGTTGTCGTGACCGGGACGCGCGTGGAGCCGATCAAGCGCGATCGCGCCGCGACGGTCCGCAGCGCCACGGCCGACGACATCAACAACAGCGCCCGCACCTCGATCCAGAGTGCAGTCGAGATCGAGGCCGGCGTCACCACCAGCGGCGTCAACGGCTTCTCGATCCGCGGTGGCCGCGCCACCGAGACCTCGATCCGCATCGACGGCGTGAAGGTGAGCGATCCGTTCCAGGGTGGCTTCGGCTCCACCTCGGCCGGCCTCTACCCGACCGTCTCGACCCTCGCGGTCTCCGAGGTGCAGGTCGTTCCCTCCGGCTTCTCGGCCGAGTACGGCGACGTCTTCGCCGGCGTGGTCAACTCGGTGACCCGTACCGGCCGCAACGACCGGTACGAGGGACAGCTTCGTTTCCGCACTCCGGTGCAGGCCCTCTACGGCTCGAGCGATCCGCTGACGGTGAAGATCACCGGCACCAACCGCGACACCACGCTGGCCGCCGCCAAGAGCCAGGCCAGCGGCCGCCAGCTCTACGAGTTCGGCTTCGGTGGTCCGATTCCGTTCACCGACGCGGTGACCTTCTACATCACCGGCAAGTACGAGCCGATCGACAACACCGGCTCCGGCCTCGAGGTCTACGACATGACCCCGGAGTATGCCGCCGCGCGCGCCCAGGTTGCGCAGCGCCTCTGGGGCTTCTCCCTCGAGCCGACGAACCTCGGCGACCTTCCGGGTCAGAGCGCGATGGTGCGTGACCTGAACGGCAAGTTCAAGGTGAACATCGGCGACGGCATGTACCTCGAGCTCGGCGGCGAGATCGGTCTGACCAGCCGCGAGCGCGGTGCCTGGTCCAACTATTATATGATGGACCGCAACGCCCAGGGCGTGCTCGAGCGCGACGCGCAGAACTGGGACGAGAACACGGTGATCAACCGTTTCATGGCCCGCTACTTCCAGTCGCTGGATGAGAGCTCCTACTTCGAGGTCACCGGCTCCTACGTCCGTAATTACTACGAGGCCGGCAAGAAGGACGAGACCAAGAAGTACGGCATCTTCGATATCTACGACCTGTCGGCGACCGACGTGGATGCCGACGGCGACGGCGTGATCGACAACTACAGCGAAGGTGCGACGCAGGACGTCTACCTGAATCAGTACAACCCGGAGACCTTCATCGTCCCGACCAAGAACGCCAAGACCGGCTTCTACGAGGGGGATCAGGTCGGCGGGGCGAGCATGAACCCGTACGGCATCACCGACCCGAACTTCTTCCCGACGCACGGCAACGAGCGCGTGCTCGAGAAGCGCGAGTCGCAGACGTTCAACCTGCGCGGCGCCTACGAGACGAACTTCGATCTCGGCGAGGTCAAGACGCAGATCAAGGCCGGCGCGGACTTCTCGAGCTACGTGCTCCGTCGTCACGAGAACAACCTCCCCTGGTTCCAGGGCGGCTTCTTCGACGTGTACGGCTACTCGGGCTACAACTACTTCGAGGATGACAGCATCGGAACGGTGAAGAACTTCTTCTCCGATCCGCACACGCCGTACGAGGGTGCCCTCTACGTGCAGACGAAGTTCGACTACAAGTCGATCGTCTTCCAGCCGGGCGTCCGTTTCGACTTCTTCAATCCGAACACGAAGCTGGCCCCGGTCGACCGCACCAGCAACCTTCAGATCATCGATCAGCTCCGCAACGGCGCCGACGCGAGCATGAAGTTCCAGGTCAGCCCGCGCATCGGCGTGAGCTACCCGATCACCGACGCCTCGCAGTTCCGCGTGAACTTCGCCATGATGTTCAAGCGTCCGGAGCTCAACTACCTCTACGACAACGCCTACGGTAACGCTCTTCGCGCCAGCCAGATCTTCGGCAACCCGGACGCCGATCCGCAGAAGGTGTTCGTCTACGAGCTCGGGTACACGGCCCGCCTCGCCGAGAACTACTTCCTCGACGTGACGGCCTACTATCGCGACATCTACAATCAGACCGGCATCACGCTGGTTCCGGCTCAGCCGAACCCGTACTCGATCTACACGGTCAACGACTACGGCAACGTCCGTGGTCTGGAGATCTCGGCCCGCCGCGAGCTGTCCGACAACTTCAAGGCCGAGATCAACTACTCGCTGATGAAGGCCGTCGGCACCGCCTCCGGCCCGCTGTCGAACTACTACGCGGTGGTCACGGCCTCGCCGGACCCGCTGACCGGCACGAAGACCTTCCCGCTGGTCGAGTACCCGCTGACCTACGATCAGACCCACACGCTCAACGGCTCCCTCTCGCTCGTCTGGGGCGAGGACGAGGGCCCGTCGATCGGCGGCCTGAAGCTGCTGGAGAACGGCGTGATCACGGTGACGGCGACCTATCTGACCGGTCTGCCCTACACCCGCGAGACGCAGCGCGGCCAGCAGATCTCCGAGTTCAACTCGCAGCGCCTCCCGTCGCAGTTCAACACCGAGGCCCACCTGGAGCGCAACTTCAAGCTGCGCGACTGGTTCGGCGAGTCGGTGGGGAACCTTGAGCTGGGCATCTTCGCCGATATCTACAACATCCTGAACCTCACCAACCCGGTGGCGGTGCGCTTCTCGCGCAACGCGAACGTCCCGGAGGCCGGCCGTTACTCCGTTACCGGCAGCGCCGACTACGACGGCACCAACATGGCCAAGGAGATCGGTGAGTTCTCCAACACGCCGTACTACCGCGATATCGATCCGACCCGTCCGGAGACGTTCGACAATCAGCAGTACGACAACTTCGGCCGCCGTCTCTACAACCCGTACGCGGACTCGAACCTCGACGGCGTGGAGACGCAGCAGGAGAAGTACGAGGGCTATCAGCGCTGGGTCACCACGGTGCAGGCGCTCCGCGGCACCTACCAGACGCCGCGCTCGGTCTTCGTCGGCTTCAAGGTGCGGTTCTGATTTCGACGCGCCCGGGCGATCCCGGGGCTTCCGCGGCCGGCGATCCGATAACGGACGATCCGGCAATGGGAGCTCCGGGAGCCGCCGGCGCGGATGTCAGGCAAGAGTCAATTGCATACAACAAGTCATACCATAAAGGAATGAACATGAAACTGCGAACGATTGCACACGGTCTGATCGTGCCGCTGTTCGCGATGGCAATGCTGCTATCGCCACCGGGAGCGCACGCCAAGACCGACGACAAGGCAAAGCAGGAGCAGGAGCAGGCCGGTCAGGGGCAGAAGGAGGGGAAGGACGAGTCCTCGCTCGAGCGTGTTCCGAACAACGTGTACGAGAGCCTGAAGAACCGGGCCTCCCGCGTTGAGTTCTATTCGACCAACTACGGCGTGTTCACGCTGAACCCCGGAGGCAACTCCTCGGCCGGCGGCTTCTGGCCGCGCGGGTCGAACAAGGGGTATATGTTCGGTGGCGGCCTCTGGTTCGCCGCCCTCAAGAATGTCAGGACCGAGAGCGGCAACGACACGGTCTCCAAGCTCTGCGCCATCGGGTACAACCCGAACTCCGGCGCCGGATGGTTCGTGCCGGGTCGCATCACCCAGCCGTACCAGAACTCCAAGGTCGACCAGTCCCCCGAGGGAATCAAGAAGTACCGCATGTACTTCTCGACCGATTACAACGGCACGACCGGCGAGCCGTACGATCAGCGCGATCGTACCGGCGGCGGCCCGAACTGGCCGGTGTGGGATACCTCGCTGTTGGACAGCCTTCGCACCAACCGCTACTTCGGCTACTATGTCGATAGCGTCGGCATGCGCAATACCGCCACCTTCAAGAAAGGTCCGGCGATCATCTCCGGCGAGGACATCTTCTCGATCTACAAGGATACCGACCTCAGCCGCTACGAGCAGGGTCGCTCCAAGGCGCTGGCCGAGGGCTATCCGCTCGGCCTCCAGATCGAGCAGACGATCTACTCCTGGGGCTTCGGTCTGTACGCAGACTTCTTCTTCCTCCGCTACTCGGTGATCAACAAGTCCGCCGACACGCTGCGCAACTGCTACGTTGCCCCGGCGATGGACATGGACATCGGCTCGCCGAGCAACGATCACAGCTCGATCGTGATCGCCGACAAGCGTCGCGACACGCTCAACCTGGCCGCTCAGTGGAGCGATTACACCCAGGGCGACGGTGCCAAGGGCCCGTGGGCGTACATCGGCGCCGACTTCCTCGAGAGCCCGGCCGTCTGGCGCGCCGGCGACGTGGTCGATACCGTCAACGGCGTGGCCCGCCGCGTCGGCGACTCGATCGGCGAGAACAACGGACAGGTCGTCCGCCTCTATGTCGACAGCCTCGGCAACATCCGCAGCGACAAGCGGGTCTTCGACGTGAAGGAGCAGATCGGTCTGACCACCTTCCGCTCGTGGCTGATTTCGGAGGACCCGAAGAAGTCCTACGAGCGCTACGACTTCCTCTCCAGCGGCCGCCGCGACCAGGACCCGGGACCGGGCGACAAGCGCTTCCTGATGGCCACCGGTCCGTTCAACATGCGTCCGGGGGATACCGCCCGCACGGTGATCGGCATCATGTTCGCCTACGGTCTGAACCCGAACCAGGCTCCGACCGGAACCACGGCCGACATGCGGAACCTGATCGCGATCGATACGTTCGCGCAGCGTGTGTACGACGACAACTTCTCGGCCCCGACGCCGCCGGATCCGGCGAACGTCACCTGGCGTCCGCTCAACAATGCCGTCGAGCTGGCCTGGGATACCCGTTCGGAGCTCTCGTTCGACAAGCTCGAGCGTGGCCTGGACTTCAAGGGCTACCGCATCCAGCGCTACCGCCGCGCCCTGACCACGGTGGACTCGACCGACACGAACAAGACCTGGGATCTCTATCCGAAGACGATCGCCACGTTCTCGCTGCCGTCGATTCCGGACAGCGCCACCCGCTACAAGGCCGCGCATCTCGGCGACCTGAGCGTGCTCGGCCCGTGGTACCGCCTGCCGATGCTCGCCGATACCGGCAACCCGGGCATGGTGACGGTGGTCACGCGCAACTACGACACGGTCCGTACCTACATGGACTCGATCTTCGTGAAGCCGGACGGCACGCGCGACACCGTGAAGGTGCTCAAGCCCAAGACGACCGTCCGCACGTTCGACACCACCGTGGTGTACAACTTCGAGCGGATGAGCGACGGCTATGCGTTCGACCCGTACAACGACGTCGACACGGCGACCCATTACGGCGGCGAGTTCGCCGGCAAGACCAACGCGACGATCGTCCGCGACGCCATCCTGTCGATCATGGACAGCATCACCAGCCACCGTCGCCTCGTCGACGTGGGTGATGACAACCACGACGGCCGCGTCTCGGAGAACTCCGAGGATCTGTCGAAGAACGAGCGCCTGCTGAACAACGTCGATTACTACTATCGCGTCCTCGCCTACGACGAGGGGAGCAAGCAGGAGAACACGCCGTCGAAGATCAACTCCGCGATCGCGGGCATCAACGAGGTGCGCGCCACGCCGGAGGCTCCGCCGGCCGGCACGGGCGTGAACCCGACGATCGTCGGAAGCGGCGGCCTGGGAGGCATCTTCAACTTCCGCTTCGAGCCGATCGATCCGGAGCGTCTGGCGCAGCTGTTCGGCGGCGACACGATTCACTTCGAGTTCAACCCGGCCAGCCTCCGCAAGCTGGACACGAACTTCGTCGACTACTACTATCTGACCGGCATCACCGCGCGCAGCAAGCGCACGGGCGCGGAGCTGCTCCGCTTCTATGTGCCGTACGGCTTCAAGTTCTCCGACCGCGCCGACACGACGAACAACGCCGGCATCCTCGCCTCCTTCCTCGGTGGTGAGATCGCGCTGCCGTTCCAGTCGCATCAGACCGACACCGGCTTCTACAACGCCCGCATGGTGCGCTCGCCGCTGACGGCCTCGTACACGCCGGATGCCTCGCGTCCGGAGATCAACTCCGAGTCGGTCAACTCGGTCGGCATCTACAACAACACGTTCAGCGTCGGCTTCGATTATCAGTTCGTCCAGTACGGTGACTCGCTCCGCTTCGGCCGCTTCGGCGACGAGACCGGCAGCCCGTTCACCAAGACTTCGGGCTCGAGCGACGTGAACCTGGTGGCCCAGAAGCAGTATGTCGGGCGTCTGCTCACGCAGCAGACGCTCACGCAGCCGAATCAGCTTCCGAGCATCGGTCAGCCGAAGCTCGAGGTGGAGTTCCGCGAGGGTGGCGTCGATCCGCAGATCACCTTCAAGAAGTCGGGCAAGGATTTCACCTTCCGCGACGTCCCCTATTTGACGGTGGCAGTCCGGAACGTGGCCAGCTATCAGCGCGAGGTGATCGGCTCCAACGGAGAGACGCAGAGCTCGGATATCCGCTACAACTATGAGTTCCCGGTCAATCCGGATGCTCAGCGTGTGGCGGACACGACCACGGCAGTTGCCTCCAGTCCGTACGAGTACGTGCTGGATCCGTCGAAGTTCGCGATGTATTCGTACGGATGGCTCGACGTCGAGACGCTCTCCGCCCAGGAGCGCGCGCAAGCGACGAGCCGTACCAGGGTCTCGGCGAATCGCATCGGTCAGGCTAATCGTTATTACCTGACCTACCGTCCAGACGGCTCGCGCATTACGGGCACGGACAACACCGGTGCGTCGCACACGCTGTCGTTCACCAACAAGCTCATCGTCAACGGCGCCGAGGTTTCGATCGACGCGGCTGGCATGGGCATCGGCGAGGTGTCGACCGGAAGCTCGGTGACGCCGGGGGTCACGCTGGCTTCCATCGTCCCGCAGAACCTGCCGACGCAGGAGTTCAAGCCGGGCGACAAGTTCACGGTGGACTTCACCGGTGGCGCGATCGGACTGCCGCAGCCGGGAGCGTATGTCGACGTCGCGATTCCGAGCGCCAACCCGGCTCTCGACTCGTATACCGATGACATGCTCAACCAGATCTCGATCGTTCCGAACCCGTACCTGATCGATCACGTCGGGCAGCAGTCGACCGTCGACCGCCTGCTCTACATCACCCGTCTGCCGCAGGAGTGCACCATCCAGGTGTACACCGAGGCTGGTGAGCTCGTTCAGACGATCGAGCACAAGGCCGGCGAGAAGGATGGCCGCATCGCGGTCAACGCCTGGGATCTTCTGACCAAGGCCAACCGCCAGGTCCAGAGCCAGCTTCTGATCTTCCGCATCACGACGCCGAACGGCGCCGAGACGATCAAGAAGTGCGCTGTGATCGTCGGTGGTTTCCGCGTGATCGGTCGATAACCCTGGAGTCAGTTCCAACGGGGGCGGTCGCCATCGGGCGGCCCCACCGGGTGCCGGAAGCGGCCGCCCCCCGTTGACTCGCCGTACGTCTTGAAACGAGCATCTTATCCTTTGGAGATAGACATGAAGCTTATATACAGAATCGGTGTGGCGGCGGTGTTCTGTGCCGGGGTGATGACGACCGGTTCGCGAGCTCAGGATAGCCAGGATCCGACCGCGGTTCTGACCGCCCCTCGGGACTTCTCGAAGGTGGGCGGCAGCACCGGATCCTTCCTCACGCTTCCGGTCGGCGCTCGCGCCACCGCGCTCGGCGGCGCCTACGTGGCCGTTGCCGATGATCCCTCGGCGATGTACTGGAACCCGGCCGGCATCATGCTCGCCCCCGGCTCCAGCGCCTCCTACAGCTATGCCTCGCTCTTCGCCGGCATCAAGCACAACTTCGCCGGTGTCGCCTTCCCGGTCGGCACCGACTACAAGGTCGGCCTCTCGGCCGTCACCTACGGCACCGACGATATCGGCGTGACCAACCTGTTCCAGCAGGACGGCACGGGTGAGACCTACCGCGTGCAGGATCTGGCCTTCGGCCTGACCTTCGCCGGCCAGCTCACCGACCAGTTCTCCTTCGGCGCCACGGCCAAGCTGGTCAACCTGTCGATCGCCGACATCTCGGCCAACGGCGTCGCCTTCGACGTGGCCACGATGTACAAGCCGGGCATCCTCGGCATGCGCATCGGCTTCGCGGTGCAGAACCTCTCGGCCCCGGTTCGCTACAGCGGCCCGCGCCTGGAGCAGAGCGGCACGCTCGACCCGGTCACCGGCAACAAGGCCGCCGACGTTCAGCTGGAGGCCACCGAGGCCTCGCTCCCGCTGATCTTCCGCGCCGGCCTCTCCTCCGACGTGCTCGAGGGGAACGATGACAACAAGCTCCTGGTGTCCACGGAGTTCATGACCTCCTCGGACGCTCCGGAGAAGCTCGGCGTCGGCGCCGAATACGTCTGGCGGAACCTTCTGGCCGCCCGTCTGGGCTATCAGTTCGGCGGTGCCGATGCCTTCGGTCTCGGCGCCGGCGTGGGCGTGAACTATCAGGTCGGCGGCTTCACCGGCGCCCTGGATTACGCCGCGCGCCTGCACGCCACGATGGGAGTGGTGCACCAGATCACCGCTTCCGTCCGCTTCCAGTAAGGGAAGCGGAGCCCGCCCGGCGGACCTCGCGTCCCGCCCCGGCGGATCGAGACGTACCAGAACGGGCCCTTCCGTGACGAGAGCGTGTCAATGCTGTCGCGCGAAGGGCCCGTCGTCGTTTCAGCCCCCTCGCGGGATCTCTCGCAGGATCTCTCGCCCGCGTGATGCCGGCCTCCCCCGCGACAACGATGTCGGCGGCGACCGCGGCGGCAACGCCGGCAACAACGTTCGGGACGGTTCGCCCGTCATACCGTGTACACGTCCACTCCGGGGAGCACGTCCCGCGGCGGCGGTCGCTCCGGCGCGCCGCGCGCTCCCATCTCCAGCCAAACATTCCGAAGCGCTGAACCATGATCACGAGCATGTACCGTTCAACGAGACTCGCCGCCCACCTCGGCCGGCTTGCGCTTGCTCTGCTCCTCCTTCCGGCGGCGCTGAGCGTTGCCTCGGCGGAGGTGCCCGAGCCGATGAATCTGGCCTACACGTACCATGCGTTCGCGCTCGCCGGAGGAGGGGAGACCCTCATCCAGTTCGATTACCAGTTCAACGGCCACGCCCTGGAGCACGCGCGCCAGGGGGATAGCTACGTCGGCAAGCTCTACCTCCGGCTGAGCCTGACCGATTCGACCGGCAAGAAGGCGCTGGACGTCGACTGGATCACCTCCCATTCCCAGCATTCCGAGGTCGGCGACGGCGTCGTCACGCTGATGGGACGGAAGTCCCTCGCGCTTCGGCCGGGCACCTATCGGGGAGAGATCTACTACGAGGATGTCAACCGGAAGAGCAATCACGACTCGGCCGAGTTCGCCATGGTGGTGCCGGATATTGCCGGCAAGCGGGTCCGGACCAGCGACGTGATGATCCTCGCCGACATGTCGCCGAGCGACGACTCGACCGATCAGTTCTACCGGAACGGCTTCCGGATGATCCCGAACATGACCTCGGTGATCGCGCCGCCGTTCCTCGTGCTGAATACCTACGCCGAGGTCTACAACGCCGACGCGGTGCCGACCACCGAGTACAGCGTGATCTATGCGCTGGCCGATTCCAGCGGGCGGGTCTTCTTCCGGAAGGATCTGAAGCGTCCGCGCCCCTCCGCGCCGGCGGTGATGGAGACCAACTCCCTCACGCTCGAGGAGGTGCCGAGCGGCGAGTATTATCTGATCGTGCAGATCTACGACGGGCTGCTCCGCTCGGCGCGCGATTCGAGCATGGTGCTCCGCCGCTTCACGCTGATCAACCCGGACAAGGATTCCGTGCTGGCCGCGCAGCGGATCGTCTCCGGCGGCGCGCAGCAGGTGGTCGATCCGAGCTTCGCCGGCATGCGCGAGGAGGAGCTGGATCAGGAGTTCACCAAATCCAAATTCATCGCCAGCTCGGTCGAGAAGCAGCTCTGGGAGCAGCTCTCCGGCCCCGACGCCAAGGCGCGGTTCCTCACCAACTTCTGGGAGAAGCGCGACCCCACGCCCGGAACCGCCGTGAACGAGATGCGCCGCGAGTACTACAAGCGGGTCGATCGCGCCCGCGCGCAGTTCACCTCCGGCATGACGCCGAACGGCTGGGATAGCGATCGCGGCCGCATTCTGCTGACCTACGGAACGCCGGACGGCATCGACCGGCACCCGCAGGATTACAACCGGAAGCCGTACGAGGTCTGGCACTACAACGGCCTGAACTACGATTTCGCCTTCGTCGACCGGAACCAGACCGGCACCTACATGCTGGTGCATTCCAACGCGCCGGGGGAGATCAGCAACGAGGACTGGGAGAACGAGTACGCCCGGATTCACCAGTTCAGGAACTCGCAGGGCTGGGGCGATTGAGCGCGACGCGAGCTCTCCTCGAATCGATCGAGCGCGGCCTCTGGCGGACCGTCTTCGGGCCGGTGGGGCGGCTTCTCCCGTTCGGTGCCTGCCGGCGCATTGCCCGCCCGCTGGCCGTCGCGGCCTGGGGGCTGGGGATGCGGCGCGCGATCACGATGAAAAATCTCGAGCTTGCCTTTCCGGAGCTTCCCGCCGCCGAGCGGGAGCGGATCGGGAGAGAATCGCTCGTCAATCTCTTCACGGTCTTCCTGGAGCTGATCACGCTCCGCCATCTCTCCGACAGCCAGCTCAGGCGCTGGTTCCGGATCGAGAACGGCGAGCTTCTGACCTCGATCGGCCCCGAGGGGGGCCTCCTGCTTTCGGCCCACTACGGCAACTGGGAGCTGCTGGCCCTCGGCTCGGCCGCCCTCGGTGGCGTTCCCTTCTCGATCATCGTCAAGTCGCAGCGCGATTTCGGGGAGATCGACCGGATGCGGACCTCCCGCGGCAACCGGACCATCCACACGGCCCGCGCCGCCCGCGAGGCCACCGCGCTTCTCCGATCCGGCGGCATCGTCGCCATGCTGGCCGATCAGGCCGCGGTGGAGCGGGACGACCTGGTGACGATGTTCGATATCCCGACCTATTCGTTCGCGGCCCCGGCCCGGATGGCGCTCCGGCATCGTCCGAGGATCATCGTGGGATTCGCCGAGCGCCAGCGGGATGGCGGCTATCTTGCGCGTCTCGTCGAGCTGCGCCACGACGATCTGACGGACGATCCGGAGGGATCGCGGCGGCTGACGCAGCGCTACGTCGATCTGCTGGAGCAGGCGGTCAGGCGGCATCCGGAGCAGTGGGTGTGGCAGCACCGCAAATGGAAGAACACGCCGGGGATCGCCTATGAGTGAACGATTGCTGGTAATGCAGAGCGGCTTTCTCGGGGACGCGGTTCTCGCCAGCGGCATGCTTCGCGTGCTGGCCGCGGCGCGTCCCGGCGCGGAGATCGGCCTGGTGGTGCGCGCGGAGTTCGCCCCTCTCTTCGAGCGGCATCCGGCGCTGACGCGGCTCCACCCGTTCGACAAGAAGAAGGATGGCGCGGCGGCGCGGCTCGTCGAGGCGTTCCGCGAGGCCGGCTACGATACCGCGTTCCTTCCGCACCGCTCCTATCGCACCGCGACACTGGCGCGCAAGGGAGGGATCGCGCGGAGGATCGGCTTTCGCCAGAGCGAGGGGGCGCGCCTGCTGACCGATCGGGTCGAATATCTGATTGCGCTGCACGAGACCGAGCGGAACATGATGCTTCTGCGGCGCGCCGGCATCGAGCGCCCCGAGGAGGGAGCGGCGGCAACCGCGCCATGGCTGGTTCCCGAGGCGGAGGGAATGAACCGGCTGCGCCAGCGGCTGGCGATCGACGACGCGCCGGTGCTGGTGGCGCCGGGGTCGGTGTGGGGAACCAAGCGGTGGGGCGTCGACGGATATGCCGCGCTGATCGGAAGACTACGGCGCCAGGGGAGACGTCTCCTTCTCATCGGCAGCGGCGGAGAGCGGGAGCTCTGCGCGCGGATCGCCGGGGAAGCGGGACTGCCGGAGGGGGAGAACCTGGCCGGCGAGCTGGATCTGGCCGAGCTGCTGGCGCTGGTTGCGCTGGCCTCGCGGGTGATCGCCAACGACAGCGCGCCGCTTCACCTGGCCGAGAGCGTCGGCACGCCGGTCACGGCGATCTTCGGCCCGACGGTGCCGGAGTTCGGCTTCGGGCCGCGGGGGAGCGATTCCCGCGTGGTCGGGATCGAGGGGCTGGCCTGTCGTCCCTGCCGGATTCATGGAAGCGACCGCTGTCCGATCGGCACGCACGAGTGCATGACACGTATCACCCCGGAGATGGTCCTTGCCGCCTCCGGTCTCGGCGCCGGCTGATCCGTGGCCGGAGCCGTCGCTCGCGCGCCGCGATCGCCGCGTGGAGCGACACACCAGATGGAGCATATGATGACGAGCGCGATGATGATGACCGGGGTTCTGCTTGTTCCCCTGACGGCGGCGCGGCGCGCCTGGCTGGTGTTCGTGCTGGCGGTGGTGCTCTCGGCCGCCGACGTGGAGCGCCGCCGGCGCATCACCGAGCCGACGCCGATCGTGATGACGATGGACCGGCCGCCGGTCCGCCCGATGCGCGCCCGTCCCTACCGCGCCCACTACCGTCATATCGGCGCCCCGCGCCGCTGAGGTCCCGGGGCCCGCTTCCCCGATCTTCCCATCCTTCGCTCCCCGACATCGCGCGTCACCTTCTCCATTTCCGGGACCGGCTTCCGGGGCCGGCATCCGTGTTCGACACCCGGCGGCCGGAAATTCCATCGATTCCCGTTGCCCTCCTTTACCAACGCGGATTGGTATTGGCCCATGCCGTTCGTAGTTTTGCGGGTCATGACCGAGGGGGGTCGCGCCCGCGGCATCTCCGACCAGCTACCGTACATCGACCGACCTATCTGGATCCAGTTTGGTGAGAACGTCAGCACTTCTTGCATTCCTGCTCCTCGTACTCGCGCTTCCGCTCCTGGCACAATCGCAGCCGAAAGGGTTCCTGGCCTCCCCGCCGCCGCCGGACCGGAGCATCTACGCGTCGCTCCTGTCGTCGAGCACGCGTACGGTGATCCCGCTCAACGGTGACTGGCAGGTCTCGAGCGACGACGGGGACTCGTGGAAACGGGTTCGCGTCCCGAGCTGCTACGACGACGAGGGGGAGCTCCTGTACAAGCGTACCTTCCAGATCCCTCCGGAGATGCTGAAGAAGTATCGCTGGAAGATCGTCTGCTACGGCATCCAGTATCAGAGCACGATCTCGATCAACGGTCAGTTCGTGGCGCAGCACGAGAGCGGGATGCCCTTCACCATCTCCATCCCGGACGAGGCGAAGCTCTCCAGCTCGAACAATATTCAGGTCGCCGTCAGCAATCAGCTCGGCTATACCTCGACCGTCCCCGGCCGGAAGCTGATCCTCGGCGACCGGACCTACGGCGGCATCTTCCGCGATATCATCCTGGTCGGCGTGCCGAAGGTCTGCATCGACGACGCACGCTTCACCACGGTCGGCACCAGCAACGGCGCCGAGGCGCGCTTCAGCGTCCGCGTGGTCTCCTCCGCGCTCAGGGGCACGAGCTTCGGCGGCGGCTCCGATTCCGGCGGCGTGTACAAGACCATTCCGTCCGACCGCGGCGATTTCGATCTGTCGATCGGTCTGCGGCGTCTCGGCGGCGCGAACGATTCGACCGCCGGCGGCGAGATCGGACATGGATCGGTGTCGTTCCCGCTCGAGAGCAAGCGAACGGCGAACCTGTCGCTGACCATCCCGGTGCAGAACCCGGCGCTCTGGGCGCCCGGCTCGCCGAACCTCTACGAGGCGGTGGTGCAGGTCCGCTACCAGGGAATCCTCATCGACGAGCAGGCGCTCGACGTCGGCTTCCGGACCCTGGTGGCGCGCGGCAACCAGATTCTCCTGAACGGCCAGCCGATCCCGGTGAAGGGAGTGGTCTATCAGGAAGGGATCGGCCAGTTCGGCGCCTCGCTCTCCTACGAGCAGATGCGCCGCGACATGCAGGCGATCAAGGACATGGGAGGGAACGTGGTCCGGTTCGCCGACGGCGTTCCGCATCCGTATTTGCTCCGCCTCTGCGACGAGCTCGGCCTGATGGCGTTCGTCGACGCCACGATCGGCACGCCGCCGGCCTCCCTCTTCGGGGACGAGAGCTACGTCCGCCGCTCGATGGATCGTATCCGTTCGGTGGTCGAGGAGGGGGGACGCTACACCTGCGTGAGCGCCTACGGCCTGAGCGCGCTGATCCCGGACGGCGACAAGGTGGTTGCCGCGGTGCGCCGCATGCGCGCGCTGATCGACTCGATCGACCATCGTCCGTTCTATTTCTCGGCGCAGAGCTGGGCCAACCCGCAGCTCCGGAAACTGGTGGACTTCCCCGGCATCACCGCCTTCGACGTCGATCCGACGCGCCTGAAGGAGATCATCCAGCGGGTGCAGAAGGACCTGCGCGGCGAGAAGCCGCTGGTGATGCTCGCCTACGGCAAGTTCGTTCACCTGAACAATCACAACGGCTACTCCGACCCGATCTCGATCGAGGCGCAGGCCAAGTACATCTCCGACGTCTACAACGTGCTGCTGGAGACCGAGATGGCCGGCGGCATCTACTGGTCGTTCAACGACTACCGGACCGACCGACCGGTGCTGACCGTCAACAACGACGATCAGTACATCGCCACCTGCGGGCTCTACGATCTGGAGCGGAACCTCCGTCAGGGAGCCACGATGCTGGCCGCCCTCTATACCGACCAGAAGACTCCGGACGTGCTGATCGGCGATTACACGCCGCCGTCGACCGTCCTGTTCATCGCGATCGGGATCATCAGCGCGGTGATCTTCCTGCTGCTGATCAACAGCTCCCGCCGCTTCCGCGAGAACGTGTTCCGCGCGCTCCTCCGTCCGTACAATTTCTACGCGGATATCCGCGATCAGCGGATCCTCTCGAACGTGCAGACGACGATCCTCGGACTGGTGATCGCGATGACCTTCGCGGTGATCGTCTCCAGCCTGACCTACTATTACCGGATGGATGAAGGGTTCGACGCGATCCTGAGCGCCGGCATCACCTCGGACGGGCTCAAGTCGTTCCTGGACACCATCATCTGGCGTCCGGCGCTGTCGGTCCTCTTCTTCACGCTCTTCTTCTTCCTGCTGATGCTCTTCGTGGCGTCGCTGATCCGGATCTGCTCGGCGTTCGTCAGGAACCGGATCTTCTTCACCGACGCCTACATCATCTCGGTCTGGGGAGCGCTCCCGGTGCTGGTCCTGATCCCGATAGCGATGGTCCTCTACCGGCTGCTCGACGTCTCCAGCGCCGGGCCGGCGGCCTTCCTGGCCGTGGTCGGCGTGATGCTCTGGATGCTCTATCGCGTGCTCCGCGGAACCGCGGTGATCTACGACGTGCGCCCCATGAAGGTCTACGGCTATGCGCTCGGGACCATCGTGGCGGTGCTGATCGTGGTGATCGTGGCCTCCGGGGAGACCAACGCGACCTTCAACTATCTGCGCGAGGGGATCGGCGGCTGGTATACCGGCCGCTGATCCCGCCCGCCCTTTCTCCGCTTCCGCGCCTCGCTCCGCGGAGTCCCTTCCTCCGTGTCCGGTCCGTCGGCGGGCCGGACGTCGATGGGAGCGCCGATCGGCCCTCGACGCCGCGCGCTCCATCTTCCGGCATCGCGTCAGCATGAAATCCGTGGAGTCGCGACTCGTGGCGTCGCGGCTCGTGGAGTCGTGGCCCGCGCGGCCGTGGCTCGCGGGATCGCGGCCGGCGGGGCGAGGGGATGGTGCCTCCGGTGGGATCGTGGTTCCGCGGGAGATCTGCCGGCCGGTGGCGCGCCGGGCATCTCTTCGTCGACTTCCGCCGTCGTTCCCGCCGGGCCTCCCGGGGTTTCAGGGATAACGGCGATTGCCCCTTCCGGGGGTGGGATCTTCGTAACTTCACCTCCCACTGCCGGTCGGTTCTCTCCAGCTCCGCGCGCCCGAGGTCCGCTCAGCGCCGCGGCGCCCCATCACCGGCTCCGATACACATGACATCAGATCCTTGCAGGCACCGATAGATGTATCTCAGCAAACTCGAAATCGTCGGCTTCAAGTCGTTCGCGCATAAAACCATCCTGCGGTTCAACGACGGCATCACCGCCGTGGTGGGGCCGAACGGCTGCGGCAAGTCGAATATCATCGACGCCATCCGCTGGGCGATCGGCGAGCAGAAGGCCTCGGCGCTCCGCTCCGACAAGATGGAGAACGTGATCTTCAACGGCGCCGGCAAGCGCCGTCCGCTCGGCATGGCCGAGGTGTCGATCACCATCGAGAACACCAAGGGGATCCTTCCGACCGAATACGGCGAGGTGACGATCACCCGCCGCCTGTTCCGCAACGGCGACTCGGAGTACCTGCTCAACAAGGTGCAGTGCCGCCTGCGCGATATCGTCGATCTCTTCATGGACACCGGCATGGGGGCCAACGCCTACTCGGTGATCGAGCTGAAGATGATCGAGACGATCCTCTCGGATAAGGCCGAGGAGCGCCGCCGCCTCTTCGAGGAGGCCGCCGGCGTCACCAAGTACAAGGCCCGCCGGAAGGAAGCGCTCAGGAAGCTCGACACGACCCAGCAGGATCTCCTCCGCATCAGCGACATCGTCAAGGAAGTCGGCAAGAAGGTCGCCAGCCTGGAGCGCCAGGCCAAGCGCGCCGAGGAGTACTCGCAGCTCGACGCCGAGCGGAAGAAGCTGGAAGTGGAGGTGCTCGAACGGGAGTACGCCTCCACGATGAACCGGATTCCGCCGCTGGAGGAGCGCCTGAACGAGGCCCGCACCAAGAAGGAGGCGCTCGACGCCCAGCTGGCCGAGGAGGAGACCCTTCTCCGGGAGCTCGAGCGGGAGCAGGGGGAGATCGAGGTGGCGCTGCTCGAGGCGCAGAAGGATGTCAACGCCATCAGCCAGCGGATCGCCCAGGTGGAGCGCCAGCGCGCGGTGGCCGAGGAGCGGAAGCGCTCGCTCCAGGGAATCATCGAGCGCGCCGAGCGGGATCGCGCCGAGGCCGAGGGGGGGATCGACGCGCTGATGCGCGACCGCCAGGAGATCGAGGGGATGCTCGCCGAGATCCGCGCCAAGATCGCCGGCGCCGAGGGAGAGTTCGAGAGCTTCCGTGCCTCGGTCTCCTCGGCCGAGGCGGAGCTGAACGAGCGCCGTCGCGACGCGAAGGGATCGCAGGAGCAGGTGATCTCGGTGATCAACCGGATCGCCGAGCTGCGCGGCGAGGAGGAGCGCACCCGCGCCCGGATCGAGAGCATCGACCAGCGCCTCGGCCGCTTCGACGAGGAGGATGAGGACGCCCGCTACGAGGCCGAGCAGGCGCAGGAGACCATCTCCGCGCTCGAGGCCGAGATGGCGGCCGCCGCCGCCCGGCTCGAGGAGTCGCAGCGGCAGTTCGAGGCGGCGCAGGAGCGGAAGGCCCAGCTGCAGTCGGAGATCAACGAGCTCCGCACCCGCACCATCGAGCTGCACAACGCCATCGGCTCCCGCCGCTCGAAGATCGAGTTCCTCACCGGCCTCGTCGATCAGGACGAGTCGGTGCAGTTCCTGGTCGGCCAGCCTGAGTGGACGCCGGCCGAGCGGATCACCGTCGCCGAGGCGATCTCCACCGACGAGCAGTTCCGCCTGGCGATCGCCGCCGCGCTCGGCCCGTCGGCCCACTTCCTGATCGTCCCCTCGATCGACGATGCCGTGCGCGGCATGCGGACGCTGGCCGACAGCCGGAAGGGGAAGGTGACGTTCGTCTGTCTGGATCGGGTGTCGCAGCCGCCGATCGAGCCGCCGCTGGAGACGATCGAGGCGATCGGCTGGGCGAGCGATCTCTGCACCAGCGCCCCGGAGCACGACGCGCTCCGGCGCACGCTGCTGCACGGCACCCTGGTGGTGCGCACCATCGAGGAGGCCACCGAGGCGGTGTCCCGCGGCGGCGCGCTCCAGGCGGTCACGCTCGATGGCGTGCTGGTCCGCGCCGGCGGCATCGTCCGCGGCGGCGGCCAGACGAAGGATGAAGGGACCACGATCGGCAAGCGGGAGCAGATCGAGCGTCTCGGCGAGGAGGTCGATGTGCTGGAGGGGCAGCTCGAGGCGCTCAACGACGAGATCACCTACAAGAGCGAGGAGCACAACAGCATTCACCTCGGACGGCTCTCCGACGAGATCCGCCGCGCCCAGCAGGATCTGGGACGCGTGGAGCAGCGTCGCGGCCAGGCCGAGTACGAGCTGGAGCGCGCCGAGGATCTGATCGAGGCGCACAACCGCGAGCGTGGCGGACTCCACGAGGAGCTTTCCCGCCTGGAGGGGGCGCTGCAGGGAACCGAGCCCCGCCGCGTGGCGCTTCGCGAGGAGCAGGAAGTGCTCGAGCGGAACGCGCGCCAGCTGGCCACGCAGCTCGAGGCCGCCGAGGCCGCCTACGCCGATCGCGTCCGCGTGATGAACGAGCATCAGGTGGCGCTCGTGCGCCTGCGCGGCGACGAGCGGAGCGCCCAGTCGGAGCTCGACCGGATCACCCGCGACCGCGAGAACGCCGAGCGGACCATCCAGCGCTCGCAGAAGGACCGAGAGCGCGCCGTCGACGAGCTGGAGACGATCGACCAGACGTTCGACGAGGCGTCGCATCAGCTGGAGACCTTCCGCGCCGAGCTCTCCGACGCGCAGTCGAAGCGTGACGAGATCGTCCAGCGCCAGCAGCGGAAGCGCGAGGAGGTGGGGCGCCACTCCGAGATCCTCCGCGAGGAGCGCAAGGGATACGAGTCGGCGATCGGCCAGACGCACGATCTGGAGATCAAGATCAACGAGCTCCGCACCAAGGCCGAGGGGATGCTCCTGCGCGGCCGCGAGGAGCTCGAGGTGGAGATCGAGCTGAAGGAGTATACCTCCGACGATGCCCTGATGGGAGAGCTTCGCGAGCGGCTCCGGCAGGTGAAGGGGCGCATCAAGATGCTCGGCTCCGTCAACCTGATGGCCTACGACGAGTGGAAGGAGGAGAGCGAGCGCTTCGAGTTCCTGAAGGCGCAGAGCGAGGATCTCCGGAACGCCGAGAAGTCCCTCATCGACACGATCGCCGAGATCAACGAGACCGCGCAGACCAAGTTCCTCGAGGTCTTCGAACAGGTCCGGAAGAACTTCATCAGCATCTTCACCAGCCTCTTCCACGAGGGGGATGAAGCCGATCTCCGCCTGCTCGAGGGGGATCCGCTGGAGGCGCAGATCGAGATCATCGCCAAGCCGCGCGGCAAGCGCCCCCACTCGATCGATCTCCTCTCCGGCGGCGAGAAGACCCTGACGGCGATCGCGCTCCTCTTCTCGATCTACCTGGTGAAGCCCTCCCCGTTCTGTATCCTCGACGAGGTCGACGCCCCGCTCGACGACGCGAACATCGACCGCTTCGTTCAGCTGGTCCGCCGCTTCGTCAGCGACACGCAGTTCATCATCGTCACGCACAACAAGCGGACGATGTCCGCGGCCGACACGATGTACGGCGTGACGCAGGAGGAGGACGGCGTCTCGAAGATCGTCTCCGTCCGCTTCACCGAGGGGGGACGCAAGGCCGAGACGAACGGCGTCAAGGAGAAGCAGCAGGAGGAGTACGTGGACGAGGAGGAGGAAGTGGCTGGCTGATGCCGCGCGAGACGGCGCGGCGCGAGTCCGGAAAGAACGGCGGCCCGACGGAGTGTTCCGTCGGGCCGCGCTCGTTTCATGAGGTTCTTCGATGATCGTCGGCGGTGAGCATCATCGACGGTCACCGGGCCGATCGATGGATCGTGGCTCAGTCGGTGTCGTGGGCGTCGCCGAAAAACTCGTCGTTCATCGGGGAGGAGAGGAGCAGAAGGCATCCTTCTTCGGTATGGGTATCGACGTGCACCTTCTCCGGCCTGGTGAGGGTGAAGTCGCCGGCTCCCATTCTGACGCCGTCGACGAACAGGTCTCCCTCGACCACGAGGCATTCCTCGACGCCGCGATGGCGGTGGCGCGGATAGACCGATCCCGGCGCCAGGCGCGCCAGCAGCGTGGTGCGCCCGCTCTCGGCGTCGATGTAGAGGATCTTCAGCGCGATGCCCGGGATGCCGGTATCGATCCACTCTCCCTGATGGGCGTGGATGAAAATCTGTTCGGGAGGCTCCTGCGCATGCGATGCGGCGGCCGCGGCGGAGATGGAGGCCGTGGCGCCGTCGTCGGCCAGGGCGGCGGCGAGGATCTGCTCCTTGAGCGCCCGGCGAGGGGCGGGCATCGTTTCGGCGACCTCTTCGCAGACGGCCGTGAACGACTCGAGATGTGATCGGACGTTCTCCATATCGACAAACCCTTCGGCGACGAACTCCTCGAAGGTTTCCCGCTCCGACTCCGAAAGTGCGCCCAGGGCGTAGAGCTCCGGGCTCGGCTCGCTGGAGGTATCGGGGTGCTGATCGTTCTTCATGTCAGATGTTGTCATCGTTCCCGGCGGCGAGCGGCTCGCGGCCGTTGAATAGTACGAAATAGTTCGCTCGTCGGTTTTCCCTTCCTGAGTAGCGGGCGGACATCTCCGGTCGGCGGATCGAACCTCTCGGAGAGGGAGGTCCGGGCTCGTGCGTTCATGGCCTCGCTCGTTCGTGGCCTCGCTCGTTCGTGGCCTCGCTCGGTGCTAGACCTCGTCGGCGATGAACTGAAGCCGGCTGCGGAGCACCTGCATCCCGCTTCTGATGCGGGTCTTGACGGTGCCGAGCGGGATGCCGGTGGAGGCGGCGATCTCGTGATGCGTGAGGCCCTGGAAGAACGCCAGATCGATCAGCGAGCGCTGTTCGACCGGGAGCACGGCCAGGGCCGAGGAGAGATGCACGCTCCGCTCGCGATGGAGCGTCTCGCTCCAGGTGGTGTTCTCGGCCACCGCGGTCATCGAGCCGGCGATCGCCTCTTCCTCCGCCGGATGCACCTCCATCTTCTTCTGCTGATAGCGCTTGGAGCGGAGCAGATCGATGGCGCGATTGTGCGCGAGCTTCACCAGCCAGGTCTTCGGCGCCCCGAGCGTCGGCTGGTAGGTCGCCGCGCTCCGCCAGATCTGAACGAACACTTCCTGGAGAATATCTTCCGCGTCGTCGGTGTCCCTCACCACGGCGAGGATCACACCGTACAGGAGCTTCGAGAACCGATCGTACAGTTCGGAGAGCGCCGAGGAGTCCTTCCCGGCTATACGCTCGAGAAGCATCCGATCGACGTACTGGGTCGGGTGCTGATAGCTCATAATAACGATGATTCCACAACGATTGAACAACGCTGGTCTCACACGGCCGTCGACGCGCCGCTCATCCGCGCGCGCTCCTTTGCCGGGAAGGGAGCCAAGGGGCGCGGAGATCGGTCCTGCTGAATCTGTGTCTGGTCATCGAATCGAAACGAGCCGAAGCGGAAACGGCTGCCGTATCAGGCAGCCGCAACTTATCCCATGCCATTGTCCACTGTCCAGATCAATCGCTGCTCATTTACTGCTCACTTTGGCTCCCAACGCGCCGTCGCGTCCGGCCGTCGCGTCCGGCCGCCGCATTCGGCCGGCGCATTCGGCCGGCGCATTCGGCCGGCGCATTCGGCCGGCGCATTCGGCCGGCGCATTCGGCCGGCGCATTCGGCCGGCGCAATGGTGGCGCTGGCGCGCGCGTGTTCCCGACCAGCCTGCGGTCGGCGGGTGATCGCTCCGTATACTCCGCCGCGAGACCGGTTCCCTCCGGCGTTCAGCCGGCATGAACCCGCTCGGCGCGGGCAAGAGCCTCCGCTCCGAGCCGGGCGGTGCGCCGCATCTCCGGAACGTCCAGGATCTTCCCGATCGCTTCCGGCGCGTCGAGCGCCCAGAGCATGCTCAGCCCGAGCTCTTCCCGCGTAAGGTTCCCGGCACGCCGTGCCACATCTCCCACCGGGTCGGGAAAATGCCCCATCAGCCGCAACATCGGCCCGATGGCGCGGGGCCATTGCTGCCCGGGTCCCAAAAGGAAAGCCGGACGGAAGATCGTCCACCGCAGGCCGCTATGGATCACCACCTCCTCGGCGCGCTGCTTGCTCATCACGTAGGCGCTGTGGCCGATCGCCCCGGCGCTCAGCAGCAGCAGCCGGCGCGCGCCGACGTGGCGCATCCGCTCGACCATCATCATCGCCGAGGCCACGTCAACCTCGTCGTAGCCGAGCCCCGTCTCCTTGATCTGCTTCCGCCGGGTTCCGACCATGTGGATCACCGCGTCGCAGCCGTCGATCGCCAGCTCGAGATCGTCCGGGGAGAGCGGGTTGCCGATCACCGCCACGCACTCGGGATGGGAGGGGAGCCTGGCCACGGAGCTCTTCCTGACGAGCGCGCGGACCGCGTGCCCGGCGCGCAGGAGCAGGGGAACGACGCCGGCCCCGGCAAAGCCGGTGGCTCCGGTAACGCAGATCTTCATGGTCACGGCCGTTTTGTGAATGCGCCCCGAATGGATCTTCGGCGCGAGGAGTATCGAACCGGCTCAGAACCGGAGCGCGACGCCGCCACGTACCGCAAGCGGGGTGCCGGGGGTGAAGTGGAGCTCGCTGACCGATGCCGCCTCTCCGGGAAGCCGGCTCTCGGTGTCGAACTGCGCCTCGTTCCAGGAGGCGTTCAGAAGATTCTCCGCATTGAGAAGAAGCTCGACCTCTCCGAGCCGGTAGCTGAGCGAGAGGTCGACGATCGTATAGCCGAGCGCGCGCACCTCGTCGTTCTCCACCGCCGGACGATCGCCCACGTGGCGAACGCGAAGGGCCGCGGCCGCATCGCCGATGTGCGCCACCATGGTGCCGGACAGGGTGAAGCTCGGCGCCAGCGGAATATAGTTCTCCCCCTCGGGAAGATCGCGGAACCTTCCCCGCGACAGCGTGGCATCCACGCCGAGCGTGAGCCACTCCAGCGGAAGCGCCCGCAGCTCCAGATCGATTCCCTGACGGCGCGTTCCGCCGCTCTCCTCGGTGGTCCCCTCGTCGCCGACGTAGACGAGCTCGCTCTGGAGGTCGAGCATCCAGAGCGAGGCGGAGCCCTGCAGCGGGTCGCTCCCCCGCCCCCAGCGAAGGCCGAGCTCGGAGCCGAAGGCGCGCGGAAGCGTCTGGCCACCTTGCACCACGGCGCGCGCGTCGTTCGAGTGGAACCCGAGCCCGGAGTTGAGGAAGATCGTCGCCGACTCCCCGATCGGAACCGCGAGATTGGCCTTCGGCGAAAGGACGAGCTGTTGCGCGATGCCGTCGGCGCCCGAGCCGGCGCGGAGCTTGTCCTCGACATCGAAGCCGAGGTAATCGGCGCGGAGTCCGAGAAGGAGATCGGCCCAGGGGAGGATGATCTCCTGCTCGGCGTAGGGGCCGATCTGTCGCTCGTGGATGGTGGCGCTCACCTTCGTCTCCAGGCGCACGCGCGCCGAATCGTGGTGGAGCGAGACGTCGATATCGTCGCTCCGGAGCGTGGCGCCGACGCGGGTGCGCATCGGCAGTCCGGCCGCCTCGTAGATGATATCGTTCTCGGCGCGCAGCGCCAGGATCGAGCGGCTGTCGGTCTGTTCGATCTCGTCGCCGCGGAGCGGATCATCCTTGAAGAAGGTGAAGTCGCTGTAGAGCCGGAAGCGGTAATCAGTGTAGGAGCCGGTGAGGGTGAACGGCGACGCGCCCCCGGAGGCGTAGCGGAGGATGGCGGTGGTGCGCGAGGTGGCGCCCCCCTCGCTCGGATCGATCGAGCCGAAGCGGGAGACGAGCCCCTCGTCGACGGCCCGCACCGGAATCTGGCCGCTCGCGTCCCAGCCGGCGCTGAAGCCGGAGAGGCTCGCCGTCAGCGATCCGCGCGTGCCGATCGCGCTTCGGAGCTTGGCGAAGAGATTGACGCGGCGGAAGTTCTGCGGCGCGTCGAAGTAGCCGCGCGCGCCGTAGATCTCCCCGCCGAAATACGCGTTGATCCCCGGCACCGTGACCGGTGCCCGCAACAGCGCCACCGCGCGGACCGCGTCGATGCCGGCATGGCCGAGCGTCGGCCCTCCCTCGAGCTTCACCAGATTCTCCTTCAGCGAATCGGCGGTCGAGAAGGTTACCGCGCCGGCCGTCGTCAGATCGCCGTAGCGGGCGAAGTAGGGCCCCTTCACCACCTCCACCCGCTCGATGGTTTCCGGGATCACGAAATGGAGATCGGCGTAGCCCTGGCCGTGGCCGTGGGAGATCATGTTCACCGGGGCATCGTCCACCGAGATATTGATGTCGGTGCCGTGATCGCAGTCGAAGCCGCGGAGGAAGATCTGCTCGGCCTTGCCGCCGCCGGCGTGTTGCGCTATCACCAGTCCCGGGACGGCGCGGAGGATATCCTGCGCGGAGCTTTTGGGACGGAGCGCGAAGTCCGCGGCTCGAAGCTCGGCGTCGCTCGCGGCCGAATAGGAGCGCTCGGCGACCACGCGTACCGTGTCGCGCGCCGCGTAGACGCGGGCGCTGTCCGGAGCCGGGACGCGGCGTGCCGGGAGGGTATCACGAGCAGCCTGCGCGCGCGACTCGCCGGAGGCGAGAGACAGCAGGATGGCCAGCGACAGCGCCCCGAGGATGAGGCGCGGAGAGATGCGAAGCGATGATGCGACGGTCCGAACGGATGAGATGCCCATGGTCTCGAAGATTGATCCGAGCTCGCGGATGCGAACATTCGCCCTTCACACGTTACGAGGAAGTGAGCGTTTCGGATCTTCGCGCGGGCACGTCGGAGAAGGGCGGGAGGCATATATTCGTGGCGGGAAGTCGACGCCTGTCCGGCGCCGCGATCCGGGCCGGTCATGCCCGGCGATCGCCGGTGAAGCCGGAAGGCCCGTGAACGGCATCACGCATCGTCAGTCGACTCGTCACAACATTCCGGAGAACATCGTCATGATGTCGCTACCTCGCTTCGCCTCCGCTCTCGTCGTAACCCTTCTGGGGGTGATTCCCGCGCAGGCCGCGTCGAAGTCTGAGTGCGTGAAGGGCTCCTGCTCCGACAAGGGGGAGTGGGTGGTCTGCATCACGTACGACGATCGCACCGGCCGGCTCGAGCACGCCGCCGGCACCGCCTGCGACGGCGTTCACTGGACCGACGGCTTCACGATCGTCGACGGCCAGGCGCCGCTGGCCGGCCCGGACCGGCATACGATCACCGGGAAGGGGTGGACGATCACCTATGTGGTGGCTCCCGGCGCCGGATCGGTCAAGATCTGGGGAACGGATGCCACCGGCCGTGAATGGCGCGCGCACTTCATCCCGGCGTCGGGAAAACCCGGCGCGTCCGAGTACAAATAGCGACGGCGTGCGGCGGCTCCGGCCGTCAACGAAGAGCTGATGATTGCGACGAGGTCCCCACGCGGAAATGCGCGGGGACCTCGCCTGTTTCGGAGCCTCACGGTCATGGGGTTGCGGAGAATGTGTGCCGTTCAGGGCTTCCATGACGGGTGATCGTGGGCTCACAGGTCAGATCGTTCCGGATGCCACTCCAATGCGTGGCCACCTCGGTACCGCCACAACCGACATCGCCGAATGCCATGGACTCGCACGCCTCGGTCCTCGCTCGTCCGCGCCGTGGCAGCCGTGCAACGAACCACGTGATGTTCCCTCGACGCACCGTCCGGGGATGTTGCGTTTGATACTTTGGGTACTCTATATTCAGCAAGATTTTTTCAGCATCGCCAAAGGCCACTGAGACTTCATCGCCTGGAGTCATCCGTAGCCTTGCTGATAGTGGGCTCATTACCGATCTGTCTTTTCCTACGCATTTCGATTTATGTCAGTGCCGGTGGTGTCGGCCCGTGAACCACGGGCTGTCATATAGTATACATCATAATCGGAGGACGAGTCATGAAGTATGTATCTGGTTCTTTCGTATTCACCATCCTGTCATCAATCCTTGTACTGACGGCATCAGCTCATGCCACAACGGGTAAGAAGTATGTGGTGCCGGGCACTGCAATCGTTACGGGGCCGACGAGCTTTACTTGCCAGGGCACGAGCGGAGTGTGCGCCATTGTGTTTATTCCAGATGGTCCAATCGAGCTCAGATCGGGCACGCATCCCGGATCTGGATTCTGGTCTGACCAGTTGGGGATTGGGTATTGCAACGTTACATTGACCGTCTCGGAGTTGATCAACGGACTTGGTTTTAGTTACTTGACGGGCAGTGGCTCGACATCCGTAAGTTCGGAGGCCGCACTGAATGCGTGCTATCCCGGTATTCAATGACCCGAATTAATGTAGTGTCTTGAGCCAGTGGGCGCGTCCCACTGGCTCGGGTGTTCGACGCAATCCGGAATTACCATGATGCATAAAAGGTGGGTGACAAGTATTCCGTGGATCGTATGCCTCGTGTTCTTCCAGTCCGGACTACTGATCGCCGATGGAGCGAATGCCAGGCCGATCCTGAAATTGCTTTCCTGGATCGGTTCGCCTCGGTATTCGTCCGACACGTCGGACGTTGTCGCGATTCTTGCGGTATCCGGTGAGTCCTGCATGAGCTGCAGTCTGCTGAGCGTTAATGGTGTTATCAACACTGTCAAGAGCGCGGTGCCGAATTTGGATCTGGTCATAGTCGGGGTGCTGGATGCGTCGATCGACAACTTGTTGGCCGTGAAGGGGAGATTGTCGGCGCCCGTCCGGATCGATAGCCTTGGGCTGCTGAAGAAGCCGTTCCCGAAACTGGCATACCCCGAGCTTATCCTGATGAGAAAAGATGGTGCGTCATTCCGCCGGTTCGGCGACGTGCAGCATGCTGGCATCACCGTGGGGCAGGTTCGCGCGGCGCTTCGAGAGCTGGCTGGTCCCCTGACGCTGGATGTGCGCTTGCGCTGTGAAGGATGCAACGTCGGCGCCATTTCCAAGGCGATCCTGGATGTCGATCATCATCGAGTTGTGCTTTTGAGCCCGGTTTCCAATGCCCTGTTCTCGTTCGACGTGACCAGTGGCGTGCTCAACGGGCGATGTGTGGTCGGGGATTCTCTGAGATTCCATTTCCGGAAAGATCCCAATGATCGCGAGTGGGCGACGCTTGGCAACATGGGATATAATCTCGCTCAGTTGATCGACGTTGCTCCATGTCGTGGTGATACGCTGAGTATGCTGTCGGAGTTCATTTCTGGGTATCATCTCGAAGGGGATACCGAGATTACGAATGGTGGGGAGGATACCCTTCTTCCGAGCGTCGTCTGGGAGAAACGACAGGGCATCGTCGATTACTCCGGTGGTCGTGTTGTCGGCATACGCACAGTCGAGAGTCCCGGGTATGTGCTCGCTTCGGTCGAGTCGATGAATGGTGGCAAGCTCTCGGGGATTGCGGTTCCACTGTCTGCCGATCAGGGGAAGGACACGCTCGGCTTTATCTTTACCCTTCTTTGTACATCGAATACGATGCATTTGTCGGTCACACGGTCCGATATCGAAAAGGCATATCCGGGTAAGAAGGTCGATCGCCGGCAATTCGGGATGGTGAAGCCGATCGATGATTCTACCTGGTGTTATGTCAGCCCTGGCAATCGACTCCTGTTCGTTGCCAGAAACGGCGTCGGCGGGATCGACATTCGCCGGATCGAGGCGCAAGGCCTGCTGGCTCTTGCATTCGACAGCGCGGCGGTCGGGGCTTCGTACCCGAGCGTTCCAGGATCTCGCGCGGCTGTTACCATGATGGATATGTATGCCGACGCGTCGCGTGTCTACTTCGTGGTCAAGGATTCCCGGAAATCCCGCCCCGCATTCTTCGTCGAGACATATTCGTTGGCCGGGAAGCTTCTGGGAAGCGTAAAAATGGTACGAAGCGGGTTGAAGGACCTGAGGCTTATCGGGGCTGTGGGAGGTAGTGGGTGCGTGCTCGGTGTGGATACTCAGGGACTTTTCGTGAAAACCCTTGGCCCGTAAACCTGCCCGGCTCCTCTGTTCGTCCGGGAATGTGCGACGAGGTCCCCACGCGGAAAAGCGTGGGGACCTCGTCTGTTTTCGGAGCGGCACATTCGTGTCCGCCCCGGCCATGCACCGCAAACAGGACGCAGGGTGAAGACATGCGCCTGCCTGCCCCTCCGGCCGCGCACCGAACTCATGACGCACGCTGAAGACGTGCGCCTACCCTCGCGTCCAACTGCTCGTACCAGGTAGGCGCAGCTCTTCAGGCTGCGCCGGCGACGCTCGCGCTCGTACCAGGTAGGCGCAGCCTGAAGA
>JBEHWX010000022.1:0-65815 GCA_048498995.1 Bacteroidota bacterium
GCCAGAAAGACGGCAACAGCTGCGAAACCGGCGATAGGCAGCCGCCGCTACCGGATCGAGGAGATCGTGTATCAGCCGGAGGCATCGCTGCGCGCCTCGGCCGGCGAGCCGGGAGGAATAGGGTGAGTGTGGGGGAGATGTCCGTGGGAGGGGTAACGCTGCTCGTCGGAAGGCTGATTCATCTCGGGATCGGATGTGTATAAGCGTCGGAGGTTATGCACAAGTTCCGACGTTTGTACACAACCCGCCCGCCACTCCGGCGGCGCGTCGTCCGATCCCGATCTCTTATCTTCTCACATGATCAGCTACGCTCATGGCAACCTGCTCGACGCGGAGGTCGAGGTGCTCGTCAACGCCGTCAACACGGCGGGGATCATGGGAAAGGGGATCGCGCTGATGTTCAAGGAGCGCTTCCCGGAGAACTTCGTGGCCTATACGGAGGCATGCAAGGCCGGCCGCGTGCGGACCGGAAGCATGTTCGTCACGCGCGTCGATGAGCCGGGTGGCGCGCGCTGGATCATCAACTTCCCGACGAAGCAGCACTGGCGGAACCCGTCGAAGCTGGAGTGGGTGCGGGATGGGCTGGCGGACTTGCGTGAGGTGATCGAGGAGAGGAAGATCCGCTCGATTGCCCTGCCGCGTCTCGGCTGTGGCCTCGGCGGGCTGGACTGGGAGGATGTGCGGCCGCTCATCGAGTCGGCGCTCGGCGATCTCGAAGATGTGGAGATCGTGGTCTACGACGGCCCCTGAGCGATGCCCGCGGCCTACGGCGTGCCGGCGCGCGCCAATGCGAGGATCTCGTCGAAGGTGTGGATGTGGGTGCCCCGCATGTCGGAAAGCGCCGCGCCGATCATCCCCGCCGCCACCGCGTCCGCCTCGATCGGCCGGTACTTGCTCAGTGATCCGATCATGAGCAACGCGAGCGCACGGTTGAGGGCCACCCCCACGCGCTCGCCGAACCGGGGCTCCTTCCGCTCCCCCATGAGGGCCGAGGGACGGAAGATGTGGATCGCCTCGTAGCGCTCGCGCGTAACCGCCGCCTCCATGTCTCCCTTCACGCGCAGGTAGAACGCGCGGGACGTCGTGCTGGCGCCGATGGAGCTGACCACGAGAAAGCGTGCCGCGCCGGCGCGGGCTCCGGCGCGCGCCAGCTCATGCACGTAGGTGAAGTCGACCTTGCGGAAGGCCTCCTGCGACCCGGCGGTCTTGATGGTGGTGCCGAGCGCGCAGAAGATATCGGCGCCGGCCGGGAGCTCGATCGAGGGGAGTGCGTCGAAGTCGATCACGCGCTGGTCGAGCTTCGGATGCTCGCGCGCGATGGTCCGTCGCGCAAGCACGATGACCGAGGAGTACGCCGGATGCGCGAGCAGGCGCTCGAGGAGATATCCCCCGATCAACCCCGTCGCGCCGGCGATGACGGCGGTACGCATCATGATCTCCCTTGAGCCGACACCGGGAGCACGTGAAGCCGCGCCCCTCGCGGCGCGTGGAACATACGGTGGAGGAGGGGAAGATCCATCTGGAGAGGGTGGGACTGGCCGAGATGGGAGGCGATGTGCTCCGCGCGGCTTTCAGGGCTTCTCCCCGGCTCGCTATCTTTGTCGATGTATCCTCGATCGGCCGCGAGTCTTACCGCCCCAATCACAGGTGGCTCGATCCCAGGCGATCACTCCCAGGGCTCCGCTCCACACCGAACACTGATTCCGACGATGCCAATATCTCGACGTATAGCCGTTTCCATGCCGGCTCGGCTGAAACGGTAGGCATCGTCATCATCCGCTCGAGCCTCATCGAGATCGAGCCTCATCGAGATCGAGCCTCGTCGAGATCGGGGCGCTCCCGACGAGGCTCGAGAAGTACCGTTATATCGGGCGGGGACTTACGCGCAACCTTACAACTGGAACCATCAGACTGGTATGAAGATCTCCACCATTCTCGACCATATCGACAGTGGTCACATGGCGCTGCCGGAATTTCAGCGCGGCTATGTCTGGAACCGCGATCAGGTACGCGGCCTGTTCGATTCCCTCTATCGCCGGCATCCGGTGGGAGGACTGCTGGTATGGGCCACCGAATCGGGACTGGCCGTCCATCGCGGTGATGGGCCGCTGGCCGGTGGTATCGTCAAGCTCCTGCTCGATGGTCAGCAACGCATCACCTCCCTGTACGGCGTGGTGCGGGGACGGCCGCCGAAGTTCTTCGACGGCAACGTTCAGTCCTTTACCGGTCTGCGGTTTCACCTCGATACCGAGGCGTTCGCGTTCTACCAGCCGGTCAAGATGCGGGAGGATCCGCTCTGGATCGATGTCACCGAGCTGATGCGAAATGGGACCGCCGGATTGGGGGAGTTCGTCACCCGCCTGAGCGCCCAGCCAGAGCTCGTGTCGAAGGTCGGAACGTATGTCGGCCGTCTCAGCCAGTTGCTCGGCATGACCGACGTGGACCTTCATATCGAGGAAGTCACCGGTTCGGATAAGACGCTCGACATCGTGGTCGACATCTTCAATCGTGTCAACAGCGGCGGCACGAAGCTCTCGAAGGGGGATCTGGCGCTCGCCAAGATCTGCGCCGACTGGCCCGAGGCGCGTGACACGATGAAGGCCAAGCTGAAGGAATGGGAGAGTGCCGGATACCATTTCAACCTGGACTGGCTGCTCCGCTCGGTCAATACCGCGATGACGGGGGAGGCGAAGTTCCAGTTCCTGCACGACAAGAGCGCGGAGGAGATCCAGAGTGGCCTGAAGCGCGCCACCAGGCATATCGAGACAAGCCTGAATCTGATTGCCGGTCGTCTCGGTCTCGACCATGATCAGGTCTTCTTCGGACGCTTCGGCGTGCCGGTGATGGTGCGCTATCTCGATCAGCGCAACGGTGTCATGGACGAGAAGGAACGGGACAAGCTGCTCTTCTGGTTCGTGCAGGCCGGCATGTGGGGACGTTTCTCCGGCTCCACTGAAACCTACATCGATCAGGATCTCGCCGCCCTGGAAGATCCCGATGGTGGGCTGGACAAGTTGCTGGAGCAGTTGCGGCTTTGGCATGGCGGGCTACGGGCCGAGCCCGGGCACTTCACCGGCTGGAGCCTGGGCGCCCGTTTCTACCCGGTGCTCTATCTGCTGACACGCATGGGGGAAGCGCGCGACTGGGGAACCGGTCTGCCCCTCAAGGCGAGCCTGCTCGGCAAGATGAACCGGCTGGAAGTACATCACATCTTCCCCAAGTCGCAGCTCTACAAACGGAGCTTCGCGCGCGCGGAGGTCAATGCGCTGGGGAACTTCTGCTTCCTGACCAAGGATACGAACCTCGTCATCAGCAACCGTCTGCCGGAGGAATATTTCCCGGAGATCGAACGGGCGCATCCCGGCGCGTTGGTGTCACAGTGGATTCCGGATGATCCTCGCCTGTGGAAGGTTGAGAACTTCCGCGAGTTCCTGGAGGCGCGGAAGTCGCTTCTGGCGGCGGAGGTGAACCGTCGGATGGAGGAGCTCCTGCATGGCGATACCCGGTGGATGACCGGTGCCAGCGCCGCCTTGGTGACGACGCAGGTGATGGGCGGCATCACCAGCGAGGAGGAGGAGGCACAGCTCGAGGCGCTGAACGACTGGATGGACTCGCGGGGCCTGTCACGCGGCGTAGTGTCGTACGACTTTTCCGATCCCGACACTGGCCAGCAGAAAGCGGTCTTCGACCTGGCATGGCCCACCGGGATTCAGGAGGAGCTGACACAGCCAGTCGCCGTGCTTCTGAACGAGGAGGCCGCCACCATCGCGATCGCCAGTCAGGCTGGCTTCCGCTGCTTCACGTCGATCGAGGAGTTCAAGCGTCACGTGAACGAGGAGATCCTCGTCGAGGTAGTGGTCTCGTGAGCGTCGGCCATATCTAGAACCTCGGGGCGGAACGCCTGGTCAGATGAGGTTGCCAACAGTAGGCGTCTCCACATATAAAAATTTATATACAAGTATAGCGACTTTGCCTTATACTTGTATATAAACCTGTATACAATGGATAGAGTCCGTAATCCCTTTTCCCCCGGCGCGGGATCACCTCCGCCGGAGTTGGCCGGCCGTAGCGCTATTCTCGAACAGGCCCGGATACTCTTCGCGCGAATGCTTGCACGGCGTTCGGAACGGAGCATGCTGTTGACCGGGCTGCGAGGTGTCGGCAAGACCGTTCTGCTCAACGAAATGGAGCGCATGGCGATCAGGGCGGAAGTTCGGACTATTCTGGTCGAGGCTCACGAGGATAAGCCGCTGCCGGTACTTCTCGTGCCCCATCTGCGCCGGCTGCTCTTTGAACTGGATCGGATGGCTGGAATGGGAGACAAGGCTCGCCGTGGCTTGGCGGTGCTCAAGAGTTTTCTGAGCGCCGTCAAAGTCACCACGCATGACGTGGAGTTCGGGCTCGACATCGAGCCGGAGCGGGGGGCGGCCGATAGTGGGGATCTCGAGGTCGATTTTCCGAACCTTCTGACCGCCATCGGCGAGGCCGCCGAGGAGCGGGGAACGGCGCTGGTTCTTCTGATCGACGAAGTTCAATACTTCACATCCGCGGAACTAAGCGCGCTCATCATGGCGATGCACAAGATGCAGCAGCGACAGTTGCCGGTCACCCTGATCGGCGCGGGACTTCCCGTGCTTCCGAGCCTCGCGGGGGAATCGAAATCGTACTCCGAGCGGCTGTTCGTATTTCCCGAGATCGGGCCGCTCAACGAGCCCGATGCCACCACGGCCATCCGTGATCCGATCGAGGAAGCCGGCGAATCGATCGATCAACAGGCACTGCGGGAGATCGTGCGGCTCACGCACGGCTACCCATACTTCCTTCAGGAATGGGGATATCAGGTGTGGAATCATGCCACGGCTTCCCCTATCACGCTCGATACCGTGCAAGAGGCCACACAGGTGGTAACCCAGCGCCTCGATGAGAACTTCTTCCGGGTCCGTTTCGATAGGCTGACGCCGACGGAGAAGGTCTATCTCCGCGCCATGGCGGAGCTTGGGCCGGGGCCATATAGGACCAGCGAGATCGCGGACTGCCTCGGCAAGAAGCTGACCACCCTCGGTCCGGTCCGCGCCAGCCTCATCAAGAAAGGGATGGTCTACAGCCCGTCGCACGGCGACATGGCGTTCACCGTGCCTCTCTTCGACGACTACATGCGGCGTGCGATGCCGGAATTCCAACGGAATAAGACCAGAAAGTCACAACGATGAACGGCGTCGGCCAATCCGAGCCTACTACTCAACACCGGTTTATCGCACTCGTCCGTTACGATCTCGGCTCTCGTTATCTCGGAGACTGGCGAAGCCACGAGAGCAATGGCACCATTGAAAGAGCAGCCATGCCGTAAGCCTAGCCTTTCGTGGCCTGGAGAGCCAGGCTTTCCATTGTAGTGGAGAATCGCTTTCGGCGGCCGTGGATTGGCGCTTCCTTCCCCTTCGTCAGCGGCGGCTGTTTACCCCAAATCCGTATGTTATGCCCCCTTCCTGTGGGGCAAACCACGCCGGGAAACGTGATAACGGACGAAGGTCGGGATCGTTCGGTTCGTAATGAGGCAGACTCGATGCCCGGCGGCGATGCCACACCGCCCATGGGTGGCTTCGCCGTGACGGTCGCCATGCCCGTTTCCGCTTCCTCTCCGTGAATCCGGCAACAACGCGCCGAATCGTGGGGGAGCCTCTGGGGGTGTGCCCCTCCTCGCAAGCGTTCGTGTCGTTGCCGACATCGTCCCTCCATCCGAGGATGGCGAGCGCCGCCGTGAGCGCCGTCCCGAAACACTCAACCTTGGTCCCCGACCATGACTGGCTCCGACTTCTCCTACAACTTTTCAGAGAACGAGAAACCATCGGTCGTTCGCGAGGCGGATCTCGAGAGGGAGCTCATCGACAAGCTGGAGAGCCTCAAGTACACCATCCGCCACGATATCCGGGACCGATCGTCGCTCGAGAAGAACTTCCGGGAGCACTTCGAGGCGTTGAATCGGGTCAAGCTCACCGACGGAGAGTTTCAGCGGCTCCTGGACGATATCGTCACGCCGGATGTGTACGAAGCCTCCCGCAAACTCCGGAATCGGGAGGCCTTTCTCCGTGACGACGGCACCCCGCTCAACTATACCCTCGTCAATATCAAGGACTGGTGCAAGAACACCTTCGAGGTCGTTCATCAGCTCCGTATCAATACCGACGACAGCCATCACCGCTACGACGTGATGCTTCTGATCAACGGCGTTCCCGTGGTTCAGATCGAGCTCAAGACGCTTGGGATCAGCACGCGGCGGGCGATGGAGCAGATCGTCGCCTACAAGAACGACCCGGGGAACGGCTATACGCGGACGCTCCTCTGCTTCGTCCAGTTGTTCATCGTGAGCAACCGGACGGACACGTGGTACTTCGCCAACAACAACGCCCGGCACTTCGCGTTCGATGCCGACGAGCGATTCCTCCCGATCTACCAGTTCGCGGCCGAGAATAACGCCAAGATCACCCATCTCGACGACTTCGCCGATCAGTTCCTCGCCAAGTGCACGCTTGGCCAGATGATCAGCAAGTATATGGTCCTCATCGCCAGCGAGCAGAAGCTCATGATGATGCGCCCATACCAGATCTACGCCGTGAAGGCCATCGTCGACTGCATCCAGCAGAACTGCGGCAACGGTTATATCTGGCATACGACCGGCTCGGGAAAAACGCTGACCTCCTTCAAGACCTCGACGCTCCTGAAGAACGAGAACATCCACAAGTGCCTCTTCGTCGTCGACCGCAAGGACCTGGACCGCCAGACCCGCGAGGAGTTCAACCGGTTTCAGGAGAACTGCGTCGAGGAGAACACCAACACCGCGACGCTCGTCCGCCGCCTCCTCTCCGACGACCACGCCGACAAGATCATCGTCACCACGATCCAGAAGCTCGGGCTTGCCCTCGACGAGAACAGCAGGCACAACCAGCAGAACATTGCCCAGGGGCGGTCGACGTTCAAGCAGCGACTCGAGCGGCTCCGCGACGAGCGGATGGTCTTCATCTTCGACGAGTGCCATCGCTCGCAGTTCGGCGAGACGCACAAGGCCATCAAGGAGTTCTTCCCGAACTCCCAGCTCTTCGGCTTCACCGGCACCCCGATCTTCGAGGAGAACGCGACCGTGAAGCAGATCGACGGTGACGTCGCCACCCTGCGAACCACCGTGGATCTCTTCCAGAAAGAGCTCCACGCCTACACGATCACGCACGCGATCGAGGATCGAAACGTCCTCCGCTTCCACGTCGATTACTACAAGCCCACGGACGGCGCTCCCCCCCTCAAGTCCGGCCAGACCCTCGCCAAGAAGGCGGTTGTCCAGGCCATCCTCGACAAGCACAACGTCGCGACCGGGGATAGGCGCTTCAACGCGCTGCTGGCCACCGCCTCGATCAACGACGCCATCGAGTACTACGAGGTCTTCAAGCAGCTCCAGGCGGAGCGCCAGGCCGCCGATCCCGAGTTCGCTCCGCTCAAGGTCGCCGCCGTCTTCTCACCCCCCGCGGAGGGGAGCCGTGACATCCAGCAGATCCAGGAGGACCTTCCGCAGGAGAAGGAGGACAACCGGCACGATCCGGAGGGGAAGAAGTCCGCGCTCAAGGCCATCATCGCCGACTACAACCGGCGGTACGGCACCAATCACGATATCTACAACTTCGACCTCTACTATCAGGACGTCCAGCAGCGGATCAAGGACCAGCAGTTCCCGAATGAGGATCTGCCCGGCGGGGGCGCCGAGAAGATCGACGTTACCATCGTCGTGGATATGCTCCTTACCGGCTTCGACGCGAAGTATCTCAACACGCTCTACGTCGACAAGAACCTCAAGCACCATGGCCTGATTCAGGCGTTCAGCCGCACCAACCGCGTCCTGAACGCGACGAAGCCCTACGGCCATATCCTCGACTTCCGCCAGCAGCAGGAGAGCGTCGATGCCGCCATCGCCCTCTTCTCCGGATCCCAGCCGGAGAAGGCCCGGGAGATCTGGCTGGTCGACAAGGCGACCGTCATCATCGAGCAGTTCGACAAGGCCGTCGCGGATCTCGCCGGGTTCATGCGGGGGCAGGGTGTCGAAGCCAGGCCCGATCAGGTCAACAACCTGAAGGGGGATGATGCCCGCGTGCAGTTCATCAGCAAGTTCAAGGAGATCCAGCGTCTCCAGACGCAGCTCGATCAGTACACCGATCTGACCGGCGAGCAGCGGGAGCAGATCGGGCAAACCCTCTCCCGGGACGATCTGCGCGCCTTCCGCGGCGCCTATCTGGAAACCGCCCAGCGCCTCAGGGAGCAGCGGCGAGCGCCCGGAAAGGAGAGCGGGCGGATCAGTCCCCAGGTGGACCAGCTCGACTTCGAGTTCGTCCTCTTCGCCTCCGCGGATATCGATTACGACTACATCATGAAGCTGATCGCGAAGTACTCGGCGCAGGACCCGGAGAGGCTCCGGATCAGCCGCGAGCAGCTCATCGGGCTGATCCAGTCCGACGCCAAGTTCCTCGACGAGCGGGAGGAGATCACCGAGTACGTGCGGTCACTGACCGAGGGGGAGGGGCTCGACGAGAAGGCGATCCGCGACGGCTATAGGACGTTCAAGGAGCGGAGGCAGGCCAGGGAGATCGAGAGCCTTGCCCACGGGCACGGGCTGAGCGCCGAGTCACTCTCGGGCTTCGTGACGACGATTCTGCAGCGGATGATCTTCGACGGCGAGCAGCTCACCGACCTGATGGAGCCACTCGACCTCGGCTGGCGCGAGCGCCGCGAGCGGGAGCTTGCGCTCATGGCCGACCTCGTGCCGATTCTGAACAAGCGGGCCGGCGGCCGGGAGATTTCGGGGCTTAATGCGTATGAACAAGGAGGGGCACGATGACGACAGATAAGCCATCGCGACTGGTGCCGAAGCTGCGGTTTCCGGAGTTCCGAGAGACCGGGGGGTGGTTGGCCCTGCAATTCACAGACCTGTACAACTTCAAGCGCACCAATACCCTATCGAGAGACAATCTCAACTACAAAACTGGAACGATCAGGAACATTCACTACGGCGACGTTCACACCAAGTTCAAGCCTCTTTTCCGAGTGTGTGACGAGGATGTCCCCTATGTTAATCCAGATGCCGTCGCGAACGGATTCGATGATGACGCATTCTGTGAGGAAGGCGACATAGTTCTTGCCGACGCATCTGAAGATCTCGATGGGGTCGGAAAAGCAATTGAAGTGGTTTCTTTAGACGGAGAACGCGTCGTTGCTGGGACGCATACCATTCTTGCGAATCGGCGAAGGAGCGTTCCTGTCGTTGGCTTCGGTGGGCAGCTGTTTCAGTCCGTTACTGTTCGTAATGGGATCAAAAAGGAAGCCCAAGGCGCGAAGGTCTACGGCATATCAGCGAATCGCATTTCGACACTTCTGGTCCCTATCCCACAAACGGAAGCGGAGCAGCAGAAGATCGCAGACTGCCTCGGCTCGCTGGACGACCTGATCGCGGCGGAGAGGCGGAAGCTCGAAGCGCTGCGGCGGTATAAGCAAGGACTGATGGAGCAGCTGTTCCCCCAGGAAGGCGAAACCGTACCTCGGCTACGATTTCCGGAGTTCAAGCATGCGCCGAAGTGGACAGCGATGGCATTCGAGCACCTATACGACTTTAAGCCAACTAACAGCTATTCGCGTGCTCAGCTCAATTACGATACCGGTGACGTGCTCAATGTTCATTATGGCGACATACATACAAGATACGGTGCACAGTTTCGTGTGGCCGATGAGGTGGTCCCGTACGTTAATAGCGTTGAGTTGCCGGACAGGATCAACCCAGAGGCGTTGTGCAAAGAGGGTGATATAGTATTCGCGGACGCGTCGGAAGATCTTGCTGACGTTGGAAAGTCGATGGAGATCGTGGAACTATCAGGTAAACGTGTTCTCTCCGGTTCTCACACGATTCTTGCGCGTCCTCGAAATTTCGCAATTTCCGTGGGGTTTGGCGCTTATCTCTTTAAGTCGGGAATCGTGCGCGCCCAGATCGAGAGGGAAGCTCAAGGCACAAAGGTGATGTCGATCTCGCCGGCCCGACTCTCGCGCATTACCATTTTATTCCCAAGTGAACATGAGGAGCAACGGCGAATCACTGCTTGTCTTGCTTCGCTCGATGTCCAGATCGGCCAGAGATCTGAAAGGTTGGACGCGCTTGGCATGCACAAGCAGGGCCTGCTGCAACAACTCTTCCCCTCGCTGGAGGGCCGCGAGCAATGAGTAGCCCACCTGAGATCCATCGCTATAAGAATTTGACGACTCTCGCGCAAAAGTTGCGCAACGACTTCAGCGGCCTTCACTGCGTTTTGTTGTACGCATACAATCGAACGGGGAAGACGCGCCTGTCGATGGAGTTCAAAGATCTAGGGAAGCGCAAAGGTGGAGGTGCGCCGGATACGTTGTACTTCAATGCGTATACCGAGGATCTCTTTGTCTGGCATAACGATCTTGACGGCGATGCGGATCGATATCTGACGATCAACGAGAAGTCGGCATTCTTCAATGGTCTCAGAGACCTTGCATTGGATGAATCGATTGCGGGATACCTATCACGCTATGCCGACTTTGACTTTGATATCGATTACGATAAGTGGGTGGTAACGTTTCGCAAGGAGGATGCAGAGCGTATCAAGGTCTCCCGGGGCGAGGAGAAGATTTTCATCTGGTGCATGTTCATGGCGATCTGCGAGCGGGTCATCGATGGGCATCCCTCATACGATGGGATCAAGTACCTCTACATCGATGATCCCATCTCATCGCTGGACGATAATAATGCCATTGCTCTTGCCTGCGATCTCGCGGCCCTACTCCGCAAGGCCGCGACTCGCCAAGGGGCCAATGGTGTGCGAGAGCCGCTTAAAACGGTGTTCTCCTCTCACCATGCGTTGTTCTTCAACGTTATGTGCAATGAGCTCGGGCGGTCGAATGATGGCCAAGGGAGCGTGAAGATTAAGCGGTACTTTCTGCACAGACCAGACACTGAGGGGGGCTTCACGCTACGAGCCACGGGCGATACTCCCTTCTTTCACCACGTGGCGATTCTGGCCGAGCTTCGGAAGTGTTCGCAGACAGGTGCACTCTATACGTACCACTTTAATGCTCTGCGTAGCATCCTGGAGAAGACGGCAAGTTTCCTTGGGCACAATGACCTCAGGCTTTGCCTGGCCGGCCTGAAGGATGAGGTCTTGTACAACCGTGCGATCAACTTGCTGAGCCACGGTAAGTACGCCATCACCGAACCGGTTGAGATGGTGGATGACAATAAGGAGCTATTTCGCAGAATACTCAATGATGTTCTTGATCGTTTTCAATTTGCACTTCCCGAGCTTGTTCCCGAAGCCGGCCCACAGCAAACCAATACATGATTGACCAAAACCATATACAGCTCGGCAAAACGCTCTGGGCGATCGCCGACCAGCTCCGTGGGGCGATGAACGCGGACGACTTCCGCGACTACATGCTCGCGTTCCTCTTCCTCCGCTACCTTTCGGACAACTACGAGCAGGCGGCGAGGAAAGAGCTGGGGCGCGATTACCCCGATCCAAGCTTTTTTGGCGACGGCGGGCGGCCCCCGCTCTCCATCTGGTACGATCGGAACCCCCGCGACGTGGCGGACTTCGAGAAGCAGATGCGGCGCAAGGCGCATTACGTCATCGATCCCAAGTACCTCTGGGCCAACATCGTGCACATGGCCCGCACCCAGGATGGCGAGCTACTCACCACGCTCCAGGACGGCTTCAAGCACATCGAGAATGACTCGTTCCAGAGCACGTTCTCGGGACTCTTCTCGGAGATCAACCTCGGCTCGGACAAGCTCGGCAAGAACTATCCGGAGCGGAACGCGAAGCTCTGCACGATCATCACCAGGATCGCCGACGGCCTGGCGGCGTTCTCCACCGACATCGACGCGCTGGGCGATGCCTACGAGTATCTGATCGGCCAGTTCGCGGCCGGCTCCGGGAAGAAGGCCGGCGAGTTCTACACGCCGCAGCGGGTCTCGGATATCCTCTCGGCCATCGTCACGCTCGACAGCCAGGAGCCGAAAACCGGCAAGCGGAAGCACCTCGCCAGCGTGATGGACTTCGCCTGCGGCTCCGGCTCGCTCCTGCTGAACGTCCGCAAGCAGATGGGGCCGCATGGGATCGGGAAGATCTACGGACAGGAGAAGAACATCACCACCTACAACCTCGCGCGGATGAACATGCTGCTGCACGGGGTGAAGGATTCGGAGTTCGAGATCTACCACGGCGACACGTTGACCAACGACTGGGACATGCTCCGGGAGACGAACCCGGCGAGGAAGCCGTATTTCGATGCCGTGGTCGCCAACCCGCCGTTCAGCTACCGCTGGGAGCCGACCGAGGCGCTGGCCGAGGATGTCCGCTTCAAGAACTACGGGCTCGCCCCGAAGTCCGCGGCCGATTTCGCCTTCCTGCTGCACGGGTTCCATTACCTGAAAGACGACGGCGTGATGGCGATCGTCCTGCCGCACGGCGTGTTGTTCCGCGGCGGCGCCGAGGCGAAGATCCGCCGCAAGCTCCTCGAGGATGGGCACATCGACACCATCATCGGCCTGCCGGCGAACCTGTTCTACTCGACCGGTATCCCGGTCTGTATCCTCGTGCTCAAGAAGTGCAAGAAGCCGGACGATGTCCTGTTCATCAACGCGTCCGAGCACTTCGAGAAGGGGAAGCGGCAGAACTACCTCTCCGACGAGCATATCCGGAAGATCATCGACACCTATCAGGAGCGTCCCGAGAGCGTGGAGCGATACGCCCGGCGCGTCGGGATGGAGGAGATCGAGGCCAACGACTTCAACCTCAATATCACGCGCTATGTCAGCACGGCGGTGGAGGAGGTAGAGATCGATCTGTCGGCCACGCATAAGGAGCTGGTCGAGATCGAACGGCAGATTCGGGAGGCAACGGCAACGCACAATGCGTTCCTGAAGGAGCTCGGGCTGCCGCCGTTGCCATGACCCGGGCAGTCATGGCGGCGATCCCTTCCACGAGCTCGTCGCGAGGGGGCATGGGTTCGACATCTCGACCAGAAGCGGCGTAATCGATCAGTGCTTGCGTTGGCACCTGCCACGGCTTCCCCCGTGCGGAGGGGATAGCCGACGTGGGGCAATCATGGAAAAAGCCCGGTCTCGTGATGTGACGAGATCCGGGCTTTCTCTCTTGCATGCCTGTTGCTCGGAGGCGATCCGGGACAATCGTGTCGTATAAACGAGAAACGGCGGCTCCGTTTCCAGAGTCGCCGTTTGCGTAGTAGCGGGGACAGGACTTGAACCTGCAACCTTCGGGTTATGAGCCCGACGAGCTACCAATTGCTCCACCCCGCGATGTCAATCCCGTTCGTTGACGTCGTCCGTCGCTGAAGGGAGAACAAAGATACGGTCTCACGGAGGCGACCACAAGCGTTAATATCGTTTGACACAAAGATAACCGGATGTTGCGGCGGCGTGGAGATGGTTCGCGTGGCGAGGGTTGAAGGGGTGATGTGGGCTATGTGTGTATCCGGCTCATCGAATCCACATCGGCGGGGCGGCCACGGGGGGGCCGCCCGTACGAGTCGCGCAGTGGTAGGCGCACGTCTTCAGCGTGCGCGCATTGCCAAGCGGCGGGGCGGCAGTCGTACAGAGCTCGTGTGTCCGCGCCAGGCAGTGAAGGTCCGCGCATCCCGGAAGAGGGCTAGCATGAGAGATGAGGGAGCAGAGATGAGGGAGCAATGGCCAGGCTTGGCGGCGATCGCCCGGGCCGCGGCGTCCGATGCGCGGCGCGTGGCTCTTCGTGGCCGTCACCATCCATAGGATACACGCCTTCGGAATCTTTCCGTGTCATCAATGCGCACGCTGAAGACGTGCGGCTACCAGAGCGCGATTGTTGCAGGTTCTCGAACCTGGTCGTATCGGTGCCACCAATGGCGCACGCTGAAGACGTGCGGCTACCGAAATCCGTACGGTGCCGCGTGGCCGCCCTTTCCGACGAAGAGCGCACGCTGAAGACGTGCGCCTACCGATGCGCGGCTACCGACATGCCTCTACCGTCATGCCTCTACCGATCGCGACACCCAAACGCACAACGCCCCCGCGGGGATCGTCCGCGAGGGCGTTGAAGATTCTTCGAAAGGATCGGCGCCGCGCTTACCCCTCCTCGGCCTCTCCGTCGAAGGAGAAGAGGGCGGCGGCGAAGTCCGAGGTGTCGAACGGCTGCAGGTCGTCGATCCGCTCGCCGACGCCGACGTAGCGGACCGGGATGTTCAGCGAGTTGGCGATCGCGATCACCACCCCTCCCTTGGCCGTGCCGTCCAGCTTCGTCAGCACCAGGCCGGTTATCTCCACCGAGCGGGTGAACTCCTTGGCCTGCTGAATCGCGTTCTGTCCCGTGGTGGCGTCGAGCACCAGGAACACCTCGTCCGGCGCGTCGGCCTTCACCTTCTTCATCACGCGGGACATTTTCTTGAGCTCCTCCATCAGGTTCGACTTGGTGTGGAGGCGTCCGGCCGTGTCGATGATCACCACGTCGGCGCCGCGGGAGTTGGCCGCCTGAATAGTGTCGAAGGCGACCGCCGCCGGATCGGCCCCCTGTCCCTGGCCGATGATGTCCACGCCGGCGCGGGAGGCCCACACCTCGAGCTGCTCGTTGGCCGCCGCGCGGAAGGTATCGGCCGCGCCGATCAGCACGTTGTAGCCGGCGTTCCGGTAGTTGTAGGCCAGCTTGCCGATCGTCGTGGTCTTCCCCACGCCGTTGACGCCGACCACCATGATCACGTACGGCCGACGATCCTGCGGGATCTTGAAGATCCGGTCGTTGTCGGCCGACGGCGAGGCGGCCAAGAGACGGGTGATCTCCTCCTGCAGGAGGCGGCTGAGGTCGGAGGCGTTCTTGAATCCTTCGTTTCTGACGCGGTCGCGGAGGCGGTCGGAGATCTCGATGGCGGTATCGGCGCCGACGTCGGCCATGATGAGCGATTCCTCGAGCTCGTCCAGGAGCTGGTCGTCGATCAGGCGTCCCTGGCGGGCGGCGATGCCGAGCTTCTCGGTGATGCCCTGCCGTGTCTTGGTCAGCCCTTCCTTCAGTCGATCGTAGCGAAGATTATCGACCGTCTCGCGGATCGACGTTTTGGTCTCGTCGATCGCCTCGCGGACTTTCCCCTTGATCTTGTCGAACAGGCCCATCGGTACTCGGTTATCGTTCGGATGAGAGTAGGCGGCTCGGCTCGGGAATGCTCCGGCCGTCATCCCTGCGGGGAGAAGGTCGCGGAGCTCCGGTCCGGCGCCGGGAGATGCGTTTCGGGATATCGCCCTAGGATTTCGTGCGGGCCGTGGCCAGCGCCTCCTCGATCGGCGCGCGGAGCACCTGGGCGGCGCGCCGGAGATAGAGCGTGAAGGAGAGCGCCAGCAGCCCGGTCGACAGCCAGATCATGCCGTCGGAGATTGGCTTCGGCACGCCGGCCACGATCAGCAGGAGCGTGGTCGACAGGACGAGGACGGCGATCTTCCCCGGATAATTGGATGGAAGCACCTCGCCGGTGCGCCGCTTGATGTAGAGCCCCCCGAGGAAGATCGACAGATCGCGGAACAGGATGGCGCCGACGAACCAGAGCGGCAGCACCCCCTTGGCCAGCATCAGCACCACCATCACCCCCACGAACACCTTGTCGGCCAGCGGATCGACGATCTTGCCGAGCTCGGAGATCTGGTCGAACCGGCGCGCGAAGTGGCCGTCGAGTACGTCGGTGACCGCCGCGGCCACGAACAGCGCCATGGTGGCGCCCGGCATGTCGTGCCAGAAGGTGATCCCCGCGGGAATCACCAGCACCAGCCGGAGCAGGCTCAGAAGGTTGGAGATGGTCCAGAGGCGCTCGGCCTCGGCGGTTGTGCGACTGGTCGACATCGTTCTTCGGGAAATCGCCCGTGCCGGGACGCCCTGGGCGGTAGACCGTTGGCGGCAAACCGTGAGGCGCCCCTCGGCTCCGACGCGCTCTGCGTCAGGCTCCGGCCCGCAAACTTACGAAAGTTCCACACGGCGCGCCGGCCGGGATGTCGATTGGGACGATCGTCCCCGTCCCGGCATTGCGGGCGGTCACCGCGTCGCGCGTCGCGATGACCGCCGGCATCCGTCCGGGCCCCGCGACGACTCGTGATGCGATGCTCTCGCGATGATGCCCGCCGCGACGCTTGCGCCGACGCTCCGGAAACGACGCCGGGGGAGCGCATCCTCGCGCTCCCCCGGCGTGCCGTCGACGATCTGTGCCCGAATGCCGGACGTGGTTACTTCTGGTGGGCGAGACGGGCTCCCTTGAAGAACGCCACCAGCTCCGCCTGTTTCTCCGGCGTGATCTCCGACGTCTTCATCCCGCGTTGGCAGGTGAAGAGCGCCTGATCTCCGCGGATGGTGAGGTAGATGTTCGACTCGACCGCGTCGTTGGCGTAGTGCGGGCAGGTGACCTGGAAGATGATCCAGGGATGCTCCGCGGCCGTGTCCTGCGCGAGGATCGTGGTCGCGACATCGGTGCAGATCCTCCCATGGCTCCGATCCAGCTGCTCGACGACCTGCGAAACGGAGATGGTCGCCATCTCGAGCGGGACGCGGGTGATCGATCCGATCTCGCTCCAGTTCTCGAACGTCTCATCCCCCTTCAGGAATTCGACGAACGTGACCCCATGTGATTCCTGCGGCATCTGCGGCCGCCAGTTCGCCTCCGCCGGCCAGGGGAGGATGCACATCTCCCTCCCGGACTCGTTCGGCGTCTGCGCCTGGCCGACGGCCGGGATGAGCGCGCCGAGCAGAAGGAAGATGCCGATCGATGCGATCGTGCCGATGCGTGTCGTTCTCATGATCGCTTACTCCGCGAAGAGGTATCGTTCGTTGGTGACCATGCTCCGGCGTCCCACCACGCCGACGGCGAGGTTGCGCGCCCAGCGCTGGAAGGCGGCCTGCACCGCCGGCTTGTCCACGGCGGCGATCGCCTCGTAGTCGAACGCCTTGCGCCAGTCCCCCATGTTCTGCTGGGCGGTGTAGATGGCGTCGGCCTGATCGGCGGAGGTCATCCGGCGCATGTAGTAGTTGGTCAGGTAGGCCTGCTTGGTATCCTCGAGATCGGCCGAGGTGAAGTCGCCCTGGCGCATCTTCTCGAGCTCGCGATAGATCACCGCGATCGACGAATCCGGCAGCGTGGTGCTGACGCTCACGAAGCCGACGCCGTTGCCGAGCTCGGCCTGTAGGAAGCTGCTCGGAGCGTAGGAGAGGTTCCGCTTGGTCCTGATCTCCTCGAAGAGCACCTCGCGCAGGTGCCTGAGGCCGACGGCCAGCGCCCAGTAGTCGGGAGCGGTCATGGTTGGTCCGGCGAACGCGCCGTAGATGTAGGTGGTCGGGCTTCCGGAGCGGTCCACCACGGAGAGCACGGGCTTGGCCGGCATCGAGATCGGCGGAAGCTGCGGGCGGGTGTAGCTCCCGGCCGGCAGCATCCGGAGGTCGGCCAGCTTCCGCGTCAGCTCCTCGCGGCTGATGTTCCCCACCACCACCAGCACCATCCGGGAGCGCTCGGAGATCCGCTTCACGTAGCTCCGGATGTCCGCGATCGACAGCCGCTCCACGTCCTGCGGAAACGACCGGCGGGAGAGCACCGGGTGCGTCAGCGTCATCAGCGAATCGGCGATCTCGTAGGCCTGGCGCTCCGGCCGCGACCAGCGGGACTGCACCTGGATCAGGTGGCGCGCCTTGGCGGTTCTGAACTCCGAGGAGTCGAACGCCGGACGCCGGATGACCGAGGCGAGCACCTTCCAGGCCTCGTCGAAGTTGGATTTCGTGGAGGTCATCCTGTAGGTGTAGTCGCGCAGTCCGGCCGCGCCGTAGAGGGATGTCGAAGTACGGGAGAGAAACTTCTGGAGCGCCTCCTTCGGGTAGTCGACCGAGCCGGAGGAGGTTACCAGATCGGAGGCGACCGCGCCGATCTCCGGGTTGTCGGCGTCGCCGGTGGCAAGGCCTCCCTCGAAGCCGGCGATCACGGAGATGAGCGGGCTGGAGGAGGGGGCCTGGATCACGGTGATGCCGTCGACCGTGTAGGAGGTGGCGCCGGCGGGAGGATCGGTGGCGGCCAGGCCGGCGCGCCCCATGACGAGCAGGCCCATCAGCGCGGCCGCGAAGATCGAAGCTGTGCGTGCGATCACCATTTCAGCACCTCCTCGGTGATGTGTGCCTGATCGAGGGTCTTCCGGTCGGAGCCGATGCCGGCGACGAACGGACGGGAGACCAGATAGCGGTTGACGAACGAGGCCAGGTCATCCCTGGTCACCTTTCTGACGTTGGTCGGGATGGCCGTGTAGTAGTCGAGCGAGGCGGAGCTCCACCAGCGGGCAAGCGTGCCGATCGCGAAGTAGAACGGGTTGTCCCGATCGAACAGCGGACGGTCGGCGATGATCTTCTTGCCGATGGCGATCTCATCGTCGGAGAAATAGCCGGGGGAGCCCATGGCGCGGAGCTCCTGCTTGATGATGTCGAGCACGCGGCGGGCGTTCTGTCCGTCGGTGTTGGCCGCGAAGCGGATCAGTCCGGTGTTGCGCGCGTTGTCGTAGGAGACCTGGAACTCCGAGGCCAGGCCGCTGTCGATCAGCCGGCGCTTGAGGCGGGAGCCGGGCTGGTTGATCATCGTCGTGAGCAGCTCGGCCTGGTAGGGGGCCGGCTCGTCGGCGCCGACGCTCGGGCCGTGGAAGTTCAGGGAGGCGTCGACGTAGGGGATGGAGGCCTCGCGCACCACCAGCTTCGAGGCGAGCGTCGGGAAGGCCGGCGGGTTGTAGGTCGGGAAGGGGGCGGAGCCGCGCTGCCAGTCGGCGAAGTACTTCGTGGCCAGCTCCATCACCCCCTTCGGATCGAGATCGCCCGAGATGATCAGCGCCGAGTTGTTCGGCACGTAGAAGCGCTGCTGGATCATCCGCATCTTCTCGACCGTGGCGGTCTTGATCACCTGGCGCTGTCCGAGCGCCTGCTTCCGGCTGACGTAGGGATTCCAGAGGGCGGAGTCGAGCGCGTAGCCGAGCACGAAATCCGGCTGCGCCTCGTTCCGGTCGAACTCGCCGAGCACCACCTCGCGCTCGCGGACCAGCTCGGTGCTGTCGAACAGCGGCGAGCGGATGGCGTCGGCCATGAAGCGCATGCCGGGATCGAGGTTCTTCGAGGGGAGGGTGAAGAAGTAGGTGACCACCTCCTCGGAGGTATAGCCGTTGAAGCTGATGCCCAGGTTCCTGATCCGCTTCATGAACTCCGTCTGCGACGGCAGCGAGCGGTTGGCCTTGAAGAACATGTGCTCGTACAGGTGCGAGAGTCCGGCGAACTCGTTCGGCTCGGTGAACGCGCCGTTGCGCACCGTGATGTCGATCGTGACCAGCGGCGTGCCGTGGTTCTCGACGGCGATCACCTCCAGCCCGTTCGGCAGCGTCATCTTCGTGAAGGGGAGCCCCTTGGCGGCATCCGGGTTTACCGGACGCTTCGGCGGGATGGTCCGCGGACCCGGCGGCTCGCTCCGCGCGCCGGTGGGGGCGAGCGTCGAGAGCGCGAGCGTCGAGAGCGCGACCGCGGCAAGCAGCGGGAGGAAGCCCCTCCGGCGGTTCGGGAAGTTGCTCATGATCGTTCGGTTCGATGTTGGAACGGGCCGGACGCTCCGCGCCGGATGCACCCTGACCACCTCCACGGCGCATGATGCCGCGGAAGCCGCCCGATGCCGGCGACGCCACGCCGGAGAGAAGATGCGATGCTCATATATGCGAAACGCGCGATGCTCGAATGCGATGCTCGAATGCGGGCATCGCACCGGCCTACGGACGCGCCTCGGCGTCCGCTCCCCGCTCGAAGTGGAAGGGGAAGGTGATCCCCTGATCGCGTCCACGCGGCTTCACGGTCACCTCGCCGAGCCCCTGATAGCCGAGGGGGATGGGGATCGGCGCGCCGAGCTTCGTGAGGTAGCCGCGCGGCACGTACGGAACCAGCTCGGTGCCCCCGAGCGAGGCGAGCGGCTTCGGATCGCCGGAGCGGACATGCTCCTCGACGATCTCGACCGGGATCGGCGGATGCGGCTCGAAGTTGGCCGCGCCGAAGATGATCTCCAGCGCGTAGGTGGCCGTGTCACGATCGAAGTTCGGCAGGAAGAGCTTCTCCTCGGGGCTGTTGAAGGTCTCCTCGGCCTGCACCGCGCCGTGCGCGTCGACGATCCGGGCCAGGATGTCGGTCGAGCGCATGTAGCTCTCCGGCGAGAACCGGACGGTGAGCCAGATGGCGCCGTCATCCTTTCCCATGCGGATCGGGCGATGCAGCAGATCGCTCCGGAGCGTGTCGCCGACGGTGCGGCCGTAGCCGCGGATGGTGTAGCTGACGTCGGCGTCGAAGGACTCGTTGCCGGTGTTGACCGCCTGTACCGCCAGCGTCTGCGCCGCCCCGGTCCCGGTCACCTCCGCCTTCACGTCGAGCATCTGGGCGGCCACGGCCAGGGAGAACTCCGAGGAGTCGCCCCGTCCCTCGAACGCCTCGGCCTGCACCACCACCTCGATCACCCCCGCGCCGAGATCGGCGACCGGGACCGTGTTGGTTCCCTCGGTCCGCTCGCTCCCCTTCACGCGCGGAAGGTAGTTGACGGTGTAGCCGTTGCGGTCCATGATCCAGCCGCTGACGTTGGCGCGGGAATCCTTCGGCACGCTCAGCGTGAACGCCAGCGACGCTGCGCCCGGGGGAGGAGCGAAGAAGAATCGCCGGTAGCCGCCGGCCGGCAGCCGGTAGCTCGGGGTCGTGACCGTGTAGTTCTTCTCCTGCGCGAAGCGGTAGGGGACGATCACGGTGTTGGTCAGCTCGAACTCCACATCCTCGCGCGCGGCCTCGCCGCCGGCCGATGCGCGCCGCGCCGTGATGCGTCCGGAGTAGATCCCCGGCTCCTTCATCCGGTCGCGATCGTAGATCACATCCACCTGCGTGGAGGAGGAGCCCTTGATGTAGACCACCCCCTGCAGCGGCTTCATCCAAGGATCGGTGGACTCGAGCGTGTAGGCGCGGAAGAAATCGGGATCGCCGCCGGCGCGGACCGCGCGGGCCACGGTGAAGGTCTGCCGCCAGTCGTCGCCGGGAACGTAGCCGCTGCGCCAGAAGGCGGTCGGGCCACGTCCGTCGGGATAATTCGGGGACTGCGTGGAGATCACGTACTCCTGAAGGTCGGCGGCGAAGCCGCCGCGATGCCAGCGCCGGAGCAGCTCGTGGGCGCGGCCGACATCGATCACCCCACCTCCCTGTTCGATGGCGGCGTAGCTGGCCAGCGGATGGGCGGAGCTCCGGAGCGCGCGGCGCACGAGCGCCTGCGTCGGCATCCAGGTGGAATCCTCCTGCCGGAGCGCGCTCAGCAGCAGCGCCACCACGCCGGCCGCGTAGGGACTGGCCATGGAAGTGCCGCTCAGCCGGGCATCGAAGGAGAAGCGGGTGATGGTGCTGACGGCCGTTCCCGGCGCCAGCACGTCCGGCTTGTCCACCTCGCCGCCGCGGGAGGAGAAGTTCCAGATGATATCCTGGTCGAGCGCCGCAGCGTAGGTGTCGCGGCCGATGCCGCGCGGCAGGAGCGCGCCGACGGTGATCACGCGGGAGGCGGCCGCCGGAATGCCGACGGTGGAGATCCCCGGCCCCTCGTTGCCGGCGGAGGTGACCACGTAGAGGTTCGGATGCGAGGGGAGCAGCGTGTCGAGGAAGCGCTCGATATCGGCCTTCCCTTCGTAGGCGGCGCCGATGCCGAAGCTCATGTTGACCACTACCGGCGTCCTTCCCGACTCCAGCGAATCGGCCAGATGCGCGGCCCAGAGGTAGGCGCGCTTCATGCTGCCGGTGGTCGTGTTGTCCTTGGCGGTGTCGTTGGCGATCTTGCAGGCGATCACCCGCGCCCCCGGCGCCACGCCGTTGAACCCCTTCTCCCCGTTGATCCCGAAGCCGGTCGCGATGCCGGCCACGTGCGTGCCGTGCCCGTCCATGTCGTAGATCAGGCCGACGCGATGCGCCGCGGTGTCGATATCCGCCGCCACGGTCAGCGGCGCCGGGCCGTCGGCGCCGGTTTTCAGGAAGCCGAACGTTTCGCGACGCTCGCGATAGGTGCCGACCGATTTCTCGCCGCTCATGCTGGAGTCGACGTTGGCGTCGAACGCCACGCGCCAGCCGTCGGAGGCGCGGTAGAGGATGGCGCCGAACATGGAGCTGGACTCCCCGTCGCCGTCGAAGTCGCGGACGGTGGAGGCGCGGAAGCGGGATTCGTCCAGCGCGCCGACGTACCAGATGCCGTCGACCGGGTGCGGGGTGATCGCCTCCAGATGATGAAGGCGGAGCCCGCCGACCATGGTGCTTCTGTCGCTTTCGGTGCCGGAGATGGCCGCGCGCTGGAACGTGACGGTGTTGGAGCCGGAGAAGTCGCGCGCGTCGATCACCTTCGGGGCGCCGGTGCTGGTTGATCCCAGGCCGGTGATCGCCATGTCGACGCCGGTGTCGAAGATCAGCACCAGCACGCCGCGTCCGTCGTAGCTCGGGTGCGCCTGGAGGAAGGGATCGACCCCGCCGGTGGAGAGGGACATGAAGTTCCAGGGGGGCGTCTGCGCGGCGCCGGCATCGGCGCGCGCGCCGGTGGTGACCGCGCCGCCGGCGGTGCCCGCGGCGGTGCCGGACGTGGCTGGGGTCGGGGAGGGACGGCCGGCATCGGCCTCGGGCCGCGGCTCGCGCTGAACCTGGGTGCAGCCGGCCAGCAGGGCCAGCAGCGGAAGGAGCGACTGACGGATGATACTCTTCACGTGATCGACGGCTCGTGTTGATGCGCCCGTCCGGGAGCACCGCCGGCGGCGGCTCCGGAGCGTGGGGAACGACGCGTGTGGCGCGCGCTGGCCGGCGCGGTCGAATCGGTTCGATCGGATCGAGGGAACCGGATCGGCCGATGGCCGGGGCGCGCGGTTGAATGCTGCGGAAATCGTTGATGCAATGTCCGGCCTCAGGCCGCGGGGATCAGTAGCCAGCCTCCGGCCGGACCAGGTTCTCCAGCGGCTCCCCCGCCGAGAACCGACGGAGGTTCTCCAGAAACAGATCGGTCACCGCGCGGCCGAAGCCGCGGAATCCGCCGGCCGAGTGGGGCGTGACGATGACGTTCGGCATCTCCCAGAGCGGGGAGCTCTCCGGCAGCGGCTCGGTCTCGAACACGTCGAGCGCGGCGCCGGCAATGGCTCCGTCGCGGAGCGCCTCGATCAGCTCCCCCTCGCGCACCAGCGCGCCTCGGGAGATGTTGACCAGATAGGCGCCGGGCTTCATCCGGCGGAGCTCCCCGGCTCCGATCATCCCGCGCGTTCCGTCGGTCAGCGGCGCTGCCAGCACCAGGATGTCCACCTCCTCCAGGAGCCGCTCGAGTCCGGTCGGATCGAGCACCAGGTCGGCGCCGGGAGTCTCGGCCGAGGCGTCTCTCCGAAGCACGATGATTCGCATGCCGAAGGCGGCCGCCCGCCGCGCCACGGCCGCGCCGATGGCGCCGTGGCCGATGATCCCGAGCGCGCGGCCGCGGAGGATGCCGCGTCGGGGACTCTCGGTGGGATATTTCTCCCAGCGGCGCTCCCGCTGCGCGAGGATCTGGCGCGGGAGATCGCGGACCAGGGCGAGCATCAGCCCGAGCGTCTGGTCGGCCACCGCGTCGCTCATCACCCCGGAGGAGTTCGTGATCGTGATGCCGCTTCGCGCGATCGACTCCACCTGCAGCAGGGAGTTCACGCCGGCCCACGGTACGTGGATCCAGCGGAGCCTGGCGGCGCGCGCGAACTGTTCGGCGGTCAGCCTGCCACCGAGTAGGACGTCAGCCTCGGCGATCCGTTCCTCGACCTGTTCGATGATCCGCTCCCGCTCCTCCGGAGCCGGGATGAACGTGCCTCCGACGGCCGCGGCCGCCTCGGCTATCCGCCGGTTGTTCTCCTCGTCGAGAGGGTAGCTGCTCAGAATGATCATGGACCGCGTCGGGATCGCTGCTTCCACCACGTCATGCTCCTCGCGCGGCGGCCGGAGGCGAGCCCGCCAAGATACGTTCCGTTCGATAACCGGACACGGTCGAAGGGAGAACCTTACCGGAATCGTCGTCTCAGCCGGCGTGGCGGCCGCGCGGGGCGGATCGCGGAGGACGGAGTTGGCATAAAAACGAACGGGGGCGCTCGTGCCTCGAGCGCCCCCGCGATGTGTCGTCGTTCCGTCGAGCGCTGCCCGGATCATGCCGGGGCGTTCGGACGCGGCGTCCGGACGCCGGCCGGTGTGGCGGCGGTTCCACGATGCGCCGCCATCTCCTGGTTCCGCATTCCGCGTTCATCATTCCCCATTCTCTTCATCGTCCTCCGGAGATGCCGACGCGGATATCGACGCCGACCTTGGTCGTGCTCCGCTTGATGTCGCGCGAGCCCTCGGCGTCCGGGATCGTGGCGTCGTAGCTGACGAACGCCGAGGCGGTCACGGTGTTCGACAGGGAGTAGCGCGCGCTCGGGCGGAAGCTGAGGCGGGTCGAGCCGTCGTTGTTGCCGTCCGGCGTGAAGTCGACCAGGTTGAACCGCTTCCGGTTGTTCCGGCTGTAGCTGAAGGTGAGGGAGAACTCGATGTCGTTCTTCAGGTTCAGCCCGAAGATCGGGAAGTTGAGACCGCGGCGCTGATAGCTGAACTGCGCCTGCATCTCGTTCTTCAGTTCCTGCGACACCTCCGCCCGCGCGGCGGCCACCAGCGCGAAGTCGGTGGTCGAGTTGTAGCTGATCGACCCGGTCGCCGTTCCCTTGAACACATCAGGCTTGCCGGTGATCGTCAGCTGGACCAGCGGCTGGAAGCCGCGGGTGACCGTCTGCGTCTCCGGCACCTCCCCCTCGTCGGAGGCGCGGTAGTTCCGGCTGTACTTGCCGATGTAGGCGTGCCGGAGCGAGACGCTCTGCGCCCAGCCGCTGATCAGCGGCAGCTTCTCCAGCCCGTTCCACTGGAAGTTCCAGTTCATCCGCGGCAGGTAGCGGCCGATATCACCCGGCAGCCAGTTGAACGCCTCCAGCTGCTTCTCGAACACCTCGGACTGCAGCGAGGTCAGGCGCTGGTTGTAGGCGCGCGCCACCAGACTGTAGGCTGCCGAGTCTGCCGCCGTGTTGCCGGCCAGCACCGGCGGCGCCAGCTCGTCCTTCCGGCGACGGTACTCGTCGACCACCCCCTCGATGTCGTTGTGGAACACGTTGATGAAGAAGAGGTCCGGCAGGCTCAGGTAGGTCCTGCTCACGTTGCCGGTCAGCAGCGGGGTCGAGATCGAGTCGATGAAGCCGTTGGCGTTGGTCGTCACCGAGTAGTTGTTGTTGTAGCCCCAGTCGACGCTCCAGTTCAGGCTCAGCGAGGCCCCCGGCCAGAGTCCGCGCTCGGTGCTGGCCGTCAGCGTGTTCTTCTGGCTGTAGTTGTCCTGCACGTAGATGTTCGGGGCGCGGATGCCCTGATGCTCGGTGACGCTGACGAAGGGGAAGCCGGACTTGAGCCCGAAGTCGAGCGTGCCGTGCGGGTCGGAGGTGAGTCCGAGCTGGTAGGCGGCGCCCGGACCGAAGTCCGGCGACTCCGAGCGGAACAGGAGGCTGCGTCCCCACAGGTTCGAGATGCCGGTGGAGCCGACCACGCCCGGGTTCTTCGAGCCGTTGTTCTGGTTGTACTGGAACCGGATCGTCTCGAAGTCGAGGATCGGGATCTTGATCAGATACCGGAGGATCGAGGTGAGCGCCCCCTCGGAGACGCTGTCCGGCTTGGTCCGTCCGTTCGGTCCCTCGCCGAAGAGGATGTTGCCGATCTGGCGCAGGCGCACGTCCAGGCCGAGTGTGGAGGTGCTGCTCCACTGCGCGGACTTGGTGTAGCTGCCGAGGCCGATCGTCGGGGAGAGCTGATCCTGCCAGTTGTAGGTCACCTTGTAGCGGGCCGAGGGGGTCACGTACCGGTCGATATCCGGGATGAACGGGATCCGAGGCCGCGTGTTGAAGGTGATCGACTGCGCCAGGTCGTTGTCCAGACCGAAGTTGAACAGGCGTCCCTCGTTGAAGAAGAGGTCGCGCGTGATCTCCCCCGAGCCCCGCTGCCGGCCGAGCGAATCGGTCTCCAGGTTCGTCAGCAGGCTTCGCGCGTCCAGGGAGTAATCGGTCGTCAGGTTGACGATGCCTCCCTCGGTCATCCGCCAGTTGAACTGTGCTCCGCGCGTGGCGCGGAAGTCGCGCACCACCGGACTCGGCTCCAGCAGATCGCGGAGCTGCTCGGTCTTCCGCTCGCGGTGCACGCCGGTGGTCGCCGTGAAGGTGCTCGGCAGGAAGTTGATCCGGAAATCCTTCCAGAAGTTCAGCACCGGCACCGAGTCGAGCACCTTGCCGAAGAGGCGCAGGTCGAAGTTCGGCGGGATGTTCACCGAGTACTGCCCCTTGAAATCCCAGTTCCACTGGAACCGCTCCTCGACCAGCGGCGAGCGCTCGCGCGTCTGATCGTAGTTGAAGCCGAAGGTGAAGCGGTTGAAGATGTCGCGCACCCACCAGTTCTGTCCGGGGAAGGCCAGCCGGAAGTTGGAGAAGGCGAACGCGTCCTGCACCACGAGGGTCTGCGTGGCGGTCCGGAGGCTGTCGGCCTGGCGTACCCGCTCCACGTCACCCACGCCCGGCTTGGCCAGGATCTGCTGCACCGCCCCCTCCACGTCCACGTCCGACTCGGCCACGTAGCGCGGCTTGTCGAGCTTCTCGACGTGGTTGTAGGTGAACGGTACCGACGATCCCTTGAAGGAGTTCGGGAGGAACTTCTCGAGCTGGAAGACCGAGTTCATCGACCAGTTGGTCGACTCCACGCGGTTGCCGAAGCGGTCCTCCAGTCGATGGAAGTTCGGGTTCGATTTGGTGTAGTTGACCGTCACGTTGCCGAGGTCGGCGAGCTTGGCCCCGAAGGCGAGCGTGGCCGCCCAATCGTCGGCATCCTCGGCGCCGACCACGCGCAGCTCGTCGACCCACATGGTGGTGGTGAGCGCGCCGGGGTAGGCGGTGTTCTCCACGCCGAAGGCCACGAACTGGATACGGGTGAGCGACGGGAGTCCGAGAATGGCGAACTGCGATCCGGCCTCGCCGTTCGGCACGTCGAAGAACTGCTTGGCGCCGTTGGTGCCGCTGGACCTGAGCTGCTTGATCGCGGTCAGGTCGGGGAAGTTGATCGTGTGCTCGTGCCAGCCGGAGAGGAGCGGGACGCGGTACTCGTAGTAGTTGAGCGAGTCCCATCCGAAGCGCATGAACGCCACCACCTTCGACGGCTGTCCCGGGATCTGACGGTCGTCCATGTCGCCGCCGCCGTGGAGGAAGAACTTCATCCGCTTGTAGTTGAACAGGTCGAAGGCGCGCGGGCGGATCCTGACGGCGCCGCGGGCCTCGCCACGCTCCAGGTTCTTCACCCGGATCGAGAGGGACTGCTCGTTCTTCAGAATGTCCTGGTTGGTCGGATCGTACTCCTGGCGGAGTCCGGTCGGCAGCGCGTAGAAGTCGGGGGCGCTGGCGTTGTCCTCCAGGTTCACGAAGGCGATGTCGAGCTTCGGATCGCGGACGGTGTCGCCGACGACGGCGTTCATGTTCCGCCAGTCGGAGCCGACCAGGTTGAACTCGGCCATCCGGACGCGCACCGGCGAGGGGCTCTTGAACCAGACGCGGGCGAACTGGACGTTGGCGAACGACGGGTTGCCGACGGTCCGGTAGTTGGTCCGGATCGGGATCCGGTACTGCCGCCAGCCGTTGTTGCCGCTGCCGACGATCTGCGGGTTGCGCGTCGGGTCCGGATCGAGGTTCACCTCGTAGCGGAAGTAGGTGTTGTCCTGATCGAGGCTCTTGTTGCCGTTGAGATCCTCGGTGTCCGGGAACGGACCCCGCTCCTGCCCCACGTTCCCCTCCATGCCGTTGACCTTCTTGTAGTCGGACGGGGTGTCGCTGCCGTAGGCCGTGAAGGAGAAATCGTCCCGCATCGGATCGGGATCCCCCGGATCGAGCGCGCCGTAGCGCTCGATCTCCTTGGCGTTGCTCAGGCTGTCGATGCCGACGTCCTCACCCTCGTTCAGGATGTCGTCCGGCTGCGAGTTGTTCGGCGTGATGCCGTCCTCGGTGTTGAGCTCCTGGTTCGGGATCACGTCCTCGGAGATCTGGCCGAGGTCGATGTACATCTTGCCGCCGTTTCTGAGCACGTCGTCGGCGTTCGGCACCTGCATCGTGATCTCGATGTAGTCGATGTTCTCCTCGTCCAGGTTGGTCGTGTAGAACGAGAGGCTGCGCATCATGCCACCCCAGACCGAGTCGCGGAAGCCGGGGGCGCGGGAGTAGTTCGCTTCGTAGTCGAAGTTCGAGTTGTACATGCCGCGCTCGTTCGGATCGAAGATCAGATCCATCACCGGCGTCTTCTGGTTGCCGACCACGACGTTCCGGTTCGGCCAGATCTCGGTGGTCGGTGTCTCGGCCGGCGTGCGGTTGTACCAGTAGAAGAGTCCCTTGTAGGAGGCGCGGATCGAGTCGGCAAGGGCCGCCGAGGCGGAGTAGCCGATGGAGCTGTCGACCGGCGGGCTGGCCGGATGCCAGAGCGTGTACTGCTGTCCGAGCTGGATCTGCCGCTTGGCGCCGGACTCGAAGTCATCGATGTAGGCGGCTCCCTTCCCCTCGTCGCTGGCCACCAGGCTCTCCTTGGTGTTCGGGTTCGGCATCGTCATCGCCCATTCGCCGCGAAGGCTGAGGGAGGAGGGCTCCTTGGTGTCGATGAACGGGAGGGCGTCGATCGCCTTGGTGAGGAACTTGGCCTTGTACTCGAGCGATCCGTCGAAGCCGATCATCAGGTTGGTCACCGGCTCGTCGCCCGAATAGATCTGCACCTTCTCGGTCGGCAGGCTCTGGCTGTAACGCATCATCGTCATGCCGAGCTTCGAGGTCAGGTTCCGGGTGCTGAACAGATCGTAGTCGGCGCGCAGCCCGAGGAGGGTCTTCTGCGCCACCGTGTAGAAATCGTTCTGCTCGTACTCGACCACGAGGTTGCCGGTGGCGCTGTTGGCCTTCGGGGAGATCAGCGTCACCTCGCCGAAGACCGGGTCGACGCGGTAATCGAGCCCCTCGCGGAGCAGCTCGCCGTTGGCCGAGACCTTGATCGAGTTCGGGGCGAGGTTGAAGGCGCCGAGGGAGATCTTGCTGCCGCCGGTGCCGGCGATGTCGCCGGCGATCGTGTAGCGGCTGACCAGCGGATCGCGCTGCGCCTCGGTCGGCGTCAGGTCGTAGATCGCGTTGAGCACGTACTGCGAGGCGCTGGCCCCGAGCTCCGGCGATGCCAGCAGCCCCTTGCGGAACGGCTCGACCGACGGGAAGATGATCTCGCCGCTCGACGGATCGAAGAAATAGGGGGAGCGGATATCGAACACTCCGTCATGGCGCGCCTCGTTGGCGCTGTTCAGGCGGTCGACGCCGAGGATCGTCACCAGGCGGGGGCTGCCGGAGATCTTGAGCGCCTCGCTCGTATCCGGCGGCACGCCGTAGGTGATCCGGATCATCGAGCTGGCCAGGTCCACGTTGCGCACCCCCTGGAGCTGGTAGATGTTCTTCATCTGCCGGCGCCAGAGCGTGGTGAAGCTCGGCTGCATGTTGCTGACGTAGACCAGCTTCAACACCGCGATCGTCGAGTTGGTCGAGCTGGAATCCGGACGGGTGTTCGACAGCTCGCCGTAGGTCGACACGTTGGTCCGGTAGGCGACCGCGTACATCTTGTCCGGCTGGAGCGACTTGATCGTGAGGGTGCCGAGCTGCCGGTCGAACTCGTAGCGCTTCGGATCCAGGCGGATGAACTGTCCGCGCTGCACCGAGCCGGAGATGGAGCTGACGGCGGTGGAGCGGAAGGAATCCTCGTACAGGCCGCGGTTGGAGGGGAGCTGCGGCAGATCCGCGTAGGCGATCGCCTTGAACTGCCCCGGCACCGATCCCTCCTTCACCTGCTCGTAGACCTCGATCTCCTTCACGTTGTACGGCTGCATGTCCGGCGAGGCGGCCGGCGGCGTTCTGCTGAAGAACTGATCGTAGAAGGGGATGTAGGTCGTGTCCAGCCAGAAGTGGTTCGGCGCCCACTGATAGGGCTTGAGCGTCACCTGCGTCTTGACCGATCCGCCGTTGACGGTCACGGTCTTCCGCTCGCCGCGCTTCTGCGAGGCGATGGCGGTGAGGAAGAGGGGGCCGAACTTGAAGCTGGACTTGACGCCGAACAGGGTCTGGCTGCCGCCGATCAGGGTGCTCGGCGTCTGCAGCTGCACGTTGCCGGCCTCGACCCCCTGGATGATGTCGTCATCGCTCTCGGGGCCGCCGCCGAAGGCGATCTTCAGCTGGTTCTGGAAGTCGAGCGTGTTCTGCGTGTCGAAGTCCGCGTTGAGCTTCAGCTTGTCGCCGACCTTGCCGGAGACCGCGACCTGGATGTTCTGATTGAAGAACGGGGCCGACTGCGTTGAGCCGCGGGCGTCGATCGAGGTGAGGTTGTTGTTGTCCCACTGCCACCCGGCGCTCACGTTGACCGAGCCGTTCACGTTGATGCTGATCGTCGGGGCGCCGAAGATCGAGAAGATCGGGTTCTGCGGGATCGGGATATCGATCGAGGTCCCCTTGCCGATGATCTTCTCCAGGTCGTCCTTGGCGTCGCGCGGGGCGGTGTTGAGCTGATAGGCGCGGGCGCGATCCTCCCACATCCGGCGCTCCTGCTCGTGCTGGCGCTCGGCCAGAAAGTCGTCCAGCGACATGATGCGCGGCTGGCCGAGGGGACTGCCGAAGAGGCTCTCGTAGATCTCGACGGTGTTGGAGCTGGTGTCGAACTGCACCGAGTGCCGGTAGGCGTTATCGGGGAGCGCGGGGGAGAAGGGGGAGAGGGGAACTCTCGGCAGAACGGGGATCTGCTCGGGATTCTCCGGGCGGGACGTGGAATCCGACTGCGCCGCGGCCGGAGCCGAGGCGAGCATCCACGCGGCCAGGAGCGCGCCGCACAGACGCAGGCCGACGATGACCGGCCCAGCGATGACCGGCCCAGCGATGACCGGCCCGGCGACGCGCGCCGGAGCGCCGATCGGCGAGCCGGACGTGCCTCGGTCGAGCCGGCGGGCGTCCGGCGCGATGCGATGCGGGAATCGGAGCACCGCGCGGCGCGCGGCGGCAACGAAAGTATTCTTGGTGCTCAAGACGAGTTTCGAGGGCATGACGAGTAACTGTGCTCGCGTCGTGACCGGGTGTGCCGGAATGCATGTTCCGGCCGGCGGTCCGCGCGCAACCGCACGATGGCGTGCGTTAGGGCTTGCGCGTGGTCCGGCATCTCATCGCGGACGGCATGGGAAGCGTCGTTCCCGCGGCCGGCGGCGTCGGGCGGCCGCGAGGATCGTGGCGCTCGGACGTATGCCATCGGTGTGCCGCGGATACGGCATGGGCCGCTTCCGGGCCCGGATCACGCGCGCGGACGAGATCGTCCGCAGTCGACCATCGACCGGAGTCTCCGACCATCGGTTGTCGACCAGAGGTCACCGACCTTGGGTCACCGGCGGTCATCGACCGGACGGGCGATCGACGCGAGCGCGTGAAAGTACGATGAGAAGCGGTAGCAAGACTCGAATACCTCAGGCCTCCTTGAAGCGAACAGGAATACGAACTGTCGATGAACGATGAGTTGAGACGTGGTCCTGGCGTTCATCCCGCCGCGGTGGCCGGCCTCCGCGCGGCTTGCCGGCGGGGCTTCGGCGCGCGCTTCACGGCTGCTGCGTGCTGCTCGTGTCGGCCGGCATGCCGGCGCGCGCGACCACCTGGAAACGGCGGCAAGAATGCGACCGGTGGCCGGCTCCGTACAAGGTAAAACACTTTCCCCTGATCACGCGGAGCCGGCCACCGGCGCGGCTGAGTCACGATGCTATGCGACGTCTTCGGTCTCTTTCTTCGAGCTGCGGCGCTTCCGGCCGTACTTGTCCTCCCCCTGGCCGTAGTAGCTGTAGTACTTGTAGTAGTGGTAGTACTTGTAGCCACCGTAGCCGTAGCTCTGCGACGCGTTGAAGTCGTTGAGCACCACGCCGAGCGGCGGAACGAACACCCGCTCCAGATCCTCGTGCGTGCGCTGGAGGAACTCGAGCTTGGTCTGATGCGCGCGCACGACGACGATCGTGGCGTCGACCACGGTCGAGAGGATCACCGCGTCGGTCACGGCGCCGACCGGCGGTGAGTCGAGGATGATCGTGTCGAAGCGATCCTTCAGATCCTCCAGCAACTGGATCATCCGGTGCGAGCCGAGCAGCTCCGACGGGTTCGGCGGGATCGAGCCGGAGCGGAGCAGCCAGAGGTTCGGGATGCCGCTGGGGACGATCGACTCGTCGAGCGTGGAGTTCTCGACCAGGCAGTTGACCAGCCCCGGCTCCTTGTGGAGCCCGAAGATCGAGTGGAGGATCGGACGGCGAAGGTCGCAGTCGACCAGGAGCGTGCGATTGCCGCTCTGGGCCATCACGATCGAGAGATTCGAGGAGGTCGTCGACTTTCCTTCCTGCGGCACCGAGCTGGTGACCAGGATCAGGCGGATCTTCTTCTCGATCGAGGCGAAGCTCACCGCCGTTCTGAGCGAGCGGTACGATTCGGCGATCGGCGAGCGGGCCGCGATATGGCTGATCATGTGGGGCGAGAGCTTCTTGGCCTCCTCCCCCTCGGCCTCCGGCTGCAGCAGCAGATCCTCCGGGATCAGCGGGATCGCCGTGAGCACGGTGAAGCCGTTCTTCTGCAGGTCGTCCGGCGAGTGCACCGTCGTGTCGGTGAAGGCGATCAGCAGCACGATGCCGACGCCGATGGCGAAGCCGACCACCGAGCCGGTGATGATGTTGGCGATCCGGTTCGGGCTGATCGGCTTGCGGTCCGGCTGCGCCGGATCGATGATCCGGACGTTGGAGAAGACCGACTGCTCCTCGAGCACCTTCTTGTTGTATTCGTCGTTGAGCTGGAGATAGATCTTCTCCAGACCCTCCTTCTCGCGCTTGATCCGCTCCATTCCGAGGCTCTGCTCCGGGATGCTGGCCAGGCGCTGCTCGATCTCCGAGCGTGCCTGGTTGATCGCCGCCAGCTGCGCGCGGAGCGCCTGGAGGTTGATCTCCTCCTCGAAGATCTTCTGGCGCAGCGTGTTGAGCGCGCCGGTCGGATCGCTGCCGCCGGTGGCCTGCACGGCCCCCAGACGGGAATTCTTCGCCTTGGAGACCTCCACGTCCAGCTTCGCCTTCAGGTCGGCGATCTGGCTCTCGAGGCTCTTGAGCATGTTCTGGTACCACACCTCGCTGGCGCGCGGCGGGTTGCTGGTGATCACCATCTGGCGCTGCACCGAGAGGTTGGCAATCTGCGCCTGCATCCCCTCGATCACCTTCGAGGAGGATGAGGCCACCTCCATCGAGAAGGTGCTGTCGATGCCGCTCAGCTGCGCGCGATACTCGTTCAGACGGCGCGAGACGGTCGAGATCTGGATCTGGGCCTGGTTGGCGTCCTGATCGAGCTTCGACTTGGAGGAGACCAGGTCGCCGGTCTGCAGCTCGGGGCCGATGATCCGGTGGGTCTGCTGGAAGTTCTTGAGCTCCACCTCCTGGCGGCCGAGCGAGTCCCCGGTGCTCCGGAGCTTCTCCTCGACGAACTCCTTGACCGACTTGGCCTTGGAGCGGTTCTGCAGGCGGTTGTCGGTCTCGTAGACGCCGGCGTAGATGTTCAGCAGGAGCGCCGCCTCGTTCGGATCGCCGGTCTGCGCGGTCACCTGGATGATGTCCGCGTCCTTGGCGGTCTTGACCACCACCGACTTCTTGATGGCGCGGAAGAGCCGGTCCATCACGAAGCTGTACCGCGATTCCGGGGAGAGATTCCGCTTCTTCTTTTTCATCTCCAGCTCGGCCGAGGCGATCATCGGGATCACCGAGTCGCGGCTGGTGGTATCGAGGAAGCGGCGGGCGATCATGGTGCGGGCGGTCTTCTCCACGATCGGGCGCGAGGTGAACACCTGCAGCTCCTTCTGGAGCTGGCGTCCCGGGGACTGCCATCCGCCGCCGCCGCCGAGGATCGGCTCGATCGACTCGTCACGCTCGTTGACGGTGATCTGCAGCGACGACTCGTAGACGAAGGGGAGCGAATAGGTATAGAAGGCGGAGCCGACGCCGGCGATCAGCAGACAGGCGAGGATCACCCATTTGCCGCGCCAGATGAGGGCCAGATAGTCGAGAAAGCTGAGACGGCTCCGCTCCTCGCTCTCGGCCATGCGCTGGCGGTTGAGCTCAAAGACCTGCTGCTCGCGCTGCACCTGCATCGGTTGCACGCGCGTGCCGTTGGTGTATGCGTCGCCGTTGGCGCTGCCGTTACCGTTGCCATTACCATTGGCGTGGCCGTAGGGGGAAAGGCCGCTACCGTCGTGATATCCGTTCGGGTCGTTCGGCATGCTCTCCGGAGGCATCATTGTCGGGGCTCCATCTGATCGTAATGTGCCAATATATCGGTATCCCCGTCATAGGGGCAATCAAATTCCTGGTCATCCGGACCAGGGGCATGGCGCGGACCAAGGGGGCGCCCGGCCGCGCTTCCGCGCGCTCCGATTGCCCGTTCCGACATCGATTTCGAGGGCTCCGGTCACCCCGTTCGGGGCGCTCCGGCGGCCGTTCTAACGCGCGTCCTCGCGGCCGGTTGCCGGCCCGCCGGTTGCCGGCCCGCCGGTTGCCGGCCCGCCGATGGTCGCGCGCTCCATGGTGCTTTGTCCGGAGGTCTCCGCCCGATCCGCCGAACCGGCGGCGGGCATCTCCCCGGCGCCGTCCCGACGCTCGCCGCGGAGCGCGTCGAGCACGGAGCGCCGCTCCCGGATGCCGAGCAGCAGCCCGACGACGATGATCGCCAGGTATGGGGCGCCGTGGGTCACCACGCCGAAGGCGGCCGCCGTGGCGACCGGGACGCGGTAGATTCCCACGAGGGTCGCCTGCGCCGCGGCGTGATAGAGGCCGAGCGCCCCCGGCGTCGGCGCGATCGCCGTGGCGACCGCGGTGGCCCCCAGCACCGTCAGGGCATCGGCCGGACCGAGTCCGGCACTTCCGTCGAGGCCGAAGGCGAGCAGGCCGAACCAGACCGAGAGCCAGTAGCCGGTCCAGATCGCGATCGTCCAGAAGATGTTCAGGAGCGCGCCGCGGCTCCCCTGAAGGGTGATCCCCTGACTGAATCCGAGGAGGATCGCCTCGAGTCGCGCGGTGATCGACGGGGGAAGTCGGTGCTGAACGGACCTCAGCAGACGCTGACCGATTCCGGTGCGGGCCACCACGACCAGCGCAGCCACCAGGACAACGATCGGGAGCGCGAGTTTAACGAGGATCTCCCTCGGCGTGTATCCCGGGATCAGCTCGGCCACCCGCCCCGGCAGCAGCAGGAGCATCAGCAGGAAGACCGCCATGAGCGTCAGCATGTCGAGCACCCGCTCGACCGCTACGGCCGCCAGCAGCGGGGCATAGGGGCGGTTCTCCCGCTGGGCCAGCACGTAGGGGCGCACCAGCTCGCCGCTGCGCGGGATCAGGTTGTTCATCATGTAGCCGATGACGGTCGCCGAAAAGGCGTTCATCAGGCCGATCGAGGCTCCGTCGACGATCAGGTAGCGCCAGCGGACGGCGCGCGCCAGGTGAGCGGCGAAGGTCACCGCCACGGCCGCGGCGATCCAGCCCGGGTTCGCCCGCGAAATGCCGGAGATGAGGTCACCCCAGGTGAGCTTGCCGAGCGTGTACCAGAGAGAGACGCCGAGAATGAGAAGGAGAACGACCGCGCGGAGCCCGCGACGGCGCCAGACCGGCTGCGGCTGGCGTCGGATGTCGGCGGGGTCGGTCATCTGGGGAAGGGATGGAATATGCCGGCGGCCGGCCGGGAGGCCGGCCGCGCGAATCTGTCGGACGGATGCGATCGCGGCGAGCCAGCCGCCACGGTCGCGCGCGAGGCCGCGGTCATGGCGACGCGGCGGCGATGTCACCGACGTGGGGCTACCACTTCAGCAGGTTCACCTCGTCGAGGTAGACGGTCTGCTTGTTCCGGAACAGCGCCAGGACGATCGCCAGCCCCACGGCCGCCTCGGCCGCGGCGACGGTCATCACCAGCAGCACCATGATCTGGCCGGCCATGTCACCCAGATACTGGCTGAAGGCGACCAGCGTCAGGTTGACGGCGTTGAGCATCAGCTCGACGCACATGAAGATGATGATCGCGTTACGACGCGTGACCACCCCGACCGCGCCGATCAGGAAGACCACCGCGCTCAGGATCAGGTAATATTCTATGGAAATCGACTGCATACGGATCGCAATCCAGCTACGAGTGGAAGGGAAGCTGTCTCTCGGAGAATCCGCTCCGGAACGCCGCTTCCGGAGGGAGCTCCCGGCGGGGGAGATCTCCGGAGGGAACGATCCCCGGAAGGATCAATCGATATGGCGCTTGGTCAGCACCACGGCGCCGACGGCCGCGGCCAGCAGCACCAGGGAGATCATCTCGAAGGGGAAGACGTAGGTCGTGAAGAGTGCCTTGCCGATCGTCTCGATCTTGCCGTTCTCGATGAAACGGGCGTTGACCGGGCTGCCGTAGCTGCTCCGGGTGAGACCGAAGATGATGGCGCTGCCGAGCAGGATCGCCCCGGCCACGCCGAAGCCCTGGCGGGAGGTGATCGCATCGCCCAGCGACTCCTCGCGGCCGAGATTCAGCAGCATGATCACGAAGACCACGAGCACCATGATCGCCCCGGCGTAGACCAGGATCTGGATCGCGGCCATGAACTGGGCGTGGAGCGTCAGGTACAGCCCGGCCAGCGAGATGAAGTGCATCACCAGGAACATGCTCGCCGAGATCGGGTTCTTCCGCGTGATGACCGCCAATGCGCTGGCCGCCGCCATGATCCCGAGAATCAGGAAAAGGGTCAGTTCGATGCTCATCGAGGGAGTTCGGACTCAGTCAAATAGAGAAGTCGGTTCGCCGGCGTTCCGCTCCCCCCGAGTCGGGTGGAACGGCGCCATGCGTGGATAGGGGGGCAAACTTACCGAAGTGCGGGGGAAGAAACAATCGTGGGGGTTGGTGGCGTGAGGCAGCGGGTTACTCCCCACCCTCCGCCTCAATCGCCTCAATGAGAGGTTTGAGATCGAAGTACATCGTTCTATGGGGCTGAGGGGGAGGTAATGGTTCATCAGGGTCAGCAAACCTAAAGCCGAACTTCTGATAGAAGGTCGTTGCGTCAGCGGGCTCATTCGAGTCATTAGGATCGTAGAGAGCATCAACGGTAACGAACCGCACACCTATCATTGGAGCTATTTCCGTTGCGATATACTCTAGGGCCCAATCGACCAACCGGGTTCCGGAGCGCTTAGCGCGGTGATCCGCAGCGAGGAGACCAATCTTGACAGCGGGGAATGTGCGGTAGGGGACGCTTTCGTCAGATAGAAGCTTATGCGCAACCTCCAACTCGTCAGCCTGTAAGGTGATGTACGCTACCAGGGAAGGTTGATCGCCGTGTGTGATGGTCCAGCACTTACAGAGATGGGTGCGAACGTCGCGCTCGACTCGACCATCTTTCCAGAAATTTCTAAAGTCACTTCGGTTGCACTTAAACCCCTCATGGGAGCAAGTCACATGAGGGGCCCAGGGCAAAACGTCCGCCGCCTCGAAGCTAATGTTTGCGTACTTTGGAAGTTTGTTTGCCATTGGTGCTCTGGCTGCTTCGACGGCGCGCCAAGATACGAGCAATCGTATCCTGCGCATCTTGATTCGTCAGGCTAGAGCCGGTATCGATGGCATTCAGCAGCAGCTCTGCCTCTTTTCCAGCCACAGGCCTTGATATGGTTTGATCTGGATACTTCATGGCTAAATACTCCTGCTTATCAACTCTTGCCCCCACCATCCCTCTCCATGTTCACTCCTGTTGCAAACACATAGGATCTAACAGCAACGAACACAATATAAGTGTGTTACTTATATGACGCTATGGCCTTAACAACACGTTAGCAAGAGACCGCCATCTTGTTAACAAGATGTTAGCGAGGCGCTTTCAAGATCAGGTTAGGGCGATTTGGATGCCAGATGGGCCCCGTTCAGAATCCCCCAACGGGGCCCGAATCGCGGCTTTAGGTTATAACGGTTATAGCTTGGCTCTCTTCCCTCTCCTTCAGCTCAGCCTACACCACCCCTAGCTCATCCCGGAGCAGATCACAGGTATGGGAGCGTTCGGTGGTGTGGGGGCTGCACTCGGCTCCGTCAGTGGCGAGAGCATCACCTAGGCAGTCGAGGACGGATCGTATCCGTTGAAGTCGAACCAGTACGGGAGCGTCGCGGGAGGTGGCCCGATCGGTTGCGGGCTGCTGGCGTCTGAGTGGATGGTGATAGCGTGCTCGGAATGGAGGCCCAACCGCTTCCGCACCACGCTAATAGCGCCCCGGACCTTACGGCATCCGGGACGGTTGAGCCTTCATGGAGAGATGGAGTCGGCAGCATCGTTGGGGGAACGCGGCATGTAACGTGTTCGGAATCACCTCCAATCGATCCGGCAACACTATGACCCCATAGCTAATAAAATCTGCGAATGCAGGCATCAGCAAACCGAGACACTACTATCACCCGTCGGCGTGCCGGTCGACATGCCGACCGGCTCATCCCCGGCTCCGCCGGGCGCGGCGCCCATCCTCCAGAAGCTCCTCGATCCCGGCGCGGACTTCCGCCTGCAGCGCCCCCTCCTCGGCCCGGTTGAGCGAGCCCTTCGGCACGATCGGCCGTCCCACGATCACCTCGATCCGCCCCGGCTTCACCTTCAGCGTGTCGCGCGGAAGCAGCTCGTGCGCCCCGACGATCGCCACCGGCACCAGCGGCACCCCGGACTTGGTCGCCAGCATGAACCCGCCCCGCTTGAACGCCCCGATCTGCCCGTCGGCCGAGCGGGTCCCCTCCGGGAAGATGATCACCGAGGTTCCCTCCCGGATCTGGGAGGCGGCCTTCTCGATGCTGGCCATCGCGTTGCGCGCGTCGGCGCGGTCGATCAGGATGTAGGGACCGTACTTGAGGCTCCAGCCGAAGAACGGAATCTTCCCCAGCTCCTCCTTGAAGATGAAACGGACGTCGTCCGGAAGGGTGGCCCCGATCGCGATGATGTCCAGATAGCTGGAGTGGTTGGCCAGATAGACGTAGTTGCTCGAGAAGTCCAGGTTCTCCGTCCCCCTGACGCTGACCTTGACCCGGAAGAGCCAGAGGAGCGCGCGCGACCACTGCCGCATCAGCGTGTGGTAGCTTTTGCCGCTGGAATCGAGCCGCGCGGCCACGATGGAGACGATCGCGTAGTAGAGCGTGACCAGTATGACGAACGGAACCGCCAGATAGAAGAGCATGCCGGATCGGAGAAATGGACGTGTCGGGGGACCCGAATCTAACAAGGAACATCGTCCGGGAGAAGCCGCCGGGACCCTTGAAGTAGCGATATCCTTCGGAAATGTGCCGCTATTCCCCTCTTCCCGTGATCCTTCGCGCGATCCGCTTGGCGCGCCGCCATTGCCGGTTGATCGAGATCCGTCCCTTCAGCAGAAGCTCGAACTCCTCGGTCCGTTCGGCCAGTATGTCGTCGCGCAGCCGGTCGACCTCCGCGGTGAGCGCCCTCTCGATCTCGCGGTTGAGCTCCCGGGCGTGGATCCGCTCCCCGGCCGGCAGCCGGAATGGCTCCCCGACGCTGATCCAGCCGCCGGGGCGCTCCTCCCGGAAGAGCTCGTAGCGGAAGGCGACCGGTATGATCGTGCAGGGGGCGATCCGCGCGGCCAGACGCGCCGCGCCGCTCTGACAGCGGATCGGACGGCTCTCGCCATGGACGATCTCCCCCTGCGGGTAGATCCAGATCACCCGCCGCCGCCCGGCCATCAGGCAGGCCGCGTACTCGATCGAGCGCATCGCCGAGCGGGGATTCGCCCGGTCGATCGAGAAGGCGCCGACGCGACGAAAAAAGGGATGCGCCTCCACTTCCGGGAGCGTCATCATAGCATAGACGTCGTGACCGAGGATACGGTGGGAGATGATGATCGGCATCGCCGCGTCCCACCAGGAGGTGTGGTTGGCCACGATGATCAGGGGGCCGATGCCGTCGCCATCCGGCGGGGCGTCGATGCTCCAGGGGCGGAGCCGGTCGAGGCCGCGGACGCGGATCGCGTGAAAAGTCCCATGAGCCCGTCGCTCGAAATAGGCGGAGATGATTCGGATCAGGGGTCGGGAAGGGCGCGCCGTCAGCATGCGGAAGGGTACGGGATTGACAAATTGAGGCTGTTGAAGGTCTTGTCCTTGACTATTTTCCATGCCATCGATCGTCCCCCCTCCAGACCCGGGAACATTCCGGGGCTCGACGACGTTCCGTACCGGCGATGCCGTCGACGACCGATCGGGAGAGCATATCTCCTCGCGGTGAGGCCGATGACCGGTCGGCTCGGCGGGGAATTCCGTGGGAGAAGCTATGCGAAAGATCGGCGTTATACTACTGAACCTCGGCGGCCCGACGTCGCTCGATGCGATCCGTCCCTTTCTGACCAATCTCTTTCTCGATCCCGAGATCATCCGGATCCCCCTTCCGCCTCCGTTCGACCGGCTGTTTCCCCGGCGGCTCTTCGCCGAGTTCGTTGCCCGGCGCCGGACCCCGCAGGTGCGGCCGAACTACGAGATGATCGGCGGAAAGTCTCCGCTGCTGGAGCGGACCGAGGAGCAGGCGCGCGCCCTGAGCGCGGAGCTCGGGCGGAGGCTGGCCGGCCGCGCCGAGATCACCGTCAAGCTCGGCATGCGCTACTGGCATCCGTTCACCGCCGAATCCGCCGATCAGCTCCGCGCCGAGGGGATCGGCGACGTGGTGCTCCTTCCGCTCTATCCGCAATTCTCCCGGACCACGACCGGCTCGAGCTTCAAGGAGTGGCACCGTCTGAACCGGGAGCGCTACGGCGGCGGATTCCGCGCCCTCGAGATTCAGGACTATCACCTGCACCCGGCCTACATCGCCTCGATCAACGAGCGGATCGACGCCACGCTGCGCGACCGGTTCACCCCGGAGGAGCGCAAGGGGCTGCATCTGCTCTTCTCCGCCCATGGCACGCCGATCGCGGACGTCGAGGCCGGCGATCCCTACTCGGGGCAGATCGCCGCGAGCGTGGCGGCGGTGATGGCCGCCCGCGGGAACGATTATCCGCATCACCTCTCCTTCCAGAGCCGCGTCGGCCCGGTCCGGTGGCTCGAGCCCTACACGCAGGACATGCTGGCCCGGCTCGGGGCCGAGGGGGTACGGACGCTGCTGGTGGTGCCGATCGCCTTCGTGACCGATCATATCGAGACGCTCCACGAGCTCGATATCGAGCTGCGGCACGTGGCCTCGGAGGCGGGGATCGGCAAGTACGAGGTGATGTACGCGTTGAACGATACGCCGGCTTTCATCGGCGCCCTGGCCGACGTGGTCGAGGAGCGCCTGGCCGGAGAGCTCGAAGGATCACAGGAGAGCGAGACTTCCCATCGTGAACAGAAGCGTTGATACGGTCATCGTCGGCGGAGGCATCTCCGGGGCGGCGGCACTTCACTGGCTGGCCCGCGCCGGCGTCGATGTGCTCCTGGTGGAGCGCGAGAGCCGCCTCGGCGGCGTGATCGGCTCGTACCGCAACGAGCTCGGCGCGCTGGTCGAGACCGGCCCGAACTCCGTGCAGATGAACGCGCCGGAGCTGGATGAGCTGATCGCCGATCTCGGGCTGACCGAGGAGCTGCTGACCGCCGATCCGGCCGCGTCCAACCGCTACGTGATGCGCGGGGGACGGCTGATCCCGGTTCCGACCGGACCGAAGGCGTTCCTCGCCACCCCTCTGTTCACCGCCGGGGCCAAGCTCCGGATGCTGCGCGAGCTCTTCGTGCCGGCCGCGCCGGCCGGGACCGAGGAGAGCGTGGCCGCGTTCGTTGAGCGCCGGCTCGGCCGCGAGGTGCTCGATTACGCGGTGAGCCCGTTCGTCTCCGGCGTCTATGCCGGACGTCCCGAGCAGCTTTCGATGCGCCACGCGTTCCCGAGGCTCCACACGCTCGAGGCCGAGCATGGCGGGCTGATCCGCGGCATGCTGGCCCGCGCCCGCGCCGCCAGAAAGTCCCGCAAGAAAGGGGAGCCCCGTCGCTCGTCCCGCCTGGCGGCGTTCGCCGAGGGGATGGAGACGCTGCCGCGCGAGATCGCCCGTCGCTGGCGGAACCGCCTGCTGCTCGGCGCGCCGGTCCGCTCCATCGAGCCGGCCGGCGAGGGATGGCGCGTCTTCGTCGGAGGGGAGACGATCGAGGCGCGCCGCGTGATCATCGCCGCGGACGCGGCAACCGCCGCCGCGCTGATCGATCCGTTCGATCACGAGGGCGCGCGCGCGCTGGCCGGCATCGAGTATCCGCCGATCGCCTCGGTGGTCAGCCTCTACGCCCGCACCGCGATCGACCATCCGCTGGACGGGTTCGGCCTGCTGATCCCGGAGCGGGAGCGGCGTCCGATCCTCGGCACCATCTTCTCCTCCACCCTCTTTCCGAACCGTGCCCCCGAGGGCTACGTGGCCCTGACCACGTTCGTCGGCGGGGCGCGTCAGCCGGCGCTGGCCGGCGGCTCCCGCGAGGAGATCGAGACGCTGGTGCACACCGAGCTCAGGAAGATTCTCGGCATCGGCGCCAAGCCCCGCTCGGTCGACGTGCGGGTCTGGCGCCGCGCCATCCCGCAGTATGCGATCGGCTACGGCGCCGTGATCGAGGCGATCGAGCGCTCCGAGGCCAGGCTCCCCGGCCTGCACCTGCTCGGCAATTATCGCGGCGGCGTCTCGGTGGGGGACTGCGTCCGCTCCGCCTTCGAGCTGGCCTCGGCGATCGTCGCCCGCCGGCGGGAGGCCGAGCGGGGCGTGCCGGACGAGCCGGAGCCGGCCGTCCGCGTCGATGAGGATTGATCCGTGTCCGCGTCCGGCGCCTCGGCGGCCCGGCGCGATGGTATGTCGAATGTACAGTTGGATGCTCAGATGAGAGATGTCATGTCACGGCAGGGGACCGGCTTTCCCGATGTCCGCCCCCGTCGCCTGCGGCGGACCGCCGCGATCCGCGAGCTGGTGCGGGAGACCCGGCTCGACCCCTCCAATTTCGTCGCCCCCCTCTTCATCGTTCCCGGAGCCGGCGTGCGCAACGAGGTCCGCTCGATGCCCGAGGTGTTCCAGCTTTCGGTGGACGAGGCGGTGCGCGAGTGCGCCACGCTCCTGGAGCTCGGCGTCCGCTCGGTGATCCTCTTCGGCATTCCCGAGGAGAAGGATCCGCGCGGCACCGGCGCCTACGACGAGCGGGGGATCGTGCAGCGGGCCGTGCGCGCCATCAAGGAGGCGCTGCCGGAGATGCTGGTGATCACCGACGTCTGCCTGTGCGAGTATACCGACCACGGCCACTGCGGCCTGCTCGACGGCGAGGAGATCCTGAACGACCCGTCGCTCGAGCTGCTGGCCCGCACCGCGCTCTCGCATGCGGCCGCCGGCGCCGATATCGTGGCCCCCTCCGACATGATGGACGGCCGCGTGGCGGCGATGCGCCATCTGCTGGACGACGAGGGATATTCCGGCGTGCCGATCATCTCCTACGCGGTCAAGTACGCCAGCGGCTTCTACGGTCCGTTCCGGGACGCGGCGCACTCCACGCCGAGCTTCGGCGACCGGCGCTCGCATCAGATGGACCCCTCCAACGCCCGCGAGGCGATGAAGGAGGCGCGGCTCGATCTGGCCGAGGGGGCCGACATCCTGATGGTGAAGCCGGCGCTCCCCTGCCTCGATATCATCAGCTCGCTCTACGCCTCGACCGACGTGCCGATCGCGGCCTATCAGGTCTCCGGAGAGTACGCCATGATCCACGCCGCCGCCCGCAATGGCTGGCTGGATCTGGAGACGACGATGATGGAGTCGCTCACGGCGATCCGCCGCGCCGGCGCCTCGATCATCCTGACCTATTTCGCCGCCCGCGCGGCGCGGCGACTCAAGGGCTGACGCTCCTCGCCGCGGCCGCGGGGGATCTCCCGAGGGCGTGCCGCCGCCGGCATCGCCCGCGTCGACGGCGCGCGTCCGGATGCCCGGGATCGCGCGTCCGACATCTCTTCACGAACATTCCAGGGGCGGGGAGCTCGGGTGAGCTCCCTTCCGGTTCGCTACACCTCTACGATCGTATGTCCGACATGGCAACTCAGACGACCAGCGGCGCCCTGTTCGACCGCGCGCTCCGGGTGATCCCCGGAGGGGTGAACTCTCCGGTCCGTGGCTTCGGCGCGGTGGGGGGAACCCCGATCTTCTTCGAGAGCGCCGCCGGCGCCTATCTGGTCGATGCCGACGGGAACCGCTACGTCGACTACGTCGGCTCGTGGGGACCGTTCATCCTCGGCCACGGCCACCCGCGCGTGATCCGCGCCATCCACGAGCAGGCCGATCGCGCCACGAGCTTCGGCGCTCCCTCCCGACTGGAGGTGGAGATGGCCGAGCTTCTGACCGGCCTGATCCCCGGCCTCGACCTGGTGCGCCTGGTCTCCAGCGGCACCGAGGCCACGATGTCCGCCGTGCGCCTGGCGCGCGGCTATACCGGACGCGACAAGATGATCAAGTTCGAGGGGTGCTATCACGGCCACGGCGATTCCTTCCTGATCAAGGCCGGCAGCGGCATGCTCACGCACGGCGCGCCGAGCTCCCCGGGCATCACGAAGGGGACCGCGGAGGATACGCTGGTGGCGACCTACAACGACATCGCGTCGGTCCGCGCGCTCTTCGACGCCAATCCTGATGATATCGCCGCGGTGATCATCGAGCCGGTCGGCGGCAACATGGGGGTGGTCCCGGCCACGCCGGCGTTCCTGGCCGAGCTTCGCGCCCTGACCTCCGAGCGGGGGACGGTGCTGATCTTCGACGAGGTGATGACCGGCTTCCGCGTGGCGCTCCGCGGCGCCGCGGCGCTCTACGGCATCGAGCCGGACATGGTCACCTTCGGCAAGATCATCGGCGGCGGGCTGCCAGTTGCCGCCTATGGAGGGCGCCGCGAGATCATGAGCGTGGTCTCGCCGCTCGGGTCGGTCTACCAGGCCGGCACCCTTTCGGGAAATCCGCTGGCGGTGGCCGCCGGACTGGAGACGCTTCGGGTGCTGGTGGAGGAGAGCCCGTACGAGGCGCTGGAGCGCTCGGCCGAGCGGCTGGTGGCCGGCCTCGAGGAGTCCGCGCGCCGCCATGGCGTGCCGGCCAGCTTCAACCGCGTCGGATCGATGTTCACCCTCTTCTTCACCGATCGTCCCGTGGTCGATTTCGCCGGCGCCATATCGAGCGACACGGCGATGTTCGGCCGCTTCTTCCACGCAATGCTCCGGCGCGGCATCTACCTGCCGCCGTCGCAGTTCGAGGCGTGGTTCCTCTCCTCGGCGCACACCGACGTGGAGATCGAGCGGACCATCGAGGCGGCCGACGCCGCGCTGGCCGAGGCTGCTTCCGAGCGGGCCGCGTCCGTGCCGGCCGCGTCCGTGCCGGCCCCATCCGTGCCGGCCGGCGATGCCACGGCCGACGGCGCCGCTGCCGGCTCCGGCACGTGAGCGATTAAACCGGATCCGATGGCGGCGCGATCTGAGCGGACGAGAGACCCGTGATACTGATTCGCACGATTCGCTCGCGAGAAAACGCCGCCGTCGCCGCAACCGTTTCCGTCCCGCCGCCGTAGCGTCCGGGCTCCGGATCGTCGGGGGGAGGTGATTCCCTCCATGCAACGCCCGCGCCCCGACCGAGGGGGAGGGCATCAGACATGCGAACACACAGGAGATCGAGCCTCATGCTGCGTCGTGTAGTTCTCTCGGCGACTCTCTTCCTCGCGCTCTGCATCCCGACGCTCGCCCAGGTGGGGGGAGACGCCCCACCGCCGATCGATTCGACCGAAGCCGTCGACTCGACCGGGTCTCAGATCGATTCCACCGGCGCGCCGATCTACGAGGTGGACACCACCGATTCGTTCCCGGTCGGCGTGGACGAAAATCAGTCGATCGAGCATCCGTTCTTCACCCGCCGCAGCGGCATCTATGCCGGCGCCACCGTGGAGCTGACCAACCTGAAGGCCAGGTCGCTCGATCCGGTGCTCGACGGCGACATGCTGATCTACGGCGGCGAGGGGTATCTGATGGCGCAGGGGTGGATCTTCGGCGGCGGCGGATGGGGGGCGGTGCTCTACGACCTGAGTCCACGCTACGATCAGTTCTCCTTCGGCTACGGAGGGCTTCTGCTCGGCTACGATCAGGGGCTGGCCCACGGGAGCTTCTCGATCCGGCCGGCGGCCCTGCTCGGCGTCGGCGGGCTGACGATGATCAAGAAACGGCCGGATATCGTGGACTCGACCGGCCATGAGATCCTGGAGCGGTATCGCGACGAGAGCTTCTTCTGCGTCCGCCCCGGGATCAGTCTCGGCTTCCAGCCGAATCCCTATGTCGACCTCCGTGTATCGGTGGATTACCTGATGCCGATCGGAGGCGCGCGCGTTTCGGATCTGCGAGCGCTCACGTACGGCGTGCAGTTGATCGTCGGGTTGGGCCAGTAACGTCGGCTTCGGCGCTCCGATCGGGAATCGCGATCACAACCATTTCCGCAAGGAGTTCCGTTATGCGAATTCTCGTTCCTCTGCTGGCACTGGCCCTTCTGGCCGTCGGATGCGGCCACACGAACAACCTGGCCAAGTACAACAACGTCCGGGGAGCCAAGGCCTACTATCGTACCTTCGTCTCGGCCTCGGCCGAGTCCCACGCCCACATCGACGGCATGGGTGACAACTTCTTCGCCGCGGTGGCCGCCGCCATCGGCAGCGCCGTCGCCGGCGACGAGGCGGCCAAGAAGCTCCAGCGCGCCGTCAACGGCGACACGATCGCGCTGGCGGTCAGCCACGGCATCCGCGACGCGGCCGGCGATTTCCTGATGATCACGCCGGTCTCCTCGATGTCGGAGAACCCCGATCTGGTGATCGAGACCGAGCTGACCGAATACAAGCTGGTCTCCTCGGCCTCCGGCATCCACGTGCACGTGAAGGGGAACTCCCGCGTGATCGACCGGAAGAGCGGCGGGCTGGTCTGGGAGGATTCCGAGGATCGCTCGGTGCCGATCACGAGTACCTGGCCGGCCGCGATCGCCCCGGCCCCGGTGGCCGCCGGCGCCAGCATCGCCAACGCCGTTCAGTTGATGAACCTGAGCGAGGATCAGATCCGCGAGGTGATCTCCGCGGCCGCCACCCGCGCCGGACGGGAGATCGGCGAGACCTTCCGCGAGGATGTCGCCAAGCTGCACGGCGGCGAATGATCGCCCGGTGATCCGGACGGGGCGCCGCCCCTCGAAGCGGCGGTCTCCCGGAATCGCGCGGAGCATCGACACGAAGCATCGACACGAAGCATCAACGCGAGCATCGAAACGACGAGAGCCCGATCGCCTGGATGGCGGTCGGGCTCTGGCATGTTCGGGGATGACGTCGGGGCGCGGAACGTGGTGGCGAGGAGATATCGCCTCGCCGCTATCGTCCCTTCCGTTCCTTCGTCGCCTTGGCCGGGGCCACGGCGATATCCTCCAGGTCGACCAGCGGCGCGCGCGCCTGAATGGTGGCGGCGCGTCCGTTGACATAGGCGTTCGGGCGCGCGGCGTCGAAGCGGCGCGGGTTCGGGAGCACCGCGGCCAGCAGCGCCGCCTGGCGCGGCGTCAGGTCCGCGGCGGCGACGCCGAAATAGTGATGCGCGGCGGCTTCCACGCCGTAGATCCCATCTCCCCATTCGATCACGTTCAGGTACACCTCCAGAATCCTCCGCTTGCTCCAGAACCCCTCCATCAGATAGGTGAAGTAGACCTCCAGCCCCTTCCTGACGTAGTTCCGTCCCTGCCAGAGGAAGACGTTCCTGGCGCACTGCATGGTGATGGTGCTTGCCCCCCACACCTTCTTCCCCTTCGCCTTCTCGTTCCGCTTCTCCGCCTGCTTCACCGCCTCCCAGTCGACGCCGTTGTGGATGAAGAAGCGGCTATCCTCCGAGGCGATCACCGAGCGGAGGAGCACCGGATCGATCCGGTCGATGCTCACCCAGTTCTTGTCCACGCCGACCATGCGCCCCTCGCCGAGCGACTCCAGCGGGCGGATCAGCATCAGCGGGGTGATCGGCGGGTTCACGAAGCGGTAGAGCACCGCGGTGGCGATCGAGGCCACGAGGAAGAAGAGGGCCACGCGGACGACCCATCGGAGCGCGCGCATCATCAGGGTGCCGAGAATGGTGCCGTCTGAGGGGAGCTTGCCGCGCCGCGCGGGGGCGGTCCTGGCCGCCGGCTTCTTCCCCGGTCGCCGCGAGCCGCCGGGTGGCCGCGACGCCAGATCGAGATAGTCGTCGATCTCGCTCCGACCGCGCGTGTCGCGACTGTTGGATGGGGCGTCGCCGGTGAGTCCGAGACGCTCTGCGGCCGCCTTGCGTCCGCGATTGCTCTTTGCCATAGGGAAGGGGATACGATCGAAGCAGAGATCGGACAAAGGTAGGAAAAGGGGAGCCGCCCCCGCCATCCCCGTGGCGCTCCGCCTCCGTCGACGACCGGCTTGCGGACTGACCGGCTTGCGGACGGACCAGCTTGCGGACGGACCGGCTTACGGTCGGACCGGTTCGCGGGCGATCGGCTCAGCGGCGGGCGCGGGCCGGGAGGAGCATCACGAAGCTCTGCGCCACCATCAGCGCGGTGAGGTAGAAGAAGAGCACCTCCTCGACCGGGAGCGGCCCGAGGCGCGGTCCGGCGATCCGCGCCGGATCGAAGAACCAGATCCCCTCCCGCACCGCCACCATGTCGGCCAGGGTGAAGTAAGTGCCGACGATCAGCGTCGGGTAGAGGAGCGCGCGCCTGTTCCGCAGGAATGTCCGCCACGCCAGCGCCCACTGCAGCGCCACCACCGGGAGCATCCAGATCAGGATATGGGCCAGGTAATCGCTCATTCCTCCCTCCCTCCGGCGCGCGGCAGGAAGCGGACCACGAGCAGGCCGACCGCGACGGTCTCGATCAGGAAGAAGAGGATCTCCTCCACCGGCAGGTTGCCGATCCGGAAGGAGACGCGCGCGTCGTCGAACTCCCAGATCCGGCGCGCCACCGCCGAGCTGTCCCACGGGTAGGTGAAGGCCAGCACGATCGCCGCGACCACGGCCAGCCACCGCGCGTGGACCCGTGTGAAGCGATCGCGCGCCAGCCACCCGAGCGCCACGAGCAGCGGCAGGCTGAAGCAGAGATGAAATCCGAAATACGACACGGGAGAGAATGGAGAATGAAGAATGGAGAATGATAAAATTACTGCCAGGCTCCTCCGGCAGCCCCCGTACGGGCGTTCAATTGAACGCCCCGACAATTCAGCCCCCCACCGATTCGATGCCGCTATGTACGGTTCAATTGAACGCCCCGACAATTCAGCCCCCCCCACCGATTCGATGCCGCTATGTACGGTTCAATTGAACGCCCCGACAATTCAGCCCCCCCCACCGATTCGATGCCGAGCGATGCCATCGAATGTCCCGGGAGGGCCGATACGCGGCCGCCGGCGCGAGGGCCGGCGGCTGCATGTGTCAACATCATGTCCGGGGGCGCGAGTTCCTTCCGGCCGCGCCACGCGGTTACTTCACCAGCTTGAACTCCACGCGACGGTTCAGGGCGCGCCCCTCCTCGGTGTCGTTGGTGGCCACCGGCATCGACTTGCCGTAGCCGCGCGAAACCAGCCGCGAGGGATCGATCCCCTTGGAGACGATGTAGTCCGCGACCGCCTTGGCGCGCTTCTCCGAGAGGGTCTGGTTGTAGCTGTCGGAGCCCTTGGCGTCGGTGTGCGCGCCGACCTCGGCATGGATCACCGGGTACTCGTTCATCAGCGCCACCATCCGGTCGAGCTCGCTGAAGCTGTCCGGGTTGAGCTCCCACTTGTCGTACTCGAAGAAGATGTTCTTCAGCTTGAAGGTCGCGCCGGTGGCGATGGCGGTCTCGATCGAGATCACCTTCAGATCCTGACGGAGCGCGGTCCCCTTCTCCACGCCGCTGGCGTCGAGCTCGGCCGGCGTCGGGATGTAGCCGGTGGCCGCGGGCGTCAGTCGATAGCTGCGCCCCTCCTTCAGGTTCGTCGCGAAGTCGCCGGTCGAATCGGTGCCGACGGTGCCGATCCGCTCGAGCGTGGCGGCGTCATCGATCCGGACCTCCCCTGGCACGGGGCGTCCGTTCTCGTCGACGATCCGGCCGGCCAGCGTGGTCGGCGGGAGCATCACCGTGAAGTTCCGCACCACCGTATCCCCCTTCTTCGTGGCCGACAGGTCGAGCTGCTCGGCAAGCGGCAGATAGCGTCCGCCGGCGATGCTCACCTGATAGGGGCGTCCCTCGGCGATCTCGGTCTCGAACTCGCCGGTGGCCGGGTTGGTCTGCACGGCAAGCGGCTGCGAGCCGTAATTGCCGAAGCTGATCGTCGCCGAGGCGGGGCGTCCGGTCTCGTCCAGCACGCGTCCGCGGGCGATCGTCACCTTCGGCGCCTCCTGGCGCGCCTCGTAGACCAGCTGGTAGGTGGTCGAGATATCCTTGCCGATCTCGTCGAGGATCGGGGTGAAGGAGCCCTGGATGTTGAACTCCTTGCCGAGCGTCAGACGGGTCATCACCGCGCCGTTGTTCTTGCAGGGGGAGATGATCGAGTAGAGCTTGGCGCGGGTGTTCCACAGGAGCGACACCAGATCCCCCTCGGTCAGGCGGGAGTTGTCCTGCACCGCCCAGTCGTCGGTGATCAGGATGAAGATCCGCTGCGCGTTCGGGCGGAAGTTCATCTCGGTGGCCGCCTTCACCGCCAGCATCGTGATCTCGTCGTTGCCGATGGCCGAGGCCGGCGCCACGAACTGCTTGAACCGCTCGACGTCCGAGGTCGGGTGAAGCGTGTCGTAGATGATCGAGCCGTAGAGCACGCCGCCGATGCGCGCGTTGATGCCGCGCGAGACCATCGAGCTGACGAAGGTCTCGACGTTGCTCCGGACGGCGGCGATCTCCTCGGACATGCTGCCGGACAGGTCGATGATCATCGCCACGTCCACCGGCACGTTGAGGGTCGAGTCGATCGGCTTGACCGAGACGATCTTCAGGGTGGAGTCGCGGAAGGCGAAGTCGTTGCTGCCGAGGCCGCTGATGTTGTGGCCGCTGGAATCGGTCACCTGGAAGATCACGCTGACGCGGGGGAACGCCGAGGCGTCCACGCTCCGGATGCCGATGGTGCCGCCGCCGCGCGCGAAGAGCGATACCGTGTCGCCGCTCTGCAGGTCGGTGGCGCCGCGGACCGACTGGGAATAGTACTTCCGGCTGATCGCGTTGTAGATGTTGTCCGGGTTCGGGGAGATCTTCTTCAACTCGTCCCGCAGGCCGGTGTAGACCGGGCCGGCGTTCGAGAGGGTCCGTACCAGGTCGGAGGGGCGGTCGAAGCGTCCATCGGCCGTGGCGTCGCACGGGCTCACCAGGGCGTCGACGTTCCGGTCGGCGTCGCGCGTATCCCGCTTGTAGTCGATGCCGACCGGGATGTAGGCGCGCTTCGGGGCCCAGCCGAGGTTCTGCCGCCGCTCGATCGGCGTGTAGTCCGGAGGCGGAGGGGGCGTCGGCGCTCCGAGCATGTCGTAGTTCGAGGTGATCCGGCCGAAGGCCACCCCGCCGGAATAGCCGGAGCCGTCTCCCAGGTCGGCGATGGTGCCGCCGGCGATGGCGCCGAGGCCGAGCTCGCCGCCGATCTTGAAGACCGAGCGGGACAGATCGGCCGATCCGGAGAGGACTAGCTTGTTCTCCAGCAGGCCGATGCTCGCGCCGAGTCCCGCGCCGAAGGCCTTTCGCCCAAGCAGGGTGTCGGAGCCGTCGTAGCCGAGATTGCCGTACAGGGTCACCCAGTCGAGCAGACGATAGGCGCCGTAGGTCATCAGCTGCACCGGGTGGCCGTTGTTGGCGGTGAGGTTGGCCAGCGTCAGGCTGGCGGTGAGCCCCTTGACCGGGGTGACGGTGCCGGAGAGGGCCAGCTCGCCGCTGTTGATGAACCCGCCGCCGTCGAGCCAGCGCATCCCCGCGCCGACCCAGAGCATGCTGTCGATCACCGGCACGCCGAGCCCTGCGTAGAACTGCCGCGGAATCCGCGACAGCGAATCGTTCACGTTGCCGGTCATGCCGGCGGCCACCGGGCCGATCTTGGCGAACAGCCCGTACGGTCCGGTGTTGAAGGCTCCGGTCCGATCGATCGACTTGACGCCGAGCACTTCGTAGGACCAGAAATCCTTGCCGAGCAGCGACGGGTTCCATCCGACGGCCGACGCATCCGATTCGTAGCCGTCGTGGCGCATCGTGATGTTCTCCGGACGGAGGGGCTCGACGGCCGACTGGATCTGAAGCGTCGGCGTCGGGGTCGTCTGCGCCATGAGGGGCGCGGCCGCGGGCGCGATGCCGGCGACGATCAGGGCCGTGACGAAGAGGACCCGGAGGTTCCGTGTTGCCATGGTGTGGATGCCGTTGGGATTGAGCCCGGACGCGGTGATCCGGGAAGTGACCGAGTTGTGCGGACTGGACCGATGGACGTAGAATACGAAATTCGAGCGCCCTCGCGCAGACCTTGGAACAGACGAACGAGCGGGCGCGATCGTACAGGGGCGATCATCCGGGACCGTCCGTGCCGATCTCGTGCGCGCCGCCACGGCAGGTCGTTACCGTGAGTCGTCACGACGAGGCGTCGCGACGAGGCGTGACGACGGATCGCCCGGGCTGCCATGTCCGGCGACCCGGGGTACCGGTGAGATGAGGGAAGGGAGCGAGAGACTTACATCCGCTTCAGCGAGGCGGAGAACTGGCCGCTGGTGATCGTGACCTTCTTGGTCGTGTCCTTCTGGTTGACCAGCGTGGCCGAGAAGGTGCCGTTGACGCGGTCGCCGTTGCGGGAGGTGACCGTCAGCTGGCAGTTCGTGGTCAGGATGCCGCAGTCGTAGAATGCGGTATCCCCCGTGGCAAGCGTGCTGTAGGTGATGCCGACGTTCGGATCGTGCAGCGTCTGCGGAAGCTTGGCCGTGTCCAGATCGAGGATGAACGAGACGCGGAGGGTGCGGGCCGGGCTGCCGGTGATCGTGCCGCCGAACTCCCCACGCTTGCTCGTCAGGTCGTACTGCGAGAAGCTGCTGGTGATGCCGAAGTTATAGGAAAGATCGTTGACGCGGGCGCTCAGCACGTCCGTCGTGTCGTTGCCCGAAGGGGTTACCGGGTCTTCACTGCATCCGGTTGCGGCCAGGCCGAGAAGAAGGGCGGGGAGAAGGAGGGCGGATTTCCAGATGCGGATCTGCATACGATTTCAGCGATTGACTGCGAGTGAGCGCGGTCGCCGACCGGACCCGGACCGGTGGCGGGCATCCCGGATCTCGCGCTCGCGAGCGCTCCGGACATGCTCCGCATCGGGTGCGGCTGACCCCTGGGACCGCCTAATCTACTAACATCGAGGGGTAATCCGGAGACTCCCGGCGCGGAAATCTGTATCGGTGGGCCGAGGGCCGGACCGCTGCGGGCTCCCGGAGGGATGTCCGATGGACGGGAAGGAGCGTGATGAGAAGGGGCGTATGGGAGATATCGGCGACGGCATCGCCATCGATGCCGCCGATGCATGGATCCGCCGGAGCGCCATCCGGTTACCGGATCTGTTCCCACTCCTTGGAGATCGAGCGGCGGAGGAAGATCACCGACAGGCCGTTGAGCGTCCACTCGGCCAGCACCCGCAGGTAGCCGTAGCGGCGGAACCGTCGGGGGGATTCGTAGACGCAGAGCTCGTCGCTGTGGCCGATGCCGCCGTGGCGCGCCAGGCGCTTGTAGAGGTCGAAATCCTCCCCGGCCGCCATGTGGTTCTGATAGCCGCCGACGGCGACAAACGCGTCCCGCCGCACCACCTGGCACTCCCCGCGCCCCATCCCGACGCCGATGGCGTTGAGCAGCCGGACGTGGTTGTTGAAGAAGGTGTGGAAAAGGGTGTCGCTCAGCCGACGCTCCTCCGGCGCGATCCGGACCGGACAGGCCCATGCGGCGAAGGCGCCCGGGGCGTGGCATCCCTCGGCGATCCGTGCCAGCCGCTCCAGAAACTTCTCCGGCGAGCGGGGGATCGTGTCGGCGTTGATGAAGACCAGAAGATCCCCGCGGGCGCGCTCGGCGCCGCGGTTCCTCCCCTCGGCGATCGTCTGGCGCCGGGGCTCGGCGTGGACCGCCACGGCGTCGGCGTGCTTGCGCGCTATCTCCACCGTCCGGTCGCTGCTGCCGCCGTCGCTGACGATCAGCTCGATTCCGAGCTTCCGCCGCATCTCCGGCGGGAAGCAGCGGAGGGTCCGCTCCACCAGGCGCTCCTCGTTGAGCGCCGGGACGATCACGCTGATCCGCGGCTGCCCGGGCGGCCTGGAGGCGTGGCCGTTGCGCGCGGCACCGTCGGTGAAGGCGCCATCGGCGACGCCGTCGCGATGGGGGGCGGAGTGGGTGGTCCCGTTCGGAGCTGCCGGCTCCCGGTCGACCGATGTCGTCTGCTCTCTCACAGGTCGAACGGGTAAAGGAGTTTGAAACGGACGTCCGGCAGGATCTGCAGCGCGGGCGCCGGGAAACGGAAACTGTTGAGCCCCTGCACCAGCCAGTTCATGAACGGACCCATGTCCGGCAGCAGCTCCACCAGGTTGTAGTCGAGCGCGACGTAGAGGGTGCGGTAGGGGGTGTAGCCGATCAGCTCCACATCCTTGGCGCCGTAGCCGACGGCGAGCTGGAGCCACTTGGGCCAGTAGGATTTCAGGCTCTCCGGCAGCAGGCTGTGCACCCGCGCCGAAAGCCAGACGTTCTGTCCGTCGTAGTCGTCGATCAGGATCCGGGAGCGGATCTGCGCGGCGTTGCGCGCCGAATCACGTCCGCTCGGGCCGATCGACCACTTGTAATCGAAGTTCTGGAAGAAGGGCACCTCCCGCTGGATGTAGAAGGAGGCGGCCCCGAGAAGATTGGAGACCTCGTCGGTCCAGTCGAACCCGTAGTTGCTGTGGAAGCCGTCGGCCACCTCGACCCACGTTCCCCAGATCAGCCCGCCGACCGAGCCCCAGAGCGCGGCGTCGTCCTTCGAGAAGCCGGAGGCGATCAGCGCCTCGTGGCTGCAGTAGGAAGCCATCCACCCGCCGTAGAGATGCCCGAACTTGTCGAGCTCCTTGGAGTAGCCGATGTCCGTCTTGAAGTTGAACGGCCCCTTGGTGCTGTCCGGGTACCAGACCTGCTGATACCACATGATGCCGGCGGCCAGCCCGGCCAGCGCTCCGCCGAAGATCGAGATGGTCGTGGGGCTCACCTGCGTCACCCGGTAGGGGAGCTTTCCGGTCATGGTGTAGCGGGGGGATTCGCCGTTCATGAATTCGGACTGCGAGATCCGCTCCGGCTCGACGAGCCCGGCGGTCGTGTCGCTCACCGACGGACGCTCCGGCGCCGGGGCCGAGGGATCGGATGCCGTGCTCTCGGATTTTCCGGTCTCCTCGACGGCCATCGCGGGGGAGGCCGGCCGGCTCATCATCGCGGAATCGACCGGGGCGCGGCGCTGTGCCAGGCCGGCCACGGCGTCGGAGCCGGTCAGGAGCGCCCCCTCCTGCGCGCGCGCGCGCGGCGCGGCAAGGCCGGTCAGGGAGATCACGACGAGAAGCAGGGCGCGGCTCAAGGCCGAGGTCGAGGTTGCGATTGTAGACTCTCCGAGACTCATGACATCAACATCGATTCGAGGGGAGCATGCACCGGATCCGGGGCGTCATCGCGGGCCGTGCCGTAGCGGGGCGTGCCGTAGCGGCATGCCATGGCCGCGTTCCCGTGCGGCCGCCAAGGGGCGACGCGAGGGAATCAGGCCACGGCGCGCGGGCGTACTTCCTGGGTCAGGGAGATTCTCCACTCGGAGACCCCTTCCAGCTCCCAGGCCGCCAGAACGATCGAGCCTTGATAATTCTTTTCGAAGCCTTCCTCCGACAGGGAGACGGTTTCGATCGGCGCGCGCAGCAGCATCGCCGGGCGCTCGAGCTCGAAGAGGAGCTCGGCTCCGAGCCATTCGTCGACCAGCGCGATCGCGCGCCCGGCCGAGGCGCCGGTCCCGTTCGGGCGGCCGTCGTTCTCCGGCGGACGCACTCCGTCGATCAGATAGTAGCGATCCGGCTCGGTGCCGGCCGAAAGGGAGGAAGTCAGCTCTACCCCGAAGCGTCCGCGCAGCGGGGAGCCGTCGAGAGAGCGGAGGAGATAATCGACGGTGAGAACGGCGGGTCCGTCCCCGAGCGAGATCCGCTTGCGCACCAGCACCGGCTGCGTTCCGTCGACGGTTCCGCGCCGCTCCAGCGTCAGCCGGAGCGTGCCGTCGTCGGCTCGTTCTATCAGGTGATCGTACCGTCCGGTGTGGAAATCCCCCCGCTCGGTGACCGTGGCGTCCCTGAGGGAGACGGCGTCCAGATCGGCGCCGTAGAAGTGATCGAGGAGCATCGCGTGGCGATAGCGGTCGTAGACGAGGGCCTTTTCGAGCCCCGGCTCCTTGACCCTGACGATCTCGTGGATGCTCTTGGCCCCGGCTCCCACGCCGGCGTCGGCGGCATCGACCGGACCATGGGATCCGACGGAGGATCCATCATCGGTCGTCGTCCGCTGGCTGGTCGCGGTGCCCGCCGCGGTACCCGCTGGGGTGCCCGCCGGGGCGCTGGCTCCATCCGTCGCGGAGCCGGACGTAGGGGGAGCGTCGGCGACGGTTCCGCTGACCGGCTCCTCGGCCGTCGCGGGGGCCTCCTCGGCGACGGAGGACTTCGGAAGCCTCGCCAGTTGGGCGTGGTATCCTTCCTTCCGTCGCTGCAAAACATCGCAAAAGTTATAGCCGACCGGTTTGTAATCAAACTCAAAAATCCCGGCGCCGCGCTCCGGAGCCAGGTAGAAGGCCATCGTCGGCGTTTCGACGATGATCTCCTCGGCGCCGTCGATATCGTAATCCTCCACGCTGACGCGCGCTCCCCGAAGCCCCTCGTACCGGTCCATCTCCCGCTCGGCGGCGATCAGCTCGCGGTACATCGCCATCCGGATATTGGCCAGGTAGATGCCGCCGAACACGCCGTGCCAGTAGGGGCAGTTGCACTGTCCGGCCATCAGGTGCTCGGCCGCGCTCTCGAGGTGGCGGCGGTCGCCGGCGCCCCCCGGCGTCTCCCCGCGCCGGAGCCGGTCGAGCCGGTTCGAGACGCGGAGCATCTTCTTCTGCATCCCGTTCACCTCGGGGTACTTCACCTGGAAGTTCCGCCAGAACCCGCCCCGCACGAACCCCTCGAAGCGGTCGAGGATCGCCTCCTCCTTCAGGATCTTCTCGAAGGTCTCGTAATCGAGATAGCCCTTCACGGTCGGCAGCGCCCAGTGAAGCATTTCGGCGTAGGAGGCGGTCGGCAGGTAGATCCGGGAGGCCGGAGCCCGCGTGGCCACAACGCGCCCCGGCAGCTCGGTCCGGACCCAGGAGGCGTTTCGCTCCAGCAGGAGGCAGAAGCGCTCCAGCCACTTCTGATCGTACACCGTCCGGTAGGTCTCCGGCCAGATGCCGAACTTCTCTCCGTCGTCGGCGAAAGTCACCACCCGGTCGGTCCCATCCCGGTCCAGACTCGCCAGGTACTCGAAGGTAACCTCCGGATCCTCGAACGGCATGGTGTAGCGGAGCTTCTTGTCGATCGGGAAGACCGCCAGGGGGCGCCCCTGATCCTCGGTGAGGAAGTACCCGGTCAGCTCCCGCTCGGCCAGTCCGGCGGACTTGAAGTGCGTATCGTCCAGGAAGGTATAGCGGATGCCGGCCTCGTGGAGCGTGGAGGGGAGCGAGGGCTCCCAGACCCGCTCGGCCAGCCACATGCCGGTCGGCGCGGCGCCGAACCGCTCCTCGATCCGCCGGTTGAGCTTCACGATCTGCTCGCGCCGGTCCCGCTCCGGGAGCATGGCCAGGATCGGCTCGTAGTAGCCGCCGGAAAGGAGCTCCACCCGCCCCTCGCGCACCGAGCGCTCGACCACCTCCAGGAACTCCGGGTGGTTCTCGGCGAACCAGTCGAGAAGGATGCCGGTGTAATGCTGGCCGAACCTGATCGACGGAAAGCCGGACATCACCTCCATCAGGGGACGGTAGGCGCGCTGGTAGGCATCTTCGAACACCCAGCCGAAGTTGCCGACCGGCTGGTGATTGTGGAAGGCGAGGACGAGAGTAATCATCGCGCGAACTTACGGAATTCGGTCTCTGGCCGGGACGCCGGGCCCCTCCGCTCGGGAAGGAACACCGAAGCGGCCGGACGTTCTCAGTCTGGGGTCGAGCGTCGGCATCGGAGCGCGGATCCCATCCTCCCGCTCCGGCGCCGGGCCGGGTTCGATCCCCCGGCAACCGCAGCACATTCCCTGCCGTCGCGCCCCCGCTTCGGCGTCATCCGCGCGCGGCCGACCCGCATGCCGTGCCGATCGGCATGCCGCGCGGAGCCCCGCCTCCCGACGCGCGGCGGGGGATCGCTCGGAGGATCACCCCGCCACTCTTCCGACACGCTCTTCCGGCACGGCCTTCCGGCACGGGATCTGCGGGAGCATACGGCCCCGGTTGCGGGCCGATCGGGGGAGCCAGGGGGATGAAATCTCGGAGCTTCCCCGCATATTCGGCCACGGTACGAGAAAACACGGATCGGCGATCTGGTTCGTCATCCGGTTCATCCGTTCGACCGCTCGGTCTGCCACTCCGGCCCTCTCGGCCGGTCCTCCTCGGCATCCGACGGCGGTCCGGCGCTCCGTCGGCGTCCCCGATCGCGACGGCCGGCACGATCGCTCCCCCCGAAGATCGGCCGCGGGCATTCGCACGTGACTACATCATCCAGGAATCATATCGATGCTGAGCAAGATCCTACAGGCTACCCGCGATGAAGTCCGCGTCGGCGAGCTCCTCTCGCGCGTGGAGGAGAAGCTCGGGGAGATCCCCGAGGCATATCATACCCTCGCGCTGAGCCAGCGCTTTCTGAACGATACCCTCTTCAACCTTAGGAAGGTGATGGAGGGGAAGGAGCTGGACCTGAAGACCAAGCACATGATCGCCATCGGCGTGGCGGCCGCCACCGGCGGACCGAACATCGTCTCGGCGCGCGTGCACGAGGCCAAGAAGGATGGCCTGACCGACGATGAGGTGACCGAGACGCTGGAGGTGGCCGGCTCGATCGCCACCTACAATGTCTTCTACAAGTTCCAGCATCTGGCCGGCGCCGGCTACGACGAGTTCAAGCCGGGATACAAGCTGAGCGTCTTCGTCCGCCCACTGTTCCTGAGCGTGCTTCAGGTGGAGATGGTCTGCGCGATGATCTCGGTGGTCAACGACTGCCCCTACTGCGTGAAGGGGCATCTGGCCAAGAGCCGCGATCTGGGCGCCACGGTGCCGCAGATCGAGGAGGCGCTCCGCCTGTCGGCGCTGGTCGCCGGGTTCGCGACCTTCACGAAGATCGACTGAGCCGTCCGGCCGTGCCGCTCCGGCTCCCCGATTCGGTCCGCGTTGTCCGGCTCTTTCCGGCTTCCGCGGGTGTGGACAGATCGTAACAGCGGGCAAATTGTGCGGGAATCGGCGGGGCTGTAGCTTCGCTGGCGCTCCCGGGCGCCCGGTGCATCATCCCCCCCCTCGAAGCGCCGGCCCCGGCTCCCGGACGCGATCATCCCTCGGCCGTCGGTCAAATTCCGATGGCCGGGCAGGTGAAAGAGTTACTGTACGACAGCTTCAATTCCCATACGATCGATCAATCAACTTCTCTACAGGAGAGCATTCCATGGCAGTAATGATCGGCAAGCCGGCCCCGGAGTTCCGCGGCACGGCAGTCGTCGGCGGCGCGGCCGCCAACCTGAATCCTGACAACGCCTTCAAGGATATCGCCCTCTCCGACTTCCGCGGCAAGTGGGTCGTGTTCTTCTTCTATCCGCTGGACTTCACCTTCGTCTGCCCGACGGAGCTGGCCGAGTTCGGCGGCGCCTACGAGGACTTCCGCGATCTCGACGCCGAGCTGATCGCCGTCTCGACCGACTCGAAGCACTCGCACCTGGCCTGGCGTCGTCAGGACGAGAAGCTCCTGTCGATCCCCTACATGCTCCTGGCCGACCCGACCAAGGAGATCGCGCGCAACTACGGCGTGCTCAAGGAGGAGACCGGCTACGCTCTGCGCGGCACGTTCATCATCGATCCGGACGGCGTGCTCCAGTACATGGTGGTGCACAACGAGGATGTGGGCCGCTCGGTGGCCGAGACGCGTCGCGTGCTCGAGGCGCTGCAGACCGGCGAGCTTTGCCCGTGCAACTGGAAGAAGGGAGAGGCCACGCTCTCCAACGCCGAGGTTGCCGGCTGAGACGCCTCGCCGAGATGATCGCCGCCGCCGGGTTGTCCGCCGGGTGGAAAGTTCCACCTGATGGCGACCGCCGCGGGATGATCATTTCGTGACGTCGATATCACGCGCGGAGCCGGTCGCCGGAGGGAATGAGCCTCCCGGCGACCGGCCTTCCGCCGAGACGATGCGCGATGGACGGCATTCCGGATCGACCGGAATTCCGCCCGTTGTCCTCCCGTCGTTAGCATACCGTTACACGTTCTATCGCCGCCCGCCCGCCCGAGCCGCAGCACGAACCGGGATTCATAGTATTTTCGACCCGCATCCGTGCGCCGGTGGCACGTTTCCTGTCCTTCTCTCCATAGTTCCAACCCTAGTTACGAGGCGACCTTCGATCGATGAACCAGGATCAGATCACTGAAGTCACTCCCCAAGACCATGTTCCCGCAGCCCTTCCCGCGTCGATCAACGATTCGGGATGGACCATCGAGGACGCGTGCCAGGTCTACAACATCGACAAGTGGGGCTCCCCCTATTATCGCATCAACGAACGGGGGCATGTCGCCATCCGTCCGCTGTTCGATGCCGATACCGAGATCGATCTGTTTGATGTGGTCCAGGAGATCGGCCGGCGCGGCATTCAGCTTCCGTGCCTCATCCGCTTTCAGGACCTGCTCCGCCGTCGCGTCATCGAGCTGAACGAAACGTTCCGCCGCGCGATCGAGGAGTTCGACTACAAGAACGTGTATCAGGGGGTCTACCCGATCAAGGTCAACCAGCTCCATGAGGTGGTGCTCGAGATCCTGGAGGCCGGCGAGCCCTACAACTTCGGCCTGGAGTGCGGCTCCAAGGCGGAGCTGTTCGCCGCGCTCCCCCATCTCGAGCGGGACAACATGCTCCTGATCTGCAACGGGTACAAGGACACCACGATGATCCGGGCGATGCTCATGGGGCGCCAGCTCGGCAAGAACGTGGTCCCGATCCTCGAGAAGTACAAGGAGTTCGACGATCTGCTGGCCGAGGCCGACAGCATGGGGGTCGATCCGGCCTTCGGCGTCAGAATCCGCCTGGCCACCGCCGGCTCCGGACGCTGGGCCGAGTCCGGCGGCGACGTCTCCAAGTTCGGCATCTCGATCCCCGAAGTGCTCAAGCTGATCGACGTGCTCCGCAAGCGGAACCAGACCGACGCCTTCCAGCTCGTCCACTTCCATATCGGCTCGCAGATCCAGGATATCATGACCCTCAAGCAGGCGGTCAAGGAGATCACCCGGGTCTACGCGAAGCTCTACAAGATGGGACTGCCGATCCGCTATATCGACGTCGGCGGCGGCCTCGGCATCAACTACGATACCCCGGAGGCGGGGCTGGAGCAGAGCATCAACTACACGCTCCAGGAGTATGTCAACGGCGTGGTCTACACGATCAAGGAGATCTGCGACATCGAGGAGGTGCCGCATCCGACGATCGTCTCCGAGAGCGGCCGCGCCCTTACCGCGCACCACTCGATGCTCATCGTCGGCGTGCTGAGCACCACCCGGAAGAATATCCCGGATGAGCTCCCCGTCGTCGGCGAGCAGGACGAGCCGGTGGTCCGCGAGCTTCACGACGCGCTCACGATGCTCGAGGAGATCCTGCTCAACGCCGCCTCCCGCGGCGAGGGGCAGCGCAAGGCGCGGTTCCTCGAGGTCTATCACGACGCGGTCGAGAAGCGCCGCGAGGCCGATCTCCTCTTCTCGCTCGGCTATCTCTCGCTGATCGACAAGGGGAAGACCGAGCAGCTCTACTGGGCGATCATGCAGCGCCTCTACAAGGCGATGATCCAGCTCGATCATGCCGCGCTGCCGAACGACCTCTACAACGTGGAGGAGCAGCTCGTCGACCAGTATCTCTGCGACTTCTCGGTGTTCCAGAGCATGCTCGACCACTGGGCGATCGACCAGCTCTTCCCGGTGATGCCGCTGCATCGCCTGAACGAGGAGCCGACCCGCCGCGGCACGCTCGTGGACATCACCTGCGACTCCGACGGCAAGGTCGATCAGTTCATCGGCGCCGACGGCGAGCGCCGGTTCCTGGAGCTCCATCCGGTCAACTCCGAGAACTACTACCTCGGCGTCTTCCTCACCGGCGCCTACCAGGATATCCTCGGCGACATGCACAACCTGTTCGGCCGCGTCAACGAAGTGCATGTCTACGCCGACGAGGAGGAGCCGGAGGACTTCTATATCGAGAAGTATATTCCGGGCACCACGGTCACCGAGGCGCTCTCGCTGGTGCAGTATTTCCCGAGCGACCTGAAGAAGCGGATGGACCTGATGATCCGCGAGAAGGTCCGCTCCAAGCAGATGCGTCCCACTCAGGGCGTGGCCGCGCTGGAGCGCTATTCGCAGGGGCTCGAGGAGTACACCTATTACAACTTCTGGGACAAGACCCTGAAGGAGTTCGGCGGCCGGAAGCTGCCCGATACCCGCGAGCAGGAACAGCCGCCGGTGACCAACAACGGCGTGGGCTGACGAAGGCCCGCCGGACGCACGCGATGTGATCTTCGTGGAGGCGCGGGGACGGTCTGACGCCGTCTCCGCGCTCCTGTTTTCGGCCCCGGGCCCGCGCGCGATACGCGATGGCTCGCGCGCGAGATGCCCACGCGCACGCGGCGGGGCTCCGGGCCATGGCGACGGGATCGCGCCCGAACCGATCCCCTGAACTCCGCGGCGCGCGCGCCCTCTCTCCGGTTGCTCCGCGGCCGGTTGCCGGGCCGCCGCCGATTCCCATGCATCCTCGTTCCCGCAAGGACCAATCATGAGAGAAGTACGCTACAGCAAAGAGGAATATCTCCAGAAGAAGATCCAGCCGATCTCCCCGCGCGACGTCGCCGGGTTCGACGATCTGCTCCGCCGCCTCGGCGGCTGCTCGTTTCAGGGACGCGCCCTCTCACGCTGCCTCGACGTGCTCGAGAACATGGTGCGCGACGAGGAGTGCCTGGTGGTGATGACGCTGGCCGGCGCGATGGTGCCCGGTGGAATGGAGGAGCTGGTGACGCAGTTCATCGAGAACGGCATCATCGACGTGCTCGTCTCCACCGGCGCCAACATCAGCCACTCGATGGTCAACCACGCCGACGATGAGAATCAGGGGCATTACGTGGGCGCCGTGGCGGTGGACGACGCCGAGCTCTTCGAGCACCACATCAACAGGATCTACGACACGTTCCTGCCGGAGGAAGGGTATCACAACGGCGAGGTGCTGCTGGAGGAGATCCTGAAGCGCTACTTCGCGGCCAACAACATCGATCCGATGCAGCCCTGGATGGTCCGCCCGCAGCAGCTCTTCCGTCTGGTGGGTGAGGAGCTTGCCGCGCTCGGCAAGCGGGGCATTCTGGCGGCCGCGGCCAAGCACGACGTGCCGATTTTCTGCGGCGCCACGACCGACAGCGAGTTCGCGCTCAACCTGGTCAAGTACAACATGCGGAACGACTGGAAGATCGTGGTGGACGAGCTGGCCGACGTGAGCATGTTCGCCCACAGCCTGCTCGATCGCGAGCGCTGCGGCACGTTGATCATCGGCGGCGGCGTTCCCCGCAACTGGGCGCAGCAGGCCTGGCCGCTGCTGGAGATGACCGGCGCCACCGAGCGTCACGGTTACGACCGGACGGTGCGGATCTTCACCGATTCGCCGAGCTGGGGCGGCCTGAGCGGCTGCACGATCTCCGAGTCGATCTCCTGGGGCAAGTACACCGAGAACGCCATCGCCGCCGAGGTGCAGTGTGACGCCACGATCGCCCTGCCGATCCTGGCCTGCGGCCTTTTCGAGCGTCTCGGCATCCGCGCCTGAGCCGATGAGCGCGATGTCCTGATATCGCGGCATCCACGAATATCGTGAGGGCGGCCCTCCGTGGCCGCCCTCTCCGTCCAGGAAGATCAACGCCTCCGCGGCATCATGTCGCGGGGGCGTTGTCGTTGCGAGACGATCCGCGGTGGTTGCCGCCATGATGGTGATGCGTCGTGAGATGAGAACGTTTGCGACGGAACATGTCGCGCCGATCCGGAATATTCTCGTGCATGTATCGACAGCAATCGGCGCGCGATGTCGGTTGATTTTTTTGCCGGTATTTCTTGTGGCGCTGAAAGAATTATCGGGTGATTTTTATTTCGTGCCTCCCACGTCCTTCACGTGCTCTCGATGCTCTCGAAGGCGCATGCGGACGCCACGTTCAGGGGGATGAATTTTTCCCCTTGCCCCGTTTCCACGCTATCCCACTGCCACATCCACGCACGCCGCGCAACCCCATAAATGCGCCATGGATGATTTTTTCCGGGTTTAGTGCACTAATTCGGTACCCCCGGAAAACCCGCTAACAATTGCTTCCGGCCCCGTGTTGATGCCCATGAATCGCGGATGGAATCTCAACCGGAGACATCAATGAACGATCGATCCTTCCCCTCCTCCGAGCCCCGGCGCCGCACGATCGCCCCCCTCGCGCTCCTCTGCGCGATCATGCTCGCCGCCCCCTCGATGCCGCCGGCGGCATCCCGGATCGGACGCGGAACGATCGTCGTCGCGCGTCGCGGGCCTGATTCCATCACGCGGTATCGCTCACATGACCACGCAACGTCCGGGACGGGCGGATCGATGATTGTCGCCGCGCTCTGTCTCATCGACCGCCCGGACCGGCTGGCGCGCGCGGGGTCGGCCACTCGAGACCGCGAGAGGGCCGGCTTCCGCGCCGCGTCGATATCCTCCAACGCCTTTCTTTCCCCGGCTTCCGTCATCGAAGTCCATGCCGCTCTCGATGCCAGGATGTACTTCCACCCGAACGGCCTCCCGAGCATGCCCCGCTCATCGGCCGCTCACGCGCAAGCCGCGTCGGCGCCGGGAGCGATCCGTCGCGACACGCTTCGTCGCACGACGCGTCGCCCCGTGGCGATCGCCGCCGGTGATGGCGTCGCCGCGAGCGGGGCCCTGGGAGCGCGCGCCACCGTGGGAGCCGCGCGGCCCGTTCTCGACGCCGGACGGCTCGACGGGGCGGGGGTGCGAACGAAGCGCATGGCGGCCGGCCCGGGAGAAGGGGACCGGGAAGCGACCTGGCGAGATCGTGGGCGACCCATGAAGAATCGATGAGCGAATCCCCACGCATCGACCGGCGGCGCCGCGCCGGCGCCGCGTAGGGAGCTCATCGTGCGACAGGGCCATCGGCCCTGCGGCGACGACGGGGCAAAGTCGGCGCCGGGGGCGCCCGCCAACCGGTGGTGGCGGGCGCCCGTGCTTGCTCGGAGTAACGATCGCGCCGCTCCCCCGGGGAGAGCCGAACGCGGATTTCGTGGATAACATCACCGACGGAGGGGTACCGGGGGGGGTCTCGGAGCTCTCCGCTGCTCCACCCC
>JBEHWX010000023.1:0-64914 GCA_048498995.1 Bacteroidota bacterium
CCTTGAGCAGCGTCTTGGCATGGCGGCGCACCCTGCCAACCGCACTCCCGCCGCCGTCACGACCGTGACCGGCCTGACCAGCGGAGCGGCCACGGCCGTGGCCAGCCGAGGTCCCGCCGCCGGCAGCATGCCCCCCATACTGGTCTCGAGCGCCTGCAGCCCGCGGGCGGTCCCCTGCACCGCGCCGTTTGCCGCGCGGTTGAGTCCCGAGGCCGTCGGCCCGGAAAAGCCGCCGACCACCGCGCCGCCGAGCACCGTGCCGAGCTGTTCGTCGGCCTGATCTCTGCTGATCGGCCGGTTGAGCAGATCGCGCTGGCGCACGGACTGAACCACGGTGCCCACGGTGGCGGCACCACCGACCACCGCGAGGCCGGTGGCGACGGAAGCGGGAATCGTGATCGGAGCGGCCGCCACGACGGCCACCACCACGAGCGCCGTCCCGGCGCCGATCAGCACCCCGCGCGCGAAGGAGCGCCAGGAATGGCCGTCCGGATCGTGATAGCGGATCGGATTGCTCAGGCAGAACTCGTAGAGGTTGTTTCCCGCCTCGATGCCGGATGGATCGCAGGCGCACCATCGTCCCAGCCACGACGCGTAGTAGCGTGCGCCGTAGAAATAGAATCCGTTCTCCTCGTCCCGCTCCTTTCCCACGTGCCGATACCGCTTGGCCGCCGCCTTGATGGCCTTGTCGACCGCCTGGTACGAGGTCGAGCCGTAGGGGAAATACTCCTCGTAGGAAACCACCGTCGCCGCGGCGTCGAGCTCGAGCGAGGCGGAGCCATGCTCATTCTCGTACTGATACCGGACCAGCCGCTCCGGGGAACCGTCGTCGCCGGCGGTGCGGCTTTCGACCAGGGCCACGCATTCGGCATCGCTCATCACGTGCAGCGTCTCCCGCTCCAGCTCCAGCGCGCCGGCGGCATTATAGGCGCGATAGATCTCGAACGGGCCGAGATAGATCCGCTCCTCCTTCCGCTTCGGCGTCGCGCCGTCGGAAGCCTGGCGCTCGGTCACCTTTCTGGTCCGCTCGCCGGAGTTGTTGTAGCGGTAGTAGGTGGTCTCCGGCGTTCCGCTGATCACCACCTGCCGCGACGTGGCCGAAAGCCTGTCCAGGTAATCCCAGCGCATCACGGGGAGGTGAGGCATCTTGATGATGTTGCCGTGCTCGTCGTGGTCGTAGCGCGCGCCGAACGCGCCCGGGAGGTCGGTCGGCAGGCTGGTTCCGCTCAGCCGGTTGCTCTTCTTCGTCCCCTCGATCAGGCTCGTCTCGCCGTAATCGTAGCGCCGGGTCCATCCGCCGCTGGCAACCGCGTGGATCATCCGCAGAAGGTTGCCGGCCCGGTCGTACTCGTACGATTCGGTGTAGAGGTCGACCGCGTTGCCGTCGCCCCGATGCGGGATATCGGTGCGTGGATCGTCGGCATCGGCCGGCTGCGCGGCGCCGACGAGCGCTCCCATCCCGGTAAGGCCCAGATGCTCGCGTCCCTTCGCCTCGATCAGTCTGTAGAGAGGATCGTAGGTGTACTCCGCGCTCGGCTCCACGCGACGGTTTCTGAAGAAGATCACGTTGTGGATATCCGCGTCGTCCTGAATCCGCGTCAGATTGCCGACCGGATCATAGACATACCGCAGATCCTGCACGGTCCGCTCCCACGCGCCAAAGGCCGCCGGGCGCGTCGCGAGCCTGCGCGTGAGGCGCCGGATCTCATCGTAGGTATTCTCGATCACGACCCCGTTGCCGTGCTCTACCCTCGTATACTCTCCGTGGGCATCGTAATCGATATCGACGACCGCGTGCAGGTCCGCGGTGGCCGGATCGAGGAGCGCGGTGGGAGCCGCGGCGCGGCGGAACCAGACATCGATCTTCTCGATCAGCCCGGCCTCGTTGTAGCCCGGCATGATCACATTCGGCCGCCCACCGGAAGCATGCGGCGTGGCCACCATCACCGGACGGGACAGCGCGTCGAACCACGTCCGGCTGATGAACAGCTCCGATTCCAGCAGGGGCGCGGCCGCCGCCTCGGCCGCGGCCAGCGATGGCGGCGTGGCGATCGCCCCCCAGTCGATGATCTCTTTGTAGTGCAGCGCCAGGCGCCTCCCCGACTCGAGAACATTGTTCTTGAAATCACACCTGAGGGTGGTGGCGACGCCCGACTGATCGTAATGCTGATAGACACGGCCGCGGAGATTCCTGTCGGAGTCCGGGTGCATCTCGCCGTAGAAAATCCTCTCGACGAGTGTTTCAGTCCCCGGCATCGTCGACAGGTACGTTGCCGTCGGGCGCCGGAGCGTGTCGTACTCCATCCGGACGATATGGCCGCGGCTGTCCCACTTCCGGATCATGTGCCCGGCGGCATCCCCGACGATCCAGCGATCGCCGGCCTCCATGCTCTTCTGATGGATCAGCCCGCCGAGCATATCGTAGTCGAACCAGATCACCGCGCGCCCCTCGGCGTCCCGAATCCGGCGCTGATTTCCCTCGCTGTCGAAGTCGATCCTGGTAACGTAGCTGCCGGAGGCCCCGTTGTCCCCCACGGCGATGAACGCGCGCGCCTGGGCATCGAAGAAGCTGACGGCCGGCGTTTCGGCGTGCGCGGCCGCCTTCTGGGCGGCGGACTGCTCGGCGGCTCCCATCGCGCCGCCGATCCGGCGGGTGTACCAGGTCGGCAGATACGCGGCATCCGGAAGCCGGCGGAAATACGATCCGACATCCGGATCGGACTTCGGATCGGTTCTGGACACCGTGTCGTTCACATCCCAGGTCGCCTGACGCCACGGATCGAAAACCACCTTCTCGTAGGTGTGGTTCGGATTGAGCGTGGCCACGACGCGACCGACCGGATCGTGGAAGATGATCGGGCTCACGCCGACGGCCTTGGCGAACTCGAACCGGTGCGTGGCGCTGAAGAAGGGCTCGTACCGCCGGACCGCCAGCCCCTTGTTGTTGTAGATCGTCCAGCCGCTTCCGACCCACCGCGGGTCGACATCGGCCTCACCCTCGGCCAGCGGCCCCGGCTCGGCCTGCCCCTTCTTCTGAATCACGCGGCCGAAGCCGTCGGAGTAGGAGAGCTCGTAGCGAATCTCGGTTGAGGCGCCCGGCGCCAGATCCGCGTCGTGCGTCAACCGCTCGAGCGTGCAGCCCACGACCGGCAGCGGCGCGGGATCTCCCTTCGTCCGGTGATAGGCGAACGGATCGGAGAGAATACGGGTGCTGGCCTTCTTCAGAATATCTCCGGCGGCCCCCAGCGGATCGGCCAGATGCGCCAGGAGCGTCGCCTCATCGAGATCGGGAACGAACCCGGCCAGCGAGTCGCCCAGGGTGGTGCCGAGCTTCCCCATCACCGCGGTCCCGGCCACCGCGCCGAGCGCATCGAACGCAATCGCTCCCCGGCCGCCGTTCTCGTCGGTCACCATCCACGGTTTCAGCACGCGGTAATCGATCGCCAGCAGGTCGGCGCCGAGCTCGTCCTTCGTCCGCGCGGTCACCACGTTGCCGAGCGGATCGCGCGTCTCGATCAGGAGCAGATCGTGCGGATCGTAGTCGACCACGGCATCGTGATCGAACGGATCGCGGAAGCGGCGGACCTGAAAAAAATGGGCCCGCGCCGCGGCCAGCTCCTGCGCCGGCGCGTGGGTCGGATCGGTCGAATAGTAGACTCGTCCGGATGGAATCCACCAGTCGCCGTCGCCGAGGAGGTGAACGTAGCGCGCCTCGCCGCCGAGGAGCGCCGCGCCGACGCGCCCCAGGTGCACCTGAGCGACGAGCTCCGGGGTCAGCGCGAGCCGGTAGCTTTCGAACGGAAGGGCCAGCGATTCGAGATGGCCGGGAGGGAGCGCGGCGGACAGGTCGTTGCTCCGATAGAGCGTCCGCGAGCGCTCGATCAGCCGGCGGTAGGGATGCGCCTCCGTGGCGCCGGTCCCCTCCAGATCGTGATACGGGATGTCGTGCGCGCCGTCGCTCGCCTCGTCGCAGCGATCGAGCATCTCATCGAACCGGAAGAGGTTCGTCACGCCGGGGAGCGCGGCGGCGGGCGCGACCTTCAGCAGCTCGTAGGCGCGGGCATCGCACGGCAGCGGCGCGCGCCAGTCGTCGGGAAGATCGACCGGCACGGTGTATTCGTTCTCGCCGTAGGTGACCATGATCCGCTTCTGCGCGGCGCGATCCTCCGCGGTCAGGATGGGATCGGGATCGTCGTGGCGCCGGCCGTAGCCGATCGTGACCGAGCGGAGCACGTTGCCGAACGCGTCGATCTCCAGATTCATCGCGTGCGCCACGCGCGGATCGGCCACGAGCTGGCCGGCCACGTCGTAGAGCATCCGCTCGTAGTGAAGGTCGATCGACTCGCGGGCATGCGTCAGGAACACGGCGTACGGGTTGTCGCGCAGCGGCTGCACCGGTACGATCGTATAGCTCATCTCCGATATGGTGTAGGGGCGATCCTCCGCCTCGGTGCCGTCGAGCGCGTAGACCTCGCGGCGGAGCACCGACCCCTTCAGCGCGCGCGCCGCCTGGCGCTCCTCCTCCACCGAGAGCCCGGACGGCAGAAGGGTATCCTCCAGCAGCATCGCGGCCAGTCGCGGATCGCTCAGCCCGGGGAGGCCCATGCTGGCGTCGGACTCGCGGTAGTACTCCGCGGCGTAGCGACGGGTAAGCCGATCGGCCTCCATCCAGGCGCCGGTGTGATGCCAGGTCTTCGTCAGCAGCGGCGGGATGTGCGAGGCGGCGTCGATGTTGGTCGCGCTCGGGAAGGCATCCGAGGCCGCGAGCGTCGCGTACTCCTCGGTATCCCACTGCTCCACCATGCCGAAGCCGCGGAACTCCCGCTCCTCGCCGTCGAAGTAGCCATGGTGGTACGCGTAGCGGGTCACGAAGCGGTTGCGGCTGATCCGGTCGTGGATCTCCACCCGCTCCACCACGTGCACCGGGAAGGGAAGCCTGGTGGCCCAGGGACGCCCCGCTTCCCGATCGGCCAGATAGAATTTCGTGGAGGGAGCGTAGGTGATCTCGGTCTCGGCGCCGAGGTTGTTGACCACGCGCACCAGCAGGTTCGGCTTGGTGCTCCCCATCAGGTCGATATAGCGCATGGCGCGCCCCGCGTCGGAGGGGAGCGGAGATGACCAGACCAGACACGCCGTGCCGATGCCGAGCAGGTCCGCGGCCATCACCGTCGTCAGATCGTCGACGGCCGGGAACGTGCTCACCGTCACGCGATCGCTCCAGCGATTGCCGGCGCGGTTGAAGTAGACATGGACGCCGTCGGTCCCGAGATAGAGGATGTCGGTGGTGCCGGAGCCGTCCACGTCGACAAGGCGGACTCTCCGCTGATCGAAGCGATCCGGTAGATCGAACCAGGGGGCGGCGTCCATGCCGACTTTGGCGCCGAAGCGGCCGTAGCCGAGATTCGGCCAGTAGCAGACCTCGCCGTTGCGGACCCTGGCGATATCGACGAGGCCGTCGCCGGAGAGATCGGCCAGGTAGATCGACTGCGTGCCGTCGGCGAAGACCAGCCTCGGCCCCTTCTCCTCATCGATCAGCTTCAGCACACGCTCGGCCGGCGAGAAGCCATCCTCGCCGAGCGACTGATACCAGAGGAACGCCTCGTCCTCGGCCACGAGGATATCGGCGTGGCCGTCGCCGGTGAGGTCGATCATCTTCAGATTGGGATCGGCCCAGGAGATGTTCGGCAGCGAGCGGAAGGGGATGAAGGGCTTCCACCCATCGTCATCGGTCCGCTCGAAGAAGCCGGGGAGCGGTTGATCGAAGGCGACCAGATCGATGCTGCCGTCGCCGGCCAGATCCACCAGACGCTGGCGTCCGTTGATGCCGTGCGGAGCCGGGACCGGGCTCACCAGCTCGGCCGCGCCGAAGCGCGCCACGGTCTCGGTACCACCACCGCCGGTGGGGACCGGCAGCGCGCTCAGGTTCCGTTTGTAGAACCACCCTTCCCCCTGCTCGCTCAGGATGCCGGAGAGTCCCTCGCCGTCGAGATCCACCCACTGATAGCGTCCGCCGTCGAGGCCGGAGGGGAGGTTCTCGAGACTCGACGGATCGACCTCCCGCACCGACTCCGCGATCGTCGCGCGGCTGTACTCGAGCTCCACCGGCGGAACGGCGCGCTTCAGATACGTTCCATCGCCGCGGCGCACGTAGCCGGCCTGCCAGGCGGCGATCAGGTAGGATGCCTGCTCCTGCTCGTCGTAGGTGAAGGATGTGGCGCGCACCAGGCAGTTATCGACACCGAGCTCCTCGGGGAAGTGGTGGAACATCAGCACGTTCCGGCAGAGCCGGTAGCTCCGCACCTCGAAGCCGGAGCGGTAGCGGGAGAAGGGATCGCGGCGGACCGGCCATGGATGGAGCGTGTCGTCGAAATCGACGCGGACCGGCTCCCCCTGGGGGTTCTCGGCGTAGTGCTCGCCGTAGTCGAAGACCACCTCGAACATCCAGTCGGCGCGCGCGGCCAGGTCCTCCCCCGGCTGCCACGGCGTCCGGTTGCCGTAGAAGATCCGCTTGGGATGGCGCGCGGCGGCGCGGACGGCGTTGGTCCGGTTCCGCTCGTTGAGCGCTCCGGCGTCGATCCCCTCGGCGCTCTCGGCCTTGTACTGGTAGCGTATCGCGTTGCCGCGATCGTCGTGGCTCTCCGAGATAAGCCAGGAGAAGACGTGCTCCGGGTGTTCCGGATCGGCCAGGCGGCTCTCCGCCGTGGCGCCGAAGATGGTGGTGACATTGTCGCGGGAGATGGTGCGCCAGTGCGTTTCGCCGGTCGCGGCCACGCTCCACCGCTCGATCCGCGAGAAGAGTCCCTCGATGCGAGGACGGTAGCGGCGCACGTGGTAGGTGACGCCATCGACGTCCCGATCGAACGCATCCTCCTTCCAGGTGCCCTCATCGTCGAACAGCGCCGGGACCAGATCCTCGGCGCCGGCGAGGATGAAGATGTCCGACTCCTCGTCGTCGATGTAGCGTGGGAGCCCCTTGTCGGTCTTGCGGGTGATCGAGGGGAGTGAGAGGGACCAGCCGAGGCCGAAGATGCCGTTGCCCGATCCCGAATCGTAGGTGATGGCCAGGGATGGCTCGAAGCCGGAGCGTCCGGGGCTGATGGCGATCGGGATGCTCGTCGAGCCGGTGCCGGTGACCGGGTTGGCGGTGAACTTTTCGCCGATGCCGCGGATGGCGCCGCCGCCGACCGGCAACGACAGCGAGGGGAGCGGACTCGACTGGCCGCCTCCATCCTCGCGCGTCGCGCGCGACGTCCGATCGCTTCCGCTGCCGTTCGGGTGCGCTCCGCCACCGGTCGTGGTCGTGCGGGGGGCGTGGACATTCTCGTTCGTTCTCATCGTCCCTGCCGTTGGTGGCTCGACGACGGCGCGCGACGGACCGTGGGGCATCCGGGGCCGGCATGTCGGAGCGTGCTCCGAGGTCGCCCGACACGAGGCGACGGCCATTCCGGACGCGCCTGGGCGCGACGTGGTCGAGTATGGAGTTGGACGTGAGCGCCCCTTCGGCAAACGCGCGACGAACGCGCGCGCCGACGATCGGATGAAGGCCGGGATCGAGCCGGATGAGCGTACCTCACCCTTCCCGCGTCAGGAGCGGAACCGTGTCCATCCGTGGACGGAGATCAACGCGCGATCAGGGGGATGCGCGTCGCGACCGTGGCGACGGAAGGATCCGGAACGAGCCTTCGCGGGAGATGAAGCGCCCGAGCGGCAGGCATATATATGCACGCTCTCCCGACCGAAATCGGAAGCGCTCACGGGATACAGGACTACTTGGAAAGGGAAGGAATACGAACCAGGGGAAAAGGACCGCGGCGAAGATACGCGCCCGATTTCCAAATGTCAATCGGCGCGCGCGAATGTCGAAAAGATTATTTCGGTCGGGAGTGCGGCAAAGCGGTCGAGCGTTGTATTCCCTTGCCGAGCAAGCCGTGATGCGGCCTGGCGGGCAGGCACCCATTGCGACCGAGAATCGGCCCGTGGCCATCGGGCGCGAGAAAATCGGGACGGAAAATCGCGCACAATCCGTGCCGGACATTATCCGTGCCGGACATCGTTCGCCGCATCACCCACCGATCCCAGGAGGATGGCGCGATACGATCGCGTCGGCATTTTTTCGCCCGCGAAGATTATCGGAGCGGTTCGGGGAGCGCCTCGTGGAAGTACGCGAGCTTCGAATATCGTATCACGATCTTCCCGGCACTCGGGGCCAGCTCGTCGCTTGCGATCACTCCGTCTCGGCGGCAATGGCGGCCTGCCGCGCGCGCTCGGTCGCGGCGATCAGGATATCCTCGGTCACATCCCGTCCGCCGCCGAGATTCACCCAGAGGGACTGGATGGTGTAGATGGGCCCCCAGGGGATGCCCCACCATCCGAGCAGCAGCGAGACGATCGTATACCCGAGCCCCTTGACGACCCCATGCTCTCCGGGACGGAGGAAGTAGAGATCGGAGGATCTCTTGAAAGTCATGATCCCGATCGAGATGCAGTAGAGATAGGTCACGAAGCGGGCTCCCTGGCGGAGCTCCTCCTCGATCTGTTCCTCGGAAAGGCCTTCTGTGCCGTTGACGTTCATGTGGGCGTGCGGAATTGAGGTTGCGCGCGAGCCGTCGCTTCCGGTGTGACGGCTCACGTCGCCGCGCGGAGGTGGCACGCGCGGCCCGGTATGGTCGGTGAACGGAGCCACGCCGCGTGGACATGACTCCCTTCCCTGCTCAGAGACGCGAAGGTCCGGCGGTGTAACCAGGCCTCCGCGATGTCAGGCTCCGGAGTCGTCAGGCTTCGGAGGCGGAGGCGAGGATGGCGCCGGCCTCCTTGATCTGATCGGCGTGGCGCGCCTCGTGCACGGCGATGAAGGAGAACCACTGGCGGAAGCTGAGCGGGCCGAGCACCATGTGATGCGCCACGAAGCCGGGATGCGGAAGATCCTCGCCGGCGGCGAGCGCGCCACGCAGGTCGGCGCGGGACTCCTCGAGCTGGCGCCAGGCCTCGGCGATCTCCATCGCTCCGGTCGGCTGCGATGACGGCGGGTTGACGATCCGGTTGTTCCGGTCGCGCACCTTCGTCATGTCCACATCACGCGGAACTTCGTCGTTGTCCGAGGCGCCGTCGGCCGCGCGTGCCTTGTCGATCTCCGACAGGATCAGTTTCGTTACCCGCCGCTCGACGAGCACCAGATGCTCCATCACCTCGACGGCGGACCATCGGTCTGGGTCGGGACGCGTTGCCCGGAGCGATGCCGGGATTCCCTCCACCGCGTCGCGAAGCGCGGCGCGGGAGGCGTCGAGTTGGCGCAGAAGCTCTTCCGATTGTGCGTTCATGTGGGTCGATGTGAAGTGTGCTGTCGATGGTTCCTACTCGTAGATACGGGCGGCTTCCAGCATATCGATGATATACTCCCAGGAGGGAGGATCATCCCGCTTTTGTCCCATGTCGGCTACCCACCGCCCCATCGCTTCAAGGTAACGCTCAAGAGTCGGGTTCTCCCAGGAGCCGGGATCTGCCTGAAGATCCCTCAGAAGCCCGTCGAGAGCTTCGACAACGTCATGTCTCGTGAATGCACTCATGGATCTCTCCTGTTTCGATACAAGGAACTGTAGGATCGCCCCTCTTCGTCGCCCCTGAAGGGGCGGCCACGGGGGGCCGCCCGTATGAAGAGAAGCCCGTCATCACGGCTCGGTAGGCGCACGTCTTCAGCGTGCGCCATGTGTTCGATACGCGAGCTGGGCGGCCACGGGGGCCGCCCGTACGAACAGAAGCCGGCAATCGCGCCATGTGTTCGATGCGCGAGCGGGGCGGCCACGAAGGGGTCGCCCGCATGGAGCAACCGTCTCTCGCACCGGGAGCTCTACACGAAGGGAATGCGCCGCCGCGCGATGCCGACCAGATGGTTCGTGAGGGAGGGGAAGAATCGTGCGGCCAGATCGATGGCGCGAGTGTCGGCGCCGATCAGCACGCGGAAACGCTCACGCTCCACGCCGCGCGTGATGGCGCGCGCCACGCGGTCCACGCCGATATCGCGTCGCGCCAGGAACGCGGCCTCGAGCTCACGCTTGCGCGGATCGGCGGCGCGGCCGTTGCTGACCAGGCCGGTATCCACCGCTCCGGGATAGACGCAGGTGATCCCCACGCCGCTCCCCCGAAGCTCCGCGCCGAGCGCCTCGCTGAAGCCGCGGACGCCGAACTTGCTGGCGCAGTAGAGCGTCTTGCTCGGAAAGCCGAAGAGCCCGAAGTCGCTGGCGACGTTCACGATCCACCCTCCCCGCTCGCGCAGCAACGGCAGGAAGTAGCGACAGCCGAGCATCGTTCCCCAGAGATTGATACCGATCAGCCAGCGCATATCCTCCACGGATGTCGCCTCGAACGGGCCGGCCAGGGAAACGCCCGCGTTGTTGATCAGGAGCCGGACGCCACCATGCGCCGCGCGCACCTCCCCGGGGAGCGCGCGCAGAGCATCCTCGTCGGCCACGTCGACCACGTGGATCGACACGGCGCGCTCATCGGAGGCGATCATCGCGGCGGTCTCGCGCAGCCCTTCCGGGTCGCGATCGACCAGCGCGAGCGGGCACCCCCGCGCGGCGAGGCGGCGGGCCACGCCACGCCCGATGCCGCCGGCGGCGCCGGTGATGACCGCGGTCGTATCGGGTCCGAGCTTCATGGTTCGTGCGATGAGAGTGTGCCGGCCGCCACATCCCGCGCCGCGGCCGGCGACGATGATCTACGATTTCCCCGGAGATTTCCCTGGGGGCTTCCTCGATGATGCTTTCGAGGACTCGCTCGAGGACTTCCCGGAGGATGCCGTCGGACTCTTCCTCGAAGATCGATTCGAGGGCTTCTCCGATGTCTCCGCGGACGGCTCCGTCGAGGTCTTCCTCGGGCGCGTTGCGGGGTGGAGCGTTTCGTGCCGCTCCAGCATCTCGATGAATTCACGGATGCGTCGGGCGCGGGTCTCCGCCTTCTTGGCCGTGTGAATCCTGAAGAGGATGGCGTAGCGGTTGGCCCCCTTGAGCGTGGCGAAGAACTCCCCGGCGCGCGGGCTCCGGTCGAGCTCCGCCTGAAAATCCTCCGGGACCGTCGCGTTGCTCTGGGAGTCGTAGGCGGCATCCCAGCGTCCATCCTTCCTGGCTCTCTCGATCTCCTTCAGTCCCGAGGGGCGCATCCTGCCGGCGTCGATCAGCGCCTGAACCTTCTCACGATTGATCTTGGACCAGATGCTCCTGGCGCCGCGCGGGGTGAACTTCTGAAGCCAGGAGTGATCGTCGTAACTCTTCTTCTGTCCGTCGATCCAGCCATGGCAGAGGGCCACGTCGAGCGCCTCCGGGTAGGTGACGGAGGTGAGCTCGCCATCCTTCTTGGCGATCCGGAGCCAGAGCCCCCTGGAATCGGCGTGATGCTCGGCGAGCCACGTCTCCCAGTCGGCCGGGGTCGGGAAGAGGATGACGGGGATCTCGCTTGGTATATCCGAGGCGCGTTTCATCGAGAAGTCGGTATTGGCGGCGCGAGCCGGTTGGCCGCCGCGGTGTTTCGAGTGAGGAATGCAGTTTACCACCGCGCGTCGTGACGGCCAACATGGAGCGCCGCCCTGAACGCCGGAGCGCTCCGCGTCATGGCCGACGGTGCCGCATGGAGCGCGCTCCCGACATCAACGCCCGCGATAGCGGCTGGCGCTGAACGCCTCGTAGAGGGCGCAGGTGGAGCGCGCCGAGCGCGCGGTCATGGTGGAGCCGTACCGCGACCGGAGCAGCGCGAAGTCGCGCGGGTCCTTCAGCGGCGGGGTGTGATAACTGGTCTGCGGATGCTTGAGCGCGTCGATCATCCGCCAGACGCAATCGGCGGCGAGCTCCCGATCGCGCGTGGCGCGCCGGGCCCGCTCGAAGTAGCTTCGGGCCAGCTCGTTGGAGCCGTACTCCTGAAGGAACGTCATCTGCGCGCGCGCCATCCGTCGCGAAAGCACCGGCTGATTGAAGGGATAATCCAGCGGGGAGAAGTACCTCAATGTCCAGAGCAACTGGCCGTCCCAGATGCGATGACTGTATCCCCAATATGGCGTGGAGCGGAGGGCGCGGGCGATCGCGTAGTAGTAGCGGGGCGCCGACCGGCGGTTGCGCGCGGCAAGGCGCCGCAGCCGGAGCATCTCCAGGGCGAAGGTGCCGCGCGTGTATTCCGGCAGATCCCGATCGTCACTGAATCCCGGCTCGAACGGCAGCGTGGTATCCACCCGGGCGTGAAAGCGCGCGTACCCCCGTCCCCACCCCAGCTCCTCGCTATCCGGCGCGATGGTCGTATCCACCGAGTCGATGGCGCGGCCGTAGCGACGCTCGAGCATCCGCCAGAGCGCCACCGCCTCGGCGAAGCGTCCACGCCGCATCGCCCTGGTCGCGCGCAGATCGGCGATGTCGGCGGCCGTGTAGGGGAAGCGATTGAACAGGAAGGTATCCAGCGGCCGCCGGCGCGGACGGTCGAGGAGGTTCTGGAGGTTGCGCAGATCGCGGTCGGTCGCGTACACGTCCAGCAGCAGGGAGACCGCCATGTCGGCTCGCCCCTTGGCGAACGCCGCGGCCGCGCGGGGAACATCTCCCTGCCGGAGCAGCTTCTGTCCGAGCATCGAGAGCGCCGGGGCGTAGCGGCGGAACTCGCTCCGATAGCGATCCATCCATGTGAGTGCGTCGGTGTAATCGGAGACCACGGAGGTCGGCAGCAAGCGGCCGGAGCGGATGCGACGGAGAAGCCGGAGCGCGCGGATCTGCAGGGCAAGCCGCTCATTCCCGCGCACCAGCTTCCCGGCCAGATCGAGCGACCGATCGGCCGCGGCATACCCTCCGGTCATGATCCGGAGGTAGCCGGCAACCGCGTACCAGAGCGCGCGGTCGGCCACGAGCCGGCGATCGGCGCTCCGCTCCACGAACGCCGCCAGGCGAAGCGGATAGGCCTCGTGATTCCCTTGCTGCCGCCACGGATCGGTCGTGAAGTATGTCCAGTCCTCCGGGATCAGCACCTGGGCATTGCCGCGCGCCGCCGGCATGCCGTACTTCTTCCGCCGCCGGGTTTCGCGATAGCTGAAGACGCGTCGCTCGACTTCCCGCACCTCGCGCATCAGCATCACGTCGGCGCGGGGATCGCGCGGCTCCTGACGGAGCATCTCCGCCATCGGGGTGATGTCGAGCGTATACTCCACCATGCCGCGCATCATCCAGAGCACCGAGCGCTCGTGGGGCGTGCGGGCCAGCGCGTAGGCCTTCCGCCAGTTCTCCTCGTTCCCGACCCTGAAGTAGTAGAGCGCTCCCCAGCGTCTCTTCTCCGGACACCGATCGAAGATGCGCGACAGCAGATAGAGCCCCTCGGCCGGACGGCCGAGCATCATGAGCGACTGGTACGCATGAAACATCGCGTAGTACCGGACCACGCTCTCGGTCCGGTTCGGAGCCACGAGGCTGTCGTAGAGACGCACCGCCAGCTCCGGCGCCCTGCCGCAGTTCGCGGCGCGGACGAGCTGGTAGGCGCAGCGGAGCCGGAGCGCCGGGCTTGCGCTCCGGGCGTGCAGCTCGAGCCCCCGTCTGATGAGCGCCACGGTGTCGGGCCTGGGAGGAGTCTTCGCATCCCATCCGTTGAGATCGGGAAGATTGAGCGGCTCGCACTCCTTGGCGTAGCAGAGATAGTCGAGCGCCGCGGTATCCCGCCGACGGATCAGCTCTTGCGCCATCCGCTTGCCGGCCATCGTCGCCGGAACCGTGACGGGGCGGCGGGCGCGGATCGCGGCGAGCATCGTCTCCAGGTCCCGGAGAGGGGCGGCGTAGACGAACGCGTCGATATCCTCCAGGGGAACGCCTCCTCCCAGATACCGGCTCCATTCGGAGTCGTTCGCCTCCGAGGTGAGCGCGACGCTATCCTCATCCGACGGGCCGAACTCCGCGGAGGAGGTTATGCCGGTCACGTCGCTCATCGCCAGACGGAACCAGGTGTTGTAGAGGCTGTCCGGGAGGACCGACGGATCGAAGCAGGTGATGTGCACCAGCTCGCCGTCGGGGCCGTTGTAGCAGCTCACCGTCACCGTCGGCTGTCGGAGCCAGGCGGCCGCGCTAATCAAGAGCGCGGTACAGAGTTTCAAGATCCGATGCCGCATTGCCGGAGAGAATGGATGAATCGAGATGGAAGAGCGAGACGCTGATCGAATCGTCGCGCAGGGTTCCGGAGATCAGCCGGGCGACGGCCAGCCGCCGATCGGGATCGACCTCCTCGACGCGGACGCGGTCGCCGGCGAAGAGGTGCTCGCCGTCGATGTAGAGATCCCGGTCGAGACGATACCAGGAGCCGTCGAGGCGCGTTATGCCGGGGCGCTCCAGATCGGCCCGGCGAAGATTGTTGAGCAGGAGAAAGAACGCTCCCTCGTGGAAGACCGCTCCCCAGGAGAAGAGCGGGAGCGCGACGTCCAGCGGAAGCGGGTAGTCGTGGAGCCCCTTGAGGTAGCCGCGGATGGTCGCCTCGTCGAAGATCGCATTGGTCTGTTCCGGATCGGTCGGGCTGCCGGTGTTGTAGACCATCAGCATGCCGCGACGCACAGGCGGAACACCGGTGGCCAGGCGGTCCCGCACCTGATGCAGGCGGATCGTGGCCGAGATGGCCGGCCTGGCGCCGGGAATCGCCCCATCGGCCGCGCGGGCCGCCAGGGCCTTCAGCAGCGCGAAGTAGCGCCCGCGCGTCGTGACGGTCCAGTCGCAGTCGATCTGGATCTCGGAGATCGCTCCGGCGCCGAGCCGGGGGAGCATGGCGCCGATCTTCCGGAGGATGCGCGCGGCCAATGTGTCGACGCTGCCGGCGGCGCCGATCGCCTCGTTGGTGATGAAGACCGTCGGCACGATCTCCACCCCCGCCGGCGCTCCCGACGTCAACGAGACCACGCCGACCGGACGGGTCTGCCCCGTGGCGCGATCGAGCGCGACATCGAAGAGGCGGAGGTAGAGTCGGTGGACATCGAGCCGGCCGAGCGCCTCCCGTTCCGACGGGGCGAGGCGGAAGGATCCCTTCCAGTGATAGAACGCCCGAGTAACGACGCGCTGGCCGGCCGGCCGTGACCGGCAGCCGCCGACGGCCAGCAGCGCCGCCATGGCGAGAAGTCGAGCGATGAGGATCGCGGTGCCACGAGTGGTCATGCCGGGTCTGGCGCGGAGCGTGAAGTTTTTCGTTCGACCGACGCGGTCGGGGAGATGCTGTGCCGTGCTATCGACACCCGGCTGAAGCCGGGTGTTACCGTGTAGCCGATCGGGTATCACGCGCGCTGAAGCGCGAGCCGTACCGCCATGAGATGAGTGCGCATGACGCTTCGCGGGGGGCGCCCCCCATGGCCGCCCGGCCATCGCGGATGGTCCTCGCGTGACGTCGAACTCGCCGGTATCGGCCGCCGGCGAAGCGCGCGCACCTGCCTTCGATGCCCGAAGTGTCGGCTTCCTTCTCAGCTCACGCGCGCGCGGCCACGCGCCACGCCGTCGCGCACCACGTCACCGTAGCGGTCGTCGGGAAGCTCGTCGAGACGGGCGGCGGCCAGATCGTACCAGCGGAGCGCCTCGGCGCGGTCGCCGAGCTGTTCGTGGGACCAGCCCATGTTCAGCAGCAGCGAGGGATAGAACCCGGCCACCCGCTCGTCGCCGACGGCATCGGCGCGCTCGAGCGCCTCGCTATTCCACCGGAGCGTCTCCTCCGGGCTCGGCTGGTGGCGCGCCAGATAGTGCGCGGCGATGCACGCGTCGAGATCATCCTGGCGCATCTCCCAGGCCCTCGCGAACAGATCGCGGGCAGCTTCCTTTCTTCCCTCCCCCTCGGCCTGCATCCCCTCGGCGCAGAGCTTCACGACCGGGTTGTTCGGATCCATCGTCATGTTATCTCTCATGTGGTTGTCGCGGACGCCGGCCGGCGCCGCGGGGTGAACCTCGCGGACATCGTCAATCTGGAGCGTGGTCGAGAAAGCACTTCCACTCTCCCGACTCGGCAAGTCTCTTGAGCACCTCGCCCCGCTCGCGCAGAAAGCGGGTCATGTAGGGGGTGAGGATCCATCGCGCGACCAGCCGGCCGAGCGCGCCGAGCGGCGCGTCGTAATCGAACACATCGGTCATCGATGTACCGCTTCCGTGGCGCTCGAAGAAATGGTCGTGATCGAACCGGGCGAACGCCCCGCGCACCATCGAGTCGCGGAAGCGGCGCGGGGGATCGAAGATGGTGATGCGGCTGGTCAGGCGCTGACGCACGCCGAAGTGGCGGGCGCTCCAGGTCACCTCCTGGCCGGCGCCGATCAGCCCGGTGGTCACGCCGGCCACGGCGCGCTCGCCGGTGGCGCCGGTGGAGGCCATGTGCGCGTCCACGCTGCGGGCCAGGTCGAAGCAGAGCTCCGGCGACGCCGCGATCTCGATCGTCACCCGGATCACCGGCATGCTCCCCTCCGTCGCTCGCGGGTGTTCCGCGCGCGGATGCTCCGCTCGCGGATGCTTGCCACGCGGTCGATCATGGATATCGCGCCACGATCGGCCGGTCATCCGGCAGGGGGATGAACTCCGTCTCTCCCGGAATCGGCGCGAAGCGCCCCTCCTTCCAGTCGGCCTTCGCCTGTTCGATCCGCTCGCGGGAGCTGGAGACGAAGTTCCACCAGATATGCCTCGGCCCGTCCATCGCCGCGCCCCCGAGGAGCATGGTCCGCACCGGCGCCCCGGACGCGGCGCGCAGCGTCACCGGCTCCCCCGGCTTGAGCACCAGCAGCTGTCCCTCCTGGAACACGCCGCCGTCGCGATCGACCTCGATGCTCCCCTCCACGATGTAGACCGCCCGCTCCTCCTGCTCGACCGGCACCGCCAGACGGGCGCCGGCCTGAAGCAGCACGTCGGCGTAGAACATCTCGGATCGGGTCGCCACCGGCGAGGTGGCGCCGAAGAGGGAGCCGGCGATCAGCCGCGCGCGCACCCCTTCCCCCTCGATCACCGGCAGCAGCGCCGACTCGTGATGCGCGAATCCGGGATCGACCTCCTCGTCCCTGGCCGGCAGCGCCACCCACGACTGGATGCCGAAGATCCGCGAGCCGGAGCGCCGCGCCTCCTCCGGCGTCCGCTCCGAGTGGGCGATCCCCCGCCCCGCCGTCATCCAGTTCACATCCCCGGGACGGATATGCTGCCTGACGCCGAGACTGTCGCGGTGCAGCGCCTCCCCCTCGAAGAGATAGGTGACGGTGGCCAGACCGATATGCGGATGCGGCGGCACGTCGAGCGCCTTGCCGGCCTGAAGGATCTCCGGCCCCATCTGATCGAGAAAGATGAAGGGGCCGACCATCCGCCGGCGCGACGAGGGGAGCACGCGCCGGACCTTGAAGCCCTCGGCGATCTCGCTCGTGCGTGGCAGGATCAAGGTCTGGAGCCATGGCGAGCCCTCGGGTGAGCCCTCCTCGGGCCCCGGCCGCCGTTCGTTATCGCTCGCGTTCATGCGCTCGTCTCCCGATGCATCATCGTGCATTATCATCATATGGGATCGGCGCCGGCCGCCTCCCGGTCCGAGGGGATGCCGACGCCGGGCCCAATATGCGGAGACGCACGGCATCCTCCGAGAGCTTCGCGCGCCCGGACGCTACCGATCGAGAGAAATCCAGCCGAGCGGGCCGGCGGCGATCAGCAGCGCCAGAATCAGGAGGTCGAACCACACGCCGACGCGGGCCGCCGGAAGGGAGACGAGGGCGAGCAGTAGCGATCCGATGGCCGCGCCGAGCGCCAGCCCGCTCCACCAGGGAGCGCGCAGCAGGGCGCCGACGCCGGCCGCGGCGAAGACGATGGCGCCGCCGAGCCAGAGCAGGCCGACCAGACGGATGCCCCCCTCGCCGAGGTCGACGCGGCCGGAGAGGATGGTGGTGACGTGGGGCATCTCCCGGACGGTCATCAGACGCCACGGCACGAGAAATCCGGGGAGGTGCGCCACCCCGTGGGCGATCATGAGCAGGGCCAGAACGATTCGCATGACGATATCTCCCGAGCATTGGATGTCGGCCGGACCAAAGAGAGATCCGGCGACGCGACAACCTATCGCCGCGGCGCCGGAGTGACCATGACGGCGGTCACGATTCCGCCTCCGGGATCAACGATCGGCCACACCGCGCCGGATCTCGCCCGGCTTCTCTATCTTCGTGGCGATCATCCTCGCGCTTCCGGCGACCTCACGTGAAGCCCCGCGCCCGCGGAGCATCGTGCCCGCGGAGCCACGCACCCGCGGAGCATCACGCTCCGCCGACATGCATCCTCTCAACCGCTTTCGAACAGTTGCACCGATGAAGATCCTCTCCTGGAACGTCAACGGCCTCCGGTCCGTGCTCAACAAGGGATTCGTCGAATTCGTCGACGAGCATCGCCCCGACGTGCTCTGCCTGCAGGAAACGAAATCCTCCGGCGCGCCGATCGCCTGCGAGCTCCCCGGCTACCGCGCCTACTGGAGCCACGCCCAGCGGAAGGGCTACTCCGGCACCGCCGTCTTCCTCCGCGAGGAGCCGCTGGCGGTGAGCGAGGGGATGTCCGTGGACAAGCACGACGCCGAGGGGCGCGTGCTGACCTGCGAGCTCCCGGAGTTCCACCTGGTGAGCGTCTACGTGCCGAACTCCAAGCGCGATCTCTCCCGTCTCCCCTATCGCTGCCAGGAGTGGGACACCGATTTCCTCGCCTACCTCAAAGGACTCGAGCGGACCAAGCCGGTGATCTTCTGCGGCGACCTGAACGTGGCGCACGCGGAGATCGACCTGACGCATCCGAAGGCGAACGTGAAGAACCACGGCTTCACGCCGGAGGAGCGTGAGGGCTTCGGCAGGATGGTCGAGGCCGGCTTCGTCGACACGTTCCGGGAGCATGAGAAGGATGGCGGGCACTACACCTGGTGGAGCCAGATGGGGAACTGCAGGGCGCGGAACGTGGGGTGGCGCATCGACTACGTGATGATCTCCGACGCGCTCAAGCCCCGGCTCCGCTCCGCGTTCATCCTGAAGGATGTGATGGGCTCGGACCACTGCCCGGTCGGCATCGAGATCGAGTGAGGAACGCTCGAGACGACATCTTCCCGCACGAAACGACGACGGCCCCGGCGCATGCGCCGGGGCCGTCGTCATATCGGGATCGCCTTCCTCGGGAAGCTGGGAGCAGACCTCCAGCGGAGCCGATCAGGCCGGGGTCTCGGAGGCCGGACGCTCCACGCGGCCATCGGCGTGACGGGCGAAGCGCCCCTCCTCGCGCGGATGCACCGGGTAGTCGCTCGGCCAGGGCCAGCCGCCGAAGCGGGTCCGCTGATAATCGGCGAACGCCTGGCGGATCTCCTCCTCGGTATTCATCACGAACGGACCGTACTGCGCAACCGGCTCGCCGATCGGCCGCCCCTGCAGCAGCAGCAGCTCGGCCTCCGCATCGCCGTTGACGATCGTGGCCTCGACGTCGGGACGGAGGGATGCCCCCTGTCCGGTGGCGACCTCGCGGCCGTCGATGGAGACGCCGGCTCCGCGGAAGGCATAGAGGGTGCGGTTGCTGCCGGCCTTTGCCGGCGGCAGCGTCCAGGTGGCTCCCGGCTCCATCGTGATCACCCAGATGGCGATGTCGGAATCCGGACGCGAGGCCCACGACTCCGGCGGCGGCGCCAGCGGGCGCTCGCCGTCGAGCGAGCCGGCCACGACCAGCACCTCGGTCTTCTTCCCCTCGGCGTCCGGCGCCACGTGGCGCGGGATGGCGTCATCCCAGAACATCGTGAAATGGGGCTCGGCGAACTTGCTGGCGGCCGGCAGGTTGAGCCAGATCTGGAAGAGCTCCAGCGGGTTCGGGCGCTCGCGCTCCAGGAGGGGGAACATCTCCGAGTGGTTCACCCCCTTGCCGGCGGTGAGCCACTGCACGTCGCCGCCGCCGTAGCGGGCCGCGGCGCCGAGCGAATCGGCGTGATCGATCAGCCCGCGGCGGACGATCGTCACCGTCTCGAAGCCACGGTGCGGGTGATGCGGAAATCCGGGCACCACCTCGCCATGATACATGCGCCAGCCATCCTTCCCCTCGAAATCCTGTCCGATCCGGCGGCCGGCCAGGGACGCGGCCGGCCCCATGTTCTCGTTGCCGGCCGGATAGGCATCGTCGTGATGCACGCAGAAGAGAAAGGGATCGGCCGTCCACCAGGGGAAGCCGAGCGGTCTGACGGCAATGACGGCTCCGTCACTCATCGGTCACCTCCATGCAAATGAAACGAAGATACGACCCCGCTGGCCTCCGGCGCGGGCCTCCGGCGCGGGCCTCCCTTCCCCCGGGCTCTTCCCTCGGGATCGTACTCCAGGATCTTCCCCCGATCGTTCTCCGGGATCGCGCGTGGCTCGCGGGTAAGGCGCGATCCGGATCGCGCCACGGATGGCGCTCCGATCGCCATGGCGCCCGGACCACCCTCGGTTCGCCTCCCGAAACGGCATGCATGAAACGTCGGATTGGGACGCGAACCGATACGCGGCCGACGACGCACATATCGTGGCGCGACTGATTATGGAAGGCGGATCCGCCCGGCGTCCCTTCCGAAGCGCTTCTCGGGCCGATGTAATCCTCCCGAAATCGAGCATTTCGCGCCCGGCTCGGGATGTCGACGAGCTTGGCGCGGTCGTTGCGCGCTATTTTAGGTTTAGCAGCCCACGGCGTGATGCCGGCGGCACGATGCGTCCGATTTCATCCGAGGAAGATCGACGCGGCCAAGAAACGTGTCCCCCCCGGCGCATGTTCAACGCCCGGCCAGCCTTCAGACGCACATCATCGATCCTCTCCGCCCCTCCCGCCGATGACGGCCGGTCGATCCGGCCTCGCGGCCGACGGGTGCCGAACGTGGAGGCAGTTGCAGCAATGACACACGAGAACGATCTCTCCGCCGTGCCCGACAGCGGCTACGGCATCATAGACAGCACCCATCCGATCACCGAGCAGTACCGCCTGCTGATCGAGGGGGTGAAGGATTACGCCATCTTCCTGCTCGACCAGAACGGCATCATCAGCACCTGGAACCTCGGAGCCGAGCGGATCAAGGGCTACCGCGCCTCCGAGATCATCGGCAAGCACTTCTCCATCTTCTACCCTCCCGAGAAGATCGCCGAGGGATGGCCCGAGCACGAGCTGATCATGGCCCGCCGCGAGGGACGCTTCGAGGATGAGGGATGGCGCCTCAGAAAGGATGGCACCCGGTTCTGGGCCAACGTCATCATCACCCCCCTGACCGATCGCGACGGCAAGTTCCTCGGCTTCTCGAAGATCACGCGGGATCTCACCGAGCAGCGCCGCGCCAACGACGAACTCCGCCAGAGCGAGGAGCGGTTCCGGCTCCTGGTGGAGGGGGTGAAGGACTACGCGATCTTCATGCTCGACCCGAACGGCATCATCAGCACCTGGAACCTCGGGGCCGAGCGGATCAAGGGCTATCGCGCCGACGAGATCATCGGCAAGCACTTCTCCACCTTCTATCCCCACGACAAGATCGCCGAGGGATGGCCGGAGTACGAGCTGACCGTGGCGCGGCGCGAGGGACGCTTCGAGGACGAGGGGTGGCGCGTCAGGAAGGACGGCACGCTCTTCTGGGCCAACGTGATCATCACCGCGATCTTCGACGAGCCCGGACGCCTTCAGGGCTTCGCCAAGATCACCCGCGATCTCACCCAGCGCAAACGGGTGGAGGCGCTCGAGGAATCCGAGCGGCGGATGACCGAGTTCATGGCGATGCTCTCGCACGAGCTGCGCAATCCGCTGGCCCCGATCCGGAACGCGCTCGGATTCATCCAGATGATGGAGATCGACGATCAGGACGTGAAGTGGGCCACCGACGTGATCGACCGCCAGGTGAGCCACCTGACCCGCCTCGTCGACGACCTGCTGGAGGTGAGCCGCGTCACCACCGGCACCATCAAGCTCCGGAAGGAGAGCGTGGACATGAACGACGTGGTGCGGCGCGCGCTGGAGGCGAGCCAGCCGCTGATCGAATCGCGCCATCATACGCTGGAGCTTCATCTGAGCAACGAATCCCTGCCGATGGAGGCGGATACGACCCGGATGACGCAGGTGGTGCTCAACGTCCTGAACAATGCCGCCAAGTACACCCCCGAGGGGGGACACATCATCGTCACCACCGGACGCCAGGGCACCTGCGCCACGGTCCGCGTGGACGACAACGGCATCGGCATCGCCCCGGAGTTCCGGAAGCGGATGTTCGAGATGTTCGCCCAGGGGGAGCGGTCGCTCGACCGGTCGGAGGGTGGGCTCGGCATCGGGCTGACGCTGGTGCGCCGCCTGGTCGAGATGCACGGCGGCACCGTCGAGGCCTACAGCGACGGGCCGGGACGGGGCAGCCAGTTCAAGGTGAAGATCCCGATGTCCGAAGCGCAGGACCATGAGGGATCGGCCGCCTCGACGCTCCGCTCCGGCCGCGACGGCGCGCTCCGGATCCTCGTCGTCGACGACAACGTGGATATCGCCGAGAGCATGCAGCGGCTTCTCTCCCGGATCGGCTACGTCGTGCGCAGCGCCCCGGACGGCCCCACGGCGCTCGAGGCGGTGCCGGAGCTCATGCCCGATGTCATGCTGCTGGATATCGGCCTTCCCGGCCTCTCCGGCTACGACGTTGCCCGCGCCGTGCGCGCGCTGCCGGAAGGGAAGAACGTGGAGCTGGTGGCCATGACCGGCTACGGACAGGAGGAGGACCGCCGCCACGCGCTGGAGGCCGGGTTCACCCACCATCTGGTGAAGCCGGTCGACATGACGGTGCTCCGTTCGCTGCTGACGACCCTGGCGCGGGAGCGCTCGCAGCGGATCACCGGCAGAGAGTAGCCGACGCGCTCCGTCGACGACGCGCGCTCGAGAAACCACGCGCCTCCGGGGGATTCGACCTTCGGAGGCGCGCACGTTCCGAGCATGGTCCGTCCGAAGCTCGCACGGCGGCGTACTCGCGGCGGCATACTCGCGGCGGCGTACGCGCGGCCGGGATCAGACCGGATATTCCTCCGAGCCCTGCACCCACATGAACGACTGCAGATCGATCATGTCCCGCGGGGCGAGGTCGGCCATGTCGCTCCGGATCCGCTCGGCGAACGCCAGCAGCCCCTCGTAGATCTCCCACGACGGACGGGATGCGTAGCGGAAATCGAAGCCGTAACGGCGGGCGGCGATCCGGGTAACGGTCGGCTTCAGGAAGATGTGCCGCTCCGGCTGGGCAATGAAGCCGAACACCGTGACCAGCGGCCAGGTCAGCACCCGCGTCTGCCGTCTCGGCAATCCCTCTATCACCTCGCACCAGCGCTCGAACCGCCTGGCGACGCTCCCGCTCCCATGGAGGAAATCGTACAGCCCCTCGGCGAACATCCGCGCCCCCTCGGGAGACCGGACCGCGTCGCGCAGCGCCATCTTCTCGAACGAGAAGAGAAGATTGGTCCGCGACTCGATCCTGACGGCGTGCGCGGCGATCTCCTCGAACGCACCATCCCGCAGCAGCGCGCGGAATCGGGCGCGGCCGAGCACCTCTTCCCACCGCTCATGCGCCGTCCACTTGTAGCCACGCTCCCAGTCGATGTACTTCGGGTCGTGAAATCCCTTCGGGAAATAGCGCAGGAACTTCCGTCGGCACCGCGCCGCGTCCACCGTGAGGGCCGCCGTCGGCTCCCCGGCCCAGCCGGCCCCCTTCGTCCTCCGCGCATCGATCTTCTTCGTCAACGGACGCGCGCCGCGCCCCTTCGAGCCTCCCACACCTGGAATCTGCATCACGCACCTCCCACTCCTCGATCACACACATCCCGCTCCTCGACCGCTCGAACCCAGGGTCGTGGCCGGAGCGCCCATCTTCCACTCCCCGCCGAAATCCGCGGAGAGCACTCCATCGAGATCGCCCACACACCGTGCCACTTCCTCACACTGTGAAGGAAGATAGTCGTTGCAACAAATACTTCAGGGCTGTATCTTTCACGCATGAACGATCAGGAGACGCGCGATCGGGCCTCGGGCTCACCGGCGGATGAGGCGGGGATGCTCGCCCTGCTGGAAGCCGCTCAGCTCCTTCAGGAGCGGATAGAGCGCGCCCTGGAGGGTGTGGGACTCTCCTGGGCCAAGTTCAGCCTTCTCTCGATCCTGCTGGAGGCCGGAGAGCCGCTGCCGCTCGGCGAGGTGGCCGGACGCGCGCACTGCGTCCGCTCGAACGTCACCCAGCTGATCGATCGTCTGGCGAGCGACGGACTGGTCCGCCGCGGCAATGACCCGGCCGACCGCCGCGTGGTTCGCGCCGAGCTGACCCCGCTCGGACGGGAGCAGGCCCTGGCCGGCGCGAGCCGGATGGAGGAGGTCCGGAGCGCGTTCGCCGCCTCGCTCGCCGAGGGGGATCGCGCGGCGCTGATACGGGTGCTCGCGGCTCTTCGATGATATTTTTTCGGTCGGATAGTTCAGCCATGAATATTCGGCGCACGGACGATTCCGCACTCGACAACCGTGGATGGCGTGGTGATCGCGGCGCCGACGGGAGCTTCCCGACGGCGAGCGGAAGCAGCGTCACCCGATCGAGCACGGTTGCCCGGTTCTCGCGCACAACTCAACGCAGGATATGCCATGACCAAGAAGGAAGAAGCAACGAAGCCGATGACGGTGGAGATCTGGTCCGACGTCGTCTGTCCCTGGTGCTACATCGGCAAGAGGAAGTTCGAGAGCGCGCTGGAGCGCTTCCCGCACGGGAAGGATGTCCAGGTGATCTGGCGGAGCTTCCAGCTCGACCCCGAGGCGCCCCGCCAGGGGCGTGAGAACGTGACCGACATACTGGCCCGGAAGTACAACGTGAGCCGCGATCAGGCCGCCGGGATGAATGCCCGCGTGACCTCGATCGCCGCCGAGGAGGGGCTGGAGTATCACCTGGAGTCGGCGCGCTACACCAACACGATCGACGCGCACCGGCTGATCCACATGGCCGCCGCGCGCGGGCTCGGCGCGCTGGCCAAGGAGCGCCTGCTCCATGCCTACTTCACCGAGGGAGGGGATGTGGGAGATCATGAAACGCTCGTCGCGATCGGCGCCGGGCTCGGCCTTCCGGAGACGGAGGTGCGCGAGATGCTCGCCGGCGATGCCTATCGGGAGGAGGTTCAGGAGGATATCCGTCGGGGCGCCTCGTTCGGCATCCGGGGCGTCCCCTTCTTCGTGATCGACGAGCGGATCGGCGTCTCCGGCGCGCAGCCGGTGGAGGTGCTCCTCGACGCGCTCGGCCAGGGATGGCGCGCCTCGCACCCGCTCGAGGTGATCGGCGGCGGCGACAATGTCTGCACCGACGACGGCTGCGAGCTCCCCACCGGCACTCCGTGACCGCGGCCACGCCGCGTCCGCATCTCCATCGGCAACTCCCGTGACGGCCCGTCGAGCACGACGGGCCGTCGCCATTCTTCCCCCTCTCGCGATTGCCGCGCGATCGCGAGGTTGTTATACATCCGATCTTCGCCGTCTTTTCGGGCGGCCCGTACCATGCGGCACCCGACTCGACGAATGCTCGAGGTTGTCCGACCCAAGCGGGGACAATGGTGGCGCGGCCGCTTCACCCGCTGTTCAAGCACAGGAGGAATACGATGGACACGATGACGATCGATGGAGTCTTCACGAGCTTTCCGGACGAATGGGTCCTGCTCGATCAGCTCGAGACGGGAGAGAATTCAACGGTGGTCGGCGGCCGGGTGGTCGCCCACGATACCGATCGCACGATCGTCGAGGCGACGGCGATCGGAATGGGCCTGGACCGCTGCGTAATGGTCCGGACGAAGATGAAGGATGGCAAGCCGGCGATCGGTTTCGATCTCGCCGTCTCGCCGATCACCTCTTCGGAGGAGATCAGGACCGAGGTTGCCAACCGGGAATGATCGCGGCGCCAGGCCGCCCGAGCCTCGCCGACCAGGAAGCATGCGCGGCGAAGGGAGCACCATCTTTTCGTCGCGTCCGATGGATGGATGAACGGCCCGTCGAAATCGACGGGCCGTTCGCATGTCCACCACGCGTGTCGAGGCAGCGTGACCCCGCGCGAGCCGTTGCCGGACGTGTCGCGCGCGCCGCTCGCGCGTGCATCACCGACGCTCCCGATCGCATTCCATCATCGATGGACCGACGCGCGATCCACGCGGCGCGCGGTAGGGCGTGGGAGCTCACGAAGCGATCATCGAACCCGGAAGAGCATCATGAACGATTTGCATAGAGATCGAGCCTCGGCGAGCGGCGGCTGGCCGGCCGAGCGGATGCGGAAGCGCATCGAGACCGACCTGATGGCCGCGATGCGCTCGCGCGACATGGTGGCCGTGAAGACGCTCCGCTCGCTGCTCGGCGCGCTCGACAACGCGAGCGCCGTGGATCCGACGAGCCGGGAGGCACGCGCCGACGGAAGCTCCACGGAGGTGCCCCGCCACGAGCTGAGCCGCGAGGAGATCGCCGCGATCGTGCGGGAGGAGATCGCCGAGCGGGAGAGCTCCGCGGTCACCTACGATCGTACAGGCATCCGCGAGAAGGCCGACGAGCTCCGCGCCGGCGCGGAGCTGCTGGCGACGTATCTCGCGTGGGACGACGAGGGATAATCTCCCCGTCATCTCCCACGCGCTTTACCTCCCACGCGCTTCGCGATCACGCCGACGCGCGTCGCTTCACGGCCCACGCCGCTTCTCGGCTCACGCCGCTTCACGGTCCACGCCGCTTCTCGGCTCACGCCGCGGCCAGCATCTCCGCGTGTCCGGCGAGGAGAGCGCTGAACACCGCGGTGAGCGTTTCGACCGGATCGCTCCCCGCGCCGCTCGCGCGCCAGGCAACGAAGCCATCCGGCCGCACCAGCAGTGCCCCCTCCGCGCCGATGCCGGCGCTCCGCCTCCAGCTCCCATCCTCCCGCGGCTCCCCGGCTCCTCCCACGCAATACGCCGCGATGTCGATCCCGACGCGGTCGGCGGCAACGCGGGCCGCGTCGCGCCAGGCATCGCCCCGCTCCCCGGCCAGCAGCACGAAGCTCAGACCGAAGAGGTCGAGCGTCGAGATCCGCTCCCCGTCGAGCTCGAGCCACGCATGCGGCGCCCGCGTGCCGGGGCTGCCGTCGGGATCGCTCTGGTCGAGCCGCGGAGCCCCCGACTCCTCGATGATTCCGGACGACGCGTACCGGTAGTGGAAGCCGCCGAGCATCCCGGAGCGGGATTTCATCGTGGCCGCGACGCTGTCGACATCCATGATGCCGCGCCGGTCGGTGAGCGCGGCGGAATACTCCGCGGCGTCGCGCGCGATCGGCCGGCGCTCCTCGCCGTAGGTATCGAGCAGCGAGGGATCGGCTTCTCCCCAGAGCACCATGGCGAGCTTCCAGGCCAGGTTGTGCGCGTCCTGCACGCCGGTGTTGGCGCCGAGCGCGCCCCAGGGGGGGATCACGTGCGCGGCGTCGCCGGCCAGGAACACCCGTCCCTGGCGGTACCGGTCGGCCACGCGCGCGGCCGATTCCCACGGCAGCACGCTCTCGATCGTGACCTCCAGCTCCGGAAGCCCGAGCGCGTCGCGGACGATCTCGACGCACCGCTCCGGCGGGAAGTCCTTCGGACGCTCCCCGGCGGCGTGGTCGTACGCGTAGTGGAACACCCAGCGGTCGCGGTTGTCGACGGTGACGAACAGGCCGTCCATGTCGGGGCGCTCGATGCGGCAGAGGCTGAACTCGCGGCCGCGCACCAGCTCGGCCATGTCGGCGCGGAAGAGGATGTTCAGCAGATACGCCAGCCCTCCGCGGCCGCTCATCGGGATGCCGAGCGCGCTCCGCGCGGCGCCGCGCGCGCCGTCGGCGGCGATCATGTAATCGGCGCGCACGCGGGTCTCCGTGCCGGCGGCGACGTCGACGAGCGTGGCGGTCACGCCGGCCCCATCCTGCGTGAAGGAGGAGAGGAGCGTGCCGAAGCGGATATCGCCGCCACGCTCCCGCGCGGCCTCGAGCAGCACCGGCTCCAGCAGATCCTGCGTGCAGCGGCAGCCGGTGGTCGGGCTGGCCTCGTGCGATGGGAATTGGGGAGCGTCGCCGCCGTTGCGGGCCGGCGCGGAGGCCAGGCCGCCGAGAAGGCTCGTGCCCCGGAGGACGCCGAATGCCGGGGCGAGCGCGGCACCCGCGTCGCGGATCGCCTGCTCCAGCCCGAGCTCCCGGAAGAGCTCCATGGTGCGGGCGCTCACCGCCCTGGCGCGGGGATGAATCGAGGGGGCCTCATGCCGCTCCACCAGGAGCGGCGTGATGCCGTGTCGCTCGAGGAAGAGCGCCGCCGACAGGCCGACGATCCCTCCGCCGAGGATCAGCACCGGAACGTGATGATCGGAAGTGTTGACTGTTGAGCTCATGGTCGTCTGCTCATTGCGAAACTGATGGTGCACGATCCTGAATCCTTCCTCGCGGCGCGCCGGAGCATCCTCGCCGGAAGCTCTCCCGGCGCGCCGCTGCTGGTCTCCTCTCGGGGTCGCGAGCCTCACGCCCGGCCTCCCCCCGGCGGTGGAGGCGGCGCCTGCGGCGGTGCCTGCGGCGGCACCGGAGGCACCACCGGCGGCGGCGTCATCACATCCCCGCCTCCCATCATTTCATCGTCGAGATTCATATCCCAGCGCCGCTTCCAGGTGCGGCGGAGGTTGTCGCGCTGCTCGGGGGTCATGTGCTCCCAGCGCTCGCGAAGGTGATGCAGCACCTCCTCCTTGCGCCGGTTGCGGCGCTCGCGCCGTCCGCCGCCGCCGGGCCCGAAGCCGCCGAGCAGAAGACGTGAGAGGAGGAACAGCCCCAGCGCCTGCCAGAAGGTGATCTCCGGCAGCCTGAAGATCACCGGCATCAGCGCGTTCCAGAGGAGCATGATGATGAAGCCGAAGGCGGCCACCGCCGCGAGGATCAGCAGCGGTATGTAGGGACGCTTGCGAAATGCCGAATACTTGTCCATGGTTCTATCGCGTTAGGTATTGAGAAGTTCGGTTCGAAGAACATCGAGTCGTCGTCGCAGATGAATCACCGCGTAGCGCTTGCGCGAGATCAGCGTCGGCACGCCGGTGCCGGTGATCTCGGCGATCTCGTTGAAGCTGAGCCCCTCGATCTCGTGCATCACGAAGACATCCTTCTGCGCCTTCGGAAGCTCGTCGAGCGCGTCCTCGATCGTCTTCCAGAAGAGCGTTCTCAGGTAGGCCCGCTCCGGCGTGTCGTCGTCGTTGCCCAGGTACTGATCCAGGTCCAGCCCGACGCCATCCTCGTCGGCGCCGCCGAGATCGTCCAGGCGCGTCTCCCGCTTCTTCCGGTAGCGATCGGTGATCTTGTTGCGCGCCACCGTGAAGAGCCAGGAGGTGAGCTGATCGGCCGGCCGCGGCGAGAGGACGTTCTCGGTCAGGTGGAAGAAGACATCCTGGAGGATATCCTCGGCGTCCTCTTCGCTGGTGACGCGCGAGCGGATGAATCCCATCAGCCGTTTGCCGTGCGATGCGACGATCTCCGTGATATGCCTGTGCGCTGGCTGCATGCCGGATGCGTTGGTTCTTCCCTTCTTCGTGTCGAGCTCGGCCGGTTTTTCCGGATCCCGCGGACCCGGAGCATCGCGTGGTCATGGCCTCAGATCTGAATCTTCCTGAACAGATAGCTGCCGAGCGCGAACACCGCGATCGAGACGCTTCCGAGCACGAGATAATCGGTCGGCACGCCGAAGTGGCTGGCCGATATCAGCGCCGCGCGCATGCCGTCGATGCCGTAGGCCAGGGGGTTGATGGTGGTGACCACCTTCAGTCCGGCCGGGAGTCCGTCCAGCGGGAAGAGCGCGCCGGAGAGGAAGAACAGGGGCATGATGATGAAGTTCATCGTCAGCTGAAATCCCTGGATGTCGTTGACTTTCGCGCCGATGGCGGTGCCGAGCGCGGTGAAGAAGAGCGCGATCAGGAACGCGAACAGCAGTGCCGAGGGGAGCATCAGCAGGCTGGCCGGACGGAAGCCGACCAGAAGCGTCAGCAAAAAGGCCATGATCCCCTGGAGGCTCGCCACGGTGGCGCCGCCGAGCGTGCGGCCGAGCATGATCTTCCATCGCGGCACCGGGGCCACGAGCGTCTCCTTCAGGAACCCGATCTGCTTGTCCCAGATCAGCTCCGCGCCGGTGAAGGCGGCGGTGAAGAGGATGCTCTGCGCGATGATGCCGGAGGCGAGGAACTGGATATAGTCGCCGTGGCCGGCGCGCTGGAACACCGGCCCGAACCCGAAGCCGAAGGCCACGAGAAACAGGAGCGGCTGGGCAAGCTGCGCCACCACGCGCGCCTTCGAACGGCTGTACTTCTTCAACTGGCGGAGCCAGAGTATGTAGATAGTGCTCATCGATCCCGTCGTTTGATGTGGATGTCGTTGTCGGCGCTCACTTCCTGCCTCTGAACGCGCGTCCCATGGCGCGCATCTGCTCGGCCGAGGATGCTTCCTCCTCGCGGATCTCGAAGCCGGTGAGGGCCAGGAACGCCCCTTCCAGCGAGTCGGTGGAGGTCTGTTCCTTCAGCTCCGACGCGGTTCCGCGGGCGATGATCTTGCCGTGGTCGATCACGGCGATCCGCTGCGCCATCCGCTCGGCCTCCTCCATGTAGTGCGTGGTGAAGAAGACCGTCATCCCCTCCTTCCTGTTGATCTCCTGGATGTAGTTCCACATGTGATTGCGGGTCTGCGGATCCAGGCCGAGCGTCGGCTCGTCCAGGAAGAGGATATCGGGGTGATGCAGCAGGCCGCGCGCGATCTCCAGGCGGCGCTTCATGCCGCCGGAGAAGGTCTTGGTCTGATCATCCTTCCGGTCCCAGAGGTCGACCAGCTTCAGCAGCGTCTCGGTCCGCTGACGACGGGTGGATTTCGGGACGGCGTAGAGCACGCCGTGGAGCTCCATGTTTTCGGAGGCGGTGAGATCGTCGTCCAGGCTCGGGTCCTGGAAGACGATGCCGAAGGAGCGGCGGACCGCGTCGGGATCGCGAGCGGGATCGTGGCCGTTGACACGCACATCTCCCTCGGTCGGGGGGAGAATGGTGGTGAGGATCTTGATCGTCGTGGACTTGCCGGCGCCGTTGGGGCCGAGGAAGGCGAAGATCTCTCCTTTCTTCACCTCGAAGGAGATATGGTCCACGGCGGTGAGGCCGTTGAAGCGTTTGGTCAGATCGCGTACTTCGATGATGTTCATGCCGCGTGCTTGTTCACGATTGGTTCGCATGCCGGAGGCTCCGGCCGGGGCGGCGTCCTGATCGCATCCATCCTCCCGACGTGGCTCCTGGAGGGGACCATCGGAGAGGCTCGGGCACCGGATGCGCGGCGCGTACCGGATAGAACGAACGAGGCGTGGGAATGTGCGAAGGTGGGGGGAGTAGGGAAAGCGCGGGAGAAGACAGCACGATTCCGATGGGCGCGCGGCCGCCGCTGGGCATGCCGGGCCGGCACATTCAGCAAGCCATGCACAGCGATTCAAGCTGAAAGAAGGTATCTTGGCCCCTTCTGGAATGGATCCAGTCCTCACTGCTCGAACATGCGCTAACCGACTCATGATCACAGCACTGGAGCTTTCGAACTTCAAGTCGTGGCGGAACACCGGAACGATACGTCTGGGGAAGCTCACCGGCTTCTTCGGCACGAACTCATCCGGCAAAACGAGCCTGCTGCAGTTCCTGCTCATGCTGAAACAGACGGTCGAGACTCCCGACCGATCCCGCATCCTTCATACCGGCAACGAGCATACGGCTGTCGACCTCGGCACGTTCTACGACATTCTCCATGGGCACAAGCAACCGGGAACGATCGAGTTTCGGGTCGCCTGGCATCAGGGCCGACCACTCGTGATTCGGAATCCGCAGGGAGAGGGCCCGAATGAGCTCGTCGGCTCCTACAACGACATGGAGCTGCGCGCGGCCATCGAATGGCAGGACAATAGGATCAGCGTACAGTCATTCAAATACCATCTTGACCAGCTCCAATTCGGGATGGAGCGGCAGCCGGACGGCAAATACACGTTGATCCACGACGGCTATCCGGCCAAGCGGGCCATTGGGCGCGGCTGGCCATTACCCGATCCCGTCAAATCGTATGGTTTTCCGGATCAGGCCCTCGCGTACTATCAGAACGTGGGGTTTCTCCCCGACTTAGTTCTAGCGTTCGAGGAGCAGTTCGGAAGCATCCACTATCTCGGCCCGTTACGTGAATACCCGAACCGTTCGTATGCGTGGGCTGGAGAGCGTCCGACCGGCGTCGGAAGCCGAGGCGAGCAGGCGGTTCCGGCCTTGCTGGCGTCGAGGGAGCAGGGGAAGACGATTCAGCCTGGTGGAAAGAAAGGGACCCGCAAGAAATCGCTCGAGGAATATGTGGCCGATTGGCTGCAGCGGCTCAATATCATTCACGACTTCAAGCTCCAACAGATCACGGAGCACAGAAAGGAGTATGAAGTCCGGGTAAAGACCAAGCCCAATGCTCCGGAAGTACTGATCACCGATGTCGGGTTCGGCGTGTCGCAGGTGTTGCCGGTCGTGGTTCTCTGCTTCTATGCTCCCGAGGGATCGACGATCATCCTCGAACAGCCGGAGATCCATCTGCATCCGGCAGTGCAGGCCGGGCTGGCCGATCTGTTCATCGATGCCATCAAGGCCCGGAATGTTCAGATCATCCTCGAAAGTCACAGCGAGCATCTGCTCCGACGGCTGCAGCGCAGGATCGCCGAGGAAGAGATCGACGCCGATGATATCACGCTCTACTTCGCGGAGGCGGAGGATGGGCACTCCACGTTATCCAAATTGGACGTCGACGATTTCGGCAACATCCGCAACTGGCCGGCGAACTTCTTCGGTGATGCAATGGGAGATCTCGTGGCCATGACCGAGGCGGCTATGAGGCGCACGGAGAATAGTGAGCATGAATGAGGCGATGGTGATCGATACGAACGTACTCGCTGTTGCCAATGGTACTGCGGAGCATGCCTCGCTCACTTGCGTTACCCGATGTGCCAATGCGCTCCAACGAGTCATGGAAAATGGGCAAGTCGTCATAGACGCCCGGTGGGAGATCCTCAGAGAGTATTTGAACAATGTCTGTACAAACGGCCAGCCGACAACGGGACAGGAGTTTATGAGGTGGTTGCTAACGAATCGCCAAAACGCGGAACATTGCACTCAGGTTCGTGTCACTTCGCACCCGTCTCGTGGATATATCGAGTTCCCGGATGATCGGGCGCTCGAGAAATTCGATCGCTCGGACCGCAAGTTCGTCGCGGTCGCCATTGCCCACGGCGGCCGTCCACCGATTCTCAACGCCGTGGATTCCGACTGGGCGGACTTCAGCACGGAGCTGCATCGGCATGGCGTCCGCGTGACGCAGCTCTGCGAAGGGGCCTGACGCACACATCTTCCCATCTCCAAGAAACAGGTAGGATCTCCATGAAGCTTTTCATCGCCGTGTCGTGCGCGGTGCTCCTGGCGCTTCCGGTTGTCGCGCAGACAACCTCCTCCACGAAGATGGCCGAGACATTCGAGCAGCTCCAGCAGGCGACGACTCAGGACGAGGCCCTGCCGCTCCTGGCATACATCGTCAAGAGCTCAACGGAGGCGCCGTTGGTACTGCTCTTCTCCAGCGCGGCGCAGGCGATGAAGTACAATCAGATCGAGGACGCGGCCTTTCTGTTCTACGTCGCGCAGCTCCGCATGCGGTATGATTTCGCGCTGTACAAGCCGACAGGATCTGGAGGCGACAGTCCCCTGGTGATGTTCAACGCGCTCTTCGTCGGGATCGGATCAGCCATCAACCCGGCGATCATGCGGGAGCCGAAGATGTTCGACGCGGTGGTGAAGCGCGTCGAGTCGTGGGCCCCCGTGGTTCCGCCCGGTTACGACCCGGGATGGCCGTACACGCCGGGCAAGCCGGAGGAGGCGCAGGAAGCATTCACGACTCACCTCGCCAGCTTCCGTCAGCAGATGGGGGGATTCTCCACGCTCCTCAACGATCCGGAGTACTTCGCCGCCTTCATGGTCGTGCAGGACGCGATGTCTTCCATGGAGGAGCCGGACGCGCAGCACCTCAAGGCGAAGAAGGCCGCCGAGGCGACGATGCTGGAGATCGAGCGGACGCGCGGAATTCAGGGACTGTATTACAGGAAGCCGTAAGCGCCGCGCATCGGCGCCCGCACACTTCGGAAACCGCAATGCCGTGTCGCGCATATACGGCCCGCATGCTTCTCAGGATTCCGGGTATCGAGCATCGCTGAACCGGCATCATCTTGAAGAGCCTGACCCAGCGGTATTCACGCACGACATAACACACCAGAACGGCCCGTCGATCGCTCGACGGGCCGTTCTGGCTTGTGGCTGCTGATATCGTGAGCCTTTCGTCGGAGGGGCTGATGATCGAGCCCCTGCCGACATGCTCCTATAGGGGTAAGCCGATGTACAACCCGGCCGACAGGTAGATCGAGGGGTCGTTCATGATAGTCCGGGTCCATGGCTTGACCACACGGACCTCCGCGATATAGCGACCGAACAGCATCTGAAGCCCGAGCGAGGTTTCGGAATGCCCCAGAGCAACGCCATCGACGATATAGACATCGGTGGCCTGTCTGGCGGTGACGACGAGATTGTCGTTTACCGGAAGGTGAACCGCCGGATTGAACAGCCCGTGACAGCACCCGAACGCCCAGACGATATAGAAGAGCCCGTCGATGCCGTGATACCCCGAGACCAATCGACTCGAAACCGCCGCGGTCGCGAACAGTGCCGCGAACGCCGTGTTGAGCGACACCCTGGTGACGTCACCTCTCCTGTCCCGCACCGTCGCCGCTGTCGCCACGTAGAGGGAGACCCATCGCGAGAGAACGGCCGCGCCGCCGATCCGCGCGCCGGAGATGCCGGGACCGATGGTCTCGCCACCGAACAGGAACGAGTACGTTCCATCCCGGGCGTGACGATAGACATTGCCGGTCTGGATATCCGGCCGGCTCACCCGCGTGGTGTCGAAGGCTCCATCCCTCGGAGGGGCGTCGCGAGTCAGGGTGGTGTCTGGCGGACGGGGCGCGAGCGGCTCGGCGGCGATGGCGGGAATGCCGGCAAGGCAGAGGAGCAGAAGGTGGAATGCGAGCTTCATCGTTCGGGGGATCATGCGTGGTTGGCCGGCCCGGGATCTCGGTGCCGCTTCGTGTCTTCGTCGGACACGCCCGCCGCGCCTCGATCATGCCCGGAATCTCCACGAGCCGCGATCGCGAGCCGTCGGGCGGAGCCGCGCGGCTCCCGTGGCCGCCCACCTTGAACACGCGAACAACGGGAAGTTCTCTCCTGGAACCGGAACGGACCACGCGCCGCTTCGCATCCGAAAACGGCCGGTCGTTACCGACGGACGGCGCCGTATCGGCGTCAAGCGTCGACTCCCCGGAGAAGAGTGACATAGGACGGATGATGCGTATCCGGATACCATCCTCACCACCGGTTCGGCCAGGCCAATGGCGGTGAGGCACATTCATGGGATAATGGGAGTCGATGATGATGATGAAGGGAAGCGGACAGGCTTCGCGGTGGCGCCGAGCCCGACGCGCGACGTGGCGCACGTCGATCCGCCGGCGGCCGGCCAGGCGCGGCTATTCCCGGTGATCGGCTCGCTCCTCTCTTCGACGGACCACGCGGTGGGGGGTGTCGACATTCCATGCGACGCTCCGCCGTCCGGACGTGATCTCCCGCGGCTCATCTCCGAGGATGGCATGGGAGCAACGGAGGCGATCGTGATCCGGCGGCATTGCGACGGGAGCATCCCGGGGCCTCTGAATGCGAAAAGCCCGTCAATTGCTTGACGGGCTTTTCTGGCTTGGCTTCGAGCCTTGGCTCCGCGAGTAGGATTCGAACCTACAACCCTCCGGTTAACAGCCGGATGCTCCACCGTTGAGCTATCGCGGAATTGCAAGGGCTACAAATATAGCCCCTCGGGCCAGCCGATGCAACCGGTTCGTTGCCTCGGGAAATGTGAAGAACCGTTTCACGGAAGCCCTCCGGCCTCGAACCAAGAAGGGCGGTTGCGGTCCACGCGCCTCTGTCGGGAGCGGGCGGATATGGCCTCCGCGACAGGCTCCACGCAACCTCTCAGGACCCGCGGGCACCCCGATTGGGGGGATGGAAAACGCCGGCATTACGGCCGCCGCGCGATGAGCGAGGAAAGAGGCCGCTGCCACGGGCGCCGCCCGAGGTGCGTCCCACGCCCGGCGCCGCGGGACCGGAGCACCTCGGCTCCCACAACACGCTTCACGACAGGAACGCCACCTTCAACAACAACGCCCCCGCGGCACGGACCGCGAAGGCGTTGAACAGCGCGAATCACGAACCATGAAGCAACATGATTTCATGGTTCTTCATTCTCAATTCTCAATTCCGCCTCGCACGGAGGCAACGCCTCAGTGCGAGGCGACAGGCTCCTCCTTCCACTCGCGCACCAGGCGCTCGTACTCCAGCGCGAGCTGCGCGGCGCGGCCGCGGTCCTGGCTCTCGACGATGATGTGAAACAGCGGCCGCTCCTTGTCCGGGATCAGCAGCGCCCAGTCCTCGCCGAGGAAGATCTTCACGCCGTCGATCAGCTCGCGCGGGTGCCGCTCGGAGTGCTGCATCGCCTTGCGCATCACCTGCCCCTTCAGCTCCCACGGGCAGTCGACCACCCGCTCCACCACCGCGCGGCGCGGCAGCTCGCGATCGAGCTGGCCGAGCGTCTTGCCGGTGTGCGCCACCATCTCCAGGATCTTCGCCACCGCGAACATCCCGTCGATCGAGAAGAGGAAGTCCGGGAAGATGAAGCCGCCGCGCGTCCCGCCGACGAAGGAGATCTCCTTGTCGTTGGTGGCGTCCATCATCGCCGAATGGTTGTTCTTGGTGTGGACCACGTCCACGCCGTACTCGGCGGCGATCTGCTCCACCTCGGTCGAGGCCACGATCGGCACGCCGATCTTCTTCACCGTCCCGCGACGGGTCTCCAGGAAGAGCTTCGTCACGATCGTCAGCAGGCGGTTGTTGTCGATCGGCTCACCGGTCTCGCTCACCGCGTACATCTTCTCGGCGCCCGGATCGATGATGAAGCCGAAGTCGTAGCCGAGGGAGGTCACCACCTCGCCGAGCCGCTTCATGGCGGCGTCCACCTCGGTCCGCTCGCGCACCATCCTGACCGGGTCGAGATAGGCGTTCAGGGTGATCACCTCCGGGCCGAGGGAGCCGAGGATGTTCGGCAGGATGGTCGAGGCCACGCCGAAGGAGAAGTCGAAGGCCACCTTGAAGCGGGCGTCGCGGATCGCCTGCACGTCCAGGCACTCCAGGAAACGCGCGATGTAGCTCTCGTTGGTCCGCTCCGGGAAGTAGATGCTCCCCACCTCGTCGTAATTGGCGCGCTGATACTCCTCGCCGAAGAAGAGCCGCTCGATCGACTTGGTCTTTCCCGAGGGCATGTCCTTGCCGTCGGCGGCGAAGAAGATGATGTCGGTCTTCCGGCGATCGTGCGGCGACTTCCTGACGTGCACGCCGGCCACCTGCTTGCCGTTGCGGAGCTCGCTCCGGGTAAGCGGGATCGGGATGCTCTGCAGGTCGTTGACCATCACGCCGGCCGACATCAGGCCGGTGGAGATCGAGCGGTGAATCATCCGGGAGACGTTGTCGGCGTCGCGGCTGATCGCCACGGCGCGTCCCTTGCCGGCGAAGGCGCCGAGCGCCGCGCCGAGCTTGGCGCCGAACTCCGGGTTCATCTCGATGTTCGACAGGCCGGTGATGCGCGCCTCGGTGAAGAGCTCGCGCGTCCACCGGTCGGCCCAGACGAGGCTGGAGGAGAGCGTGGCGCGCGACTCGACCTCCTTGTCCGGCCAGAGCTTGATGTTCGACAGCAGCCGGGCGCCGTCGCCGATGCGGCAGCGGTCGGCCACGAACACATTCTCGTTGACCACCACGTCGGCGCCGATCTCCACCTCGGTGCAGATCACGTCATCGCTCAGGTGGGAGCCCTTGCCGATCCGGGCGCGGCGCCAGATCACGGAGTTCCGGATCTGCGCCCCGGCCTCGATGTAGGTGCCGGCGCCGACCACCGTGTTGGCGATGAGCGCCCCGCGGCCGATCGTCACATCCTCGCCGAGGACCACGGTCCCCTCGAACTGGACATCGTCGCCGATGAAGGTTCCCTCGCCGACGAAGGCATTCCCCTTCTTCCGGCCAGGCATCTCGACGACGACCTTCCCCTGGAGCACGTCCATGTGCGCCTGCTGGTATTCGCTGAGGTTCCCGACGTCGCGCCAGTAGCCGCCGCCGGCGATGTAGCCGTAGAGGCCGAGATCCTCCTCCAGCATGTGGGGGAAGAGATCCTTGGAGAAATCGTACTCCCGCTTGTAGGGGATCAGCTCCAGCACCTCCGGCTCCAGGATGTAGATGCCGGTGTTGATGGTGTCGGAGAAGACCTCGCCCCACTGCGGCTTCTCGAGGAAGCGGGTGATCTTCCCATCGTCCGAGGTCATCACCACGCCGTAGGAGAGGGGATCGGCCACGCGGGTGAGCACGATCGTGGCCTTGGCGTTCTTCTCCTCGTGGAAGGCGATCGCCTTGGCCAGGTCGATATCGGTCAGGACATCGCCCGAGATGATGATGAATCGCTCGTCCAGAAACTCGTAGGCATTGCGGACCGAGCCGGCGGTGCCAAAATCAGCCTCCGACTGCACATAGTGCATGTCGATGCCGAAGGCCGAGCCGTTACCGAAGTAGGAGGTGATCACCTCCGGCTGATAGTAGAGCAGGGAGAGGACCTCGCGGATCCCGAGCTTGGTCAACAGGTTGACGATGTGGTGCATCATCGGGCGGTTGACCATCGGGGCCATCGGCTTCGGGACGTTGCACGTCAGAGGGCGAAGTCGCGTACCGAATCCGCCGGCCATGATCACTGCTTTCATAGGGGATGTCTCTAGTCTGATCGCAGGTTGAATTTCGGCAGTACCGCCAAATCCGTGCCGCGGGTTCGCGCAACCGGACGCCGGCGCAGGCCTGGAAGGAGCTGGTCCGGAAATCTACGGAATTCGTGGAGATGGGGGGAATTTCGCGGCAACCGGAACCCGCCGCGTTACCGCGGAGGGATCGGCCGTCCTTGAGTCGGGAGCTCCGGGGCGCCACGCGTTCCACCGCCGGCGCGCGCCGCGTTACGTCCTGAGGCTGCCTCCGGAGCAGGCTCCGGAGCGTGCTCCCGGAGCGCACCGGGGCTGGAGCGGGGCATGGGGAGCGATTGTGACTTGATTTCGCCCGTGGGGTCCACCATGTTGGCCCTCCTTCCGATACAGCGTCGAGATCACTCGACCGCACCGAGGCACCGTTCCGAGCGCTCATCGAGCCTCCCCGGAGGCGCCCGCCGAGGGAGCGACCGGCGCTTCGGCCGGGGCTCCGACCGGCCGCGGGCCGGCCGCGGACCGGGACGTTACCCGGCGCTCCGACCGGGATATCGTCCGGATCTCCCCCCGGAATCGGGCCCGGACACCCGCCAAAGATCGGCTTCGTCTGTTCGACGGGAGCCCGAACCCCAAGTTCGACGTTGCGGACCCCTGATCCGGTTTTGTATTTTTAACAGGTTAACCACGTTTTGACCGAACCCTGAGCGGGAAACACGTGTAACCGGACCAGTCGGCAGCCGGCTCTTTGAGTCGCAGATGCGTTTCGAGGCGTAGTGGTACGGCTTGTCGCCATCCAGAACCCCGCAAATGGGGACTGGATCGGGGACAAAGAAGTTACCTTGATCCTTCCTTCTCTCCTATGAAATTATCTGACTTCCGCTACACCGCTCCCAAGTCTATCACGGCAAAATTCCCCGCAGAGCCCCGCGATCAGTCAAAATTGCTCGTTCTGGACCGGAAGACCGGCGACTTCGAAGACAAGATCTTCAACGACATCTCCGACTACTTCAAGAAAGGAGATTGCCTCGTCGTCAACGAGTCTCGCGTGTTCCCGGCCAGGCTCATCGGCAAGAAGGAGAAGACGAACGCCCAGATCGAGGTGATGCTCCTCCGGGAACTCTCCCAGAAGGACGCTCTCTGGGACGTGATCGTCGACCCCGCCCGGAAGGTCAGGATCGGCAACAAGATCTACTTCGACGACGGCAAGCTCTACTGCGAGGTGATCGACAACACCACCTCGCGCGGCCGCACCGTCCGCTTCAATCACACCGGCGACCTGTTCAAGACGATCGAGCGGATCGGCCTGATGCCCCTCCCCCCCTATATCGGACGGGAGCCGTCGGATGACGACCGCGAGTACTACCAGACGATCTTCGCCAAGACCAACGGCTCGGTGGCGGCTCCGACGGCGGGACTCCACTTCTCGAAGCGGCTGATCACGAAGCTGGAGAAGAAGGGGGTGAAGATCGCCCGGATCATGCTCCACATCAACCGATCGACGTTCGATCCGGTCGAGGTGGAGGATCTGACCAAGCACAAGATGCACTCGGAGTATTTCGAGATCAGCACCGCCGCGGCCGAGACGATCAACAAGACCATCAAGTCGAAGGGGAACGTGGTGGCCGTCGGCGCCTCGGTGGTCCGCGCGCTGGAGAGCTCGGTGCTCACCGCCGGGATCGTCAAGCCGAACCGCGGTTGGACCGACAAGTTCATCTACCCGCCGTACGATTTCAAGATCGTCGACCGGCTGATCACGAACTTCCACCAGCCGGAGAGCACGGTGCTGATGATGGTCTGCGCCTTCGCCGGCCGCGAGAAGATGATGAAGGCCTACAAGCACGCGATCAAGTCCGGCTATCGCTTCTACAGCTACGGCGACGCGATGCTTATCCTCTGAGGCACTCATCCTCTGAGGCACTCATCCTCTGAGGCACTCATCCTCTGAGGCACTCATTCTCCGATCGGCATCCCGCGTCCAGCCGCCGATCGATCTCCCCGGGTAGCGCGCCGTCGTAGACCGCGATGTCGCCGACCGCGAGCTGCCGGCTCTTCCATGAATCTCCGCGATCCGGCGCCGACCAGCGGCGCCGTCGACCGGCAGCGCCGGGGTGCGCCCGCGATGCCGGCCCTCCTCCGTGCGCCCGCACGATCCGCCGGACGTTACTCATCCCAATCCGTTCCGACCGCATGAGTCAGCCGTTTCTCCGCGTGCTCCGCGCCGTGGCCTCCCCGCTCTTCGGCAAGGGATACTGGAAGGCCCCGGTCCTCCGGAATATCGCCGCGTGGTATCAGCGGCGGTACCGGCCGGCGTTCGTCGAGATCGACGGAAGCAGACTCTACCTGAACTACGATGACGGGTGGTACAGCTCCTACCTGGCGGTGCATGGCTACTGCGAGAAGACCGAGACCGCGGTGGTGCGCCAGTTGGCCCGCCCCGGAATGACGATGCTCGATATCGGCGCCAACATCGGCTACTACACGCTGATCCTTTCGGCCATTGCCGGACCGGAGGGGAAGGTGATAGCCTTCGAGCCGGACACGAAGAACCTGGAGTTCCTCCGCCGGAGCATCGCCGGCCTTCCGATCGACAACGTTGAGCTGGTGCCGAGCGCCGTGTGGGAGTCGAGCGGGTCGATCGAGCTCTACCTCAACCCGGAGGATCTGATCGATCACTCGGTGATTCCGGGCGCCGGCGGGGAGCGTCCGCACTACTCGATCCCGGCGGTCGCCCTCGACGAGTATCTCGATGGCCGCGCGGTGGATTTCGTGAAGATGGATATTCAGGGAGCGGAGGGACGCGCGCTGATGGGGATGTCGGAGCTGCTGGAGAAGCGCCCCCCCTCGGTGCTGATCACCGAGTTCTGGCCCTCGGCGCTCCGCCGCGCCGGCACGCCGCCGGAGGAGGTCTTCGCCCGGCTTCTCGATCTCGGCTACGCCATTCAGCGTATCGACGAGGATGGGGGAGCGGTGGTCCCGACCACGATCGCGCAGATCCTCGACCTGTGCGACCTGGACTGGAAATTCACCAACCTGGTCTGCACCCGCGGCCGCGTCTGACGCGACCGGTTCATCTCATTCGGTCATTCGTTTATCCGGTCACCCGTTCATTCGTTCATTCGTTCATTCGTTCACCCGGCTGAAGCCGGGTGCTCGGAACACATGCGGGCGGGGGGCATTGATTTCCGTGGATCGCGCGCGGGCGCGCACGGGAGCGTCATCCGGCTGAAGCCGGCTGACGGATTCGACGACGGATTCGACAACGGATTCGACGACGGGTGCGGATGGGGTTTTCCGCGCGGAACCGGACGTCCGGCCGAGGCGGGGGAACGACATCCCACGCCCCACACCACGAGATCTTCTCCTACCCTTCCTCCGAGCCGCTGTGGAGCGCCGACAGGCGCTGCCATGCCTTCCTGTATTTCTCCAGCCGCTCGGCGTCCTTCTGCTTCATCGGACGGTTGCTCCGGCGCACGTCCATGTTGTCCTCCAGGTCGGCCAGCTTCACCGCGCGCGCCAGCGGGTCGGGAGCGATCCGGTCGACGAAGGCGTCGTAGCTCTCCCCCTTGCGCCGGGTCAGATGCTCCACCGCGGCGATCACCCGCTCGCTGAAGCCCATCCTCCGGAGCTCATCGAAGGTCGTGTGGTTGTCCTCGACCGTGTCGTGGAGAAACGCGACGATCTTCTCCTCGATCGACCGGCATCGGCCGGCCACGCCGAGCACGTGGAGGATATAGGGCTGATGGTACTTGTCGGTCTGGCCGCGATGGCATCGGACGGCCAGCTCGATCGCGTCCTCGATCGCGCCGGCGCTGATGGCCGCGCGGCTCGCGCGGGTGGTTCTCCCGGACGCGCGAGCCGAGCCGGCTCGTTTTCTGGCCGCGCCGGCCGTGCTCTTGGCCGCCGGTTTCTTCGCCGCGCGGGCTCCGTCTGTTTCCCGTTGCTTCGCCATGAGTCGTTCCTCTGAACGAGCTAGGTTGAATTGTTGCTGTCACGCCGCTGTCGGACATCTCCCCCGAGCGCCCTTCCTCTCCCCGCCGCGCGGGATGAAACGGCACCGGGACGGCTCTCTTCCCCGACCGGAGATCCATGCCGATCGGTGCCGCGAAGAGTATACCATCGATGGTGGCGACAGGGCCCCGGCCCTCACATGGCGATGCGGATACGCGTAGCGCGCGTCGCGGCCGCCATGCCCGCGGACGCTCCGGTGCCGGACGCGCCCGGCGATGCCGGAGCTCGGCAATATCGCCCCCGCCCCCGAATTACGGTAGAACTATTCGCTTTCACTCCCACAAGGGCATTCGGTACCCGGTCATCGCGTAACTTTGCCTCCATGCAACAACGACCTCACGTGACCATTTACACCGACGGCGCATGCTCCGGCAATCCCGGACCCGGCGGCTACGGCGTGGTGATGCTCTTCGGCGACAAGCGCCAGGAGCTCGCCCAGGGATATCGCCTCACGACCAACAACCGGATGGAGCTGACCGCGGTGATCGTGGCGCTGGAGCGCCTGAATCGCCCCTGCAAGGTGACCGTCTACAGCGACTCGCAGTACGTGGTCGATTCGATCACCAAGCGCTGGGTCCATGGCTGGAAGCGGAACGGGTGGCGCAAATCGAACAAGAAGCCGGCACTCAACGTCGACCTCTGGCAGCGCATACTGCCGCTGCTGGAGCAGCACGAGGTGGAGATGAAGTGGGTCCGCGGCCACAACAACAACGTCGAGAACGAGCGCTGCGACCGACTGGCCGTGGCCGCCACGCAGTCCGGCGATCTTCTGGTCGACGCCGGCTTCTCCCCGGCCGATGTCGAGGGATAACCCCCCTTTCCCCTCCTCACCGGCCTCACGGGGCCACAACGAGCACACAGGCCATGGACATCGGATGGTTTCTCGATCGGGTCGCCTGGTCCCCACTTCACCTGCTGATCCCGCTGATGATCTTCTTCCGGCTCTCGGAGCTCCGGAGCGCGAAGCGGAATCATGAGCGGCTGGCCGCGCGCGGGGCGGTCGAGGCGGGGGCGAATCACTATCCGGCGTTCGTGGCGCTCCACACCCTCTGGTTTCTCGGGATGATCGCGGAGATCATCCTGCTGACACGCCACGTCAGCCCCTTCTGGCCGGCGCTCCTGGCGATCTTCATCGGCGCCCGCTGGCTCCGCTGGCGCGCCATGACGGCGCTCGGCGATCGCTGGAGCACGAGAATCATGGTGCTCCCGGGCGCGCCTCCGGTCAAAGCCGGCCCCTACCGCTACCTGCGCCATCCGATCTACGTGGCGGTGGCCGCCGAGCTGCTCACCCTCCCGCTCATCTTCAGCGCGTACGTGACGGCCGTGACCATCTCGCTGATGAACGCCGTGCTCTTCGTGATCAGGATCAGAACCGAGGAGAAGGCGCTGCGCGAGATCGGCGCCGGCTACGACGCGCCGGCCGGGGAGGAGAGCTCTCCCCGCGGAGAGATCAGCGGAACGACCCGCGCGAACGGGCGCCGCCAGGGAAAGCGCCGTCAGGGACGATAGCGGGTGTCGGCAATGAAGGTCGAGTCGGTCAGGCTCTTCAGGAACGCCACCAGATCGGCGCGCTCCCGCGGGGTCAGGTCGAGCTGGCGGATGGTCGGATCGGCGTTCGGGTTCGGCTTCCCTCCCGAGGCATAGTGCTCCACCACCTCCTCCAGCGTCGCCAGCGAGCCGTCGTGCATGTAGGGAGCCGTCAGCGCGATGTTCCGGAGCGACGGGACCTTGAACTTCCCGATATCCTCCTCCTTCTCGGTCACCTTGAACCGCCCCTTGTCCTCGTAATCGAGATACAGGCCGTTGTTGCGGAAGCTGTTGTCGGTGAAGTTGAACCCGACGTGGCAGTGGAAGCAGTCGGCGCGCTCGCTGAAGAAGATCTCCCGTCCCCGCTTCTCCGACTCATTGAGGGCCGAGGCATCGCCGCGCGCGAAGCGGTCGTAGCGGCTGGAGCCGCTCACCAGCGACCGGACGAAGGAGGCGAGCGCCTTGGCGACGGTTTCGGTGTTGGGAACCGTGCCGTAGGCACGCTGGAAGAGATCGACGTAGGCGGGATCGGCCGCGACGCGCGTCACCACCTCCCCGAGCGTCATGTTCATCTCGACGGGATTCATGATAGGCGCCACCGCCTGCTTCTCGAGCGTCGGCACGCCACCATCCCAGAAGAAGCTCTTGTTGTAGGCGAGATTGAAGAGCGGCGGAGCGTTCCGGGTGCCGGTAAGGCCGTCGATCCCGACGCTCACCCGACGAGGATCGGCGAAGGCGTTCTCCTGGAGATGGCAGCTTCCGCAGGCCACCTCCTGGGTGCGCGAAAGCCGCTTGTCGAAGAAGAGCTTCTTGCCGAGCAAGACCCGATCGGCCGTGAGCTGATTGTCGGTCGGCACCGGCATCACGGGGAAGCCGGCCGGTATGGTCACCACCGGCGACTCCTCCGGCGGCGTCACCGGCGTGGGGTCGTTGCCGCCGCAGGCGGCGAGCGTCAGCGCCAGGGAGAGCGCCGAAAGGGCGGTTGCGATGCGCGCGCCGATCACTGCTTCACCGTGATGAATCCCGAGGTCATGATGTTCTGCGCCACGGTCGTGGCCAGCGGACCGGACTGCGCCACGCGCTCGGCCGGGATCCGGAAATCCGGCTTGGCGCGGCCGAACATGTCGACGAAGAGCCGGTTGATGTCGACGCCGAGCGTCGCGGTCGAGCTGTTGGTGGTGTCGACCTTCAGGGCAACCTGCTGGTTGATCCCCATCAGGCGCTCGTCGCTGCCGACGTGATAGAAGAAGGTGACCCACTCGCCATTCACATTGGCGCGTCCCTCGATCCTGAAGAAGATGTAGCCGGGATTCCACGACCAGTACATGCCGTTGTCCACGTCCAGCGGCGCCTGGCGGGTGGAGGCATCGCCGTGGTTGAGCGAATCCCCGGCATCGCCGATCACCGGGATGCCGATGTTGAACCCGAGCGCCGTGTAATTGGCGGCCGTGGTCTCGAACCGGAGCTTCAGCGTGGAGGGCTTCTCGTAATCGACCAGCTGCACGTTGTAGGGCATCGGCGCCAGGGCCGAGTCGAGCAGCTTCGGACGGACGGTATCTCCCTTGGCGTTGACCAGCCAGACGCGGGAGATGAAGAACTTGATGGCGGAGATCCGGTACTCGACGCCGCTGCCGGAGGTCATCGACTGCAGCAGCGCGAACGGGGTGCTCCCGGCCGTGGTCTGCATGTCGAGCGTCAGCACGCCGGTCGTTTTCAACGTCCCCTGGTTGCCGCCGGGATCCGGGGGCGGGGTCACGGGCGTCTCCTCCTTGCTACAGCCGGCGATGGCCCCCACCAGGAGCGCGGCCAGGAACGGAAGCGAGGCACGGATACAACGGTCGGCGTTCATCGGTCGATCGGGTTTCTGTGAGCGTGAGCACGGGACCGGACGCGAGGCGCGGAAGGCGCGCGAGGCGGCGGGATGGTTCCGTGGCGAGGCTGTGGAAGAGCGCCCACGCGGTCTCGGGAAGTGGAAACCGGGCGACCGCCTAAGATGGGGATATCGGCCGGAACGTTCAACGGCGAAGTTGTTCCGCGGGGGGCGGAACTGGTGGCCTTTTTGCTGCTGACCGGGGTTGCCGCGCCGCGGCGGACCGGCCGTCGCGCGACATCGGCATGCGCCGGGAAGCGTCGGCGGGATCGAGCCGGAGAACGACCACGCAGTGCCCGAGGCGATGCCGATCGTGGCGGCGCGGGAGTCTCCCGGGCCGTCGGCCGGCGGGGTTTCGGCGTATATTCGCCGGTCCCCTCCCGAACCGGGAGGAATTCCGAAGAACGACCTTCAACAATGGCCAATAACACGAAGAAGAGCGAGGACATTCTCTGGCAGATGCTGGCCAGCGAGCTGTCGATGCCGGAAGTCCAGGAGCTGATGGGCTTTCTCGAAGGGGCCGGAGAGCACTTCGAGATGGGGTACGGATCCCTGTCGATCGAACCGTACGACTTCCGGAGCGGCTCCAGCCGGATGTTCAGGATCCGGCACCAGAAGCTCGGCGAAACCACGGTGAGCCGCGCCGCCCTCCGGAGCGTCCTGCACGACCTTGCCCATCACCTGAGGAGATGATCGCATGAACCACGTCCGGAACATCAACACCATCCGCCTGATGGCGGTAGAAATGGTCGAGCGCGCAAACTCCGGGCATCCCGGTCTGCCGCTCGGCGCCGCGCCGATGGCCTACGCGCTCTGGACGCGGCATCTGCGCTTCAACCCGGCCAATCCCTCCTGGCCCGGCCGCGACCGCTTCGTCCTCTCGGCCGGCCACGGCTCGGCGCTTCTGTACGCGATGCTCCACCTGTTCGGCTATCCCGAGATGACCGCCGAGCAGCTCCGGAGCTTCCGCCAGTTCGACAGCCTCACCCCCGGGCACCCGGAGTACGGCCTCACCCCCGGCGTCGAGGTAACCACCGGCCCCCTCGGGCAGGGGGTCTCCAACGCGGTCGGCATCGCGCTGGCCGAGCGCCATCTGGCCGCCGTCCTCAACCGGGATGGATTCCCGGTCGTCGACTTCCATACCTACGTGATCGCCAGCGACGGCGACCTGATGGAGGGAATCTCCTCCGAGGCCTCCTCGCTGGCCGGACATCTGCGGCTCGGCCGGCTGATCGTCCTCTACGACGACAACAACATCTCGATCGACGGCCCGACCTCCATCTCCTTCACCGAGGATGTCGGCGCCCGCTACCGTGCCTACGGCTGGAACGTGGAGAGCGTGGAGGATGGGAACGATTTCGAGGCGATCGCCGAGGCGATCGGACGCTGCAAGGAGATCGACGACCGGCCGAGCCTGATCCGGGTGAAGACCACGATCGGCTTCGGCGCGCCGAACAAGGCGGGCACCTCGGAAGTGCACGGCTCCCCGCTCGGCGCCGAGGAGCTGAAGGCGGTGCGACTGGCCTTCGAGTTCGACTGCGACCAGCCGTGCGAGGCCGAGCCGGAGGTCTCCTCCTACTTCCAGACCTTCACCACGCGCGGCGCGGAGCTCGAGCGCGCCCACGACGAGATGATCGCCGCCTACCGCGCGGCGCATCCGGATGCCGCCGAGCTCTACGATACCTGGATCGAGCGTCGCCTGCCGGAGAACCTGGCCGGGCTCCTCCCCGGCTTCGCCGTCGGCAACGACATGGCCACCCGCGCGGCCAGCGGCAAGGTGCTCGACGCGATCGCCCCGGCCATCCCCTTTCTGATGGGTGGCTCGGCCGACCTGACCCCCTCGAACAACACCCGCTTCGCCGGCGCCATCGACTGCCAGCCCGGCTCCTACCAGGGACGCTACGTCCGCTACGGCGTGCGGGAGCACGCGATGGGGGCGATGATGAACGGCATGGCGGTAACGGGGCTCATCCCCTACGCCGGCACCTTCCTCTGCTTCAGCGACTACGTCCGTCCGGCGATCCGGCTGGCCGCCCTGAGCGGCTATCGTAGCATCTTCGTCTTCACCCACGATTCGATCGGCCTCGGCGAGGATGGTCCGACGCATCAGCCGGTGGAGCATTACGCCGCCCTTCGGTCGATGCCGAACCTCATGTTCATCCGCCCGGCCGACGCCAACGAGACGGCGCTGGCCTGGCAACTGGCACTGACCAACGAGGAGGGGCCGACGGCGATGGCGCTCACCCGCCAGAAGGTTCCCACCCTCCCCGGCACCGAGGCCGGCGGCGCGCTCCGCGGCGGCTACGTGCTCCGCCCGGCGGACGAGCCGAGGATCATCCTGGCCGCGACCGGCAGCGAGGTGCATCTGGCGATGGAGGCCGCGGAGCTGCTGGCCGGTGACGGAGTTCCCGCTCGCGTGGTGAGCCTCCCCTGCTGGAGCGTCTTCGAGGAGCAGGGGGAAGAGTACGTGGAGAGCGTCTTCCCGTTCGGCGTGCCGGTGCTCGGCATCGAGGCGGGGACATCGTTCGGCTGGAGCCGCTACGCGGACGACATGATCGCCCTCGACCACTTCGGCGCCTCCGCCCCGGACACGGTGCTGATGAAGGCGTTCGGCTTCACCGCGGAGAACGTCGCCGCCCGCGCCCGGGAGCTGGTCGAGGCGACGCTCGGCCTGGAGACCGACGAGGAGGGCTGATCGCGACGGGAGGCGACGCGAGTCACGCCGCTCCCTCTCCCGCGGCTCCTCCGCTCGCGCATCTCGACGCCGCCGGCATCCCGGCGGGGGAACAACGAACATGGTCGCCTGGACGCTCTCTCGGGAGCATCCGGGCGACCATGCTTGTTTTCGGCGTGCCCGTGTGCGGCATGCCCGTGTGCGGCATGCCCGTGTGCGGCATGCCCGTGTGCGGCATGCCCGTGTGCGGCATGCCCGTGTGCGGCATGCCCGTGTGCGGCGTGCCCGTGTGCGGCATGCCCGTTTTCGGGAGGGGGGAAGCAAAACGAGCGGTCACCGTGCGATAGCTTTTCGCACGATGGCCGCCCGTATGTCGAGCTTAGTGCAGATTGGCCGGGTGCACTTCGAGCTCTGAAAAAAACGTCGGGATCTCGCATCGGATATCGGGTCGCGTCGCCGAGGGGCGAGGCTTCCGGAACGGGAAGCGATGTCGCCGGCCACGGCTATCGATTCCCGGCGTCGGGGACGAGCGGAGCGGAGGGGTCACCGACGCGGAAGGGATATCCCGCGTCGATTCGATCCAAACCGACCGTCCGCACCGGACGAGATTCCAATGAGCTTTCAATCGATGCGAGGGCCTCAGGAGAGGGAGGGAGGACGATCACCGGACCTTCCATCGGGCCCTATCTGGCGCCTCGCCCGAGTCGCTTCTCAGCAGTCAGGCGAGGCGCCACCGTGTCGTCGCGAGCTATCAGTCCTGAACCCTGATTCTGTGTGCCGGTCCGGCCGTCCGATCCGCCGCGGAGCTTCCCCTCGGCGGGCCTCAGGCCCGGGACCGTGGCGTGCCGATTACGGGCAGCCCGGCTTACGGGCAGCCCGGCTCGCACTTGCTCTTCCTGGCCGTCGTGCTGCAACCGCTGCTGGCAACCGAGAGGAGCTTGATGATCGGAGCACCGACGCCATCCGGGCAGCAGGCAACATAGTTCCGCTCGCAGAACGACGTGTTGTCGCAGCAGTAGAACCGGGTGTTGCAGCCGCTGCCGACCCGCTGGACGCAGGAGGAGGAGTAGACGCGGGTGATCGACGTCGGGTTGTCGCAGTCCGGCGAGCAGTCGGTGAGCCCCATCTGGATGCCCTGCGCCACGATCGACTGACCGATCATGTCGAAGAGACGAAGCGTGGAGATCGAATCGATCGCCGAGCAGTCGATGCCCGAGTACTTGATCGTCGACGGATCGAAGATGTAGTCGAACGTGCCCGAGGAGGTCTTCGTGACGATGACCTCGATGTAGATCTGTCCACCCCCCGACGAGTTGTCGGTGGCGGCCGCCGAGGTCATGGCCTTGCGACCCTTGGAGGTCGTGGCCGTGCCGACGGTCGGCGTACCGGTGAACGTGGTCGAGTTGGGCTGCGTCCCCGCCGTGGATGTGGAGGAGATGCCGACCGTAACCGTCATCCGTCCAGCTTCGACGGCTCCGGGGTCGACGGGATGCTTTTGCAAGCAGGTGATGGTCGTCTGCGCGCGGGCTGTCATACAGCCGAGCAGCAGAGCTATCACGTTAAAAAGTAGTAGACGCTTCATTGAAATCTCCCGGCCAGAGATATGCAATTGAGTAGGTAAGGATGGGCAGAAGCCACGTGTGTGGCCGTGCCCCGTTCGGATACAAATATCGGGATATACGTCAAGGCCCGGCAATCACATCATGATGTAGTTCTGCGGGCGGACGGAGGGCATCAGTCGTTGTCCGATTCCGGCGCGGCGGCGCCGGACAGAAGCGGCGTGAAGTACTTGGCGAACAACTCCGCCTGACTTCTCGTGTTCGTCTTGGCGTGGATCGACTTCAGATGATGCCGGATCGTGTTGAGCGAGACGCGCAGCAGATCGGCGGTCTCCTTGTACGAACAGCCGAGCAACTGAAGGAACACCACGCGCTGCTCCTGCGTGCTCAGCCCGGCATCGATCATCATCCGATGCAGCGAGTCCTTGAAGACGATGTCCATCGGACGCGCCCGCTGATGGCGGGCGATCGCGTCGGAGAGCATGAACGTGATGAACGGACGGAGCGCCTCGATCAGGTTCATCGTCTCCTCCGAGATCGGCGCGCGGAGACGGTCGCGGAAGAAGAGCATCGAGCCCAGATACGGGCCGGAGCTCAGGGAATAGTCGGTCAGCCTCGGCGGGTGGAACTCCGCGAGCGGGAACGCCTTGCTCCGCAGGAACTCGATCATGCTCTCCGATCTCCCGGCCGTCGGGTTCATCGAGGAGACATCGAACGGCTCGGAGACGATCGAGCCGGACTCGGTTCCCGGCTGCATGTGCTGGCGGAAGACGATGTTCTTCTCCAGCGGGCGGGACGATTTCGGAGAGTCCGACAGATCGCAGCTCAGGTCGGCATTCACCACGATGCGGTCGACATCCGGCAGAAGCTTCAGCAGGTTCCGGCGGAATTGCTCCACCCAGTCGCGGAAGTCGCTCGTCGTCGGGAATGCATTCAGAAACTCGATCAGTCCGGTCGAAAGGGTGATCGGCGCGTTGACGACGTTGGAGCTGGTGACCGCGTCGGACGGACGAGCCTCGCCGTTGCGGACGCCGTTGCGAGCACCGTTGCGGACCGCCTCGCCGTTGAGCCCGTAGGCCGCCCCATTCACCTCCTCTTCATCGACCTCGTCGATCTTCAGCTTGGTCCGCATCAGGTAACGGACGCCGGAGAGGCTGTAATCGAGGCCGAGCTCCTCCTTGAGCCAGCGCTGTACCTCGCGCACGTCGGTGATTCCCTCGGCGCGCAGCTTCTCGGCAAGCGCGGCAACCTCCTCCTCGCCGATCCGGGCCGGCTTGCCGCCGCCGCCGGACTGGATGTCCAGCAGCTCGTCGATGCCGCCGGTCTTGTAGGAGCTCCACCACCGGCGCACCGTCCGCTCCGAACAGCCGACCGTCCCGCTCACCTCCTCGAGGGTACGCGACGGGTCTTCCTTCAGGAGATACAGCACCGCGAGGCGGTCCTCCTGAGGTTTTCCGCGATAGCGCTCCCGCAACTCGGCGAGCGTCGCAAGGCTCTCGTTGACGGTTTCGGTTCTCTTCCGAGGCATCTGGGCTCCTTCGCCTGGGGCGAATCAGAGGCGTAAGGATACGACGAATTCAGGACAACATCAACTGCCCGGTCACCGCAAATAATGACCGGAAACAACGCCAGCTATGTGAGGAGCTCCCCGGTCCGGTCTCGTGCGCGCCGGATGGAGAGATGCGCCGACGGCACCGGGGCGCGCGGCGAAGAATCGATCGATCGGTAATGTCACGGTCTCCCCCGGTCGGGCCCTGGCCAGGCCGGAAGAGAGCCGAATCTTCATCCTCCCCGCCCCCGACGGAGAGCGCCGGGGCCGACGCGTCGGGGCATCGGACCGTCGAAGCGGTCCGGATCGCGCGGCCTGAGCGCCGAAGCGGTCATCGGTCGATCCGCCATGCGAAGGCTCCGCCAGCTTACGGCAGCAGCTCGGGGACGAGGATCCTGAGGCCGTGCAGGAGCCGCTCCACGTCCATCCAGGTGTTGTATCCCTGGATCGAGATCCGGATCGTCGTCCGGTCGTTGAACGGCATCACCGGGATCTCCACCAGGTGCTCGTCATAGAGACGCGCCTTCAGTCGATCCGCATCGAGCCCTTGGGGAAGCAGAAAGGCCATCATCTGGCCGTAGAGATCGTCCCGATCGGCGACGAGCGGCTCGCCGCGGACGGCCGAGGCGATCTCCGGCGTCGCCTGGCGCACCATCTCGTGGCATCGCCCGCGCACCTGCTCCCAGTCGTGCTCCCGCTGGAACTCGATCGCCGCCGGCACCGCAAGCGCCGCCGACAGATCCCGCGTTCCCATGTATTCGTGATGATCGATGAAGGAGGAAGGGCCCGGAACGGCCGCCTCCCATCCCCAGCTGACCACCAGCGGCTCGAGCATCGGCTGCACCTCCCGCCGCGCGTGGAGGAACGCCGCTCCCTTCGGCGCGCAGAGCCACTTGTGGAGATTGCCGACGTAGAAGTCGGCGTCGATCTCGCTCAGGTTCAGATCGCCGAGCTGCCCGGGAGCATGCGCGCCGTCGATAACGGTGATCAGCCCCATCTGGCGCGCGCGCCGGCAGATCTCGGCCACCGGGAAGGTGGTCGCCGTCTGCGAGGTGATGTGGCTGAGAAAGAGAACGCGGGTCCGTTCGCTCACGGCTCCCAGCAGCGTCTCGGCCACGTCCTCCGGCGAGCTCACCGGGGCCGGAATCCTCACCCGACGGTAGGTCGCCCCGCTCTTGCCGCAGAGGAAGCGCCAGGCGCGGTCGCACGCCCCGTATTCGTGATCGCTCGCCAGCACCTCATCGCCGGGCCCCAGATCGAGGGAGCGCGCCACGATGTTGACGCCGACGGTGGCGTTGGTGACATAGACCAGATCGTCCGCGGCCACCCCGAGCAGCCCCCCGAGCGCCGAACGGGCCTCGGCCAGCAGGCCGGGAGCGCGCCGGGCGATGAACTCGACCGGCTGGAGCTCGATCCGCCGCTGGAGATCCTGGTAGACATCGAAGACCGGACGGGGACAGGCCCCGAAGGAGCCATGGTTCAGAAACGCGACGTCTGGCCGCAGCAGAAAGAGCGAACGGAGATCTTCAGCCAACACGGACACCTCGGAGAGAGCTTGATGCCGCTACGCCGAGGGCGTGGCAGTCGATAATCGTATCGTGGAACGATTCAGTGGACCGACGGGGAAGACGGAGACGAACCGGAAGGAGACACGCGACGAGGGCTGTATTCCGCGCGGTGCCGGCGGCAGGCATACCGGAGGGAGCTGGTCGTTCGACCCCTGCCGGGGGACAGGAATCAGCCGGCTGCGAATATCGCACTTCATCTCGAATTGGCGAATACTCAACTGGTAACACAGGGTCGCAGATGTTACGCTTTGGCACACGATGTGAATTCCGACTTCCCGATGACAATATCCGGACAATGAGCACTCTGGACGGATCTGGGAGACCCGGGACATGGGGGAACGCGTCGATTACTACATCTCTGGCGTCAAGAAGAGGGGTGAGCACATCACCCACCTTCGCGTCCACAAGGCGCTGGCGGATAACAGCTTCGCGCCGCACGGCATTCTTCAGCCGCGGAGCACCGCGGTGGTCAACATGATGAGCAAGCACATGATCTATAAGACTCTCATTCTGGACGGTGGCCGCGTGCGACCGGGGGAAACGGTCCATCTGGTCGAGCTCGGCAACCGCTTCTACCTTCGCACCACGTCGGGCGGCGCGCCGAACGACGACATCGGCATGCTCCCCGCGGTGTAGCTTCGTAGAGTCGGCCCTTTGAGCTCATGCTTCGGCTCGCCAGGATCCCGCCATTCAACGCTTTCCATCAACTGCACAACACGGCCTCCCGGAGGAATGTTCCACCGTGGAGCGGGTCGTCGCATGGCCGTCGACGGCCAGCCGGATGGCGCTTCGTCTCACGCGCGGCCCCCGATGGCCGGAGCCCGCGGCGGCCCGACAGTGCCGATCGCCGGAAGCCATTGCAGCCGGAGATCATCCTGAAATGATGAGGATTTCGCGGGAAGCGGGATGAATCGTGATCACGCCGAACGATCTCGTCGCGGGATCGTGGCTCAGGCCGCCGGCTCGAACTCGAACATCAGCGACGACGGATCGATCGGCTGCTCAGGAAGGAGACGGAAGACGCAGCGGCGGTCGCCGGCCTGAAAGCGCTCCTCCCGGATCACCTTCACCCCGAGCAGACGCATCAGCACCGAGACGCTCACGCTGCAGAGCGCCGGGTGCGCGCTGGCGACGTTGAAGAAGGGGCAGTTCCTCTCGATGAGCCGTATCCCGTCCGGCCCCCGCTCCACGTCCATGAAGGGATCGTCGTCGATGTAGAGTCCCTTCAGCGCCTCGATCCGGGCGTCGAGCGACAGCCCGTCGAGCAGCGGCTCCCAGCGACGGACGCGCGCCTCGGTGAGCGAGGCGAGAATGGCGCGGAGCGCGTCGATGCCGAGCTGGGAGCGGAGCGTTTCAAGAAGCTCCACGCCGAGCGCGTCGTAGGCCTTCGGGAACAGATGCTCCCCGGCGGCGGTCAGCGCGTAGACACGCTTCGGCCGCCCGGCCACGCGCGGCTCCTCGCGGTGCAGCCGCGCCGCCACTATTCCCTCCTCCTCGAGCGCCACCATCTGCTGGCGCACCCCCTCGTAGGTGGTGTTCGCCCGCCCCGCGACCTCGGCGATCGTCACGCTCCCCCGCTCCTTGAGCATCTGAAGGATCAACCGGCGAAGCCCCGCCTCGGCGACTTTCTCCCTGGCTTGCATGTCCTGTTCGTTCTCCGGCTAGATGATGCGTGCTTGAGGATCGGGGCAAACATCCCGAATCGGGAGGGTATGCACAAGGCGCTTCTCCGTCGCGGCGTCCGGGCGCGCCGGCCGCCGCGACGTATCCCGAAGCTCTCACTCCGGCGCGCGCCCGGCGCCATGCGTGTAGACGAGCCGGCCGCCGAGAAATCCCCCGACCAGAAGCGCCGCCAGGCCGGCCACCGAGAGGAGCAGGGCCCAGAGCCGGATCCCCTCCTCGGGCGGCGCCGGGCTCCGCCTGAGGAGCAGATAGCCGAGGTAGAGCGCGCCGGCAATCGCCACGGCCATCATGTGGCGCACCGCGGTCGGCCGCGCCGGCCCTTGCTCCGGAAGCGCCATGGAGTCGATGAAGCCGGTGATCACGGCCGGAACGGCCATCGTCGTCCCGGCCGCCGCGCACCAGAAGCCGAGAAGCCACCAGCTTTCCCCTCCACGCAGCAGGCCGAGCAGATCCCAGGCGGGGGTGATGCCCCAGAGCGCCACCGGGAAGTGCACGAAGAGGGGGTGCGGCGGATGCCCCGCGGGTCGAAAGGTCATCATGCGATCACCTCACCGCGTGGTTCCGAGGTACCAGACGAGGAGCGTGACGAATCCCGCCACCGCCACCAGGCCATGCACCGCCACCAGGGGAACGGGCAGCGCCCGCTTCCGCAGATGGTAGGAGAAGAGAAGAAAGCCGCCGAGCGCGGCCACCAGGAAGATCGCCAGCGCGATCCCCGCCGTTCCGGCCGCCGCGCTTTGCATCACCCCGAGGATCAGGACCACCAGCCCCGCCGCCGCGAACAGCCCGTGCACGATCGCCAGCCCCATCGGCGGAATCTCACGTCCGCTCAGACGCATTCCCGCCAGCGCGATCCCGCCGACGGCCGCGATCGCAAAAAGTACCAGTGCTGTCATCCACATAGCATTCTCCGATATTCTGAAGTGAAACGAGCGTTGATGCCGCGAACATATCGGAGCACGAGCAATTAAACAAGAAGATTCTTGCTTAATGCGAATTGGGGATGAAATGGCGGATTTCGGCGATTCATGGAGGGGTCAACTCAAGCGGGGTTTCTTCTTCTCGGCCCAGAATGAGAAAAGGGGCGCGCGCTCATCGGCGCACGCCCCTTTCCGGCGATACTCAGCTTCACTCGGCCCGACCGTCTCCGGTCCGACCGTCTCCGGTCCGACCGTCTCCGGTCGACGGCTCTCAGCTGGCGATCACGTTCACCAGCTTATCCTTCACCGCGACGACCTTCCTGACGGTCTTCCCCTCGATCAGCTTCCTGATGTTCTCATGCTCGAGCGCCACCCGCTCCAGCTCCGCGGCCTCGGTGCCGCTCGGCACCCTCACCTTCTCCCGGATCTTGCTGTTGACCTGGAGCACGATCTCCACCTCGTTCTCGACGATCTTGGCCGGATCGAACGCCGGCCACGGCTCGTAGGCGACCGTCTCGGCGTGCCCCAGTCGGGACCACATCTCCTCGGCGATATGCGGCGCGAACGGCGAGAGGAGCCTGATGAAGGCCTCCATCGCCTCGCGCGGCTTCTCGGGAGCGCCGATGAACTCGTTGACGAAGACCATCATCGCGGAGATCGCCGTGTTGAAGCGGAGCCCCTCGATATCCTCGGTCACCTTCTGAATCGTCATGTGGAGCGTCCGCTCCTCCTCGGCGGTCATCGGCCGGTCGGCGATCACCGCGGTCACCCCCGCCTCCTCGTCGCCGATCACCATCCGCCAGGCGCGGTTCAGGAAGCGGCGCACCCCCTCGACTCCCTTGGTCGACCAGGGCTTGACCATCTCCAGCGGCCCCATGAACATCTCGAAGAGGCGGAGCGCATCGGCCCCGAAATCCTCCACCACCTGATCCGGGTTCACCACGTTCCCGCGCGACTTGGACATCTTCTGCGAGTCCTCGCCGAGGATCAGCCCCTGATGGATCAGGCGGGCGAACGGCTCCTCGGTGGAGGCATAGCCGAGATCGTGCAGCACCTTGTGCCAGAAGCGGGCGTAGAGCAGGTGGAGCACCGCGTGCTCGGCGCCGCCGATGTAGATGTCCACTGGCATCCAGTGCCGCTCCAGCTCCGGATCGACCGGCGCCAGCTGGTTGTTCGGGTCGATATAGCGGAGGTAGTACCAGCAGGAGCCGCTCCACTGCGGCATCGTGTTGGTCTCCCGCCGTCCCCGGCCATGAACCGGATCCTCCACCGTCAGCCAGTCGGTCGCCAGCGCCAGCGGCGACTCGGTGGAGCCGGAGGGCTTGAACTCATCGAGCTCCGGCAGCGCCAGCGGCAGCTGGCTCTCGTCGACCGGGAGGATGACGCCGCTCTCGAAGCGGATCAGCGGTATCGGCTCTCCCCAGTAGCGCTGGCGGCTGAAGAGCCAGTCGCGCAGACGGTACTGCACCGTGGCGCGGGCGATTCCCTCCCCCAGCTTCGCCACGATCGCCAGCTTGGCCTCCTCGGAGGTCATGCCGTTGAACTCCGCCGAGTTGGTCAGGCGCCCCGGTCCGGAGTAATGAATCTGCCCGGCCATCACCCGGTCGTGCTCCGGATCCTCGGCCGGGGGCTCGATCACCGCGCGGACCGGGAGATCGAACTTCGTGGCGAAGGCGAAGTCGCGATCGTCGTGGGCCGGAACGGCCATGATCACGCCGGTGCCGTAGGTGGCCAGAACGTAATCGCTGGACCAGATCGGGATCCGCTCGCCGGTCCCCGGATGGATGGCCCAGCCGCCGGTGAAGACGCCGGTCTTCTCCTCGGATGCCTGGCGCTCCAGGTCGCTCTTGAGGGAGGCCTGGCGGCGATAGGCGGCAACGTCCTCGGCGCGCTCGGCGGTGGTGATCCGCTCGATCAGCGGATGCTCCGGCGAGATCACCAGGAAGGTCGCGCCGAAGAGCGTGTCCGGCCGCGTCGTGAAGACCTTCAGCGTATCGCCCCCATCGGTCGAGAAGGCGATCTCGGCGCCGGTGGAGCGGCCGATCCAGTTGCGCTGCATCTCGGCGGTGGAGATCGGCCAGTCCAGGCCGTCCAGGCCGGAGAGGAGGCGCTCGGCGAACGCGGTGATCCGCATCATCCACTGCCGCATCGGACGGCGCTCGACGGTGTAGCCCTTGCCGGTCCACTCGTCCACTTCCTCGTTGGCCAGCACCGAGCCGAGCCCCTCGCACCAGTTCACCGCGATCTCCGCCTCGTAGACCATGCGGAATCCGGCCAGGAACGCCTGGCGCTCCAGCTCGCTCATGGCGCGCCAGCGATCGGCGTCGAAGCCCCACTCGCCGGTGAATCCGGCGGGACGCTCCAGTCCGGCCGTGCCGGCGCTTTCCAGCTCCGCGATCAGCTCGTCGATCGGACGGGCGCGGTCGGCGCGCGTGTCGTACCAGGTCTTGTACAGCTGCAGGAAGATCCACTGGGTCCAGCGGTGATACGCCGGATCGGTCGTGTTCACCTCGCGCGACCAGTCGTAGCTGAAGCCGATCGACTGGAGCTGACGGCGGAAGTTGTTGATGTTCCGCTCGGTCGTGATGCGCGGGTGGATGTTCGTCTTCATCGCGTACTGCTCGGCCGGCAGGCCGAAGGCGTCCCACCCGATCGGGTGGAGCACGTTGAAGCCGCGATGCCGCTTGTAGCGCGAGAGAATGTCGGTGGCGGTATATCCCTCGGGATGGCCGACGTGCAGCCCCTCGCCGGAGGGATAGGGGAACATGTCGAGCGCGTAGAACTTCGGCCGGGAGAAGTCGTGAACGTCGGTCCGGAACGTCTCCCGCTCCAGCCAGTATCGCTGCCAGCGCTGCTCGATCTCTTTATAGGGGTAGGACATAGCTCTGTCGGTATCAAGGTTGCGCGAGGGACTTCCTCTCTCCCCCACGTTCCGGCTCCGTGAGCGCGGAATCGCGGAAGACGACGCATCTCCCGCCCGCGGAAACGGCGAATCTACGAAGTTGGAAGACGCCGTGGCTCTTCAGCGCCGGCCCGGGGCGCTTCCCGGGGAGGGCGACCCCGGGGCCAGCCCGTTTTCATCTTCTCTCCCTCCCGGCTCGCGCGTTACCGAGGATCTGGCCACGCGGTATCGGCGAAAGGCTCGCGCGCGGCCCCGGGGATGGGGACGCCGGAGAGCCTCGACGGCTCGGGAGATCGGGCGCCCGGCGGGGCGGAAAAACGAAGCGCCGCAGATGAGATCTTCCCACTGCGGCGCGAGGACGCTACCAGGTAGCGTTGAACTTATACTTCCAGCGGATCGGGAATCGCCTGCACCTCCAGTAGGCGGGCATCGGCGTATTCGAGAAGATCGCGGAGAAGGGCTTTCTGCGAGGAGCTCTCCGACATTGCCAGGCGGAGAGAGATATGCTCGATGAGCACCTCGACGACCTGAAGGTAGTGACGGCCGCTTTCGATCTGGCAGTCGATGAATCCCTTCATGCCGAGGTTCTTCCCACGCTCGAGACAGATTTCCAGGATTCCTCTCCCCTTTGCAACCTGCCGGTCGATGATGATCGGCGCAAGCTCCTCCGATGGTGCCGCGTTGTCGTTCATCGGTTCCGACCTCCACAATGGTGTCGTGACGTTTGTCAAATAGAACGGGGCGAACTCGTGTATGTTTCGGATGTGTTACGGGCGATGCTGACGGCCGGCTCGGGTCCGCGCCGACGTCCGACAGCGCTGTGCACTGCGGACGCGGCGTGGCCGACCGATTGACGCGTCCCGGAGTCTCCAGCGGGTGGAGCTTCGGAAGCGATCTTACTGCATCTCCTTGGCGATGCGCTGCTGACGACGGACGGCCTTGATACGGGACATCCGGCTGACGATCGAGGGCTTGGTGTAGAACGTACGACGCTTGAACTCCTTCAGAACGCCCGAGCGCTCATACTTCTTCTTGAAGCGGCGAAGCGCGCGGTCAATCGACTCACCCTCCTGAACGGTCACTCCGATCACTGGTACTCACCTCCTTCTCAGTCGTTTTAATGTTCGAATGTTGTTGATGCTCGATGCTTTCTCTACGTCCGCGCCCGAGGGGAGAATCCCCTCCGGGAGCGTTCGAAACTCTTCTTGATGAAGATCGCCGCTCGAAAGCGGCGACTCATCGGGATACTTCCTGGTCGGAAGCGGATCAGGCCACCGGGGCCAGATTCTCCACCAGGCGCTTCTCCCCCACCTTGTTGAAGGCCACCACGATCGCCTGCCCCCCGTTCGAGGTCAGCTCCTTGGACACCACCGTGCCGACATCATCCCACGTCTTGTGGTAGATGGCGTCGCCGATCGTGTAGACGTTCTTCGGGGAGTACGGAATGCAATCCTCGGCCGACACGTTGATCTCTTTCGTGGCACGACGCTCACCCTCGATGACCATCATGTTGATCATCATCGTATGATGGCATTTCGAGCACCTTGCCCAACGCTTGCCCTCTTCCTGCCCGGACACTTCGCCGACGAGCTCGAACTTCGTCGGCTTCGAGCAGATCTCGCAGACGTTGGAGAGCGTGATATACTTTGCTTGCCTAGCACGTGCCATAAAGATCACTCCTGATTCACTACGTAGATGGGCGCATACAGAACGGCAGCGTTATGTACAGCGCCGAGTAATTTACCATATTGGAGGCTACAAACAATGCGTCCGTTCGTAACGCGGCGCCCCGGCTCCCGATCCCCGACGCCTCCCGAGAGGCCCGCGGACCGACCCGGGAACGGGCCGGAATGGCCTCCAGGCGCGAAAACCGCGCTCACGTCCACGAGGCGGCCCTCCCCCGCCTCGTCCGTCGGCCGATTCGATCGTCCCATACGCTCTCCAGCACCTCCCCACCCGCGTGGCTCCGGCCACACGATACCCGCCGACGCGGCTATCACACATCCGGGACTCGCCCGACCGCCGGCATGCCCGATGGGCGGCTTGCCCGACCGCCGGCATGCCCGACCAGCTCGGAACGGCTGAGAGAATGCCCGTGATTTCCCGCGCAGAGGCCGTTTCCATCGTCCGCGCGGTCGCCGACCGGCCCTTGAGCCGCGACGGCCGGCAGGGTCGGAGCCAGCGGGACGATACGAGGATGCGCGCCGAGAGAATCGGCGGTCGATCGGCGGGCGGAGGAATCTCCGCTGGCCGCGACGGATGATCACGATGAAAGCAGGCGGCGTGGTGATCGCCGATGCGTAAGATACGTCGCCGGCCCCCGGAGAGACGTCAGAAAGCGACTTCAATACTTCGATGCCGGCGGATGCCGGCGCGGTGCAACTTTTCGCCGAATCTCGCCGAACACCGGACCGATGCAGGCTCAAAGCGGAAAACTCAGCGCGTATATAAGAGACGTACCGAAGCCGGGAGTCATTTTCTCCCTCGGCTCTCTGGTCGCTGTTTGGACCGTTCTTCTGTTCTACGACATCCTTTTCCGGGGCATCTCGGTCCCGGTCACGGCCGATCAGAGCCTGTTCAGGACGCTGTTCCCGCTGATCGGCATGATCCCGTTCTTCCTCCGCTGGCTCAAGCCGCAGGATATCCAGAGCGACGAGGAGGCCTACGGCGCGTTCCGGCGTCTGTCGCTGGTGCTGCTGGCCACGGCCGGCGTGGTGATGGTGCTCGGCATCATCCCGTTCAGCTACGGCGGCGACGGCGCGCCGACGGGAATCGGCTCGTTCATCCTCGGCCGTCTGGTCAGCCTGGTGCTGCTGGCGGCCGTTCCCTGGCTGGCCGAGCAGCTGGTGCTGATCTATCGCTATCGCTCCCGTCGCGAGGTGCCGAGCACGGCCATCTACTTCACCTACGGGACGATCATCGTCACCATTCTCGGACAGATCCTCCCGGTCTCGAACTCGGAGGACGGGGTGGGAGTCGGGATGCCGATGATCGTCTTCGGCGGCATCCTCTCGTCGCTGGCGCTGACCCTCACCTTCAGGATCGGCTGGCTGATCAACCTGAAGAAGCGGGAGAAGGTCTCGCTCCTCGGCCTCTCCTTCGTCGGGATGCTGGCCAGCACGGCGATGATCACGCTCGGACAGGATTCCGACACCGGCCGGGCGCTGCTGTCGATCACGCCGGGCATCAGCGCGCTGATGATCGTCATGTCGCTCTCGATGGTGACCACGCAGATCACCCTCTTCTTCAACGCCCTGATCGTGCTCCCGACGGCCGAGGCGATCGACCGGCGGAACGTGGAGGTCTCCTCGCTGACCAACCTCGCGCGGCTGCTGACGCAGTCGTTCGATTCCGAGGAGCTGATGTCCACGGCGATCTCGATCGCCTCGGACGTCACCAACGGCACGGTGGCCTGGATCGAATCGGGAGAGGGGGAGTCGCGGGAGGTGCGCTACGACCAGCGCTCCCGCGTGCCGCACAAAGTGACCAACGGTCTGATGCGGGCGCAGGTGGGGCGCGACGTGACGCTCTCGGATTCGGTGAGGAGCAACAGAAAGATTCAGGTGATCGACCGGGTCTCCGGCGCGCGCTGGGCCAACGGAGGCGGAGAGCCGAAGGAGCTCCGCTCGGTGGCCGCCGCGCCGCTGCAGGTGGGGGAGGAGCTGTTCGGCACGATCTACGTCGCCAAGGCGAAGACCTACGGCTTCGACCGTCAGGACATGGCGATCCTCGGGGCGGTGGCCGACCAGATCGCCCTGGCGATCGAGCATTCGCGGCTGGTGCAGGGCTCGCTCGAGCGGGAGCGCTTCGAACAGGAGATGCTGATCGCGCGCGACCTGCAGCGCCGGCTTCTGCCGAAGGTGATGCCGGCCAGCCCCTACTACGAGATCTGGGCGGAGTCCGAGCCGGCGAGCATGGTGGGAGGGGATTACTACGACGTGGTCTCCTTCAGCGACAAGACGATCGGGCTCCTGGTTGCCGACGTCTCCGGCAAGGGAGCCAGCGCGGCGCTCTACATGGGGATGGCCAAGGGAATCATCCAGGCGCTCTCCGGCACCTGCGCCACGCCGCACGAGCTGATGTCGCAGGCGAACCTGGCGCTGCACGGCAACATCGACCAGCGCTGGTTCATCACGATGACCTGCGCGCAGATCATCGCCGAGGAGCGGAAGCTCCGGGTGGCGCGCGCCGGACACTGCCCGACGCTCCTGGTGCGCTCGGGTGTCGCATCGTACAGCAAGCCGCGCGGCCTCGGACTGGCCATCGCGCGGCCGAGCATCTTCGACAAGAACCTCGAGCTGGAGGAGATGCAATTCGCTCCGGGAGATTACGTGATCTTCCTGAGCGACGGCATTCCGGAGGCGCGATCCCCACAGGGGGAGGAGCTCGACTACGAGCGCCTTCTGGCGATCGTCGAGGACGCCTGCGGCAAGCAGCCGAGCGCGGAGGAGCTCCGCAACGTTATCTTCCGGGAGATTACCTCCTTCACCGAGGGAGAGCCGCTGGGAGACGACAGCACGCTGGTGATCCTACGCTGGCTGTAATACCAATGAGACAGGGAAGCAACCAAGGCACATGAACAAGTTCAACATAGAAGTGCGGGAGAACCCGCCGGCGCAGGTGATCGATCTGAGCGGATATCTCGACGCCCACACCGCCCCGCAGCTGGAGCAGGCGTTTCAGGATCTGCTGGATGCCGGCGTGTACAACATCATCGTCAACTTCCGCGACCTGACCTACATCTCCAGCGCCGGCCTCGGCGTCTTCATGGCGTTCATCGAGGACGTGCGGAGCAACAAGGGGGATATCAAGCTTGTCGGCATGTCGCCGAAGATCTTCAACGTCTTCGACCTGCTCGGCTTTCCGATGCTCTACCAGATCTTCGACGAGGAGCCACAGGCCCGCGAGAAGTTCATCGCTGATTCTTCCGCGGCAAAGTGAACGATACGATGCAGACCAACGCGAACTATACCCTGCGCTTCAAGGAGGAGGTGCCGAGCCGGACCGAGGAGCTCAATCGGATCCGGGAGATCGTCGAATCCGAGGCGCTCGGCTTCGGCTTCGACGCCGACACGTCCTCGCGGCTGGCGCTGGCGACCGACGAGGCATGCGCGAACATCATCAAGCACGCCTACGGGGGGAATCCGGACGAGACCTTCAACGTCGAGATCGCCACCGAGGGAAACAGGTTCCTGATCATCCTGACCGATTCCGGCAGGGGATACGATCCCGGCGAGCATCCGCCGGTCGATATGTCGTTCTATCTCCGCCAGATGAAGCGCGGAGGGCTCGGCCTGCACATCATCAAACTGGTGATGGACGATGTCGCCTACGACATCGCGGGGAACCATGCAAACCGTCTTCGCATGGTGAAATATCTCCCGGCCGGCACCTGACGCTCCGGAGCCTCCCGTGCCGCGGCCGATCCCGTCGATCCGCGTCACGGGAAGCTCCGTCGATGATCTCCACCCCGTTCCCGTCCGCCGCCGCCGCGTCCTCGCCTCCGCATTCCTCATCTCTCTGCATTCCTCGCCTCTCGGCAACCTCGCTCCCCGATACCTCCGCGATTCGCCGCTCGCTTCTCCCATCGATCCCGCAGATCGCACCGGCGTCATGTCCGCCCCGCTCTCACAACGAAAACCCGCCCGCGCACCGCAATCAGGACGCGGTCTGAAGACGCACGCTGAAGACGTGCGCCTCGTATCTTGACTCAGGCATTCGGCAAGGGAAATGGAAGAACGAACGTGCGCCAGATACACGATATCGCTCGGTAGTA
>JBEHWX010000024.1:0-63145 GCA_048498995.1 Bacteroidota bacterium
GCAAGTGTCAGGGCGGCACTGCACCGCGCTTGATCGAAGCCGGCGTCGGCATGGCCGGCGGTACGCCCGGGCTGCTCGAGCACATGTTGCGCATCTTTTTCGATGCCGGTGTGCTCCGCGACCCGCGGCAGCCGAAGTGCCGGAGACGACGCCCACGACGCCACCGGCCCCCATCCACGAAGAGCCGCCCGCACGACCTCCGGGTCAGCCGGCGATTTCCTCATTCCGCATTCATCATTCTCACTTCTCTTCAAGCGTGCTCATAGGAATGGTGCATCTGAAGCCGCTCCCCGGCTCGGCCCGGTTCGGCGGCTCGCTCGATGAAGTCCTGGAGTGGGCGCTGGCCGATGCCGCCGCGCTCGCCGATGGGGGCATCGACGCGATCATGGTGGAGAATTACGGCGACGTTCCCTTCCGGAAGGATGAGGTGGAGCCGCATACCGTCGCAGCGATGGCGCGGATCGCCGCGGAGATCCGACGGAGCACCTCGGTGCCGCTCGGGATCAACGTGTTGCGCAACGACGCCCGCTCGGCCATGGCGATCGCGGCCGTCTGCGGCGCCTCGATGATCCGCGTGAACGTCCATACCGGCGCCATGGCGACCGATCAGGGGGTGATCGAGGGGCGCGCCTCGGCCACGCTCGACTACCGCCGCCGCCTCGGCGCCGGCGTGCGCATCCTCGCCGACGTCAACGTGAAGCACGCGATGCCGCTTGTGCCGATCCCGGTCGAGATCGCCGCGGCCGACGCCGTGGAGCGGGGGCTTGCCGACGCGCTGATCGTCACCGGCACGCGAACCGGCGTGGCCGCCGAGCTCGAGGAGATCGCCCGCGTCAAGAGCGCGGTCGATGCCCCGGTCTTCGCCGGCAGCGGCGTCTCGGCCGAAACGGTCGGCCAGATCCTCCGCGTCTGCGACGGCGCCATCGTCGGAAGCTGGCTCAAGGCCGACGGCGACGTTGCCCGTCCGGTCGATCGGGAGCGCGTGGAGCGGCTGGTGGAGGCCGCGCGCCGCTCGTGAGGTGAAGCCCGGCACCGCCCCGGCGCATCAGAACCTGATGGAAATGAACGAGGGGGACCATCGGTCCCCCTCGCATGTGTCGATACCGGACTCGAGCTGTCGCGGCTTCGGCCCGGCGCCGTATCAGCGGCGGACCATCACCTTCCCGACCACGCTTCCCATCTTCCCGGTCACGCGGATGAAGTAGGCGCCATCGGCCAGGCCGTCCGGCGCGTCGAGCGTCGCGAAGCCGGTGCTTCCGGGAGGAATGGTGCCGCGCGCGACGGCGCGGCCGAGCGGGTCGGCCACGTCCACCGCGAGCGATCCGCTTCCGTCGGGAGCGCTCACCCGCAGGCGGAACGCGCCGGCGTCGAAGTCCGCCTCCTCGATACGGAGGCCGTGGCTGGCGTCGGCGCGTCCGGCGACGCCGGCAAACGGCGACTCGGCGAGGATGAGGCCGTTGTAGCCGATCGTGATCGAGCGGCCGGCGCGCACCCCCTCGAACTTCCGACGCAGGCCGTTCGGGAAGATCACGATGACGCTGTCGGCGACGGTCGCCTGTCCAAGCCCGAAGTTGAGCTCGTTGCTGTTCTGCGTGGCGGTGGTTCCTCCTCCACCGCCGGAAAGGACGCGGGTCATCATCATGCCGCCGGCATGGACGATCACGCGCGAGCCGTAGGCATCCTTCACCACCAGATCGGTCGGACTGCCGACGAGCCGGATCGAGAGCGAGCTCCCCTTCTTCTCGACGTCGTTTCTGAAGAGCTTCACTGCGTCGGTCGGGCTGGCCACGATCAGGTCCATGTCGCCGTCGTGGTCGTAGTCGAGTCGGGCGGCGGTCCAGGCGCCGTGCACGAGCGCGCCGGTATGCCAGGTGACATCCTTGAAGTGGAATCCGGCGGCGGGACCCTCGTTCAGGTAGATCCGCGAAAGCCGCTTCGGCTCGCCGTTGGTGCCGACCGCGTTGTAGGCGTACTGACAGTGCCAGAGATCGAGGTAGCCGTCGAGATCGAGATCGAGCCAGACGGCGCCGAAGTTCATCTCGAAGAACTTGATGCCCGCCTGGCGGTGCACCTCGGTGAAGTGATAGTCCGGCGCCCCCTCGTTGCGGAAGAGGAGCGAGGGGTTCGAGACCTGCCCGCGCCAGTCGGGATGCCCGAGGTTCCCCACGAAGAGATCCATGTCGCCATCGTTGTCATAGTCGCCCCAGTCGGTGCCGGCGCCGTGGCCGAAGTAGCTGGGATCGGCCGTCGGAACGCCCTGCACGCCGACCACCGGCGCCAGATCCTGGAAGGTGCTGTTGCCGATGTTCCGGTAGAGGAAGTCCGGCGCCAGACGATAATTGGCCACGAAGAGATCGGGCCACGTATCGTTGTCGTAGTCGGTGGCGCTGGCGGCCCAGCAGTCGTAGTACGGCTCCGGCTCCGCCTGCGGAATGCCGCTGCTGGCGGTGATGTCCCGGAACGTGCCGTTCGGCTCCTGGTGCCAGAGACGGTCCTGGAAATACTCCTCCTGCCCGGCGTTCTCCGTCCGACCGTTGGCGATAAAGAGGTCGAGATGCCCGTCGTGATCGAAATCGAGCCAGATCGGGGTGATCGTCGGCGCCGCGTTGGTGATGCCGGTCTGCTCGGTGATGTCGGTGAAGGTCCCGTTGCCGTTGTTCCGATAGATCCGGTCGGCATCGAAGCCGACCACGGCGTAGCAGTCCAGATCGCCGTCGTTGTCGATATCCCCCCAGGAGCTGCTGGAGGCGGTGATGCCGATGGTCGAGGCGACGTCGGTGAACGTTCCGTTCCGGTTGTTCTGGAAGAAAAACTGGCCGATGTGGATATCGTCCCATCCATCCCCATTCCAGTCGGCGACGCTGACGCGCGCCGATTTCAGCGCCTTTCCGGCGGCGTCGGTGATGCCGGCCGTCTTGGCGACATCGACCAGCGTCGCGGCCGGGGGCGAGGCCGAGCCGCTCCCCTTCGGGAAGTCGTAGGTCACCAGGGCGCGGACCATGAAGTCGCCGCGGGCGGCGTGGTAGACGCCGGGGAAGCCGAAGGTCTGATCGACGGTGATCGCATCGTAGAGGAAGGAGCTGAGCGGGGCGGCCACGCCGTTGCCGTCGACGGCGAACATCGGCCCATCGGTCTGGACGCGATGCTGGATCACGATACGATCGTATCCATCGTAGTGGAGATTTCTGGCGCGCAGGTCGATCGTGTCCCATCCCGGCGTGCCGTCGTAGTGAACCACGATCGGCTCGGTCAGGGCGTTGTAGGACCAGACCCAGCTCGTGGGTGAGAGCGATCCCTCGGCGGGATCGCCGACGATCCAGAGCGTATCGGCGCGGGCGGAATCACCGATCCAGTAGATATGGATCTCGTCGAGCCGGGCCGGGCCGGCCGGCACGAGCATCATCGTCTCCTCCCAGCCGGCGACCGCGCTCGAATCGTACCCGGCGGGGACGTTGTTGTCGCGCTTGAGCAGGGTCTGCGCATCCAGGGGTAACGCGCCCACGAGGAGCAGCGTGCATAACAGGAACAATATTCTCATGGTTGCCTCGTGGGGGATGGACCGGACGTGACGTCGGTCGAGCCGTTGGCGGGCCCGGCGTCTGACGAGCGGACCGCCCGGCGGAACTTCCGCTGGCGGAATCCGATTGGCGGGATGCCGGTTGGCGGCATACCGGATGGCGGAGCTCGGCGACGCGACCGAGGAAGCTATCACCCCCGGCAGGAAAAGGCAAGAATCGAGGCGGTCGGCCCGGCCGCCTCGCGACGTTGATACGGGCAGGGAAGAATTCGATCGTATGCGATACTCGATGCAGGAGATTGGCCATGAAGTGCGCGCGATGCTCCGGCTCGCCATCCCGGTGGTCCTGGACCAACTGGGCATGATGAGCATGGGCTTCGTCGACACCATCATGGTCGGGCGCCTCGGCCCGGAGGCGCTCGGAGCGGTGGGGATCGGCGCGTCGATCTATTTCGCGTTCATGGTCTTCGCCTGGGGCACCGTCGGCGCGATCACGCCGATCGTGGCGCACGCCTTCGGCGCCGGCGATCACGAGGAGATCGAGCACGCCGTCGGACAGGGATTCTGGGTGGCGCTCGGGCTGACGATCATCGGCATCGGGCTGATGCAGCTTGCCGGCCCGATCCTTCGCGCGCTCGGCGAGCCGGAGGCGATCATCCCGACCGGCGTCAGCTTCATCCAGGCCCTTTCGATCGGCATGATCGCATCGCTCTGGTACGCGGTGCTCCGCGCGTTCACCGTCGGCCTGGGGCGCACCCGGATCACGATGGTGATCTCCTTCGGCGCGGCGATCGTGAACATCGTGGCCGACTACGTGATCATCTACGGCAAGCTCGGGCTCCCGGCGCTCGGCCCGGCCGGCTCGGGACTGGCCACCTCGGTGGTGCAGTGGACGATGCTCGGCGCGATGCTTCTCTACACGCTCCGCGAGGGGGAGCTCCGCCGCTACCGGATCTTCCGCCGCGCCCGACGGCCGGACATGGCGATGATCGCCCGGATCGTCCGCCTCGGCGCGCCGATCGGCGGCGGCAACACGCTCGAGGGGGGCGTCTTCGGGCTCACATCCCTGCTGATGGGGCAGATCGGCACGATCGCGCTGGCCGCGCATCAGATCGCGATCAACGTCGCCTCCTTCACCTTCATGGTCCCGCTCGGCGTCTCGATGGCGATCACCACGCGCGTCGGCCAGTTCCTCGGCGCGCGCAACCTCGCCTCGGCCACGCTGGCCGGCTGGGTGGGAACGCTGGTCGCCGGACTCTTCATGGTGGTGACCGCGATCCTCTTCGTCACGATACCGGGGCCGATCATCGGCATCTACACCGGGAATTCGGATGTGATAGGCTACGCCTCCGGGCTGCTGATGATCGCCGGCGCGTTCCAGATCTTCGACGGCGTGCAGGTGGCCGCCCAGGGAGCGCTCCGCGGCCTGAAGGATACCACGGTGCCGATGATGACCAACCTAGTGGCCTACTGGCTGATCGGCCTGCCGACCGGCTACCTGCTGGCGTTCACGTTCGGCCTCGGCGGCCAGGGGCTCTGGTGGGGACTGACGATGGGGCTGGCCGCCGCGGCGCTGATGCACTCGATCCGCTTCTCGAAGATGATCGACCGCTTCCGGCAGGAGGCGGCCGCCCCAGTTGGCGCGATCCCGGAGCCCGGTGCCACGGCCGGCTGAACTGCCGACGGTACGCCCGACGCCGCGCCGCTTCAACGCCCGTTGTGAGTCATGCGCCGGCAATCGCGCATTGGAAGCCGCGCGTTTTCAGCGTGCGCCATCGCGCCACCCTAAACCCCGGCCCGACGCCTCGGTAGGCGCACCTCTTCAGCCTGCACCGCTTCACCTCGATGCTTCCGGAGCGATGCTCCGGAGCGATGCTTCCGAGGGAGTTCGCCCACGACAACCACGACCGATGCCGGGAGGGCCGGGCGCCGATGGCGTCGGGCCCTTGTCGTTTTAAGGCTGTTGCCGGATGTGATGCGAGAGTATATTCCGGAGTTATTCAAGGTGATGCACTCCTCTCGAATCATACCGCTTCTGGCCGCCCTTCTTTTGTTGGGCGCCGCCCGTCTTGGGGCCCAGAGCCTCATCGTCTTCAATGTCGATCTGTCCAGCTATCCCGAGGTCGGCGCCGACCTGATGGTGATGGACAGCCTCGGCAATCCGCTCCGCGATTTCAGCCCGGCGGATTTCGAGGTGATCGACGACATTCAGGACGTCAGCTCCACGGTCACCGTCGACTGCCCGCATCCGACCAATCCGTCGGCGTTCTCGGTGGTGCTGGCCAACGACCAGAGCGCCTCGATGAACGAGGACGCCGGCCGCGGCAAAACCCGGTTCGAGCTGATGAAGGAAGGGGTGACCGCATTCGTGCAGACGGTCGACTTCACGCCGCCGACGATGGTGGCGATCACCGCGTTCGCCGACGCGCCGTCGATCGTCAGCGACTTCAAGAACACGACCACGCCGCTGATCAATTCGCTCGGCTCGATCACGCTCGGCGGCGGAACCGATTTCGCGCAGGCATTTCTCAACTCGCGCGCCGGGGCCATTCCGCTGCTGCGCACCCGCCCTGACACGGTGCGCAGGATCGTCGTGTTCCTGACCGACGGATTCCCGAACAACGCGCCGCCGGTCGGCCAGATCGTTTCGGAGGCGCTGGCGGCCGGCGTCCAGATCTACACGATCGCCGTCGGCACGCCGATGACCGACGACCTGAAGTCGCTCGCGCTGATGACCAGCGGCATCCCCTACGGCAATGTTCAGACGCCGCTGGAGATGCAGGCGATCTACCGTCAGATCGCGCTGACCGGACGGGGCTACTCTCCCTGCCACATCCGCTGGCGGACCCATCTCGACTGCGCTCCCGGCGGCAAGAGCCATCAGGTGAAGATCACCCTCAAGACGAAGGGGGCGAGCAACGGCGTCGTCTATCAGGTTCCGACATCGAGCCTGGTGAGCCTGAAGGCCAACCCGGACCTGCTCTGGTTCGGCGGCGCGGCTCCCGGCGCCGGCGTGGACAAGCCGATCACGCTGACGGCGGTCAACTCCCCGATCACGATCAACGCCGGAACGGTCACCTCCGGCCAGCCCTTCACGGTGCTGAACTGGGGGGGCACGCCGCCGCCGTTCACGATCCTGGCCGGCTCCTCGCGCACGATCACGGTCCGGTTCACGCCGCCCGACAGCGGCTCCTACAGCGCCAATCTTCAGCTTTCCTCCCTCCCCTGTTCCATCACGCCGATCCTTCTGGTCGGAGGGCTCCGCAGATCGGGGGCGAGCTCCTCGCTCCGGCTGCTGTCGCCGCTCGGCAAGGAGACCTTCGCCGGCTGCGACTCGGTGATGATCCGCTGGGGAGGGGTTGATCCGACCGACACGGTGAAGCTCGAGTATTCCAGCGACGACGGCGCCACCTGGCAGCCGATCACCGATCGGGCCACGGGACTCTCCTATCGGTGGATGCCGGCCGCCCCCGGCACCCGCTATCGCGTCCGCGTGTCGGTGGAGGCGAGCGTCGATCACCGGATCACGACCGTGGCCGGCGGCGGCGCCGGCGATGACGGCGGGCAGGCCACCAGCGCCATCCTGAGCGCGCCGACCGGCGTGGCGATCGCCGACACCATCCTCTACATCGCCGAGTCGGGCGACAACCGCGTCCGCGTGGTCGACTTCCGAAGCGGCATCATCAAGACGATCGCCGGCACCGGATTCCCCGGACACAGCAACGACGGCGGCCAGGCCTCCGCGGCACGGCTGTTCAATCCGAACGACGTGCTCCTGGTGGGCACCAAGCTCTACATCGCCGACTACAGCAACCACCGGGTCCGGATGGTGGACCTCGAGACCGGCATCATCACGACCGTCGCCGGCACCGGCAACTCCGGCTATTCGGGCGACGAGGGGCCGGCCACCTCCGCCGATCTCCAGTACCCGGCCTACCTGGCCTACGGCGGCAACGGCCTCTACATCACCGACTTCGGCAACGCGCGCATCCGACGGATCGATCTGTCGACCGGCATCATCCGGACGATCGCCGGCGGCGGCACCAATCCCTTCAGCGAGGGGCGCCCCGCGATCGAGGCGATTCTGAAGAAGCCGGCCGGCATCGTCGTGGTCGGCGACACGCTCTTCATCGCGGAGTCGGGAGGGGCGAAGGTCCGCCGCGTCGATCTGAAGACCGGCATCTTCACGACCTACGCCGGCACCGGCACCGCTGGCTACGGCGGCGACAACGGCCCGGCCGACCAGGCGATGTTCGACACCCCGATCGGACTGGAGGCCACCGCCGGCGCGCTCTTCGTCGCCGACGCCAACAACAACCGGATCAGGCGGATCGACTTCGACACGCGCATCGTCACCACGTTCGCCGGCACCGGCCAGCCCGGATTCTCCGGCGACGACGGGGACGCGCTTGCCGCCAGGCTCAATTATCCGGGGCGCCCGGTCTCCTCGGCCTCCGCGCTGCTGGTGCCGGACGTGCGCAACAACCGGGTCCGCTCGATCTCCTTCGGCCGCATCGCCGGCGAGGATGCCTCGACCAGCTCCTTCGGCGTCACCGTCCCCCGCGTGTCGATCTCCTCGACGATCGCCGGCAAGCAGGTCGATCTCGGACGGATGGCGCTCGGACGGACGCGTGACTCGCTCGTGGCCACGGCGATCTGCAACACCGGTGATCAGCCCCTCAGAATCGATTCGATCACGATCGCCGGAGCGAACCCCGGGGACTTCAGCGTCACCGGCGGCGTGCTCGGCAGCGAGATTCCGCCGGGAGGATGCCGCTCGATCGAGCTGGTGTTCCGCCCTGGAGCGGTCGGCGCGCGCGACGCGATCGCGGTCGTCCATGGAGGGTGCGCCGCCTCGGACACGCTCCGTCTGGCCGGCACCGGCATCGCCCCGTGCAACGACACATCGCTCGTCTTCGCCGATCTCGGCGTGGTGGCGGTCTCGGCGACCTCCGAGGCCACGCTCACCACCGCGATCTGCAACCGCGGCGGCTCCACCTTCTCCGGCACGGTGACGCTTCTCCCGGCCGACGGCTCCTTCTCGATCGTCTCCGGCGGCGGCGCCTTCACCCTCGGCCCGAACGAGTGCCGGACGGTGGTGGTCCGCTTCGCGCCGTCGGCGCCGGGACGCGCTTCGGCCGTGCTCGATTACGGCATCCCGAGCGAGTGCGGCGCGCTCCGCACCTCCCTCTTCGGCCAGGCGATCGCCCCGGCGCACCTGGATGTGCTCAAGAGCCTGACGATGACCGGCCCCCTCTGCTGGGACGGCGCGCGCGACACGACGATCCTCCTCTACAACTCCGGCGACGACACGCTCCGCGTCACCGAGATCTCCCTCACGAAGAATGACGAGGGCTTCTCGGTGCCCCCTCCGGCGCCGACGCCGACCACGCCGCTGCTGATCCCGCCGCTGAGCGGTCAGCGGATCACGATCCATTTCGACCCGGCGGCCCCCGGCCAGAAGAGCGGCACCATCCGGATCGTCTCGAACGATCCGACCGGTCCGATCTCGATCGACCTGGCCGCGCGCCGTGATTCGGTCCATGCCCAGGCGACGAGCCAGCTCCTCAGCTTCGGCCGTCCGAGCGGCGTCAGTTACCCGCGCGACAGCTTCGTGGTGATTCAGAACACCGGCACCATCCCGGTGACGATCTCCGGTGGCACGATCGACGGCGCGGATCGCGACCAGTTCCTCTTCGACCCGGCGCAGCTTCCGATCACGATCGGGCCCGGCTCCTCGGCGAAGGTGAAGGTGACGATCCTGGCCCCGGCCGACGAGAATCCCTTCAACGCCTCCCTGGCGCTGCGGACCGATCCGACCTGCGACTCCGGCGTGGTCCGCGTGGCGCTGCTCGGCCCGGGCGCGCTCCCGGTGGCCACAGTCGAGGGTCCCTCCGCGATCGACATCACCTGCTCGGGCGCTGCCACGCTCGACACGACGATCACGATCCGGAACGACGGCGGCAGCCAGCTCCGGATCACCGGCATCGCGGTGACCGACGACGGCCAGGGAAGCTTCTCGGCGCTCCCGCTCTCCCCCGACCCGCTCCTGATCGAGCCGGGAGAGCGCGCGACGGTCCGCTATCGGTTCACGCCGGGCTCCACCAGCACGAAGCATGGCGTCATCACGCTGACCGACAACGTGTCCGGCGGCGCCACATCGATCGCCATCGACGCGACCTACGAGCGGATCTCCTTCACGCTCCCGACCTCCCCGATCGATTTCGGCTCGACCTCGCCGACGCTGCCGGTCGACCGGCAGATTCAGCTCACGAACACCGGCTCCACGCCGCTCCGGTGGAAGCTGCCGGCGAGCGTCGGCGCGTTCCAGCTTCAGTCGGTGACCCCGGCGACGGCCGATCCGGGAGCCAGCTCGATGGCCGTGTATCGCTTCGTCGGCACCGATCCGGGAGAATATCGCGAGACGATCGAAGTGGGTGAGGAGCGCTGCGGCACGTCGAGCCCGCTGGCGCTGCGGGCCGTGATCTCCGAGAAGGTGATCACGACGGTGCAGCTTCCGATCGACTCGGCGCTGATCGGCGTGCGGGTGCTTCTGCCGGTACGGATGGCGCCGAACGATCCGGCCGCATTCGAGCGGAGCGGCGCCTCACGCTTCACCGGCACACTTCAGGTGGATGGGGTGAGTCTGGTGGTCGATACCCTCCTCGGCGCGCGCATCGTCAACCGCTCCTACGAGGGGCGCGGACGCAGTCAGACGATCACCTTCGAGGGAACGTATGCTCCGGCCAGCGGCGACCTGCTGATGCGGATCGGCGGACGCACCTTCAATACCGACACGACCTGGAAGACGCTGAAGCTGACCGCCTTCGCATGGGATGCGCCGGGGGTGTCGGTGACGCTGGTGCCGGGCGCGTTCCGCGTCTACGGCCCCTGCTACAACGGCCAGGACCTTCTGGTGGCAACGCCGCGGGTTTCGAAAGTGACACCGATGCCGATCTCCGGTGATGCCGGGGTCGAGCTCGAGGTGCCGGAGGGAGTGACGGCGCGCGCGGCGCTCTACGACGCACGTGGCGTCGAGACGCTGCTGCTGGCCGATCGCTATCTGACCGCCGGCACGCATGTGCTGGTGCTTCACGCGGCAGCCCTCCCCTCCGGGAGCTACAACCTGGTGATCCGCACGCCGTTCGGCGTCAGCTCGCGGCCGATCATCGTACAGAAGTAGCCCGACATCATCGAGATCATGCGGCCACGCGCCGCGCAACACCACGCCCCCGCGGCATGCGTCGCGGGGGCGTGTCGTTTTCTCCCGGACCGCGGAGTGGTAGGAGCGGGTCTTCAGCCCGAGCAATACAGCACTCCCCGATCGGTAGGCGCGGGTCTTCAGCCCGAGCAATACAGCCCCCCCGATCGGTAGGCGCAGGTCTTCAGCCTGCGCCCCGTACAACGCGGGCTACCAAAGAACTGCTCGCGCTCTTCGGCGATGCCGGTGGGGCGGCCATGGGGGGCCGCCCGTACGAATGTTCTCATTCGCCCGTACGAATCTTCTCATTCCCCCGTATGAATGTTCTCATATCACCTTTTTCCATGTGGCGTTTTGCCCCGCGGCGCGCGCCACGAATGCCCTGTACGGCTGCTCTCCGTGACCGCCCCCGCCACCGGCGCCGCAAGAGCGCACGCTGAAGACGTGCGCCTACCGACGTGCGCCTGCCGACGCGCGCCTGCCAATGTGCGCCTACCGACGTGCGCCTGCCGGCGCGCGCCTGCCGGCGCGCGCCTGCCGGCTCACTTCTCCTCCGTCACCAGATACACCGGGAAATGGTCGCTCGTGCCGCCGAGATACTGCGTGCCGCGGTAGGTCCGCAACGGCGGGCGCATCCGCTTGTCGGCCCGGTCGTCGCGGAGGAAATCGGGGGCGAACACCGTCTCGGCGCGATCGTGCAGCATGATTCCCATCCGGTCGAGCGCGCCACGCGAGAGCATGATCTGGTCGATCGTCTCCCACGAGCCGCGGTAGTAGTAACTGCCGATCGTGTCGGCCTTCTCCACCGGCGCGGCGGTGTTGATCAGCCGTCCAGCAAACGGGTGATCCGGAGCGTATGCCACCGCGTCGAGCGTGATGGCGATCGGCCGTGATGAGGGGACGTCGTTGAAATCTCCCATCATCACGATGTCGGCGGCGGGGTCAAGGCGGGTGAGCGAATCGACGATCGAGGCCGCGACGCGCGCGGCCGCCTCGCGACGTGGCGCGGACGCCTCCTCCCCACCCCGCTTCGACGGCCAGTGATTGACCAGCACGGTGAACCGCCGGCCGCCCCGCTCGAACGTCGCTTCCATGATGTCCCGCGTCGGGCGCTCGTCGGGACCGAGATCGACCCGGTGCATCGTCAACCCGGCAAGGCGCATTCCGCCGGGACGATAGAGGAGGGCCACGTCGATGCCACGCTCATCGGGGGATTCGCGATGGGCCACGGCGTAGGCTCCCTCCGGAAGAAACTCCGTGACCAGGCGGTCGAGCACGCGCCGGTTCTCCACCTCGCAAAGGCCGATCACGTCCGGACCACGTTGCCTGTCCATCGCGCGGATCACGCGCGCGATGGCGTCCAGCTTTCGCTCGAGACGCTCCTCGGTCCAGCGGTTCCTCCCCCGCGGCGTAAAGTCGTCATCCCCCGGATTGGCCGGATCGTCGACGGCGTCGAAGAGATTTTCGGTGTTGTAGAAGGCGAAGGTAAGGCGGTGTGCCGGGCCGGCATCGGCGCCGTCGCGGAGGTTGCCGCAGGCGGCGAGCAGCACGAGAAGCGCCGGAACGATAGAACGGTCTGGTCTCATGATCCTACTCCATGCTGGCGCTTCTCGCGTGAATGTAGCAACTTCCCCGCGCTCCGCCTCGCCGCGCGCGTCGGAGCCGAAGAAAGCAGATATCAACGTTCGCGGAGGAGAACCGATGCAGACCGATCACACGACCGACCTTGCCGAGATGGAGTGCGTCCCCTGTCGCGGCGGCGTGCCGCCGCTTGCCGGCGACGACCTGAAGCTGATCCATGAGCGGCTCGGCTCCTCCTGGAATCTCGTCGGCGAGCATCACATCGAGAAGGAGTACACCTTCCCCGATTTCAAGGAGGCGCTTGCCTTCACCAACAGGGTCGGCGAGCTGGCCGAGCGTCAGGGACATCATCCCGATATCCATTTGGCGTGGGGAAAGGTGAAGGTCGAGATCTGGACGCACAAGATCGACGGGCTCACCGAGAGCGATTTCATCCTGGCCGCGAAGATCGACAAGCTGCCGACATGACGCGCCGCGCATGGGCGCGTGGCGTGCCCCTCCTCATGGGGATGCTGGCGATCTCCGGCTGCGGGAAGCGCGCGGCGGACGATGCCCCGGCTGCTCGCGATTCGAGCCGCGCGCACACTCCGACACCCAATGGTGCCGCCGCGAAACCGCCCGGCGCCGGAAGCACGGCGGCGACGATCGACGTGGATGCCTTTCCGGTGACCGATGCCATGCTTCGCGACAACCATGGCGAGATGCGGAGCGGCGAGCTGGTCTCGGCCGACAAGGCGTGGCTCGCCAGCGACACGCTCGGGCAGACGCTCGTGGTCGACATCTACACCGACCTGTTCACGCCGGCGATGTACGCGTTCTTCACGGCGCATCCCCCCGCGGCGCTGATCAGCGAGATGGAGCTGAACGTCGAGGGAGGAGATATCGCGACCGATGCACGGAAAGTACGGGGGCTTCCGGGGCTCCTGAAGCGGGCGTCGACGATCCCCGCCGCCACCTTCCGCACGAGGAAGGGCCTGGCGCTGGGAGATGCGAGGAGCGACGCGATCGCCCGGTATGGGCGGCCGGACTCGGTCTCGACATCAAACGGCGTGGAGCGCCTCTCCTGGGATTTCCCCGGCGACGCCGTCTCGAATCCCGAGGAAGCGATCGGCAAGCGACTGGCGCGTGACAGCTTCGGCTACCACGTGGTGATCTTCGTGGAGCGTGAGAAGATCATCGGGATGATTCTACGAAACGACATCCCATAGGAGCTCTCTCCCGCTCTCCATCTTCCCACGATCATCCCACCTTTTCCATCGCATCGCGACACGCATCGATTGCCGCGACGTGATAATCACCAGAGCCACTTCCGTTTCTTCCCCACCGCCTTCAGCACCACGTGCGCGGTGTTGTAGCCGCTGGCCGCGAAGATCCCTCCGCCGGGATGCGTGCTCGCCCCGGTCAGATAGAGACGATCGATCGGCGTGGTGTAGCTGCTCAGCTCCGGCATCGGACGGAACAGAAACATCTGATCGAACGACATTTCCAGGTGCATCACGTTGCCGCGGAGCATTCCGTGCTTCCGCTCGATATCCAGCGGCGTCTGGATGTAGCGGTCGGTGATCGCCGTGCGAAGGTTCGGCGCCCACCGGCTTGCCGCCTCTATCAGCCGGTCCGCCTCCCGCTCGCGGATATCGTCCCACCGCGCGCCGCCGGACATCTCGTAGGGATGGTACTGGCTCCAGATGAAGACCGTGTGCTTCCCCAGCGGCGCGAGCGTTCCATCGATCGCCGAGAAGGTCATCAACAGGAGCGCGGGGTCGCGCGAGGGGATGCCGCGGAGATAATCGGCATAGGCGTGATCCAGGTGCGCGGCGCTCGGGCAGAGGAGCTGCAGTCCGGTGTGCGACGGATGCGGGTTGGCCGGCGAGTGCGCGGCCGGATCGTGCGGCATCGCCGTGTACCGTGGCAGCTCGTTCGAGGCACAGCGGAGAATCATCCCGAACCCGTTGCCGATCCTGAGGTTCTCCACCTTCTCGACCAGCGTCCGCGGCAGCTGCTCCCGTCCGACCAGCGAGAGCATCGTGGTAACCACGTGCGCGTTCGATATCACCGCGCGCGTCGCCGTCAATCGTCTCCCGTCGACCAGCTCGATGCCGGTGGCACGCCCGCCGTCTACCACGATGCGGCGCACCGGCGCATCGGTCAGGATGGTGCCGCCGTCGGACTCCAGACGCCGCGCCAGCGCCTGCGTGAGCATCCCGCTGCCGCCGCGCGGACGCTTGGCGCCGCTGCGATGGATCATCGACTGCCAGCCGACGAAATCCGCCGTGGCAAGCTCCGACGGCGGCGGGCCGGACTGCGCCGCCAGCCAGAGGAGCGAGGCGCGCACCGGCTCCGACTCGAACTCCTCCCGGATCACCTGGCCGTAGCTGGTGAAGATCTTCCTGAGCGTGGAGGCGATCTCCCGCTTCGGGCCGAAGCGTCCGCTCATCATCGTCCGGATCAGGTTTCCCGGCGTCGGCGGCTTCAGAAACGCCTCGAACACCCCCTCGTTGATCGCGCCCCAGAACTCCACGAAGCGCCGGTAGCGCTCGGCATCGCGCGGGCTCACTGTCGCGATCGACTCGCAGGTCCGATCCACGTCGCGATAGTAGGCGATCGACCGGCCATCCTCGGTCGGATGCCAGGCCCACGGATCCATCTCGATATACTCCAGGCCGAAGCGCGCCAGCTCGAGCTCCCGGATCACCGGCGTCATGTGGATCATGATATGCGCCGATCCGCCGACATCCATCCGATAGCCGCCGAACATATCCTCGGTGGCCACCGCCCCTCCCACGTCGGGACGCCGCTCGACGACCGCCACCTTCAGTCCCGCCTTGGCCAGATAGCAGGCGCAGGTGAGGCCGTTGTGCCCGGCGCCGATGACGATGCAGTCGAACTCCGTTTCGCTCATGACACTCCATGTGATACCGTTCCGCGGCCGAGCCGCGCACGCGAGAGAACCGTTCGGCTTCCGCCGACACCGCGCGGACGCGTCGGCATGCCCGGCATGCCGCGACGCGACAGATGCAACAGCCGGGAAGCTACGTCGGTTCCCGTCCCCTTCGACGAGGAGGGGGTGGAAGTTCGGCGAGGATCGCTAGATTCGGCTCGTTGTTTGCCGGCCTCTCCCGGTCTCGCGACGGAGGCCGGGCGTCCAGGTCCGGTTCGGCGGCTTCCCTCCTTCCCCGAGCATCCCCGCCGGAGCAGCCAGGCTCCGAGCATGCATGCTTCGAACGCGCACGGCCCGCGTCCCCCTCGAACGTCCATCGTACATCAATCCATGAACATCATGAACAGACGCTACGTTCTGACGATCCTTCTGCTGGCCATGGCCACGGCGCGGATGGAAGCACAGCAGCTCTTCCGCCATCCGTTCGTCGGCAACATCACCGACTCCTCGGCCACGGTGGCGGCATGGCTGGCCGAGCAGGGAAGCTTCAAGCTCCAGTACGGCACCGACGCGGGCCTTGCCGGCGCGATGTCCACCGCGGAGATCACCTCCTCGGCCGCGACCGACAACATGACGAAGGTGGAGCTGACCGGACTTTCGGCCGCGACCCGCTACTACTACCGCGTCACCACGGCCGGCGGGAGCGCCATCTCCCCGATCTTCTCCTTCAAGACCTTTCCGACGAAAGGGACCGACGCGCCGGTGACGATCTTCTTCGGCTCTTGCCAGCAGCGAACGGCAAACGATACCGGCGGCACCTTCAAGGTCGCCTCCCGGCTCGGCGGCGATCTGTTCGTGCAGATGGGAGACTGGAGCTACCCGGACGAGCGGGTCACCGGATTTCCGACGGCGGCCGGCTCGCTCCACGACGCGTACGCGATGAAGCTGGACACCACCTATCCGTTCGCGCGGGACGTGCTCTCGCAAATGGGGGTGGCCTACGTGTGGGACGATCACGATTACTACGGCAACAACCCGAGCAGCCGGCTCCCGGACAACCTCCGCGCGACGCTGGCGGGCGCTTACCGGCAGTACATCCCGCACTACCCGATCCAGAGCCAGACCGGCATCTGGCAGAAGATCTCGATCGGCAACGTGGACATCTTCATGGTGGACGCGCGCTCGCAGCGCTCGCCGCTTGATTCGGCGTTCAAGAACGGACAGTTCTCTCCGCCCGCCGGCCACACGATGCTCGGCGCCGAACAGCGCGCCTGGCTGCTCGATGGAATCCGCTCCTCGAAGGCGCGCTGGAAGGTGGTGATCAGTCCCGTGTTCTTCAATCCGGCCGCCGCGTCGCTGATCCCCCTCTCGATCCTCGCCGGACGTCCCGAGGTGGCGCGCGAGCTCGCCGACAAGTGGATCGGCTATCCGGCCGACGTCGATTCGATGAAGGCGCTCTTCCGCGCCGGCTATGGCAAGAACCTCCTGATCGGCTCCGGCGACGCGCACACCAACGCCTACGACGACGGCACGCATTCGATCGTCCCGGAGTTCCTGAGCGCGAATCTCGACATCGTCAACTCCCGCCTCGTGGCGCTGCTGGCCTCGCAGGGATTCAACATCTGGACCGCCTCGCAGGCCGATTCCGCCTCGACGGTCGGACGGATCACGATCGAGACCACGCCGAAGCATCGGATGGTGATCGAATCGTTCTCCGAAAGCGGCGTCAAGGAGCTGACGCTGACGCTCGAGGACAGCACGACGCAGACGACCGGCGTGGCCGCGGAGGAGTCCGATACGCGCGCGGCGGTGCGCCATGCTTCGCTCTCGCCAGACGGGGCGAGTCTGACCCTCGACGTGACCGGCACCACGCCGGCCGAGGGGACGGTGAGCCTGATCGACGTGACAGGCCGCGAGGTTGCGCGCCTGCCGCTGGTGCTCGATGGCGCGCGCAGCGTGAGCCTCCGGCTGCCGGCGCCGCTGCCCCCCGGCTTCTATCTTGCCGGCATCACGCTCGACGGACGCTGGACGTCGCTGCGCGTCGAGCCGTGATTGTGTGAGGTGATGAGGCGTTGTCGGCGTCATGCGCGCGGCGCCGATGAACTGAAATGAAGCGGGGCCGGAGATCGATTCTCCGGCCCCGCTTCGTTGGAAAACGTTGCATACGCCGTCATCGGGAGGCGTCAGATCCGGCATCACTTCGTGGCTGGGGCTTCCTCGTCTTCCGGCATCGGCTGATACTCGTGCAGCCGCAGGTACTCGGCACCCGGCACATAGCGCGGATCATGTACATAGACCGCGGTCGCGGGGTATCGCGGACTCCTCTCGCCACGCGCCAGCAGCTCGAATCCGATGCCGGCGCGCTGACCATCGTAGACCTCGTAGTGGGCACCCCCTTCCTCGAATCGTCCCGTGTTCATCAGCGGCGTGCCGTAGCGCGCGCGCAGCGTGTCGAGCGTGGTACCGACGCCGATCCCATCGGCGGTTCTGAACGCCGGGGAGGTAACACGGATCCACCGCACCCGCTGCGACCGGGCATCCTTATCCAGCGTGGCGTAGATGGTGACGACTGATCTTCCGGCACCGGTTCCGTCGAACCAGAACAGCAGCGAGTGCCCCATCGCCGCCTCCGCGCTGTCGGCGCGGCCGAGCAGCGTCACGAGCGAATCGACCGGCATCCCGATCCGGATACGTCCGACCCTGACGGCCGGGACGAGGGTGTCACCGATCTTCGACGCCCACGGATCGCGGGACACGCTGTCGATGGCCGACACCGGAGCCGCGCCGTGGTTGGCGGCCGAGACCGAATCGGGGCGCGCTCCGGCGTCGTGCATGCCGGCGGCATCATGCTCCCGTCCGGCGCAGCCTGCGGACAGAAGCACCTGAAGGATCACGAAGCCAGGTAGAATCGAGCCTGTCATGACAGCTCCCGGAAAGATTGACGGACAGAGAAAGCCGCCCGTACCGCACTGATAGCCCACCTCGGTAGCCGCACGTCTTCAGCGTGCGCCATGAATGGCACCCCAAGCCCCGTCTCGCGGCACGGCATCCGAACCTCGGGAGCCGCGCGTATTCAGCGCGCCAGGAATAGGCACGCGGGCGGCGCGGCACGCGCGGAGCATGCACGCCTCACGCCGGACGCTTCAGACCACCACGTCCTCGAAGCGGCGCTCGTCGAAGACGAGCTCCTTGGCCAGCTGAGCGCCACGCTCGTCCAGACGGTAGAGCGGAACGATCTTCGAGGCATGGACGATCGCCATGTCGAGCCCGGCCTGCACGGCGTGATGCAGGAAGACGGAGTTGACCACCTGACGGGTCACCGGCGACAGGCCGAACGAGCAGTTGCTGACGCCGAGGATCGTCTTGGCCTTCGGCATGATCCGCTTCACCTCGCGGATGGCGTTGATCGTGTTGATGCCGCTGTCGCGCAGATCCTCGGTGCCGGCGCCGAGCGGGAAGGTGAGCGTATCGAAGATCAGATCCTCCTCGCGGATGCCATGCACCTCCACGGCGTGATCCCGGATCCGCTTGGCGATCGAGACCTTCTTCTCGAAGGAATAGGCCTGCCCCTCCTCGTCGATCGAGAGGGCGATCACCGCCGAGCCGAAGCGCCGGGCAAGCGTCAGGATCTCATCGGCCTTGCCGGTCCCCTCCTCGAAGTTGATCGAGTTGATGATCGCGCGTCCGGCGTAGAGCTTCAGCGCCGCCTCGATCACCGGCACCTCCGTCGAGTCGATCACCAGCGGCAGCGAGGCCTGCGTGTTGAACCGCCGGACCACCTCCACCATGTCCCGCTTCTCGTCGCGCCCCACGTAGGCCACGCAGATATCGAGCACGTGCGCTCCCTCGCGGACCTGCTCCTTGGCCATGCCGACCATCCCGTCGTAATCCTCGCGGGCCAGCAGGTCGCGGAACTTCTTCGAGCCGTTGGCGTTGCAGCGCTCGCCGACCAGCAGCGGCGCCGGATCGACCCGCATCGGCACCGAGCTGTAGATCGAGGAGACCGATGGGGTGAACTCCCAGGCGCGCTCGACCCGCGCGGTGGTGTCGATCAGCTCGCGGAGCGCGGCGATGTGCGCCGGCGTGGTGCCGCAGCAGCCGCCGATGATCCCGACGCCGAGCTCGCCGATGAACTTGTTCATCCACCTGACCATCTCCTCCGGCGTCAGATGGTAGTGCGCGTGCCCGCCGATGTTCTCCGGGATGCCGGCGTTCGGCATCACGAAGACCGGCTTCGGGGAGCTCTGGCAGAGATAGCGGATGTTCTCCTCCATCTCCTTCGGCCCGGTCGCGCAGTTCATGCCGATCGACGTGATGATCTCGTACGGCTCCAGTGTCGTCAGCGCCGCGGAGATCTCGGTCCCCATCAGCATCGTCCCCATCGTCTCGATCGTCACCGAGACGATCACCGGCACGCGACGTCCGCTCTCCTCGAAATATTCCATGGCCGCGTAGAGCGCCGCCTTGATCTGGAGCGGGTCCTGGCAGGTTTCGATGCAGAGGAGATCGCATCCCCCCTCGACCAGGCCGACGATCTGCTCCTTGAAGGATGCGGCCATCGTGTCGAAGTCGATGTGGCCGAGCGAGGGGAGCTTCGTCGTCGGGCCGATCGAGCCGGCCACGAAGCGCGGACGCTCCGGGGTAGAGTACTCGTCGGCGCAGGCGCGCGCCAGCTCGGCCGAAAGCCGGCTGAGCTCGTAGGCCTTGTCGGCGATGTCGTACTCGGCCAGGACGATCGAGGTCGAGCCGAAGGAGTTGGTCTCGATGATGTCCGCGCCGGCTTCAAGGAAGTCGTAGTGGACCTTGCGGACCGCGTCCGGCTTCGAGATGCAGAGGTATTCGTTGCACCCTTCCAGATGGGGACCGCCGAAGTCATCGGCCGTCAGGTTCTGCGTCTGGAGGGAGGTGCCGGTCGCCCCGTCGAACAGGAGGACGCGGCGCTCGATATGCTGAAGGAAGAGATTGTCGCTCATGTCGGAATCGCATGTGGGAGGATGCCGGCGAAGTGGCTGGCTCGTCTCCGGAGGACCGCGGCGCCGGCTGTGTGCCAATGCCCGCGCCATCCGCGCGGAAGCGGCATCCATGGTCGAAGGCTCGCCGCGCGGACGCTCAATATACGGCCCGAGCCGGAGATGGGCGACCCGGCGCCGTCCCCCTCCCCGATCGGCGCGCCCGGCGTGCATTGCAGAATGTTCCTCCCCTACTCCCGGTCCTCCCGAAATCCGTAAGTTCGACCTCTTCAATTCTCCTTCGATTATGATGACAACGATCAAACGCAGCCACGCCGTTCTCGTCGTGGTCGACGTGCAGGAGCGCATGATGCCGGCCATCGACCGTGGCGACGAAGTTCGCGACGGGGTGGTGAAGCTCATCGCCGGATGCCGCGAGCTCGGGGTGCCGATCCTGGTCACCGAGCAGTACTCCAAGGGGCTCGGCCCCACGGTGCCGGAAGTCCGCGAGGCGCTCGGCGAGTGGTACAGGCCGATCGAGAAGATCTCCTTCTCCGCCTGCGGCGAGCTTCAGTTCGTGGCGCAACTGGAGACCACCGGACGGCAGGACGTGATCCTCTGCGGCGTGGAGACCCACGTGTGCGTCTACCAGACCGCGCGCGACCTCCGTAATCTCGGCTACGACGTCGAGGTGGCCGCCGATGCCGTCGGCTCCCGCGCCGCGGTGAACTATCAGGTCGCGCTCGAGCGTCTCCCCCGTCACAACGTGGACGTCACGAGCGTGGAGATGGCGCTCTTCGAGATGATGGTGAGCGCCGACATCCCGGAGTTCAAGGCGATCTCGAAGATCGTGAAATGATCCGGCGCCGGCGTAGACGCGCATCGGCTCGATAGGCATCGTACCCTCACACACACTCTCTCCCGGCCCCATCGGGGGCCATGACACCGGCCGTCTCGTGAGCGGGCGGCCCCTTTCCCTTGCAACGTTCAGCCATGCTTTCACCGAAGATTCTTCTCTACATACTCATCGGCGTCATCGTGCTGGGGCTGGTTCTGCTGGCCTTCCAGTGGTGGATCACCGGCGGCATCATCACCGTGGTCGGCGGCGCGCTCCTCTTCCTCTGGTGGCGGATGAACCAGCTGCTGGGGATCTCCGAGGCGCTGGGCAAACAGGATCTGGTCGAGGCGCGTCGCAAGCTCGACGCGATCAAGAACCCGGAGAACCTGAACCCGTATTCGAAGACCTACTACTACTATTTCCTCGGGATGACCGAGACCTACTCGAACAACTTCAAGGCGGCACGTCAGGCGTTCAAGCTGGCGCTGGAGACGAACCGCTTCCGCGCGGTGGACGAGAAGGCGTCGGTGCTGATCATGCTCTCGCAGCTCGATCTCCGGAACCGGAACACCGAGGGTGCGCGTCGCCTGCTGAAGGATGCCCGCGCGCTGGAGCCGAGCCAGCAGATCAAGGAGCAGATCAACCAGATCGTGAAGCAGGCCAGGCTGAGAATGTGAAGAGAATTGAGAATTGAGAATGCTGAAGGATGAAATCACTTCCAGCCCCGAGTGGTGAGTGTGCGATCCTGCGTGGTCGGCCTCTTTGATGATGTGAGGGCGCGCGTCGCACGCGGCGGTAGGCGCGCATCGGTAGGCGCGGGTCGCACGCGGCGGTAGGCGCCACGGTAGGCGCGGGTCTTCAGCCCGCGCTCCGGCAGGTTGAAGAGCGCACGCTGAAGACGTGCGGCTACCGATGGGCTCGAGAATGCGGTTGCGCTCCGCGTCCCTCCCCGGCTCCTTCTCGTTTACAATTCGATGCTTGCGGAGGGTGGCATTCCCGTCGTATACTTGCAACCCTCAATCGGGCGATTGGCACAGCTGGTTAGCGCGCTTCGTTCACATCGAAGAGGTCGTAGGTTCGAGTCCTACATCGCCCACACTCCGTTCAAACCCGCGAGTTCCGGAAGGATCCGCGGGTTTTTCGTGTGCTCCACCCGCAATCGCATTCCCTCCCCCTCAGACACCGTTATCGACGTCCGCAAGGCACGGCGCCGCGCATGTGCCGCCGCCGGCCGCGCGTGGCCGGCGGTAACGCTCCGCGGTGGACATCCTCCTCCCCACCAGGGACCGTCCCGCGGAAAGGGATCGCGGAACGATGGGGAGGCGGCTATCGTCCGCGATTATCCCTTCGACGCCCAGATCGGCCGGCCGGACTTGGTGTAGACCACCAGGTTGCCGTCATCCTGCATCACCAGCTTCGACTCCTCGTACTCATCCCCCTCGCCGATCACGTTCGAGGCCCACGCCGCGTGACCGTCCGCGCTGTAGACCACGAAGTTGCCGTCGTGCTGCTGATAGGTGCGCCAGGCCGGCTCGCCGTTCGTCTTCGACGCCCACGGCACCGCCACGTCACGCGCGCCGTCGCGCTGGTAGACCACCGCGTTGCCGTCGGCCTGATAGATGAAGTTGTAGCCGCCATCCGAGGAGGCCAGCGACTGCCCCGGCGTCAGGTAGCTTCCGGCCGGGATGCGGTCGGCCAGCGACATGCGATAGAACCCGTCGGCGCGGTTCTCCTGCCAGACGGTTCCATAGACCGAGCGGACCACCTCGTCCGACTTGAAGATCCAGGAGTCATCGGAATTTGTATTGAACATGGCGTAGCGGTCGAGCGAATCGCTGGCCAGGAAGAGGCTCAAGTCGTCGCCGTCGAGAACGGCGGCCCAGGCGCTCGGGGTGAGGTACTTCATCGGGTTGAGCAGGCCGATATCGCTCACCTTCATGAAGGTATGCGGGGCGATCTTGAACGCGTTCTGATCCAGGTACGCCTTGGTGTCGGCGTAGTTCTGATCGATCGCCGCCTGCTCCTCCGGGGTCGTCGCCTCTCCCTTCGAGCTGGCGATCTCAGCCGCCTGCTTGGCCACCTGCAGCGCCTGCACGGCGGTCTGCAGCTCCTTCAGCGACTTGACGACGTCGCTGACCTTGATATCTCCGGTCAGTGCCGCGAGCACCGCGGTCTCGATCAGCTCGAATCCGAAATCGGCGAACGCATAGGCGGGGTTCGGCGTCACCATCACGTACATCCACTGATCGGTGTTGTTGGCCACGTGAACCTGATTGTCCTTCGACATGCAGTCTTCTCCAGATTGGTGTGTGAGTGTTGTCCGGCATCGCGCCGGGAAGTGGCGCGGCACCGAAGTGGTCGCATGGAAATGATTGATGGAGATCCGTATGTCGACGAGCGCGCGGAATGCTCCCGCATGGTGATGCGGGCGATCGTCGCGCGACGGCATCGGTGATGGCCGCGCCGCGCGCGACGCGGAGCACTCCCGAAGCGAACATTCGGGATCTCCGCGATGACATCCGGCCGGAGGAGCATGGACCCTTCGGGATCGTTCGATCGGCATCCTACGATCCGTCGGGACATGGCGCCGCCATGCGTCCCGCCGCCACGGATGCACCCTCCATTCACGCTCCCGAGGAAGCGTCAGGACAAGAGGATGCCCGTTCGTCGTGACGAGGTCAGCCGGATGTTGCGTATACAATCGAAGAATGCCGCGATCGACGCGGGTGACGTCACGGGTCGATACGACCGCGCGATGTCATCAGCTCCGTCGAGGAATGATCCGATTGCGTTCGTTGACTACGGTTCGGTAATGGTCGTTGCTTGAGTATCAGTTCGGCTCACGTTCCCTTTCGTACCCGATGACGGTCTCTGCATCGGAAGGTCGGTGAGCATGCCGGTGTATGCATACGCTCGAAACCATCGAGCGCGACGTGAGAACACATGCCGGATCGCCGGCGCGATTGATTGACGTGGGGCGTGCAAACATACGGAACGCCGTGGCATTGTCAAGTTGGCGCGCGGGCTCACGCCGAAATAAATCCGGATAACGTCGCGGCGGCCGTGGCAAGCCTCATCCTCCTCTCCGGTGAGGATCGAGGATGAGCGTCGGGGAGTGCTCCGCCGCCGAGATTGGTACACCCATCCTGCGTCAACACGCCAACCCCGACATTTCACGGCTACCTCGTCGCCTCCTGTTCCGCGATCCTCGCCGCCCCGCTCCGTCGGTGAACTATCGCCATGCGATGCTAACGGCACCCCGCTTCGCCAGAGCGAGCACGAGCGATGCGCGGCCGCCACGGCCAGCGGTATCCCGGCCGTGCGGATCCATCCGTACACTCGCACCGTGCACGTCACGATCATCCTCGGCGCCGGCGCGGCCTCCACAACGACGAAGGTCCCGACCGCGTCAACGGTCGGGACCTTCTCTCTCGACATCGGGGAATGGATCGCGCCGCGATCCGTTCCGGTCAGATCACCAGCACGTTCTCATCCAGGCTCAGCAGCCCGGAGGAGTTCTGCGCCACCACCTTGAAGCGGTTGTACACTTCGTTGTTGTCGGCGTCCCGCTTGGTAAGCGTGCCGACCGACGCGGTGATGGCGGCGTTCGGCGTGGAGGGATCGGCGACGATCGAATCGAGCTTCTGCCAGTTCCCCTTCGAGGTCATCTGATAGAGGTGATACGTTCCGCGCGCGGCCGTCTGATTCCAGCTCAGCACCACGTTCGGGAGCTGCTGCACCGGACTGCCGATCGGCGTGCCGTTGGTGTAGGAGAGCGTCGGCGACGGCGGATTCACCGTGTCGATCACCGTCACGATCACCGTCTTCGACAGCAGCGACGGCACCAGCTCCTCCAGATCCTGCTCGTTGACGATGCCCCGGAGCGAGGCGAGCCGGTAGTAGACCGCCTGTCCGTACGGCGGCGTGCCGCCGGCGAACGTATCGGCCACCGTGAACGAATCGCCCGATCCCGACGGGATCGTCACGTCGCCGACGAGGGTCATCGCGCGGAGCGAGAGGGCATCCTCCGCGGCAAGCGCGCGATAGATCCGGACCTTCACCACCTGGTCGTTCTCCTGGAACTTCGCCACTTCCAGCCGCACCTCCGGACCGTTGCCGAGCACCGGATCCGGGGAGATGCTGGCCACATGCCGGATCACCGGCGTCGGCGCGGGGCTGCTGTCGATCAGCCGCACCGGCCCGATCACCGCCCCCGGCTCACCGACGGCAAGCGTCCCGGCGATCTCCCGGGCATAGTAGAAGTAGATGTTCCGGGAGGCGCCATCGAGCGTGTAATCGGTGAAGCGCACCTGCCAGTGCCCGTTGGCGTCGATGCCCTTGCGGACCATCGGGAACGGATCGAAGGTCGGGTCGGTGTGCTTCAGCGGATCTCCGTTGGCGTCCCGGACCACCGGCTTGCCGCCGATCGTCTGCAGCCGGTCGTCCCGCCTGACGATCTCGAGCGGAACGGCTCGCTCGGTCATCGGCAGGAACGCCTGCCTGATCGCATCCTTCACGTTCTGGACCGCGGATCCCGGCGTTACCGGCGTCGCGAACGGCGCGATGAACTGCCCGGGGTTGTTCCGGTCGAGGATCCTCGTATCGGGATTGTCCGGGTTCGGGAAGCGGAACGTCGAGGTTCCATAGGTCCTGAACTTGCCGACGTTCGCGCCGGCGGCCTCCACATCCACGTTCACCAGCCCCATCCAGCGCGAGCCGACGACCGTCGAGGGCTCGGTCCCGCGCGGCGGAAGCCCCGGGAGGATCACCGTGTCGATGGTCTGCTGCGTGTAGAGGGCGCGCAGAATCATCTGATCGTTGCCGCGCAGGAAGACCATGCTGTAGGGAAGGCCGTTCGGCGTGCGGGCGGTCAGGTCGATCTGCGTGTCGAACGTGTAGGTCGACTTGCCGTAGACATCGGGACGAGTGGCGTAGAGGAGCCCGACCGGCGCCTGCGGCACCGCCGGGGTATCGAAGGTGCGCGCGATATGCACCGTCGGCGGCGTCAGCGGCGAGGCGTTGGTGGTGCCGCTTTCGTAGGCGTAGGCGGCGATGTAGGTCTGGCGCACCTTCTCCCCCGTTGCCGGGAGCACGTCGTTGGCCAGGTTGATGCCGTTGGTGCTCAGCTTCAGATAGGCGCGAAGTCCCGGATGGAAGTTCACGCTCTTGGTCACCGTGCTTCCCATGGTCCGCGGGATGATCAGGTGATCCGGATCGTCCGAGAGCGGATCGTGCGCGTAGACCGTCAGCGGCGTGACCGGCGTGGAGGGATCGACGGGGCCGGTGGCCGTCTCGATCCGGACCACGTCGAGCACCTTGATCTGATCGGCGTGCTGATCCTCGGCGATCCTCACCACCCCCTTGTACCACTCGGCCTTCGCGATGCCGGAGGGAAGTGTCTCGGCATAGGGGGCGAGCGTGAAGTTGCCTCCCACGTCGAAGGTGATCTTGTAGACGCCGGTCGAGTAGCTGGATCCGTAGAGCGGATGGCCGACCGGGTAGGGCTCGAAGATCTCCTGGATGTGGGCGCTCCGCCCGATGCCGCCGACCGGCAGCGTGATCGAGCGTCCGTTCGGATCGGTCCCCGTTTCGGTATACGCCGCCACGCTGTAGGGAGCGGCGGTCAGATCCGGCAGCGGCAGATCGCTCAGGTTCAGCTTCGTCCAGATGTTGTTCGGATCGGCGAAGTTCTCCGCCGCCATGAACCTGTCGTTGGCCTGCGGACCGTACCAGCCGCCCTCGGCCGGCACCGTCGGATCGATCTCCGCGGCCGACGGGTTGTCCACCTTCGGCGCGTACTCCATCCGCACCGTGAAGAGGGCCAGCCCGCCGGTATCGGTCGTGACACTGTCGATCACGAAGCGATGCGACTGCGTCACCAGCATGCTCCCGACGAAGCGGGAGCCGGCGATCGTCAGCGACGGCGTGATCGTAGCGCCGCCGTTGGCGTCATCGGTGCTCGGATCCTTGTAGGCGCGGGTGTAGACCTTCACGCTGTTCTGCCCGGGGATCGATTCGATCCGCTCGATCTCTCCCCTGATCACCCCCGGAGGATCGGTCCGGAAGAGGAACTTCACATGCGTGGCGCGCTGATAGGCGATGTTGTGAACATGCGTCCAGTCGAACGTGACGCGCGTGGTGTTGTGCAGCGCCGTGGCCCCCTGCTCGTAGGCGGAGTTGAACATCTGCCGCGGCTCCGGCTGCAGGAAGAGCGCGGTGAGATTCGCAGGAGGCAGGATCGTGTTCCGCTTCGGGAAGTCGTTGGCGATATCCGCGTACGGCACGATGTCCGACACGCGCGAGAACCAGTTGATGCTGTAGATGCCGTAGTTGTAGACCTTGTGGTTGTCGCGATCCTTCACCAGGTGATCGGTGAAGATCGGGTTCTCGCGATCCGGAATCGGCGTGGACTCCGGCTTGCCGCTGGCGTCGAGATACGGCTGGTAGCCAGGGCTCGCGTATTCGGCGCCGTCGTTGCTGACGTCCGGGACGATCCAGGGTGAGTAGACCCCGCCCGACTTCTCGCGACGGCGGATGCCGAAGAAGACCGGCCTGGTGTTGTCCGCGCGGCCGAACGAGGCGCCGGAGGTGATTGCCGTGCCGGCCGCGAGGTCGATCCGGAGATCCTTCCGGTTGAACCGGATGAACCGGCTGTCGCCGTACTTGGTGTAGCCGTCGCCGTCGGTGAAGGGAGGCGTCTGCGGATCGAACTGCGGCAGCCCGAGGTCATGCCCCAGAATCTCCGCCTTCACCGGAAGCCGATGATCGGTGGCCAGCGTACTGGTCGGCAGCGAGAGATACCGGTGCATCATCGCCGGCGTGCCACCGTTCCGCGGCGTCTCGTACTCGGCCAGGTAGACGTAGCGCCGTCCGGCCGGGAAGCTGCTCTGCGCCACCTCCCAGTCGATATGTCCCCACCCGAGCATCCGCGCCACGTGGTAGTCCAGCGCCACCAGGTTCAGCATCCTGAGCATGCTCAGCTCGATCGAGGAGCTGTCGCTCGGATCGTCGGAGTCGATCGTCTTCTTCGCCTCCCATCCCGACTCGGCGCGGCTCGTGTTCAGGTAGTACTCCACCGCCGTGCGCATCCCCTCGGCGGTCGTGCGGCCACGGTAGGAGGAGCTCGGCTCCCATCTGTCCTTGTAGTTCTGCACGTTCACCTTGCCGCCGGACTGGCTCGGCGTGGTGAAGAGAGGCGAGGCGTATTTCGGCCACTGGCCGTCGACGGTGTAGTGCGCGGCGTCCTCTAGACGCCTGTAGACCTCGGTCTGGTCGAGCGAGAGGGAGAAGCTCCCGATCTGCTCCCAGGCATAGCGGCGCTTGGTCGCTACGTAGAAATCCATGTAGGTCTCGACGCGGATCGCGTTGATGTGGCAGCCGGTGGCGGCGAAGCGGATCGTCTCCATCCCCTCCCCCATCACCGTCTGCCGTCCGGTCCCGGTCAGATCCTTGCGGCCGGTGATTGTCGCCTGCCGGATGAAGCCGCGGTAGCTGTAGGCGATTCCCTCCACGCGCACCGACGGTGTTCCGGCCGCCACGATATCGAACGAGACGGCGAACGCCGGCTTGCCGGTGGTCCGGATCTCGATCATGTCGTGGTAGTTCTGGATGATGTAGAGCACGTCGGCCACGTTGGTCGCCGGCTGACGCGATCCGCACACCGATGCGTAGGTGGAGGAATTGGTGAACACCAGTTGCAGCGTCGTCGTCGGCGAGGTGAACGGAGGATCGCTCGTCAGGCCGCTGAAGGTCCAGGTGGCCGGCGTGGTCGACGAGGGACTCGACGGCACCGAGATCGCCGATGGCGTCATGCTGTTGAAGTCGATGATCGCCGGGAACTGCTGCGTGTAGGGAACGCGGTGGATTCTGACGAAGTCATCGGCCTTGTTGTAGCCGTAGCTCGCCGGATAGGGACCATACGAGGCGGCCATGTTCCCCTTCGGGATATGCTTCTCGAGATCGCCGGAGAATTTCCAGCGAAGGTCCACCCCCGGCACGGTGCCGTCGCTGCCGTCGCTGCCGGCCGCCTGCAGGTAGAGCATCGGCGACTGCATCGCGACGTCGTTGAAGCTCTCCTCGGAGCAGATCACCCGCCCGATCGCCTGAAGCTCGGCCCGCAGCGCGGCGATGTCGGAGCGGAGGTTCGGGAGCACCGCGTTGAGCTGGTCCATCGCGGTGGTGTAGGACGATCCCGGCGGCTCGGCGTAGCGGAGCCCGAAGCCGGCGAAGAAGCTGATCAGCACGCGGACCTGCCGGCAGCGCGTGGCCGCCGGCACCGGCGTGGTGATCGGGCATGGGAGCGCCACCACCGGAAGGCCGGCCGTGGTGGTCATGCCGAGGATCAGATCGTAGATCGTCTGCACGCGCGAGCCGAGCGTCCCCTCGATGATCGTGATCACGCTCGGAGGAAGCGTGTCGAGCTGCGAGCAGACGTTGCAGAGACAGAGGAGCGGATCGAGCCAGTTCTTGCGGAAGCGGCTCATCGTGGTTATCCCCGGGAGCTGCCCGGTGAGCGTGGAGCGATACGCGGTCGCGCTGGAACGGAGCAGCCAGTAGAAGAGCTCCAGGGTCTGGCGCAGTCGCGCGTTCAGCTCATCGATCCGCGAGAACGCCACGAGCGCGAGGTCCACCAGGAACTCCAGACGCACGCAGAACGAGGAGGATGCCGGATACGCGGTCAGCGCCAGCTTCAGCCGTTTCTGCCAGAGCGGAACGCTGACGGCCATCTGCGTCAGCAGCACATCCACGGCCGCGACCGTCGGGTTCGACAGGCTCGGCGTGGTGGCGCAGAAGAGCCGGTAATACTCCGGCAGCGTCGACAGGCGCGAGCAGACGTCGATCGACTCGTCGCAGTAGCGGATGCCGGCGCCGGCGAACTGGCTCTTCAACGAGTTGACCGCCGCGATGAATCCGGGATAGAGCGCGTCGAGCTGCGAGCGGAGGGTCGGGCTCCAGGCGTAGTACGGCGTGCAGCGACGATACAGCTCCAGCACGATCTCGTAGAGGCCGTTGCAGAGATTGCCGAACGTTCCGGCCGTGAAGGGGCTGGTGGTGATCGAGCCTCCCGGCACCAGCGCGTGGAGCGCGGTGGCCTGCGCGCCGATCAGCGTGTCGAAGGTCGTCTGCTGCGTCGGGCTCAGCTCGGACCGGCGGAGGCAGAACTTGAGCAGGCACTCCACCGCGTCGATCCACTTGCGGCAGAAGTCGTCGCAGTTGATCGAGGTGGTCGCCAGGAGCTTCATCGCCTGATCGAGCTTCGGCTTGATCTGGTTGTACCAGGTGGTCATCGACGTGGCGTGCGAGCCGGACATGTCCGAGCAGCAGAAGCAGTCGATCACCGTCAGCACCGCGGCCCTCCGCATCGTCACGAAGCAGTCGGCCGGCGCTCCTCCCATGTACGAGGGAAGCACGGACGATCCGTAGGTGCCGCTCAGGAACGTGTAGTACGAGCCGATGTCGGTGCAGAGGAGCGTCTGCACCTGCGTGTAGACGCTCGAGCCCGCGATCGTCGGGAGCTGGACGCCGAGACGGCAGAGACAGCCGATCGCGTCGAGCCAGCCGGAACAGATGTCGCAGGTGTCGCCGCAGATGGGGGCGTCGTTCATCGTGCTGGTGGCCAGCACGTCGAGCTCGGCGCGGATGGCGTCGTAGAAGCAGTCGACCTTGACGCGCACGATCACCGGAAGGCTCTCGTAGCCGGCATAGGCGAGCGCCACCAGCCGGAGCGCCCGACGGAAACGATCGCAGAAGCTCGTCGATCCGAGCGGCAGGCTCCCCGGCTGCATGCCGAGCTGCAGGCTGATCCAGTCGATCTCCGACTCGAAGCAGGTGATCTTCGTGACGATGTTCAGATACTGCTGCGTCGAGAAGATCGGGTCGGAGAGGCTCCGGGTCGGGCAGCAGAGCAGGTGGTGGAACCTGGCGAGCGTGGCCAGCCGAGCGCAGTCGAGCACCGGAGCGGCGCCGCAGTTCGGCACCGGCGTGGTCCCGTCGCCGCAGCAGCCGTCGCTGGCGAGCGTGGCGGTCACGGAGGTGATCGAGCCCGAGGCGCAGAAGGCCATGTTGTGCGCCGGATCGTTCCTCACCGCCGCGCGGATGCAATGCCGGCCGGCGCTCAGGTAGACCGTCCCGGTGTAGGTGCGCGAGGAGTGCATGTTCGACTCGGTCGGCGTGTCGATCACCGTTCCATCCAGGCTGATCTGCGCGTAGTCGTCGGCCAGGTAGGTGATCGAGATCTGCACGTTCCCCTCGATGCAGACACAGAAGCAGCGCTCGAAGGTGGTCCACCCCACGTGCGCGTCGCTCGCGGTCGGATGCGGCGATATCCACTGCGAGCCGGAGACCGGCGTGCCGATGCCGGAGGTGCCGGTCACCACGTTCGGCGTGGCCGGACGCGAGAGGGTGATGTCGTCGATCTTGGTGACCACCCACGGAGCGGTGCCGGTGGTGAGCGGAACCTGGGTGGTGCCGCAGCCGGAGCCGCAGAGCACCAACGAGCGGTAGTTGAGCTGGAGCAGGATCATCAGCTCGAGCACCTGTCCCCGCTTGTAGGAATCGAGCGTGGCGCCGCAGCAGGCGCAGTGCGCCACCAGATAATCGAGGATGCCGTGAATCTCCACGCACGCCTTTTCCAGGGTCGAGCTGAAGTTCGTCGGCTCGGCGCCGATCAGCGCCACGTAGATCGAGTGGAGCATGGTCCCGGAGCCGACGTCGATCGACTCCATCAGGTCGAGAAGATGGGCATCGTTCGGCGTCTTCTTCCAGGTGTCGCAGATACGCGCCAGGCAATCGAACATCTCGATCCAGGAGCCGCACTCCTCCCCCGTCGACACGGAGCAGATGCCGGGATACTCCGACAGCAGCGTGTTGTAGGCGCTCTGGAAGCGGGACATGAGATCGTCCAGACGGATCTTCCGGATCGCGTCGACCAGGCCGTAGTTGCAGATCGAGGTGATGTAGTTGCGGAGCCGGTAGAGGATCGAGCAGATGCTCGAGAGCGTCAGCGACCCGGAGGGGGCCGAATAGGACTGCGTCGGGTCGGAGATCAGCCAGTCGAGCTCGTCGCAGAGGAGCGCGAAGAGGGAGGTCACGCGGTCACGCGCGGTCTGCGGCAATCGGGACGAGCCGGCGCAGATCCGGTCGAGACAGTCGAGGATCGTCTTCCACTGATCGCACGATGTGCTCGGGAAGGTGACCGCCGTCATGCAGAGGTTGGTGGAGTCGGCGATGAAGCTGGCGATCGCGGCCTGGAGCGCGGCGAGCTTGGCCAGGAGCCGGAGGCGCTTGATCGGATCGATGGCGCCGCTCGGGCAGAGGGAGTTGAAGAAGTTGACGACGACCGGTATCCGGAGGCAGAGCATGTCGGCTCCCCCCGGCGATACCGAGCCTCCCGTGATGATGTTGTACAGATCGGTCACCACCGGATCGAGATTGTCGACGAAGCTCTGAAGGTTGCCGGCGGTCATCTCCGCCTTCTTGCTGCAGATCCAGGTGAGGCACGGCAGGATCGCCTGGAAATCGGAGCAGTTGGTCATCGGCACCGTCGGGGCGCAGAGGTCGCCGTTGCGCGATGTGAAGCCGGTCATGGCGGTCTTGATCATCGCGAGCAGATCGTCCAGCTGCTGACGCTGCGTGGTCCCCCCCGGGAGCGACTTCTGTCCGCAGACGAGCGTGAAGTACTTGCGGAGCCAGGTCACCAGGTCGCAGAACGTGCTCGGCGCCGCCGGGGGCGGCAGGGCCGTGGCCGGGCGATAGGTGGCCTGGGCGGTTGTGTAGATCAGCGTGGAGAAGGTGCTGGTCAGATCGCTCCAGACCGAGCTCGGAATCTCCGCGCGCCGCGCGCAGAGCGCCTCCAGGCAGTTGAGGATCCGCAGCCAGTCGTTGCAGAAGGTCTGCATCGGCGGCTGGCAGTAGGAGGCGTTGTAGGCGTCGAGAAGCTGCTGGATGTTGGTGCGGCTCAGATAGAGCCCGTCGTAGTAGGTCTGGAAGGTACTCTCGAACGTCGGCGAGACGATCGGACAGATCTTGCAGTACCAGGCCCAGAAGCTGACGATCTCCATCAGCTTGGCGCAGGGAGTGCTCGCCGAGTTGTTGAACGAGAACTGAAGCCCCTCGGTCTGCGCCTGACTGGAGAAGACCGGGAAGGCGTTGTTGATGATCGGCGCGGCCTGCTGATTGAACGCGTCCTGGACCGACACCGGAAGCTCCACCCAGCGGCGGCAGAGCTTGCAGTAGCAGTCGAGCAGCTCGCGCCACTTGGTGCAGAGGTCCCTCGTGGGAACGTTGAGCCGGTCGACCACGTTGCCGATGAAGTCGCCGGCGCGCACGTCGATGATGTCGGCGAAATCGCTGAGCTGGAACTTCCGGCGGAGGGTGAGCTGGTCGATCTTCGGCGAGGCGCCCAGCACCACGTTCATCGCGTAGTCGATCTGGGTGACGAATGTCGCCCCGACCGGCGGCGCGGTGTATCCGAGCGTGAGCTGGGTATTGATCGTCTGCAGGAGGCTCAGGTTTGAGGTGATCGCCGAGGTCATGTCGAGCACCGGCTGCAGCGTGCCGAAGTCGGAGAGCTGCGAGTAGCCGAGGCACCACCAGGAGCTGAACGCCGGGTAGTTGTAGCGGTTCCTGCAGAGCCACTCGGGATCGTAGCAGACCGGGTAGTCGCGGACGGTCGCGTAGAAATTGAACATGATGTTGGCCGGCGGGTTGTTCGGCACCGGCACCATCACGTTGACTGTAACGCCTGCTCCGGAGGATCCGAGCGGGATCGTGCACTGCCCGCTGCCGCTCCCGTTGACCGGCCCGTTCGGCCCGGCCCCGTTGAGGGTGACGATCACCGGAATGGTCGTCGCCCCGACCTGCGACAGCTCCACGGCCGTGAGCAGCTCGTTGAACGTGAGGATCTGGCCGGGGAAAATGGTTACTGGAATCGAGGTGTTGTTCTCTCCGGGAACCTGAATGGTCACCGTGAAGGAGGTCCCGATGTTCGTCCCCAGGTTGTAATTGACCTGGATCAGAGAGAGCAAGGCTGCTTGTTGCTGGCTCATGGTCGTGTATCGATTGAGAATGTGGTAGTGTCGGTCGTGTCGCATGGCCGCGGCGGCGGTCCCTCCTCGCGTGCTCCCTCGCTTCTGGCGCTCCGCGTTACGCCCGGCATCGCGGCGGAGCGGGCCGCGCGAGGGAAGCAAGCCTCCCCCGCGCGGATGCCCTCCGCGGAGATGCCGGTCAGCTCAACGGGATCGTGGCGGTCACGGCGGGCACCGTCTGCGGCACCCATTCGTTGGAGCTGTTCTTGGCGAGCACAGTGGCCTGCGCGTAGGCGGAGCCGTCGTATTCGTAGAGCTTGAAGACCACGTCGACGGACGAGCCGGTGAGCTGGGCGCTCGGGCCGGTGATGAATACCTTCGCGCGATCCTTCGAGAAGATCAGCTTCGTGCTCGTGCCGAGACTCGCGACCTGGATGGTCTGAGCCAGCACATCCTCCGGGATCTTCGGGTCGTTGAACGGCTCCGGGCTTCTGGCCAGAATGCCGAGCACCGAGGAGGAATCCCTCACCACGAAGAACTCCGTGGTCTCCGGCGGCTCCAGTCCTCCCAGCTTCAGGATTCCCTCGACCAGACGATCGTGGATCAGCGGATAGGCGCCGACCAGCTGCAGGTTCGCCGTGGTGGACTGATTCTGTCCGAGAATCAGGTCGCGCGCCTGCGTCACGTTCACCCCCGAGCCGAGCACGATCGTGGAGATCGCGCTCTTCACCGGAGCCGGCGCCGTCGACAGCCGGTAGCTGCCGATATGCTCCTCGAAGCTTGCGTAGCGCGAGGTCTGGAACACGTACCGATGCACCTCGTGGCGGACGGCGTCCTGCGTCGGATGAACGTTCGGATCGGTCGCCGGATCGGTGGCGTACTCGGCCAGCAGCGCGTTGCAGATCGCGGTGTAGAGCTTCAGCGGCTGCAGGTTCACGTCCGGCGGAAGCGGCACGTCGCCGGTCTTGGCCGGCACCTCCACCTCGCCGATCGTCAGGCAGTTCTTTCTGCCGACCCGCGTGTTGCGCGCCAGGTTCTTGAAGCGCTTGAACGGCGGCGTCATCTTCGGCGCCGAGTCGTTGGACCAGGTGGTGATCACCGAGATCTCGGCATCCCCCACCGCCTTGCCCGGATCCTTGATCACGAACTCGAGCGCGGAGTAGACATACTTCAGCGGCGCCGGGTTGCTCGCGTCGGCCCAGCCCCAGGTGGAGTACATCGAGGAGATATAATCCTTGATGAAGAAGAGCCGGAGCTTGGTGTGTGCGTAGTAGAGCGGCTTGGCGTCGATGATGTTGCCGTCGGCGTTCGGGTAGCTCCGCTTATAGTCGATGTAGCCGCGGAGCGTGGAGTATTTGTACTCGGTCTCCCGCTCGGCGGCCACGAGCGCCGCGTAGTCGGCGCGGACCACCCCGTTCCCCATCTGATGGAAATGTCCGAGAGGCCCGTCGGTGCGGAAGCCAAAGGTGACGTAGCGCGTATACTGCTGGGCGGAGCCGTTGACCTGCTCCTGGAGCTCGAGCTGCACCGCGTAGATGGTGTCCGGCCTCCAGAGGGGCTGGTTCATCAGCGAGAGCGCCTTCTGCATGTCCTGCGCCACGCGGCGCACCGCGCCGAAGGTCGGCAGCCTCAGATTGTAGCTGAAGGCGGCCGGCGGCTGATAGCAGACCTCCAGCAGGAAGGTGACGCACTGCGGGAAGGTCGCCGTCGGCGTTCCGACCAGGTCGGTGGCCAGGAAGTCGGTGGCGCGGCCGAGCTCGCCGGTCAACGCCTCCAGCTGCTTGCCGAGGTCATAGGTCTGATCGCTGTTCGGGTCGAGCGTGTTGGCGCTGTCGTACTGGCTCTCGACGGTATTCTTCTGAATCGTCAGCGCCGGGATCAGCTCGGTCTGGAGCATCGAGCGCGTGAGGTTCCAGTAATCGGTCGGCCAATTTCCTCCCACCACGTCGCTGCAGGGCGCCATCTCGATCACGATCCGGTCGATCGGCTTGTTCGGGTCGTCGTACTCCACCGGGTGGAACAGATCGGACCAGAGCTTCTCCTCCCGCTTCATCAGCGGATCGTACGGGCCCGGCACCGGGAAGCAGATCGCGTCGCGGAACGGCTGCATCGCCGTCGACTCGAACGCCGCCTGGAACTGCGCGCGATTGGTGAAGAAGTCGATCAGCGTCGGATCGACGCTCGCGAAGTCGAGACCGCGAACGGCGAAGTAGTTCCTGATCGTCCGCACCTTGCGGCAGCGGCTATTGAGCTTCCGGTCCGGCATGAACTCGATGCCGAGGTAGTCGCCGATCACCAGCGCGCGGCCGCACATCGCCGCCAGCGTGTTGGAGATCATGCTCTCGACGGTGATGTCGAGCGACGGGAAGAGCCCCGGGTTCGCGGTGATCTTGCAGAGACAGTTGAGCATCCAGAGCCACTGCGAGCAGATGTCGACGCAGCTCGGCGTCGGTATCACCCGCGAGTAGGCGGCCTGCGCCTGAAGGGCGGCGACGAACGTCTTGATCTCCACCAGCTGCTCCACGGTCAGCACCTCCATCGATCCGGTGGCGATCATCAGCACCCTGACGATGTTCCCGATCGCCGCGCAGGGGGAGATGGCGGCCGTGGTGGTATCGACCGTCTCCAGTCCGAGCGCCTGCGTGATCCCGGCGAGCGTCGAGTTGAAGCCGACGACGAGCGAGATCGCCTGGGACGTCGGCGTGATCGGCGGCGGAATGCAGTAGGTACGATAGATATCGATCAGCATGTCCTGCCATCCGCAGCTTCCCACGTCGAGGAAGTTCGCGTCGGCCCAGGTGGTGAACGACTGCATCGTCGAGATCTTGCTCATCAGCAGCGAGACGTCGCTGCCGATCAGCGGGATCAGCGGCGTGCTGAACTGGATGCCGTGGAAGCAGCGCTCGCGGAACCAGCGGAGCACTTCGTCGAGCTCCCAGAGGAGCGCGTCCTTGCCGTCGGCCGGAACGATCTGCGCCGGCAGCGGCTGGTTGAGCACCACGCGGTAGATCCGCTCCACGATCGGCGCCAGGGTGTCGAGGATATAGGAGAGGATGTCGGCTGGGATCTCGTCGCGACGCGCGTAGAGCGCGCGGACCTTCTCGAACGGCCAGATCACCTCGTAGCAGAGGCCGTCGCTGACGCCGCCGCACGGCGTGTAGCTGTTGGCGCTCATGTAGCTGGTGACGTTGCCGTACGCCGTCGACGGGTAATAAAGCCCGAACACCGCCTCGACCTGCGACGGAATGGTTCCGCAACGGGTCAAGGCCGCCGAGAAGAAGTTGATCAGCATTCTCACCCGGCCGTGCAGATCCTCGGGGATGCCGTCGACGCCGGCCGTCCAGTGCCCCGGGTCCGGAACCGACACCACCTTCTGGTAGAGATCGGCGATGATACGCTCGTAGATCGTATCGATCTCGGGATCGATATCGCTCGTCAGAAGCGCCTCGAGCGTGGCGCGGTCCGACGGGGAGAGCGTGTCGGCCTGGCAGATCCGGCAGAGACAACTGAAGATCGTGGTCCAGGTGGTGAGGAACGCCTCGACGGTGCTCCCGGGCGTCGGCAGCGTGACCTCGTGCGTGTCGTCGCGGAAGATCGTCATCTGCCGCTGGAGCTTGGCGTGGAGCGTGTCCACGATCCCGCGGAGCGCGAACGGCAGATCGTCGTAGGAGGCATAGGCCAGAATCAGCATGCCGATCGCCTCGCGGAGCGACGCGCAGTAGTCGCCGCCGGCCGCCGGGCTCCAGCCGAAGTACCGATGAAGCCGCTCGATGTCCGGGAAGGCGTTGGCGACCAGATCGCCGATCGTCTGCATCGCCGGCGAGAGGGACATGTTCGGCGTGTCGGAGCAGAGCGCCATCACGATGTCGATCAGGTCGCGGGTCCGGTTGCAGTCGGGCGTGCCGCAGGCCCGCGTCCCCGCCACGTGCATGCCGCCGACCACGCGGAAGTAGGCGTCGTTGAGCCAGTTGAAGTATACTCTCAGACGGTTGTCGGCATCCGAGGAGATGATCTTGGCGAAGTCGAGGCTGAGGGCGCCGAAGAACCCGGCGAAGGTGCGGACCTGCTCGGCCGGCGTCGTGAGCCAGGTGGCCGCGTTCAGCTCCATCGAGAAGGGGGCCGTGCCGTTGAGCTCCAGCACGTGATGATACAGGCGGTCCACCTCCGGATCGAGCAGGAGCGTGACCCTGGAGCGGACATCCGACGGCAGCGTGCCGAGCGCGTCGTAGAGACGGCCGACGCAGGCGATCAGCCCCATCCACTTCCAGTAGAACTCGTTGGCCGTCGCGTTGGCGACGAGCGTGTCGACCCCCTCCTTCCAGTACTCGTCGACGTAGCCGCCGAGCTCGGTGAAGAAATGCTCGACGTACTCGAGCAGCACCGGCGGGATATCGTCCTTGCCGGTGAGGGCCACCACGAGCGTGTGGAGCGTCTCCCCCAGACGCGCGCAGAACTGGCTCGGCGTCGTGATCGGCTCATCCACGGCGATCGCATCACTCAGGCCGAGGATCTGGCGGAGGTAGAGGTTGACGAGGGAGAACTCCTCGAGCAGGCCGCGGATGGAGGCGGCGGCGCCGGACTGAATATCGATGTTCGGGCTTTCCAGGCAGAGGAGGCGGCGCCAGCGTGGCGCGTTGTAGAGCTTGTCCCAGAGCGAGGTGGTGACGACGCTATCGGTCGGCGTGTCCGGCACGGCATCCCACGAGAGGGGCGTCACCGAGCCGTCCGAGCTTCCGCCGGAGGTCCCGCTCGACGGCGGCGCCCAGGCATAGCCGCGATAGTAGGAGATCGTCACCTTGTTGGTGAGGGTGATCAGCTTCAGCGACACGCTGGTGGTGGCCGTGGGGAGCCAGATCTCCAGACGGCTTCCCTTCAGGATCATCACCCCTTTTTCCAGCCGGAAGATGTTCGGGAACGGACGCACCTCCCCCTGCTGCGGAGAGATCTGAAGATCGAGACGTCGATCGGTCACGCGCGCCCCCCCTGGGAAGATCCGGCCGGTGGTTTCGAAGCGCCAGTTCTGGCAGACCTTCGGCAGCGGATCGGGAGGACAGAAGATGGCGGTGCGGGGAAAGCCGAGATCGACCGGCGAATTGTCCGCTGCGTGCTCGAGCGGCGTGCGTCCGAGCAGACGGAGCTTTGTGTAGCTGTTGCCGTCGGTCATCTGCCAGTAGCCGAGGCGCGCGCACTCGCCGATCACCTGAACGGCGGCCGGACGGGTGGCCAGCGCCTTCTCCATCACCATCGCCACGAGCGGAGTGTTCAGGTACTTCATCTCGTAGTTCTCCCAGGTGCCGGAGACCAGACTGCCGGCGGTGCTCGGCTTCCAGTACTTCACCTGCACATCGTTCACCACATACTTGTGCACCACCTGCGAGTGGTGTCCCTTCTGCGGCGGAACCAGCTCCGAGCCGCCGAGCAGCGTGGTGATCGGCGCGATCAGGGGCGGCGGCGTGGTGTTCGGATCGTTCTGCGCCGGCACGATCCCCTTGGTGAACTCGATGTCGATGTAGGTGTCCAGCGGCAGCGCGTACTTCGTGAAGTCGCCGATCCAGGCGTTCCCGCCGGTGACGCCGGGGGGCTGGATCGAGCTCATCGACGAGGTGTGCGACGTGCTCGGCTGGAACGTACGATTGTAGAAGTTCAGCGGGAACCCTTCCCCGGTGAGCATGTGCGTTCCCTTGGCCGGCAGCTTCGGGTCGGCCAGGTACTCCGCCTCGTTGCTGAAATGCCGCGCCGAGATGAAGCCGATCTCGTCGAGATTGACGCGATCGCGGATCACCCAGGTGAGCCCGCAGCTGATGTTGACGTCCGGCAGCGGCCACGGGGTCTTGATCTTCAGCTCGAACGATCCGCTGACGACGAACGGATCGGGCGCCTCGGCGCTCAGCTCGGCGCGCACGTCGATGCGGAAGCCGAGACCGAAGACGCTCACCTCCGCGTAGCCGGCCACCTTGACGAAGCCGCCGACCTGCACCGGCCGGAAGTTGATCCGGCCGCCGAGGTCGAGGCTGGCGCCGAGCCCGACCTTGGCCGGACCGAACTTCTTCTCCAGGCTCCAGCTTGCTCCCGCCCCCGCCTTGATGCCGGCGGCCGAGAGCATGAAGTAGGCGTACATGTCGAACAGGTTGAGAATCCGCGCCTGGATTCTCTCGTTCTCCGGCGAGTCCTTGCCGAGGTTGATATACCAGCCGTTGGAGCGGCCGCGGAAGAACGCCATCTCGAGCCTGGCGTTGATCTTGGCCAGGTCACCCTTCATCGCGCCATCCATCGGCAGATCGAAGGTGGCCTGGAATCCGGCCTGCACGCCGGAGGGGCTGATGAAGATCGCGGCATAGAACGGCGGATCGGCGGTCGTGTCCAGGCCGATCCGCTTGCTCAGCACCGCCGCCTGCCCCTCGAGCATGAAGAGCTCCGGAATCGAGAGCAGGAAGAAGAGCTTGCTCGAAAACGCGGTTCCGGAGTCGGCCGTCGTGGCCAGCGAGACCCCCGCGCCGAAGGAGAAGCCATCCTTCTGCTCGAACTTTTCCACGTTGACGCCGATCTGCGGCTTCCGGTAGTAGGAGAACCAGGTCTCCTCGTCGCTGATGCCGGCGGCGTGTTTGGAGGCGACGTAGTCGCTGCCGACCAGACCGCGGAAGCCGTAGATGCCGAGGCCGGTGGTGCCGAGCGGGATCGGCGAGGAGAGCTCCAGGAAGATGTCCACCAGGAACGCGCCGGTATCCGGCGACATGCGCATGCCGGCGCCGCCGGCGATATCGAGCTTCGGCAGCGAGAGCGAGACGGAGCCGGTATACTCACGCGCCGAGTTCGGATCGTTCGAGGCTCCCCCGTTCTTCATCGAGAGATATCCCTTCAGGATCACCGCCGCGTCCTCGGCCGGCGCGTCCCCCGGGATGGTGATGTCGACGTGGATGCTCTCGATGCGCAGATAGCGATGCGCCGGCTTGCCGGGCCCGTCGTCGACGCTGAAGTAGTATTTGATACCCTCGCCGCGCGCGTCCACGCCGCCGGCGCCGGTGTCGATCCCGCCGTCGAAGCCGTAGAAGCGGTAGTGCCTGTTCTGGCCGCCGTAGAGCTGCTCGTGCGAGCCCATGTGAACGGCCGTGACCGAAAGCTCCACCGGGCCGGCCTTGAGCGTGACCGCCTTCGGAAGCACCACCGATCCCCCTTCGAGCTCGATCTCGCCGTTGGACCAGATGACGAGCTTCTGGATGTCGATCGGCTGCTGGATGAAGGGATCGGAGCTGCCCGGGATCGAGGCGAGGATCGCCAGCTGTCCCGAGGTGCCGATGAAGAAGCGGCCGTTCCGCTTGCCGATCTTGAGAGTGTTGACCGTGAAGGAGAAGATGTTCGGGATGCCGAAGGTGAAGCCGGGCACGGTGGCCACCACCTCGAAGCCCTGATTGTCGATCGTCACCTTCACGTCGATCGTCCCGCTGAATCCGGGAACCGTCAGCTTGCCGAGAATGGTCGAGTCGACGAGCGAGCCCTGATGGAACCGGATGTCGAACTGGTCGAGCTCGATGGAGAAGCCGGAATTCGGGTTGCTTCCGTCGCCGCCGAAGCGGGTTCTGAGCACTCCCTCCGACGGCGTGCCGACGAGGCTGAAGGAGCCGGAGAGCCCGCCGGTGCCGATCAGGAGATTCTTCCCGATGATCTTGCAGCGGTCGTTCGGATTGGTCGGACGCCCCGCCTCGGGCACCTCCCAGAACTTCGGGAACCCGATCTCGGCGTAGCCGATGTAGACGCCGACGAAATCGGGACCGCGTCCGTCGGCGGCCACCTCGGGAAGCGTGGTCTTGGTGCTCAGGTCGAGCTTGGCGTTGCTGACGGCGATCGTCAGCCCGGTGTTGCCGATCTGCGACGGGGTGAGCGTGGCCTGGAGATCGGTGGTGTAGCCGATGCCGGAAGTGGTGCCGAAGAAGAAGTCAGCCTTGCCGAAGGAGAGCATCGACTTCAGGCTCGGGTCGGTGGTCGGCTCGCCGTTGACCAGCGGGATCAGGATCGACTGCGGAAACTCGACGGCGAGCGTCACCTCGAGCGACGCGTCGATCTTCGGGACGATCAGCGACTCGATGAACTCCATCACCGACATGCCGCCGAGCAGATTGTTGAAGAGCTCCTCGATCCGCTGCTTGATCGCGTCGATGCCGTCGGCGCCGAACAGATAGAGGGAGTAGAGCACCTCGATCGCCGGCAGGTTGATCTTGTCCTCGATCTGGCCGATCAGCGCGTCAAGCTGCTCGTCGGGATCGGGGATCGACGGCAGCGAGATGGTGACGCCCGGCGGAAGAAGCGCGGTGAGCTTCGTGTTGATGTCGTTGATGAACGAGTTGATGTCGCCGGGGATCGTGGCGAACGATCCGATGGCATTTCTGACGAGCGCGCGCAGGTCGATCTTCTGCACCTTGATCAGCATCGCCAGCAGCGAGGCGGCGCTCTCGGCGAAGTTGTCGAGGCTGAACCCGCTGACCAGCTCGAGAACCGGCCAGTCGTAGCGGAGCGTGACCGGGATCTCCGTGGCCAGGGCGATCTGCTGATCGGTGGCCGAGGAGGCGCTCGGGATGGCCGGGTTCAGGTAGATGCCGATCTCGGTGCCCGGAACGTTGAAGCCGAGCCGCTTGTAGGTGCAGATCGTCAGGCTGTAGAAGGCGGAGCTGCCGGAGGTGTTCGCGCTGTACTGAAGATTCTTGTAGTACAGTCCGGAGAAGATCGTGGCCAGCCCCTCCTTGATGAACCCGAGCTGCGGCGGCAGATCCTCCAGCCCGATCAGGGAGCGCAAAGGTGGATAATACGATAGTGTACTCATGGTACTCTGCGTTGTGGTGTGTGGTGCGTTGCGTGCGAAACGTTCGTGCCGGATGCGCCGGAGCGCTCCGGTGGGATCATCCCATGGCCGGTGTGCCATGTACCGTGTCGGGTGGTGTGCCGGACGCGCGCCGCGTGGCATGCCGCGAGGCACGCCGCATGGCGAGCAGACATGCGCAGGGAGACGCGCCGAAGCTCGGGGCTGGAGGAGACAGGGAGAGCTTACTCTCCCCGCTTCCGCCCCGTCGCCGCGATGGCGCTCCGGAGCGCCTCGGTCAGATCGTAGCCGTTGTGCCGCATCGCCGGATACTGCTCCTCGAACGGACGCGGCACGTGGCCGGTGTGGCTCACACTCGAGTCGACGGGAATCCGCGTGGTATCGCAGACCAGCAGACGGAAGCTCCCGGCGGTGAATGGGATGTCGACGCCGAAGTCGACATCGCAGGTACGATCGAAGCTGAGGCGCATCGTGTCCGACGGCTCCCCCTTCCTCCCATGCCGGACGACGACGAGCAGGTAGTCGCCGCCGCATCCGGTTCTGAGCGAGAGGTAGGGATTCAACCCCGGTACCGATAGCAGCGGTGTGGCTTCTCCCCTGTCGCCGAAGTTCCCCTCGACGTCGATCGACGTAATGGTGAACCGTCCGTCGAGGCTCGTCAGCACGCTGTCGTGGATGTTCATCGATCGATCCGGAAACCTGACCATCCGGCCGTCGCGGCCATGGGGCGCGGAATCGCGGAGCATGAAGTTGATCCTACCGGCGCATCTCTGCGCCGGTAGGATCATCGGAACGAACAGCAGCGAAAGAACCGGAAGAAGCTTCGCGTTCATGGTTACAATCCCGAAAGTGCGTCAGTGATCAGGTCCTTGACCTTCTGGATCATGTCGGCGTTGGTCCAGGCCGAGCCCGGCACGTGTAGGTGTCCGTACTTGACCGTCGATTTGGCCGATTGCCCGGCCGGCTTCACATCCCGAAGATGCGCGACCCGGTAGAAGATCTCGTTCGAGAGATAGTCGCCGCCGGAGCCCTCGATGGCGCTCTTCACCCCGGTTTTCACGTCGATGCTGTTGTCCTTCTGCTTCTGATTCGGAGAAGCATTCGACGCGGCCGTCGGATGGTTCAGCGTCACGGTCGACCCGTTGTTCTTCTTCAGAGAGTAGGACTGGTCGAAGTAGACTCCCTGACCGGTGCCGATGGTGACGCGACTCATCATCTGCGTGACCGGGAGCGTCGTCTCGAAGAATTCCTTCCAGCCGGTGCCGGAGCCGACCGGTCCGGAGAGCTTTGCGTCGACATTGTCGGGGAAGCCTCCGCGGGTCCGACCCGCGAACCGCTCGATATCGAAATACGGCGATCCGCCGTTCTGCGACATCGTGATGATCATGTCCACCTTATCCGGACCGTAGAGATACTCCTTGAAGAACTCGTCGAGCATCCCCGCGTCGAAGTCGCGATAGCGGACCGGGAAGATGACCGACTGGACGTAGCCTTTGTGGCCGTTCCCGTCATCGGCGAGGAAGCCGTCCAGGGCGAGGGCAATGACGCCGGAAGGATTGGTCCGGTTTATATCGGCCGGAAGCTGGAACGGATCGAATCCCGAGACAAGGATTTTCTTCGCCCCGACCGCCCCCGCCGGCACTCCGGTTCCGCTGTAGCGGACCTCGGTGAATCCGCGCGTGGTCCATTCCAGCAGCTTCACCAGCGCATCGCGGTCTGCGGCGTTGCTGAGCATGTGGTTGTGGCGCTTCAGCCCCGCCATCATCCGGAGACGCGCCCAGTAGAGCGGCCGGTCGTCGGGAACTCCCCCCGACGTATAGGTCTTCGCCGCCTGCCATGCATCCAGTCCGAACGTCTCGATCTCCCCCTGCAGCGCGGTCTTGGCGCTGGCGTCATCCGGGATTGCGCTGTTGCTCACGCCGGAGACGAATCCACTGAGCGTCGTGGACATCGTGTTGTCGACGTCGATCAGCGTTTTCGGTTCGGGCCGGTCGATCGCCCGCTGCTCCTCCGGGTCCGGCGTGTAGGTCGGCGGGACGATCTTCGTGATGTCGATCGCCGGCGTGGCGAAGAAGAGCCCGTCGTCGGAGTAGACGTAGACGCTGCCGGCCCCCGGCACCACGTCCGTGTTCTGGAAGCTGGTGATGCCGAGGCCGCGCACCTTCACCAGGTAGCGATGATAGTTCTTGCCGGCGAAGCTGAAGTTGCCGCCGCCGCCGGGGAACTGCTCCTCCAGCACCAGGTTCATCTCGTGATCGGGGCTGAGCTGCGCCGTGGCCGCGGTCACCAGCGAGGTCAGATCGCTGTTCTTGATTGCCAGCAGCAGGAACCCTTCCGGGAGTGAGGTGCCGTCGCGCGGCACGAGCGTGAGGATGTTCACGTCGATCGGCGCGCCCGCGCCGGGCGGCGTATCCTGGATCTTGCGCGAATCGAGCTGGAAACCGTCGAAAAGCGCCGCCCCCTCGATGAAGCTCCCCTTCGGACTGAATCCTCCGACGGCTCCCTTGCCGAGCGGCACCGACGCCGCGGTGGTCTTCAGATAGGCGACCGAGGCCGCGAAGAAGATCACCTGGTCGGTCTGGAACGCCACGCCACGCTCGACCGTCTCGATGAACGGCTGCGTCGGCTCGATCCGGTGACCGTCGACCACCCTCCGGTCGTTGAGGCTGAGCCATTCGGTCTGCACATTGGCCGCCACGTTCCAGATCTTCGCGGCGTTGACCGGTCCGAAGAGGTTGTCGGTATAGGCCAAGGTGCGGACCACCGAATTGTTGCCCCAGGTCGTGGTCGTGTCGATGGGGCGACCGACATGCAGGCGCACGATGTCGGCCACGTCGTACGGCGTTCCTCCGGTATCGGCGACCGTCTGAAACTGAAGTGCGATTTCGCACATCCAGCGATTGTCCCCCGAACCGAGCACCTCCTGCGTGATGAACGCGTCGTTGACCACCGGCGTCTTCGAGGTTCCCCTGGCGATATAGATGAGCGGTGAGAGGTTATCGCCGGAGTAGATCGAGATGTATTCGATACCGCCGAAGCTGGCGGTCACCTCGGCGCCGGTGCGCTTGAACTGCACGATCGGCCAGCCGCTGGTCGCGTACGGCATGGAGCACATCGCGTCCATGGTGATGCCGATCTTGAGCTGATCGGAGCCGGGATTGACGTTGTCGTAGTAGTTGTACGAGTAGCCGTTCTCGTTCCGGAGGTCGAACCAGACCACGTTCTTCGTCGCGAACTTGGCGATCACGTCGTTGTACAGATCGGTCTCCTTGGTCCGGGAGCTGGTCGTGGCAGGAGCCTGCCGCGTGTAGACACCGAGCTTCCAGTGCATGCCGTAGTAGGCCGCCGGATCGAGATAGCTCAGGATCGTCTCCTTCTTCCACTTCAGATCGAAGGCCGGCGGATTGGCCGCGACGAGCGTCGTGATGTCGAGCACGTTCGCGATGGTTCTCACATCGCCGATTCTCGGCTCGTATTCCCCTTCCAGCACGATCTCGAAGCCGAACTCATCGGTCGCGCTCGAGACGAAGAACGAACCGAAGTCGGTGCCCCGGACGATCAGCGGCAGCTGGAACGCCGTGCCGTTGTCGTGAAAATATTTGGAGACCGGATCGGCGACCGGCCTCGCGCTGTCCCAGCCGAAGGCGACACTGGTCGGCTGCGGGTCCGGACGGAGCGCGGGACGGGAAGTCGCCAGCGGCGAAGCGTCGAAGTCGTCGATGCGCTCCTGCAGGAAGTCGTAGAACTCGGTGATGAACGGCGAGCCTCCCGCCAGGTTCTTGTCGCGCACCTTCGTGGCGTCGCTGGTGAGCAGATCCTCGAGATTGACGCCGCGATAGATGAAGTACTTCACCGGCGTGAATCCGAGCGCGGTCTGGCGGAGCGGCTTGATGATGACGTTGACGCGGCAGGGATCGGCCGCGCCGGTGATATCGAAGATCCGCTGCACCATCAGCAGGCCGGTGGCCGCGGCGTAGCAGCGGGGCGCTCCGGTCCCGGAATAGGTGAAGGAGCTGGTCAGGCGGTAGACCGTATCGCTCTTCGGGCCGAAGGCGAGCGCGTCGGTCTGGACGAGGTTCGCCGGATCGGTGAAGAAGTGGATATCCGGACGCTCCGGGGAGTTGATCTCGAGGTTCTGGTAATGAACGGCGAGCTCCTCGACGGTAAGGGACTGGGACTGCTCGAGGAGAACTGCGAAATCGTAGCCGAGGAGCCGGACCTTCACCGTCACCTTATCATGAACCTTGCTGGCATCGAAGGTTCCTTCGATATAGACGCCGATCTGATCGGTGCCGGTGTTTGCGTCGGTTCCGGCACCGGCGCCGCTCAGGATTTTCGGAGCGTTCACGGTAAGCCATGTCTGCCCCGCCAGGCTCGGAGACCAGGAAGGGGGACCACCGGTAAACGCGTACGTCACGGTCGTCTCGGCACCGCCAATCGCGCGACGCGTCACAGTCACCTCGAGTCCATTGGCCGGGAAGAGCCCGATCTGATCGCTGATCTCGATCCTGAACGGCTGAGTGGCGACATCACCGGCACGCGGGACCTCGAACTTCGCCGGGAACGGAAGCACAGAGGTCTGCTTGATCGTCGCCTGAGCGAAAGTGATCTCCTTATAGGTGATGTTGTTGTTCTCGCCAATGGCGCGGCTGTCGAGATAATTGCCGCTTACCGGATCGCGCACCACGCCGTCATGCGGAATGATCTCGGCCAGAACGTAGACGCGCATGCGATCGGCGATCGCCACGCCGGCGGGCGTGGCCGGGGGCGTGCTGGCGGCCGGCCATTGAATGTTCGTCAGAAATGTCGCGCCCGGAGCAATGCCGCGCGTTAAGCCCGTGACGGCATAGATAAAGGATTCGCCGAGGTATTCCGAGCCCTCGGTGGTGCTGTCGGTGCTCAGGCCCCAGTTTCGGACAGCGGTAATGATGCCCGCGCCGTTGACGGTCCGCACAACCGACTGATCGAAGTCGGTGATGGAGATCGCGGCGGCATTCTTGTGCTTCAGAGCGATATAGAAGCGCACGGAAGCATCGAGGCTTTCGAGGCTGGCGCCACGGTTCTTTACTCTGGCATAGATCCAGCGGTTGTTTGCAATGGCCGGTATCTGATGCGGTCCCTTCAACCCATAGCTTCCCGCGAAGGGATACCCCAGCGGCACTGCCCCGAGCGTTTCCGCGGGGTCCGTCGGCACGGTATTGCGGATCCAGAGATCGGGGCTACTGACCGGATCGAATCCCGTCGGCGTGAACTTGTCGGCGCCATTATCGTTCAGGGAGTTGCGGATCATCAGATCGCGGTCGTTGTGCGAATACGCCAACGCCGCTTGGACCGCGGCCGCCGCATCGATACGACCGAATCCGAGAGCATTGCTGTAGAACGGCATGCGGCCACCACGCACGGGAATCGTGGTGCCCGCGATCGGGTGATCGTAGATCAGCGGCTCGACGATCAGCGCATTCGGATTGCCGGCCGGAAGCTCCTTGACCACGGTCACTTCGGTGCCAACGACTTCGATGCGAGTTCCGATACCATATGCATTGGTCAACGCTGGAACGGTGATGGTGTTTGTGCCAGCATTGACTGCTGAGATAACACGTACTTCCGACGTTGCCAGACGCACCGGAATCTCCGGAACCTGCGGGAAGACGTTCGGGCCACCATAGTTGGCGGTGAGCACCAATATGCTGCTGGAGAAGACGTTCAGAATCGTATAGTTTGCCCCAGCGACTGTAATTACATCATTATTCCGGAATCCTCTGGTATGCCCGACGCAGATGACATTCGGATTGGCCGCGAACGGAGCTCCGGCGAAGAAGGTTGACGGTCCGGCGTTGATCGTTACGGACTGTCCGACCGCAAATCCCGCGACGCTATTCAAGGTGATGCCGACCGGAACCGCGCTCGGACCGGCGGCCGCGGTCATCTGCCCCTGAGCACCAATGAGAATGGCCTGCTTAACGCGATAGTTGTTGCGGTTTACCGTAACCGTTATCTGCGTGGCACCTCTCAGGGTCGCTGCCGATAGATTCGCATTTGGTCCTTGAAGATTCAGGAACCCGTTAGCATCGAGCAGGCTGAGCAGCGGATTGGCTGGAGTATTGGGAACCCCGAGGTTGGCTGGACTCGTGCCAAGCCATGGTCCACGGTAATTTTCCGTGAGATCGATGGGAACGGCGGTGGACCGCATGAGCTCACGGACCTCGTAATTCGTCAGCGTTGGTTTCGCCGAGACTACCAGACCCGCAACACCCGCGGCCAATGGGCAGGCGGCCGATGTACCTCCCATATGATCCGCATATTCCGCAGGACCATAGTAGACATTGGTACCGATCGGATGCGGATTCTTCATCGACTGGGTAAGAGTGATGACGATGGTATTGACTGGCGGGCCATTGAAAACCGCCGCATTGACGACGACGGATTCGGTATCGTTGTTTGCCCCCGGATCGCCTATCAACAACGCCGTCCCGGCCGGCAATGCCGGGGCCGGAGCCGGATTATTGACGGTGATCTGGTTGGTCAGTGCCACCGAAGGATCCGGAACCGCGACCGTCAGGGCAAGTGAGGCGGCTTGAGGCCGGCCGGTTGCGTTGGAATCGAAGGCAACTCCCGCTGGTAGTCCGTTCGCGTTGACAAGTCCAGTGGTATAGACACCTCGGTTTTCCGGTGGATTATGGACGATGTGGCCCACCCCCAAGGTGTCGAAGAAGTACCAATTGTGGGAGGGAGCCGCGAAATCGATACCGATACGATCAGGGTTCGCTCCCCCGCTTAACGCCTCCGGCTTGAACAGACTGGCTCCCGCCCCAGTGCCTGGATGTGTCGGGAACCAAGTGCTTGATCTATGAAAATTCGAATATGAGGTTCGTACTTCACGGCCATCGTGATCGACGGTCGAAGCCGCGACCATTATCAAGCGACGGTGATTACCGGTGCCATTGCCGCCCCCTGGCGCAGTCGGATCGAGTATCTCCGCATCGCTATTCCCTGCCGCGAATAGGAACAATACGCCTCTGCGATTTCTACCATAGACCACGGCGTTGCTGATGGCAGTGTCGGTGGCGGCATTTGTCGCGGCACTTGGGTTCGAATAGCTATTGGACAGGATCCCCGCTCCCCGCCCAATGATCGACGCCGCGCCGAAAAAGGGCTCTGCCGCGTGGTAGTTGCCGCCACCTGCTGCCCAGCGGGGGTCGACGCCCGCAAGGAATTCCCAAGCGCGCTCGAAGTGGTAGTTCGACATTCCGTATGTGGGCCCCCCTGTCCATATGGCTCCAACCACGCGCGCGTTCGGCGCAGCTCCGGCCACGCCTTCCAGCGGACCGGCCGCGCCGCCAAGATCGGTGAGGGCGGCCGCGATACCGGCACACATGATACCGTGGCTTCCTTCAGGCTGATCATTGTCGGCCGGCATCGGTGAAAGAACACCGGCGCGCGTCCGCGGGCGAAAATTGAAGAGGCCATAGACTTTGGCACTTCCATCCTTGACGTTGCCCGTGAAATCCGGTGGGACCGGCTGAACGACACCGGCAACGGTCTGCGACGGAATACCCGTATCGAAAACGGCGATGATGACATCGGTCCGTCCATAGGTAATATCGGCCGCGTCGGCTTGTCCCACGCCCAGAACATTCTGACTATAGTCGCGGAGGTACTGCCATGCATCGTATGCCTTTACGACGCCGAGGTGCCATTGCTCCGGCCGCAGAATATCACCGGGAAGGATCTGCAGCGGCTTGATCGTGGAGATCACATTGGGCTCGGCCTTCACGGCCATGCCCGTCTCGACTAGCGCATTGCAAACATCCACGATCCGTTCCCTATGGTCTAGATCGCAAAGCGTGACGACATAGGCATTGACCTTGCTCCCGACCGGATGCATGATTTGAATGTCGTACTCTTCGGCCAGCTCCACGATCTCTTCCCATCGAAGATCCCGGGCGAACTGCACGAAAGCGCTGCCGTGCAGCACCGTGAGCGAATCCTCCGTGATCTCGATGACCGGATACCGCTCGGCACGTTCCGTCTCCTCAGTCGTCCACCGTTGCGTGCTCCTTGGGGCTTGACCAGCGCGTGGGTTGCCTCGAATCACACGAACATGATGACGATGGCCGCGCAGATCATCTCCTTCCGCGTGAATTGCCGCCCTTGGTCTCGGCGTGGCATGCTCTTCGTGAATGGTCTCAACCGGGATAGGCTCGACCCAAAGATCAGGCTCTTCGATGAAACGCTTCCGGCCATGGGCATAGAAGTAGCGCTCTCCTGGCCGCGCCAGCATGAGATCGACATAATTGTCGCCAGACTGCAACTGAACGATCGTCCGCTCGGTGAGAACCTCGGGCGCCGAAATGACAAGACGATACGCTCCGGGGGCAAGGCCCTCGACGCGGATACGCCCGGATTCGTCATCCCACGTGTGGTCGATATCGACGAGACGGGATTCATCCGACAGTCTCACCGGATGTTTTCCGTCGAGTCGAAAGGTTTGGATTCGGGCTTCCCGCAGATCTTCCCCCTGGTGTACGGCCAGTTGAAGGAAGAGCGTGGAGTTCGTTGTGCTCATTGCGGTTTCCGATTATGAAGGTGGTTGTTGTGGTGCTTCATCGTCCGCTTGGGATACTATCCCTCTTCATGGTATCCATGGCGTGGAGGTGGTAATTCCACGCCCGATGCGATTGCGATTCTTTAGTACCGTGAATCGATGGTGATTTCCTTCGGCTGCTCTGGCCGACCCGGCTACCCGTTCGAGCCCTATCCGCTTTCCGGTGCTGGTTCCGCCCTGCATTCGAGCGCGGCAATACCCCACGAACCGAACATGGGATTCGGTTCATCCGTTGGATGGATCCAGCCGATACAATCCTTATTTCTCGTCAGCGGCCGAGTGTTTGAACCGTCGGGGTGGTCACATTCTCCACCGTCGCGAAGGCGCCGGATTCGCTCAGGCGCCGCGCGATGTCGCAGACGGCGTAACCGGCGCCGGGATCGGCTTCGATCGACCAGAGGTCCGGTCCGACCGGGTGCGGCTCGGCACGCAAGCCCGCCGCGCGCAGCTCACGACGCATCCGCTCCTCGCCGGCCGTCGGCAGCGGCTTGACCAGCAGCATCGTTCCAACTCCCTGCAGCACATGTTCCGTCGCACTCATCACCACGCCTGCGCCGGCAACGAGTCCGCTGGTCCGTAGCGCGGCAAGCTCATGGCAGTCGGCGCGATCGAAGGCGCCGCCATCCCGCTTTTTCAGGAAGCGAACTCCCTGCTCGCGAAGCGTGGGCGTGCGCCCCAGCGTGATCCGCATCGGATCCTTCGGCTCGGTCGTGTACGCGCTATCCTCCACCAGCCCCAACCGATCGAGCAATGCCTGGAATCGGGTCTCGGCCTCCGCGTCGAGTGGTTTCATTCCCGCCCAGATCACCTCATCGTGCGGACGAAACGCGCTGGCGACGCATCCATGAAACAGCAGCAGCTCCCCGGCGCGCGGCAGCACCACCGGCATCGGCCCCTGATCGCTCGTGCAATCGCGCGAGATGGTAATGCGCCGCTCGGAATATCCGGCCGCAGCGATCACCACCTGTTGCCCCGGAGCGTCCGGAACCTCGAGCGTGAAGATCCGCTGCTCGGCATCGTAGGTCGCGGGCACGTCCCCGATCCCCGGCACGGAGAACGTCACGTCCGGCAATGGATGCCCGTCACTGCCGTAGACCGTCACGGTGATTCGCTTCATGATGGTGTTCTCGCGTTGCGGCCGATTGAATGGGTCCACCCGGAGCTCCATCCCTGAATGTGCGCCATCGTCGATCACGGAGAGCCGTGCCTGGTTCCCTCCTCGGAAGCGATGAACATCCGAGTCGGACGACATCGTCGGTCCGATCATCAGCGCCACGAGGGCAACTCCGCGTATCAGCACATCAACCATCGGACTGGGCTCCTCGTTCGACTCGTGGATGCATTCGCTTGACGGAATTCAGGACCGGCGTGCTCCCCGAATCGATCGGCCTCGAAAGCGATCCCGATCTTCCGTCGAACTCCGGCACCATGTAGGGCACAAGATCGGCACTCGCGATCTTTCCCGTCCGGAGCAGACGCTCGGCCAGGTTGATGATCTCCTCGCCGGTGGAGATATCGGCGGTGGCGCTGAATGCCCGGAAGAAGGTGTGGTAGTTCTCGACACGAAATCCCTCGCGCTCCAGGAGCGCCCGCACGTCATCGGCCGGCACCTCGGGCACCGGTCGGACCCAGAGCTGCTGCGTGAAGATGGTGATCTGCCCGCCGTTCCAGCGAAGAATCGGTCCGGCAAACGAGACAAGCGAATCGGACCGAAGGCGCTTCAGCAGCTCGCCGGCGGCATGCCCCGCCGGAATCAGCACCGGAATCGGCGCGCCGCCACGAATCGCCGGAAGCAGATCCCATTCGCCGAGCAGAACCGTGAGGCCGAGCGACCGGAGCAGCTTCAGAAATCCGACTCCGTCGCCCGCGATTCCCGATCTCGACGGGACAACACCGAGCACGCCGGGATAACGTGAATAGGGGCGCCACTCTCCATCGACGGGAGCCAGACCGTCCGGCGCGCTTCCGATAACACACTTCAACGTGTGATGGTGACCGGCGACGATTTCCCGGACAGCCGTCGGCAGCGCCTCCGTCCGTACGACAACCAGGGCGGGGAACGTAACATCGACCGAGGATATATATCCGCCACGTGACGAATCGAACGAGAGCGAGGCCACGCGCCCCGACGGCATCTGAACGAGCGTTACGTCGGCATTCTTCACCACCGCGCCGGCCGTGTCGACGACCTGGATGAAGAGCGGATTCTTCGGCGTGGCACCGAGCGTGGCGAAGGCACCGATGAAGGTGACCGCGGCAACGATCGCATGGACCCAACGGCGAAGCGTCCTGGAGGAACGCCATGCCCGGGGCCCTATCGGCATGTCCCGTATCTCGGTCTGGTTGATGCTCATGGTTCGATCGCCGTTGCGGAATCGCTGGAATCCATGAAGAATGATCGCTCCGCCGGAGCGGTGACTCCGACCACGACGGCCGTGATCAGTTTAACCGGAATGGCATCACCACGCAATGCGCTCCTGGGAAGAGAGGATCTCTCCACCGTGATCGAAATGTCCAAAGGGCGGACGCGCCGGAAACGTTGCCATGGCGAGGCGCGCCACGAATCAGATCGAAGGAAGCGTGTGCAAGGCGGTCGTACGTGCGCGATGGTGAACCGAAACGGTTCCGCAAGGATGCATGGGGAAGGTGCGAGACGAGCGAGCGACATCGACCACCACCGGGGTGATGAGCAGCCGACGACACCGGCTCCGCTCGGGCGCATGCGGAACGGTTCGTTGCGATGCACGGGGAGTGTGCCGTGCATGATTGTCGCCGATCGTGGACGATCGGCCTGAATGACCTGGGAGGTCGCTGATGACGGTCATGAATTACCGTACAGGCACGACGTCGGTGTGGATGGGCTGCGTCGGGGATGTCGGAATTGATGGCGCTTCAGTGCGGGGGCAAAGATAGATGGCGGATTTTCGAATGTCAAGCGGTCGGCCCCCGCGGCTCGAGAAATCGTTTCGGAATGAGACCGGAATGATCGCGACGACATGCCATTCGGAGAAGACGCCGATCGTGATCGATCGCCACTGCATCCTTCTGTAACGCATCTTGTCTGGCGCCGGTGGATTCAATAGGTTCTGGCTTCACGTCAGGTGGATTGCCATGCTCGCCAAGAATTCCTCCCTCACCCGCCGAGCGGCCCTCGTCACGCTCACGCTCGTCTATGCCGTCGTCCTGGCCGGAAGCGTCGTCCGCTCGACCGGCGCCGGCATGGGATGTCCGGACTGGCCGAAATGCTTCGGTCACTACATCCCTCCCACGGAGATCTCGGAGCTCCAGTTCCAGCAGGGGCACCGCTTCAAGGCCGGATACTTCATCATCTGGCAGGACGCGCTCTGGAAGGCGAAGCGGGATCTGGTGGCCGGCCCGGCCATCGATCCGAACGACTGGGAGAAATACACCAAGCACGACTACGCGATCTTCAACGCCGCCCACACCTGGACCGAATATGTCAACCGACTGATGGGAGCCCTGCTCGGCATCTCCGCGCTGGCGCTCGTGATTATCTCGTTCAGGCACTGGCGGAACGACCGGATGGTACCTCTGGCCTCGCTGGCGGCGCTGATCCTGATCGGGTTCGAGGCATGGCTCGGCGCGCTGGTCGTCGAATCGAAGCTCGCTCCGGTGAAGATCACCACCCACATGGTCACGGCGCTGATCATCGTCGCGGTTGTGCTCTGGATCGTGCGTCGACTGTCGGCCGCCACGACCGGCGGCGTGCCGGCATTTTCGCCCGCCACGAAACGGCTTCTCTGGGTCTGTCTCGGGCTGACACTCGTTCAGACCATCCTCGGCACGCAGGTCCGCGAGGAAGTGGACATGGTCTCGGCGCTGATGGGAGATCTGAATCGCGGCGCGTGGGCCGATCATCTCGGCGCCTTCTTCAAGGTACACCGCTCGTTCGCCATACTCCTGCTGATCGCCAATGGTCTGCTCTTCCGTCGTCTGCGCCGCGAGCATGGGGACACTCCCCCGCTGCGTCGCAAGGGGATGCGGCTGGCCGGCGTGATACTGCTGGCGGCGATCACCGGCATCACCCTGGCGCGGCTCGGCATGCCGGCCGCGGCGCAGCCGGCGCACCTGTTCCTGGCGATGCTTCTGTTCGGCGTGCAGCTGGACCTGCTGCTGCTCGGATCGTCCCGCCGTCCTCTTCCGGCCGTGACCGATCCGGAGGTGCCCGGCAGCGTCTCGCGCGTCCCGATGGCACAGGTGTAGCCGGGTAGTTCCTGCCTCGAAGCGCCCGCCGGTCACGGCGATCCAATCCGGTTGCCTCACGCCCGTCAACGCGCGCGACGCCCCCCCCCGCGGGACGTCAATCCCGCGGCACCGGCCACGCCCGCGCGGGAGCGGCTTCAACACGAGCAGAAGGCAATCCTACCATGATTCTCTGGATCGTTATTTCCGTCGCGGTACTCGCGCTCGCGCATTTCTACATCGGCCGTCGCCTGATCCGCCCGATGCGGCTGTCGCGACGCGCCACCTGGCTCGCCTGGGGTGGCCTCATCGCCTGGTGGATCGTCATCTTCCTCTCGCTCATCCTGACCCGTTCCGGCGGACCGCTGACGACGCCGTTCTCCTGGATCGCCTACGTCTCGCTCGGCCTTCTCTCCTTCCTCTTCTTCCTGCTGCTGATCCGGGATATCCTGCTGCTGCTCGGCCGTGCCGCGACCGGCATCGGCTCGCTCGTGCGTCGCGCCTCCGGTGGAGCACGGACGCAGGAGTTCGACCGCTCGCGACGGACGCACCTGCTTCAGATCACCAACGCTGGCGTTGTCGGCCTGGCCGCGTCGTTCACCGGCTACGGCATCTTCGAGGCGCGGCGGCGTCCGGGCATCGTCGAGATCACCGTGCCGATCGCGCGGCTGCCGAAGCAGTTCGTCGGGTTCCGGATCGTGCAGATCACCGATGTTCACGCCGGGCTTACCGTGGGACGCGAGTGGATAGAGCGGGTGGTGGAGGAGGTGCGGGGACTGAAGCCGGATATGATCGCCTTCACCGGCGACGTGGCCGACGGCATGGTGGCCAACCTCCGGAGCACGGTGGAGCCCTTCGCGAGCCTGACCGCGCCGCACGGCAAGTTCTTCATCACCGGCAATCACGAGTACTACTCGAACGCCGAGGAATGGGTGGCCGAGATGCGCCGTCTCGGTTACGACGTGCTGATGAACGAGCACAGGCTGATCGAGCGCGGCGGCGCGCGCATCGTGCTCGGCGGCGTGACCGATTATACCGGAGGCAATTTCCTCCCCTCGCATCGCTCCGATCCCGAGGCCGCCTTCCGCGACGCGCCGACCGACCTCACGAGAATCTTCCTGGCGCATCAGCCGAAGACGCTCCGCCAGACCGAGACGCTCGCGTTCGATCTGATGATCTCCGGCCACACGCACGGCGGGCAGTTCTTCCCCTGGAATCTCGCCACCACGCTCGACCAGCCCTACCTGAAGGGGCTGCACCTGCATGAGGGAAAGTGGGTGTACGTGAGCAAGGGAACCGGCTACTGGGGTCCTCCGGTCCGGGTCGGCGCGCGCTCCGAGGTGACGGTGATCACGCTGAGCGACGGAACGGCCTGAGGATGCCGCGCGCGGCAAGCGGTATTCAGCTCCGGGCGCCGGCACGCTCCCGGGCATCGAGCACCTGACCGGACATCTTCCCTTCGAGGCTCTCGATGTAGGCACGCGCCACGTCGGCGGCGGGAAGTCCGGTCGAACCGTCGCGCCCCATCTTCTCGAGCGTCTCGCTGACCCAGGGAGGGCTCACCACGTTGATCCGGAGGCCGCGCGGAAGCTCGAGCGCGGCGGCGCGCGCGAACGCATCCACGCCGGCGTTGACGATGCTGATGGCGGCGCTCCCGGGCATCGGCTCGTTGGCCAGCACGCCGCTGGTGAGGGTGAACGAGCCTCCGTCGGCGATCCGCCCCATGCCCAGACGCACCAGGTTCACCTGCCCCATCAGCTTGTTCTCCAGACTGAAGGAGAAGTCCGCCTCGGAGATCTGGTCGAGCGGACGAAAGCGCGCGTTGCCCGCGGCGCAGATCAGCGCGTCGAACGAGCCGATCGCATCGTACAGTCGCTCGATCGATTCCCGCGACGCGATATCCACCCGATGATCTCCGTGCGAGCGCCCCGCCGTAACGATCTCGTGCTGCTCCGCGGCGAGCCGCGCGACCTCCCGGCCGATGGTTCCGTTTGCGCCGATGATGACGACCTTCATGGTTGCCGTTCCTCCGTTGGAATTCGTGACTCGTTCGCGCCGGCCTTCACCTTTTACCATCGGCCGGCGCGGCCGATGCCGATCAGAAGCATCTTCGATGCCATCCGCGGTGGATACACGCTTCGGCGAGCCGGATGCACTCCAAGCGCGTCCATCGAGCGTGCCATCCTCCGCGCCATGAGCCCAGACTGTTCGTCGGTTCGCGCGAGAGGTCAGCGCGTGCTCTTGGATGCGGCCGTCTCCGTCGCGTCTCCGCGCTCACGAGTCCGCGGTGCCTTGCCGCGCCACGACGTCAGCAGGCCGTGGATCTGGTCGGCGTGCTTGGTCAGCAGCGGGCCGAACACCGCCAGCGTCAGTACGTAGAGAGCGGCGAACGGCTGAAGCCTCGGAGAGAGGCCGCCGGCCATGCCGAGATTGGCCATGATGATCGAGAACTCGCCGCGCGAAACGATGGTAAGGCCGATGCGTGACGACGCCTTCGGCGAGAGCCCGGCGGTTCGTCCGGCGAGCCGGCCGGCCAGAAGATTACCGACCACCGTGATCGCCACCGCGCCGAGCGCCACCCAGATCGAGCCGCCGAGACTCAGCGGATCGATCGACAGTCCGAAGCTGAAGAAGAAGAGCGCCCCGAAGAAATCACGGAACGGAATCGCCATCGTCTCGATCCGCTCGCGATGCTCGGTCTCGGCCAGCACAAGGCCCACCAGGAGCGCGCCGATCGCCTCGGCCACGTGGAGCGTTTCGGCCACTCCGGCAACCAGCAGAAGCGAGGCAACGATCACCAGCAGAAAGAGCTCGCCGGAGCCGATCGTCAGCGCCCGGTTCAGCCGCGGCACCAGAAGCCGGCCGATCAGCAGCACGCCGATCATGAAGCCGAGCGCCACCCCCACCGAGCCGGCCGTCTCCCAGAACGACCCCGCCCCGCTCATCACCAGCCCCGACACGATCGACAGATAGACGGCCAGGAAGATGTCCTCGAACATGATGATGCCGAGGATGATCTCGGTCTCGCGGTTGGCGGTTCGTCGCAGATCCACCAGCACCTTGGCCACGATCGCGCTCGAGGAGATGGTGGTGATGCCGGCGGTGATCAGGATCTCCAGCATCGGCCAGCCGAGCAGCCACGGATAGAGCACGCCGAGCGTGAAGTTCAGCGCGATGTAGATCGTCCCGCTCACCGCGATCGTTCTCCCGGAGCGAAGCAGACGTCCGACCGAGAACTCGAGACCGAGATAGAACATCAGGAAGATCACGCCGAGACGCCCCATGAAGGCGATCAGCTCCTGGCTCTCGATGAAGCGAAAGTCGAAGACGCCGAGCTTCGGCGCGTGCGGCCCGACGATCATCCCCGCGAGGATCAGCAGGGGGACGATCGAAAAGCTGAGCTTCCGGGAGATGAGGCCGGCGATCGCGATCAGCAGCAGCGCGAGGCCGGTCTCCAGCACAAGATGGTTCACCATCTCAGCCTCCGGAGGAGATCAAGCTCCTGACCGCGTGGACCTGTCCCCGCTCCCCGATGACCACCAGCGTCATCCCCTCCACCAGAATCTGCTCGGGGCCGGGATTGATGGTGCGGGCGTTGCCGGGACCGACCACCGCGACGATCGCCGCTCCGGTCTGCTTTCTGACGTCGATGCCGCCGATGGTCCTGCCGATCACGCGGGAGCCCGCGCGCAACTGAAGCCATTCGACGACCAGCTCATCGAGCGCCTCCTCCACCGCGGCCAGATCGCGCGGACGATAGCTCAGGCCGCCGATGATACCGGCGATCTGTCGCGCCTCGGCATCCTCCATCCGGGCGATCGGCACGCATGCGTCGGGATCGTCCCGCCGCTCATGATAGAGCTCGCGGGTTCCGTCGCCATGAACCACCACGACGAGGCGTTCCCCGGCGTCGGTCTCGAACTGATATTTCCGTCCGATGCCCGGAAGCTCGGACTCGCGAATCCTGGCCATGGCCGGTGCCCTCCTGATTGGTGAAGTTGAAGGCCCGGCGCCGCCACATGCGGCGCCGCGGCCGTTACGATGCCCTTCCGCGCCTGACATCCTCCCCCCCGGGCAGTTACCGCCACCGGCGCGGATACGGTCGACAATCGTGCCGATTCCGCGCCGGTGTGCCGCTCCAGGCCACGATCGGATCAGAACCGGCGGTAGAACGCGCGGACGCCGAAGGTCAGGGCGACGCCGAGCACGAGGCCGATGATGAAGGGCTCGAGCCACGTCGGCGCCGTCGACTGCACGGCCTGGGCGAGAATCGGATGAAGTCCGTTCATGATGAGATGCTCCTTGCGTTGATCGTTCGTGAAGATGATGCGTAACAACGGGCTCGCGTCGAGCATCTCCGGCACGCGCCGTCAGGTCCGGCAATCCGCCGCGCCGGAACGGACCCTCGGGAGGTCCACGCATCAGGCAACGAGCGGCCAGGCCGGGCCGGAGGCCGCGACGGTTCCGATGTCCGGACAGGACGAAGCTCCGCCACGCGCGGACGGGGACATGATGGTTCCGACAACGCGGAAACGTCGATGTACCGAGGCCGTGAGCGGGTTCGGCGAATCGCTGGAGAAATTCGACGGAAATTCGATGAGAAATGGTGCGCGGGTATCAACGCCGAGCGTCCGGAACGGAAACGGCGGCGTTATCCCGAACGGGACGATCTCAAATCAGCAGCGCGGAATGGCGGATATATACGCGGCGGGTGACGAATAATCGCGGATGTGGGACGATCAATGCGAGACGCTCCGATCCCCTGCGAAGGAAGATCAGGAGCATGGCGACGCTCAGAATGAACACGCTCGCGAGGACCACGGTCTTGACCATCTGCACCACGGGAGGAAGCGCGTCGGCAAGCTGCACGGCGGCCGTTCCCTTGGCGATGATGGGCACGCTCGCGACCGGATGATCGTTCAATTCCGACACGGCGGCGACGGAAGCCGCCATCGTTCCGGAAACGATGCCGATCGAAAGGAGTATCGCTATGATAATTCTGAGAATCACGTTCGAGGAATATACGCCCGTGCCGCGCGCGAATCCAAGGCGGGATGATATTTTTCACGAAATGGTGTTCGCGCATTATCGGGGCGGTGATCGTCGCGTGCATCGATGCACATCTCGCACCGGTGACGATATTCGCGCCAAGCGCATTTTACGAGGTCCGCCCCGCGACTCGGGACACGAAGCAACAGCATCTCCTCATCAACAACGCCGCGATCATGACGAACGATCCGACTTCTTCCAACGACTTCAAGATCCGCCTCGAATCGCCGGACGATCCGGACGCGATCCGCGAGGTGAACCGGCGCGCGTTCGAACGGGAGGATGAGGGACGTCTCGTCGACGAGCTTCGCGCCGAGGGATACGCGCGGCTTTCCCTGGTAGCCCAGGCTGAGTCGGGGGTGATCGGCCATCTCCTCCTCTCCTCCCTCCCGATCGTGACGGAGGGCGGAGGTTACGAGGCGCTCGCACTGGCGCCGATGTCGGTGCTGCCGGACCATCAACGTCGCGGCGTCGGATCGGCGCTCGTGCGGGAAGGAATCCGCATGGCGCGGGAGATGGGATTCCCCGCGATCATCGTTCTCGGGCATCCGGCGTACTACCCTCGCTTCGGATTCGACGCGGAAGCAGCGCGGCACCTCGACTCCCCCTTCGCCGGCGATGCGTTCATGGCACTGGAGCTTGGCCCGGGCGCGCTCCGTCCGGGACGCGTGGACTATCCTCCCCCATTCGCGCGCCTCTGAGAGTCGCGCCACCGGAACATCGAGACGTGGCACACCAAGCGGCGACGCCCGGCCTCCTCTCGGGGACCGGGCGTCGCATCGCTCGAACGTGAAGCGCGATCGCGTTCGCGTGTTATCGCGCCGGGCGAAGCGCGACCGACATGGCGCTGTCCGGCAGCGTGATGACATCGGGGGCCACGCCGATCCCCTCGATCCGCTCGCCGTCCGCGGTCCGGTAATCGGCCGTCGGGAGGCGGAGGAGCCAGCCGTCGGGGAGCGCGCGGACATCGGAGGAGAGCATCGCCCCGGCCGATCGCCGGCCGACGATCGTGGCGCGGCCGCTCTCCTTGAGGAACGCCGCGAGCGGCTCCGCGGCGCTCGCCGTGTGGCGATCGATCAGCACGAAGACCGGCCCGGAGAACGTGGGCTGCGCGGGCGTCACGACACCGAGGAGCGCGCCGGGACGCGCCAGATAGCGTTGGAAGGCATCCCAGTCGCCGTTCGAGAATCTCGGAAGCTGCGTGCTGTCGAGCTCCGCGGTCGGCGCCGACTGATGCGAGCGCCACCAGGCAGCGCCGAAGAACACGCCGGCCGGCATGGGATGGTCGATCAGGTGCGCCGCCACGCGCATCGAGGAGAAATCACCGCCGGGAACGCCGCGCAGATCGAGAATGATCCTCGTGACTCCGGGACGTATCGCCTGACGGAACGCCGCGTCCACGCGATCGGCAATCGACTGGAAGTGACGGAAGCGGATGACCGCCGTGGTGTCGTGATCGAAGCTCACCTCGACCGGGGACGGATCCGGCGTAGTGTCGCGCGCGGTCCCGGTCACGGCGCCGATTGCCGGCACGGCCAGCGAGCGGGTGAGGCCGATGTGAGAGATGCCGAGCTTCGGCGCGAGCGTATAGAAGGAGAAGATGGCGTCGGCGTCATCTTGCGCGAGCGCGAGCTTGTCGCGGAGATCGGAGGCGAAGTCGATGCCCCGCGCGGTTGTCAGCAGCGACGGATCGAAGAGCGCGGCGCGCGCGGTGTCCAGGAGCACGCCGGCGAGCGCCGTGTAATCGCGCAGCGGAAGACGTCCATCGAAGCGGACCGCTTCGAGCTCGCCCCATGTGGTGGAATCATCGTCGATGAGGGCCGCGCGCCACCGATCGTTGGCGATCGCGCCGCGCAGCGCCAGATCACCAATCGGGCTCCAGAAACGTCCCGAGATCGGGAGCGTGTCATGCGCCGATTCGCCAACGGCAACCTGCATGTGCATGAGCGCTCCATGCTCGTAGCCGCTGGTGAGGAGCTTGGCGAGCGTCGATTTCCACCAGCCGACGACATCGGTCAGCGCGCCGGGACGTGAATAGGCGTTGAGGACTCCCGCGTCGTGCTCCACGGTGACCGGAAACGCCACGGTGCCGAGGTCGCGCGTATGGAGGGTGACGAGCCAGGCTCCGGAGATCCGCTCGCCGGAGGCGATCACGCGCGGGCTCGTGGAGGCGGCCACGCGGCGCGACGAGCCGCAGCCGACGATGAGCGCGGCCACCGTGAGGCAGATGGTCGTGAGGGGAACGCGGAAGGTTCCGCGACGCAAGGGCACGTGCGTCGAAAGGTGCATCGAAGGCTCCGGAAATTCATGAGCGATGGATCGGCTACGGCGTGGCGATTCCGGAAGTTGCGGCGCGATACGGATCCGTCAGGTCACGGCTCGGAGGCGCCTCCGAGCATAAACGACGCGGCCGGAGCGAGCAAGAGGGCGAATCACTGCTCAAGCTGCCCCTGGGCAGCACCGCGATCGTGATGCCGGTCTTCAACGAGG
>JBEHWX010000025.1:0-62136 GCA_048498995.1 Bacteroidota bacterium
GGTGAGGAGCGCTCCTCACCGGCCTCGTCGCCAGTCGACCATCCGGATCGGGTGGCCGGTTGATATCGGTTACGATTTCTCGGAGACGTTCAGCGCGCGGCGCACGGCCGAGAGGGTGCGACGGGTGTGCTCGTCGGTCCCCTTCAGCGACTCGATGGTGCTGATCGAGTGCATCACGGTGGTGTGATCGCGTCCGCCGAAGTGGTTGCCGATCGTCTTGAGCGACGTGTTGGTCAGCTCGCGGATCAGGAACATGGCGATCTGGCGCGCGAAGACGATCTCCTGCTTCCGGCTCTTGCCGACCATGAGCGTCAGCGGCAGGTCGAGCTGCTTGCAGACCTCCTGCTGGATCTGCTCGATGGTGATCACCGGATCGGGGATCGCGGCGATGCCGCTGATCACCTCGCGGGTCAGGTCGAGCGTCAGCGAGAGGTTTCTGAGGGAGCACTCGGCCAGGAGCGAGATCAGGCATCCCTCGAGCTCGCGGACCGAGCTGGTGACGTTGCGCGCGATGTAGTCGATGACCTCGCCGGGGAGATGATACCCCTCGTCGTGGCTCATCTTCTGAAGTATCGCGATGCGGGTCTCCAGATCGGGAGGCTGGATGTCGGTGGTCAGTCCCCACTGGAACCGGCTGATAAGCCGCTCGTCCACCCCGCGAAGCTGCTTCGGGGGGAGATCGCTGGTGAGGATGATCTGCTTGCCGGCCTGATGGAGCGCGTTGAACGTATGGAAGAAGTTGTCCTGCGTCTTCTCCTTGTCGGCGAAGAACTGGATGTCGTCGACGATCAGCACGTCCACCGAACGGTAGTAGTTGGTGAACTCCTGCGACTTGTTGTGCTGGATGGCGTTGACGAACTCGAGCGTGAAGCGCTCGGAGCTGGTGTAGATCACCGACTTGCCGCGATCGAGGATCGCGTGGCCGATCGCCTGCACAAGGTGGGTCTTGCCGAGTCCCACCCCGCCGTAGATCACCAGCGGGTTGAAGCGGGTGCCGCCGGGATTGTCGGCGACCGCCTTGGCCGCTGCGTAGGCGAGCTGGTTGGAGTCGCCGGTAATGAAGTTGTCGAACGTGAGCCGCGGATTCAGCTGCGGCTGGGCGTGCTGAACGGCCGGCTGCACGTTGGGCATGAAGCCGGGGTTGGCCGGACCGCGCAGGCGGCTGACGCCGGGGCTCGGCGCGGCGACGTTGCGCGCCGGCAGCGTGATCACGCGGGCCTCCGGCGGCTCGAGCGATTCATCGACGAGGGCATGGTAGATCAGCTGGGCGCGCTCGCCGAGCACTTGCACGATCGTCTTGCGCACCAGGCTGTAGTAGTGCTCCTCGATCCACTCGTAGAAGAACTGGCTCGGCACCTGAATGGTGAGCGTGGCATCCTCGAGGCGAATCGGCTTGGCCGGTTCGAACCAGGTCTTGTAGGCCTGATGCGCCACGTTCTCCCGGATGATCTCCAGGCACCTGGCCCAGGCGGTTTGAACGGTCATCGGCTGTTCGGCCGGATCTCGCCGGCGATCGTCGAAGCCCGCGATGGGAGTCGCGTCGTAGTCGGCTCTGGGGAGGTATGTTGCAGTATGTTCGGGTCGTATCATCTACATCCTCTGATCGTATCGAATCGTCCTCGTCAGGGGCGGCTCGCGCACACGGCCGCACCGATCTGCTCCCGGCCGGGACGGCGACAACCGTAACGGATGAGAGTGTCGAATCGCATCACAGATCGAGTGCTTGAGAGGGGCTGAAGTCGGCTGAGGACAGCGAGCTGGCAGAAGGCCTGTTCGATTCGAACGCTCTGGGTAGGCATGGGCATTCGACTCGGCGATGAAGTTACGACGGGGCAAAATCGAGGTGCAACTGTTTCACAGTTTCACGCAAATAAAAAAGATTCCGCCCCCTGACGAGCGATCCGGATTATGGAGAATCTCCCCCGTTTCCGTATCTTTGCCGATCTACATCTAAATCTCACATCCATTCATAGGGGATTGAATAGATATGAAACGCACGTTTCAGCCCAGCCGCAGAAAGCGCCGTAACGCTCACGGATTCCGCGCCCGCATGGCCACGAAGAACGGCCGCAAGGTCCTCGCGCGCCGCCGCGCCAAGGGTCGTCATCGTCTGACGGTGAGCGACGAGCCGCGCTACGCGAGCTGATAGCCGGTAACCGTGGCCGGTAACGGTAGCCGGTAACCGGCCGCCGGACTCATCCGGCGCTCGGATTCCCTCGGCGGCCGGATCAGTCCGGCGGCTTCGTCAATGTCGCCAATGCTCGTCGCCGGCCCGTCCGGCGACGAGCGCGGCGAAGATGGTTCTCACGAACGTTGATCCGGTGCCGATCCCGATCTCTCCCCCGAGTCTCCCGTCGAACAAGTCTCTTGTCGAGAGAGTCTCTCCCGAAGAGCTCCGGATCCGGTCCCATGGCCCAAGCAGATGAAGGCTCGACTTCCACGTCACGTCCGGATGCGAGGACGCTCCTCGTTCTCCTCGGTTTTCGATCAGGGGCATGGAGTCCGCCGCGGAGAGATCGTCGCCAAGTACACGGCACGTCGCCCCGAACCGGAGTCCGGCGAGCCCGCCCGCAACATTCAGGTGGGTTTCGTCGTCCGACGCGGAACCGGATCGGCGGTCAGGCGCAATCGCATCCGGCGCATGCTGCGCGAGTCCTATCGGCTGGCGCGTGGAGAGTTCGAGAAGGCGCTCCCCCAATCGATCGAGCTGCGGCTCGTCCTCCTCTGGGTTGGACGTCCGGAGGCGGCGGTGAACCCCGACTTCGGTGCGATCCGTTCAGATCTCGGAGCCGCGCTCCACAAGATCATCAGGAAGCTCCAGGCCGATGGAACGACCGACGACCGAGAACACGCCGCTCGATGAGCGGCAACCGCACGAGCAGCGGCAGCCCGAGCGGCAGCCCGAGCCGCCGCTGACGCCGATCCGACGACTGCTGACCGGCATGATCCGCGTCTACCAGCGCTTCATCTCTCCGCTGCTCCCGCCGAGCTGCCGTTTCCATCCCACCTGCTCCGAATATACCCGTCAGGCGATCGCACGTTATGGCCCGATCAAAGGGATCGCCCTCGGGACGCGCCGTATCCTCCGCTGTCATCCGTTCCATCCGGGAGGCTACGACCCGGTTCCGTGATTTCGACTCCTCGGGTGGGCCCCTCACCGACCTCCGGTGCCACGCCCCCCTCCCGTTCCGACGCTCAAGTATTTCTGGTCGCCGAACCAGACCGAAGCATTTATGGACAAACGTACTCTCTCCGCATTCATCCTGATCGGACTGATCATCTTCGTCTGGTCCTTCTTCCTGGCCCCGACGCCGACGACCAAGCCGGCCGGCGCCGATTCCACGGCGCATGCCCCCCAGGTGGTCGATACCTCCGGACTCCACCGGAGCGCCGTGCCACCGCCGACGGCTTCCTTCGCCGGAACGCCGTTCGCCCCGCTGGCCGCCGGCGATCAGCGCTTCATCACGATCGAGACCCCGCTGTACAAGGCGATCATCAACACCCGCGGCGCGCTGCTGGCCCGCTTCGAGCTGAAGAAGTACCGTACCTGGTATGGCGCCCCGGTGCAGCTGATCACCGACTCGACCGGATTCCCCGGCGAGCTCGGCCTCTCCTTCGTTACCCCCGCCGGCAAGCTGATCACGACCGACCAGCTCGTCTTCTCGAGCGATGCCCCCTCGACGATCACCGTCGGCGAGCATGACTCGGTGGTCCTCACCGCCCGGCTGATGCTCGGCGGCCAGGCCGCCGCGGCTGACTCCGCCGCCGATTCGACCGCCACTCCGGGCTCCCCGTCGGCCACGACGTCGGCCACGACGCCGGCCACGACGGCCGCCAAGGGGATCGAGAAGCGCTTCGTCTTCCGCGGAGACAGCTACGGTGTCGGGCTCGATGTCGCCATGCAGAACATGGCCGACGAAATCGGCCGCGGCAGCTACAGCATCACCTGGCGCCGGGGACTGAAGTATCAGGAGCACAACTCGGTCGACGAGTCGCAGAAGGCCAAGGCGCTCGTGGCCGCCAACGGCGAGATCACCGATGTCGACAACAACTCGATCGGCACCTCGAAGAAGGAGAGCTTCAACGGCAACGTCGACTGGGTCGGCGTGAAGTCGAAGTACTTCGGCGCGGCGCTGATTCCGTCGAAGACGATCGCCGGCGGCAGCGTGGCGGTGGTCGGCACGGCGGCGGCGGCCGACTCCAGCGGGCATGTCGAGAGCTACGACATCACGGTGAACGTTCCGTACAAGTCGCCGAGCGAGAGCCGGCACTTCACGGTCTTCCTCGGCCCGCTCGAGTACGATATCGCCAGCCACTTCGGCCTGACGGCGATGCTCGACTTCGGCGCCCGCTTCGTGGTGCGTCCGATCGGCGAGTTCTTCATGCTTCCCTTCTTCCGGCTGCTCCACACCTTCATCGGCAACTACGGCGTGGTGATCCTGGTCTTCTCGCTGGTGATCCGCCTGCTCCTCTGGCCGCTGTCGATCCCGCAGATCAAGTCGTCGCGCAAGATGCAGCTGCTGCAGCCGAAGATCGCCGAGATCCGCGAGCGCAACGCCGACGATCAGCAGGCGCAGCAGATGGAGACGATGAAGCTCTACCGCGAGTACGGCGTCAACCCGGTCGGCGGGTGTCTGCCGCTGGTGCTTCAGCTACCGATCCTCTACGCGCTCTGGGGAACGCTCTCCTCGGCGATCGAGCTGCGTCAGGCGAACTTCGCGTTCTGGATCCACGACCTGTCGATCCCGGACGTGGTGTTCAACCTTCCGTTCTCGCTTCCGCTGCTCGGCAACCAGCTCAGCGGCCTGGCCCTGATCATGGGGGCCACGCTCCTGGTGCAGCAGCAGATGATGGTCACCGACCCGAAGCAGAAGGCGATGGTCTACCTGATGCCGATCCTGCTGACGCTGATGTTCAACCACTTCCCGTCCGGTCTGAACCTCTACTATCTCACCTTCAACCTCCTGTCGATCGGCCAACAGGTCTACATGACCAAGTTCGCCAAGAGCAAACTGACGCTGGAGGACATGCGCACGGAGGCCTCGAAGAAGAAGAAGGGATGGCTGTCGCAGAAGATGGAGGAAGCGCAGAAGATGGCCGAGATGCAGGGAAAGGGGATGCCGGGACAGGGTCAGGGAAAGGGGCGCGCCGTGGACGGACGCACGCCGGTGGAGCCGCGCAAGAACAAGAAGTCGTGATACCCGCTCCGGCCGCGTGAGGCCGGAAGCGTGATCTCGTGTACCGGGCCGGGGGATTTGGAAGTCATCGCGCTTTCGCTATCCTTCGGCCCGGACCGTTCGACACGATTCCAAGGAGAATCATTCCATGCATCGAACCCACGCACAACGACTCATGCGTCTGGTCACGCCGCTTCTGCTGGCCGTGGTCGCGTTGATCAACGCCGGCTGCACGCCGGAGGATCCGTTCGTGACCACCGACTGCGCGAGGATCGAACAGCACAAGGGCGCGTTCCTGCGCGTGATCCACGTTGCCCCCGATGGCCCCGGCGTCTACATCTACGTGGGGGGAACCCAGGCCCTGGCCGGCCTCCAGGAGTTTCTCTCCTTCCAGCAGGGAGACAACGAGGGGAAGTACTATCCGGTCGACGGCGGCACGCAGAAGATCAGCTTCCGGACCGGGAGCACGAGCCTGGCCGACACGACCGCGAGCCTCGCCAGCCGCGGATACTACACCGCCTACTTCTACGGAAGCCCCGGCAACTATCACGTGCTGCTGACCAGCGACGACGTCGCCAACGCACCGGATCTCTCTCATTCCCGCTATCGGATCGTACATCTGTCGCCAGATGCCGGCACGGTGAACATCGAGCAGTATGCCGGCTCCAATTCCGTCACCGTGGCGCAGGGCCTCACCTACGGCCACGCGTCGGACTACTACACCACCGAGACCTTTCCGCTCGGCGCCGGCCCGGGACTCCGCGTGAAGAACGCCTCCAACGGATCGGATCTCTACTCGCTCCCGGAGAAGTACATCAACTTCCCCGGCACGGCGATCCTCACGGTGATCATGACCGGCAAGCTCACGCCAAGCTACGGCGAGCCCTTCATCTTCTTCTCGGCGATGCAGGAGAACTCCCTCAGCGGCAACAACTGCCTCTACGGCATCCCGCCGCTGCGGATCGAGTTCGGCGCGCTGCGCGCCGTGAACCTGATGCCCACCGGACCGGTCGGCGCGGGGCCCGACTTCTTCCGGCTCGACTTCTCGATCTACGACCCGAACCGGGGCTCGGTCTACTCCCGCAACGATTACTTCCGCCGCGAGCTGACGTTGAGCCACCGGCAGGTCCTCGAGGTCTACAGCTTCGAGCATCGCGATATCCAGCCCTACTTCCTGGTGAGCACCTTCGGCAGGAGCAGCTTCCCCTACCGCGTCGAAAAGCACGGCACCTATCCGCTCAACAGCGACGACTTCTACCATGGCTGGCAGCAGCCGGTCGCCAGCGGAACCGACCACGGCGGCATTCCGCTGAAGGTGCTCGGCGGTCAGCGCTTCACCCTCGTCGCCTACGGTCCGTTCGACCCCGCCAGCGGCCGCTCGATCCCGCTGAGGGACGATGATCCGGTGAGCCCCGGCAAGGCGACCATCCGGTTCTTCCATGGCGCGTACGATTTCGGGAGCACGCTCCTCCAGGGGAAACGGCTCCGTCTCCGCCTGAAAGGCTCCGAGGTCACCAGCCCCGCGCTCGGCTACGGCGACACGGCCAGCGGAGCGGCCGGCACCTTCATGGTCGATCCCGGCTCGGAGCTGCCGTTCCAGGTGATCGACGAGACCGGCACCGTGGTGCACGAGCAGACCCTCTCGATCCCGAACGGGAATCTCGCCTACACGGTCTTCCTCTTCCCCGGCGCCGACGGCAACAAGCTGATGCTGAAGGCCGCGAGCGAGGCGTTCGACGTCAGGTAACGCCCACGCGGCGGTGACGGACAATCGATCGGGCACCTGCCTGGCTTACATGGGGGCCGGCCGCGAGAAGCGGCCGGCCCCTTGAAGTTTGATCCCGCCTTGCTACATTCCCACCCGAGCAGCGGGAGTACCAGCGTCCAGCCCCGAGGCTCTACGATCGTAGATCGACATGGCTCACCCCTCTTCCCCTATCTCTTCGCGTGCGCGCCATGCGGAACCGATATCCGTGTGATGAATCCAATCCCCCGCCCCCACCGTAATGGTGGTGCCGTCCGGAGGGACATTACACCGTTTCACAGATGTACTGTTGGAATGATCGCCGGCTGCTTGATATGTTCGCACTGCCTGGTCGCAATGTGACCGGCGAGTCACCTAACCGACCCATGAGTCCGAAAGGGCGCGAGGGGAAGTGGTGCGAAATTGGCCGGGTGGTCGACACCTGACGTGTCGCCGCTCCCCGTCGCGGGTGTAAGCCCCGTCGGATCGAAACGTGAACAATCAAGCAAACGCACTCATCGACATGGATCTGAATGTTGCAGTCGTCGGCGCCACCGGTCTGGTCGGACGCACGATGCTCGCGGTTCTGGAAGAACGGGGTTTCCCGATCGCCTCCCTTCGCCTGCTCGCCTCCAAGGCGTCTGCGGGGAAACGGATCCGCGTCGGCAGCAAAAGCCATGTGGTGCAGGAGCTGACCCCGGAATCGTTCGATGGCGTGCATGTTGCGCTCTTTTCGGCCGGTGGTGATGTCAGCAGGCGGTTCGCGCCGATCGCGGCCGAGCGCGGCGCCGTGGCGATCGACAACTCGAGCGCGTGGCGGATGGATCGCTCGGTTCCGCTGGTGGTCCCGGAAGTCAACCCCGAGGCGGCCTTCAAGCACAAGGGAATCATCGCGAACCCGAACTGCTCGACGATTCAGCTGGTGGTGGCCCTCAAGCCGCTGCACGACGCGTTCACGCTCAAGCGGGTGGTCGTCTCTACCTACCAGGCGATGTCCGGCGCCGGCCAGGCCGGCGTCGACCAGTTGATGGCGGAGGTGCGGGGGAAGACTCCCGAGCGGAGAAAGTTCTCGCGCAACGCCGCGTTCAACACCCTCTTCCACTCCTTCCTCGACGGAGGGGAGTATACCGAGGAGGAACAGAAGATGATGCGCGAGACGCGGAAGATCATGGGGCTGCCGAAGCTGGCGGCAACGATGACCTGCGTCCGCGTCCCGACCATCGCGGCGCACGCCGAATCGGTCAACGCGGAGTTCGAGCGTCCCGCCTCGCCGGCACGCGTGCGCCGGGCACTGGAGCGCGCTCCGGGTGTGATCGTGATGGACGATCCGGCCTCCGACCTTTATCCGGACGTGCTGACGGCCGGAGGACGTGACGAGGTGTTCGTCGGACGCATCCGGAAAGACGACTCCCGTCCGAACACGGTGAACATGTGGGTCGTCGCGGACAACGTGCGCAAGGGTGCCGCGACCAACGCGGTGCAGATCGCGGAGCTATTGATGGACCGTTTCCGTTGACGTCGCGCATGGCGAGCACGGAGGAGATCCGATCCGGCCATGGCCGTCGACTCGGGCGTCGTTATCGACATTCGAGGTGACGGCCGGAAGCGAACACCGCCGGGGATCACGGTGCATCGATCGTCGAGGAGATGGGGGCTTTACCTCCATTTAACTCGGTCATGTATACAATGCGGAGTAAGTTGAGATCGTGAAATTCGACCAACGAACGCCGTGGGATGTCGTAACGACGCCCCGGTTGCGAGCGCGGAATTCCGCGCCGATGCTCTGTCTCGATCGAATGCCGGCATGTCGGTACGCGCCGGATATATCCTTTCTCACATTCACCGCCGACGGGAATTCCGGTCGATGCGACGAGTCCGTCTCGACACATCCTCACTTCCCACGTCTCCGACCGTTCACGCGTACCGATGCCGGACCGCCGCGCGTTGTTGCACCGCGGCCGAACCGCGTCATTCGATAAATGCCGCTCCCTCGGGCGGCTGCACCCTCGGGCGTTCGACTTGTTTGGTTATGATGTCGGTGTAACTTGATCCGGGCTCGACTCCACGGGATTGGTCCCCCGTGGCGGAATCCGGACGTGAATTCGAGGCTCGATGCTCTATGCGTAAGAAAATTCTGTTTATCTGTGGCTCGATCAATCAGACCTCGCAGATGCATGCCGTTTCCCGGCACCTGCCCGAATTCGATCATTACTTCACGCCGTACTACGCCGACGGCCTTGTGGAATTTCTGAGAGCGCGAAAGCTCCTGGAGTTCACGATCCTCGGCCAGAAGCTCACCGCGCGCTGCCTCGCCTATCTCCGTACTCATGATCTACAGATCGACTTCGGCGGCAAGCTCCACGATTACGATCTGGTGCTTACCTGCAGCGATCTGATCATTCCCGGAAATATCCGTCACGAGAAAGTGGTGCTGCTGCAGGAAGGGATGACCGATCCGGAGAACCTTCTCTATCACCTCGTCAAGACGCTCCGTCTGCCGCGCTATCTGGCCAGCACGTCGACCACCGGCCTTTCGCACGCCTACGATTATTTCTGCGTCGCCAGCGAGGGATATCGCGATCATTTCATCCGCAAGGGAGTGCGCCCCGATCGGATCCGCGTTACCGGCATGCCGAATTTCGACAACTGCGAACAGTTCCGCGACAACGATTTCCCGCACAGGAATTTCGTGCTCGTGGCCACCAGCGACATGCGCGAAACGTTCAAGTACGAGAACCGAAAGGGATTCATCCGTAAGTGCATGGCGATCGCCGACGGACGGCAATTGATCTTCAAGCTGCATCCGAACGAGCATGTCGAGCGCGCCACGCGCGAGATCAAGGAGCTCGTTCCCGACGCGCTGGTCTATCCCACCGGGAATATCGAGCACATGATCGCCAACGCCGACGTGCTCGTTACCCGGCTCTCCTCCTGCGTCTACGTGGGCATGGCGCTCGGCAAGGAAGTCTATTCCGATTTCGATATCGAGACGCTCCAGCAGTTGACGCCGATTCAGAACGGCGGCATCTCCTCACGCATCGTCGCGGAGGTCTGCCGGATGCATATCGAGAGCCGTCCGGTGCCGAATTCCTATGCGCTGCTGCGCGATCGCGCGCTCGGCAACGCCGAGCTCGAGGAGCCCTGCCAGACCGCGATGGCCGCGGCCCGGGGAAGCCTTCGCCGTACATCATGACAGCATCCTCCTCCGCTTCCGACGGCATAAACGTCGTCGTCGTCATACAGGCGCGCACCGGCAGCACCAGACTGCCGGGGAAAGTGCTGATGCCGCTTGCCGGCGCCCCGCTACTGGAGCGGATGGTCGCGCGCGTGCGCCGCGCCGCGACCGTCGACGGCATCGTGGTGGCGACCACCGACGCGCCGTCCGACGATCCGATCCGCGAGATCTGCGCGCGGCTCGCCCTCCCCTGCTACAGCGGCCATCCGACCGATCTGCTCGACCGGCATTATCGCGCCGGACTGATGCTCGGCGCCGACGTGGTGGTGAAGATTCCCTCGGATTGTCCGCTGATCGATCCGGCCGTGATCGACCGCGTGATCGGCTTCTATCGAGCCAACGCGGCGAGCTACGATTTCGTCGGCAACCTCCATCCGGCCACATGGCCGGACGGACAGGACGTGGAGGTGATGCCGATCGCCGTGCTCGAACAGGCATGGCGCGAGGCGGACCGCGGCTTCGAGCGGGAGCACACGACGCCGTTCATCTGGGAGCGCCCGGAGCGGTTCAGGCTCGGCAACGTTGTCTGGGAAGGTGGGCGCGATTATTCGATGTCGCACCGCTGGACGATCGATTACCCGGAGGATTACGCGTTCATCTCCTCGGTCTACAACGCGCTGTACGCCGAGGATGCTCCCGCGTTCGGCGTCGAGGAGATCCTCGATCTGCTGGCGCGCCATCCGGAGATCGCCGACATCAACGCGATGTACGCCGGCGTCAACTGGTACCGGCACCATCTCGACGAGCTCCGCACGGTGGACGCCGGGATGACCCGCGGCATCTGAGCCGGTCCTCCCCGACCGACGACTGTACAACTGGATTCGGAAGCCGCCGAGGCCCGCGGAGACTTCCGTGACCGTGACACACTCTACGAACATCGAGATCAGTTTCCCATGACCAAGCTCGACGAAGAACAACTCTCCGCCCTGGCGCTCCGCGTTCGGGAGCACATCATCCGCATGGCCACCGATGGCGGCTGCTTCATCGGAGCCTCCCTCTCCTGCGCCGACCTGATGGTCCATCTGTATAGCAACGTGCTCAACGTGACGCCGGAGAATCTGAGCGATCCCGACCGCGACTATCTCTTCCTCTCCAAGGGACACGACGTCCCTGCGCTCTACGGCACGCTGGCCGAGCTCGGCTTCATCGAGCGTGAGCGCCTCGCCAATCACCTGAAACCCTCCGACTCGATCTACTGGCATCCGAACCGGAAAGTGCCCGGCGTGGAATTCCACTCCGGATCGCTCGGACATCTTCTCTCGGTCGCGATCGGCGTCGCGATGGACATCAAGCTGCGCGGCGGCTCCAACAAGGTATACGTGATTCTCGGCGACGGCGAGCTGAACGAGGGCTCGATCTGGGAGGGAGCGCTCGTGGCGAGCGCCTACAAGCTGGACAATCTGGTGGCGATCATCGATCGGAACGAGTTCCAGGCGAACATCAGGACCGAGGATCTGATCCCGCTGGAGCCGCTCGAATCGAAGTTCGGCGCCTTCGGCTGGGCCGTCACCAGGATCGACGGCCACGACTTCGCCGACATGAACAACGCCTTCTCCACGCTGCCGATCGCCTCGGGATACCCGACGGTGGTGATCGCCGACACGCTCCGCGGCAAGGGATGCCCGAGCATCGAGCGCCGGGCCGATCGCTGGTTCGTGAATCTGACGCACGCAGAGATCGACGCGCTTCTCAAGGAGCTGCACGGCGAGGCGAGCGTCGAGCTCGAGTCCGAAACGCTCATGGTGCGCTGATCCGGCGCCGGGCACTCGCGCGAGCACTCGCACGACGCTTCACGCGCCGGCCTCCAGTCGGCATGCTCTCAGTGTGAGGCGCGGCGCTCGCAACGAACCGACGAAACAGACACTTTCTCTTCAGCGAACAGGCATACACGCATGACCTACGAAGACGTACTCGAACAGATCGCATCGGAGAACGATAGATTGATCGTGATGACCGCGGAGAACCGCGCGGCCATCCGGAACCTTCCCGGCAAGATCGGCCCCCGCTTCATCGACGTCGGCATCTGCGAGCAGACGATGATCGGCGCCGCCGCCGGACTCGCGCTGCGCGGCCGCATCCCGGTGACGCACGCGCTGGCCAGCTTCCTCACGCTCCGCGCCTTCGAGTTCATCAGGACCGACGTCGGCATCTCCGGGCTTCCGGTGAAGCTCGTCGGCGGCGTTCCCGGCTTCCTCTCCGATGCCAACGGCCCCACGCATCAGGCGATCGAGGATATCTCGATCATGCGCGGCATCCCCGGCATGTGCATCTACTCCCCGGCCGACGCCGAGGACATGGTAATCGGCCTCCGCCAGGTGATCGAGAGCGATTCCCCCTTCTATATCCGGCACAATGCCACGCCGGCCATCGTCGAGCACGACCGCACGTTCCAGATCGGCAAGGCGGAGATCTTCGGCGACGGCACCGACGTGACGCTCATCGTCCACGGCTTCCTCTTCCGCGAGGCGTATCGCGCCAAGGAGCTGCTCGAAGCCGAGGGGCGCTCGGTCAGGCTGCTGAACCTCCGGACCGTGAAGCCGATCGATCGCGCCGCGATCATCGATGCCGCGCGCCAGACCGGTCTGCTGGTCACGATCGAGGACCATTTCATCACCGGCGGGCTCTACTCCATTCTCGGCGAGATCTTCCTGGAGGAAGGAATCTCGGCGAAGGTTCTCCCGCTGGCGCTCAAGGATCGCTGGTTCACGCCGGCGCTCCTGCCGGATGTGCTCGAGACCGAGGGCTTCACCGCGCAGCGGATCGCCGACCAGGTGACCGCGCGCCTCGAGTCCCGCTAAACGCCAACGATCATCGACACCGACGCCCGACATCCCGGTGGTGGCTCAGGCCCCGCCGGGAAATCTCCCGAGCCGCACAGGCTGTACGCGGGGCGCCGCTCCCCGCTTCCACGATCACTATGAACGAGTGAGAACGACATGCCCAACAGAGTAGATTTCAACGAGTCGTATCCCGATATCACCAACTCCAATCAGTACTACGAGCGGGCGCTCGGCCTGATCCCCTGCGTGACGCAGACGCTGGCCAAGGGACCGGGACAGCATGTCAACGGCGTCGCGCCGAAGTACCTCCTGCGCGGCAAGGGCTCCCATGTGTGGGATGTCGACGGCAACGAGTTCCTCGACTACAGCATGGCGATCGGCCCGCTGTCGCTCGGCTACTGCTACCCGGCGGTCGACGACGCCATCCGCGCGCAGCTCGAGTCCGGCATCACCTTCTCGCTGATGCATCCGCTGGAGGTGGAGCTGGCCGAGCTGATCCGGGACGTGGTGCCGAACGCCGAGTCGGTGCGCTACTCGAAGACCGGCTGCGACGTCACGACCGCGGCGGTCCGCCTGGCGCGCGCCTTCACCGGCCGCGAGAAGGTGCTCTGCTGCGGCTATCACGGCTGGCACGACTGGTACATCGGCGTCACCGACCGGAACAAGGGAATCCCGCGGGCCACGCAGGATCTCACCTACACGTTCAACTACAACGACATCCAGTCGGTGATCGACTCGATCGACGAGGATACCGCCTGCGTGATCCTGGAGCCGTTCGTCTTCGAGGAGCCGAAGAACAATTTCCTGCACGAGCTCAAGGAGCTCTGCCAGCGCAACGGCACCCTCCTGATCTTCGACGAGATGTGGACCGGATTCCGCGTGGCGCTCGGCGGCGCGCAGGAATATTTCGGCATCAAGGCCGACCTGGCCTGCTTCTCGAAGGCGGTCGCCAACGGGATGCCGATCTCGATCCTTGCCGGACGCCACGACGTAATGAGCCTTCTCGAGAAGGATGTCTTCTTCTTCACCACGTTCGGCGGCGAGGCGCTCTCGATGGCCGCGGCGATGGCCACGATCACGGAGCTGCGCGACCGCCGCGTGCCGGAGCATCTGGCGCGCCAGGGACGGAAGCTGAAGGATGGATACAATGAGATAGCCACGAGCCTCGGCATCACCTATACCCGCTGCTCCGGCTTCGACTGCCGCACCATCGTCACCTTCGACGCCTCGGCCGGCAATCCGCTCGAGCTGAAGTCGCTCGTGCAGCAGGAGATGATCAAGCGGGGCGTCCTCTGGGCCGGCTTCCACAACATGAGCTTCTCCCACACCGACGAGGATATCGATTACACGCTGGCCGCCTATCGCGAGGTGCTTCCGATCCTCAAGGAAGCGGTCGAGGCCGGCGACGTGGCATCGCGCCTGCGCGGCACCCCGGTCGAGCCGGTGTTCCGGAAGACGAGCAACTTCAACATGAAGCCGAAGGTGCAGAATGCCTGAGATGACGGAAGCACGGACGGGCGAGTCTCCGACACTGGAATCGCTCTTCTCCCTGGAAGGACGGGTGGCGGTGGTGACCGGCGCGTGCGGGCTGATAGGACGCGAGCATTGCCGCGCGCTCCTCGGCGCCGGCGCCACGGTGGTGGCCGTGGACCTTTCGCAGGAGCGGCTCGACGATCTGACGGGGCTCCTCGGCGAGGAGCTCGCCGATCGTGACGGCGACGGCGCGAGCACGGCCCGGCGCGCGATCGGCGTGGCGACCGACATCACCGATCCGGCGTCGATCGAGCGACTGCGCGACCGGCTGCTGGGCGAGCTCGGCGCGATCGACATCCTGGTGAACAACGCCGCGATCAACGACATGTTCGAGAGCCCGGCCGCGGCCGGCGAGCAGTCGAAGTTCGAGCACTACCCGCTCGAGCTCTGGCGCGCCTCGCTCGACGTGAACGTGACCGGCACCTTCCTCTGCTCCCAGATTCTCGGGAGCGAAATGGCGCGGCGCGGCGCCGGCAGCATCATCAACGTCGCGTCGACCTACGGCATCGTTGCCCCGGACCAGTCGATCTACCGGCGTCCGGACGGGACGCAGGCATTCTACAAGACGGCGGCCTATCCGGTGACCAAGGGAGCGGTGATCTCGTTCACCCGATTCCTTGCGGCCTACTGGGGGAGCGCCGGCGTGCGCGTCAACACGCTGTCGCCCGGCGGCGTGGAGAACGCGCAGGACGAATATTTCATCAACAACTATTCGGCTCGCACCCCCCTGGGCCGAATGGCGAAACCGACCGATTACCGCGGCGCGCTCGTGTTCCTGGCGAGCGACGCCTCGGCGTACATGACCGGTGCAAATCTTGTCGTCGACGGTGGCTGGACGTGCTGGTGAGGCCAGAGCTTCAGACTGACCGATCGCACGCTCGACGATATCAACAATTATCCGAGGATCCGTATGTCCACGAGAGTCGTCAACATTGGGAACAAACGAGTCGGCGATGATCAACCCGTTTTCATGATCGCCGAGATCGGCATCAACCACAACGGCTCGATCGAAATTGCCAAGAAACTGATCGATGGGGCCGTGCTGGCCGGCTGCGACGCGGTGAAGTTCCAGAAGCGGACGCCGGAGCGCTGCGTGCCGGTGGATCAGTGGAATATCGAGCGGAACACTCCCTGGGGGGTGATGACCTATATCGATTACCGCCACCGCATGGAGTTCACGCTGGAGGAGTACGCGGATCTCGATCTGTACTGCCGCTCCAAGGGGATCATGTGGATGGCATCCTGCTGGGACGAGGAGTCGGTCGACTTCATCGAGCAGTTCGATGTGCCCGCCTACAAGGCCGCCTCGGCCTCGCTGACCGATCTCGATCTTCTGGCGAAGATGAAGAACACCGGCAAGCCGCTGATCATCTCCACCGGCATGTCGACGATGGAGGAGATCGAGCGCGCGGTCGAGGTGCTCGGCACCGAGAACCTGGTGATCGCGCACGCCACCTCCACCTATCCCTGCCCGCCGCAGGAGCTGAATCTCCGGATGATCACCACGCTGCGCGAGCGCTATCCCGACACGCCGATCGGCTACTCGGGACACGAGACCGGCCTGGCGACGACCTGGGCCGCGGTCACGCTCGGCGCCTGCCTGGTGGAGCGGCACATCACGCTCGACCGCGCCATGTGGGGAAGCGATCAGGCCGCCTCGGTCGAGATCGGCGGGCTGATGCGCCTGGTCTCGAATATCCGCGATATCGAGAAGGCGCTCGGCGACGGCCGGAAACGGGTCTACGAGAGCGAGATCGGACCGCGCACCAAGCTGCGCCGCGTCCCCTCCTCCCCGAGCGCCACGCAGACGCCCTGATGGCGTCGTCTGGCATCACATTCCGGCATATATGATATATATTCGGCGGGGCGTTTCGGCGCCCCGCCGTGGCATTTTCTGGACATCAGTCGACAGCTCATATCCGGTGACGACAGACCATGGATTGGACGTATCTCTCACCCGCGATCATCGTGGTCGCGGCGCTCATCATCATCGGCCTGGAGCGGCGGTTTCCGTACGACACCAGGCAGCACCTGTTCCGGGGAGGATTCTGGAACGATCTCGGAATGTATACGATCATTCAGAGTTATATCCTCGGCTACATCATCTTCACGGTCATCATTCCCTTTCTCGACGGCCAGGGATCGTACCGGCTGCACGCCATCTCCGACTGGCCGATCATCGCGCAGGTGCTCTTCTCCCTCTTCCTGCATGATTTCTACATCTACTGGTTCCACCGCTGGCAGCACGCCAACAAGTACCTGTGGCGCGTGCACGAGGCGCATCACTCGACCGACGAGGTGGACTGGCTCTCCGGATCGCGCTCGCATTCGCTGGAGATCCTGATCAACCAGACGATCGAGTTCGCGCCGCTGATCATTCTGGGAGCGGCGCCGGAGACGATCGCGATCAAGGCGACGATCGACGCGGTTTGGGGGATGTACATTCACTCGAACATCGACGTCCGCACCGGCTGGCTGCAGTACATCATCAACGGGCCGGAGATGCACCGGTGGCATCACGCGGTGGACGAGGACGCGCACAATCGGAACTTCGGCACCAAGTTCGGCTTCTGGGACTGGATCTTCGGCACCGCCTTCAGGCCGGTCGGCCGCAAGCCCGCCGGCTACGGCCTGAGCGACGTGAACTTCCCGACGAACTACTTCAAGCAGCACGGCTACGCGTTCCGGAAATTCGAGGAGGAGGTGCACGCCGATCGCTGACGGCGACGTCGGAACAGCGTGAGCTCACGTAGCGAACCGAACAACGCCCTCGCGGACACTCGCCGCGGGGGCGTTGCGTTTGCGACGGGCTCGATGCGTACGCGGTCACGTTTGCCGTTCGGCACGTTCTTTCATCCGCCTGCGCGGGGAACGGATGCGTAACGACGATGTCGACAGGTGAGGCTTCGGCATCGATGCGACGCCCCGCGTCGAAATGCGCTTCACGCAAGAGCCTCGATCACCCACCCCGCCATGCATTCAGCGCCGCGCGGCGTCGGTTTCATCGAGCCCGGCGATACATCCGTCGCGGAAATTGGACACGGAATCCAACGGAGCCGTCATCACTTCCACCGTTGCCGCCCAACAGATCGAGCAGGTGGAATTCAGAGCTCCCGGCGATAATGATGTTTTCCATCGGCACGCCATTCCCACACCCGCTCTCCTCCTTCACCGCGTGAGCCGCCGCCTCCACATACAAAAAAGCGCCGGAGAGATTGCTCTCTCCGGCGCCCTAGTTTCAACCGACACAGGCGAACCCCCGCTGTATCGGCTGACCCTACCCAATCATCATCATCGAACTCGATTCATCATCATCAACATCAATTCTGCTCCGCCACGTTCATGACGGTCACGGCGTCCGGCACCAGAAGCTCCGGAGCGATCTCCGGATGCTTGCTCGCACGGCGGTCGGCGCGTCTCTTCCGCCTGACGATGAAGCGCGAGCGGATATTGTCCACGATGTAGTAGACCACCGGCACGAACACCAGCGTCAGCAGCATCGAGCTGGTCAGACCGCCGATCAGCGCCCAGGCCAGGCCCGACTTCCACTCCGCGCCGGCGCTGGCGGCCAGCGCGATCGGGAGCATGCCGAAGATCATCGTCAGCGTCGTCATCAGAATCGGACGCAGACGGGTGCGGCCCGCCTCGATCAGCGCGTCGGTGGTCCGGAGCCCTTCCTCGCGCAGCTTGTTGGTGAAGTCCACCAGCAGGATCGCGTTCTTGGCCACCAGACCGATCAGCATGATGATGCCGAGCACCGAGAAGATGCTGAGCGACTTGGCCGCGAGCGCAAGCGCCCAGAGCGCGCCGATCATCGCCAGCGGGATCGAGAAGAGCACCACGAACGGCCAGACGAACGAGTTGTAGAGCGCCGCCATCACCAGGTACACGAAGAAGATGCCGGCCGCGAACGCCAGAAGCATGCCGCCGAACGAATCGTTCTGGTTCTTCAGGTCGCCGTCGTAGCTCACCGTCACGTCCGGCGGCAGCTTCACGTTCTTCAGCTCCGTCTGGAACTTCTGCGCGATCGTGCCGCTCGGCACGCCGAGCGTCTGCGCGAAGACCGTGATTGCCGGATTGCGATCGCGACGCTGGAGCTTGGTCGGTCCGGTCGTCTGGAAGACGTTCGCGAACTGCTGGAGCTGGATCAGCTCGCCGCGATTGTTCACGAAGGTCAGCCCGGCAACGTCGGCCGTACGCGAGCGGTCGAACTCGTCGAGCATCACGCGGATGTCGTACTCGGTCTCGCCGTCACGATACTTCGAGTCGTCGTCTCCGGTCAGGGCCAGCCGGAGCGTGTTGCCGACGTCGGCCAGAGTCAGGCCGAGGCTGGCCATCTTCTGACGGTCGATCTCGATCCGGGTCTCCGGCTTGCCATCCTCCGTCGAGAGACGGACGTCGGCGGTGCCGGGGACCTTCTTGAGGATGTCGGCGATCATGTTGGCTCCCTTGCGAACATCCTCGGGCTCGGGACCGGCGGCCACGATCTGAATCGGGGTCTGGTTGGCCGTGCCGAAGATGCCGATCGGGTTGACGCGCACCTTCACGCCCGGCATGTTGCCGAGCTCCTGCTTGATCTCGTCGGCCACGTCGTCGGTGGAGCGCAGACGCTCCTCCTTCGGCTTCAGCGTCACGGTGATATCCGAGACGTTGCTGGAGGACTGGTTCATCACACCCTCGGAGGAGGCACCGACGTTGACGAACACCTTCCGCACTTCCGGGATCGAGCTGATCATCCGCTCTACGCGGAGCGTGGTGAGGTTGGTGTTCTCGATCGAGGCGCCAGGCGGAAGCTCGACGGCCACCGAGAACTCGCCGCGGTCGGCCTGCGTGATGAACTCGCCGCCGATGAAGCCCATCCCCACCAGCGCGAACGAGGAGAAGAAGAGAAGAACGGTCGCGATCACCACGATCGTCTTGTGCCCGAGGCTCCAGCGAAGCGCGCCGAGGTAGCTGGCGTTCAGACGATTGTAGAGTCCCTCGAACCAGAGGCCGAAGCGGCCGCCGATCGTCGCCTTCGACAGGTGCTGGAGGCGGCTGAAGCGCGAGGCCAGCAGCGGCGTGATCGTGAACGAGACCAGCAGCGACAGGAGCGTCGAGACGACGACCACCACCGAGAACTCGCGCATGATGTTGCCGATCAGGCCGCTCAGAAGGCTCAGCGGCACGAACACCACCACGTCGACCAGGGTGATCGAAAGCGCGGTGAAGCCGATCTCGTTTCGTCCGTCGAGCGCGGCGGTCCGCTTGTCCTTCCTCATCTCGAGGTGGCGGTGGATGTTCTCCAGCACCACGATCGAGTCGTCCACCAGGATGCCGACCACCAGCGAGAGCGCCAGCAGGGTCATCAGGTTGAGCGAGAAGCCGAAGGCGTACATCGCCAGGAAGGTCGAGATCAGCGAGGCCGGGATGGCGACCATCACGATCACCGAGTCGCGAAGGCTGTGCAGGAACAGGAGCATCACCAGCGCGACCAGGAAGATGGCGATGAACAGATCGTGGCGCACCGCGTCGGCCGCGTCGATCGTGAAGAGCGACTGGTCTTGGGCGATGTCGAACTTGACCTTCTCCTTGGCGAAGTCGGTCTCGATCTTGGCCACCTCGGCGCGCACCAGCTTGCTGACCTCCACGCCGTTGGCGTCGGTCTGCTTGGTCACCAGCACGCCGATCGAGGTAGTACCGTTCAGTCGGTTGATGTTCGCGTAATCCTTCTGTCCATCCTCAACCTCGGCCACGTCGCCGAGGCGGATATCGCCGCCGGCCTTGGTGCGGCCGATGATCAGCCCCTTCATCTCATCGAGCGAGGCGATCTTGCCGGCCACGCGGACCACGTACTGACCGTCGACATCCTTGATGGAGCCGGTCGGGAAGTCGAGGTTGGAGGCACGGATGGCGTTGCTCACCTGGAGGATCGACAGACCATAGGTCTTGAGCATCGCCGCGTCCACGTTGATGCGGATCTCGCGCTCGTCACCGCCGATGAGGGTCACCTGCGCCACGCCCGGCACTTTCGACATGCGGGGCTTGACGCGGTCCTTCATGAACTGGTAGAACTCACGCGCCGGCATCGCCGAGGTGGCGCCCATGCGAAGCACCGGAAGCTCGTCGATGGCGAACTTGGTGAGCGTCGGGGCCTTGGCGCCGTCGGGGAGCTGGTTCAGGATCTCATTGACCTTGCGCTGCGCATCCTGCAGCGACACGTCGGGGTTGGCCGACTGGAGGAACTCGATCATCACGATCGAGGCTCCCTCCGAGGAGGTGCTGCGGATCGCGGAGATCTTGTCGATGCCGGAAACCGCGTCCTCGATCGGCTTGGTCACCGATGTCTCCACCTCGTTCGGCGAGGCGCCCGGATAGACGGTCATCACCGTGACGAACGGGCTGGACATTTTCGGGAGCAGCTCGTACTTGAGCTGGAAGTAGCTGAAAATGCCGAGCGAGACGAGGACCAGGAATATCACCACGACCAGCGTGGGACGCTTTATCGATAATTCGGTCAGTGTCATGAGTCGTTGTCTCGAAATATTCTACAATGTCCTCGACGCTTATTTCACGATCGCAACCGGAGCATTATCGGTCAGATTGTTCTGACCGTCGATCACCACGGTCTCCCCCTGGCTCAGGCCGCTGAGCACCTGGATCCGCGTGCCGGCCTCGGCGCCGACGACGATCGAGCGGAGATGCGCGACGCCGTTCTGCACCACGTAGACCTGCGCCTCCTTCACCGAGCCGAGGATCGCCGCGCGCGGGATCATCAGGGCCTCGGTCTGCGGGATCGAGCTGAACGCCACGCGGGCGAACATGCCGGCCTTCAGCGGATGCGCTCCGTTGTTGACAAGCGTGATCTCCACCGGGTAGGTGTGAGCCTCGTCGCTCTTGACACCCACGCTCTGCACGCGTCCCTCGAAGGTGACGCTCGGGTAGATATCGGTCGAGACGTCGACGCGATCGCCGACATGCAGACGGAAGACGTCGTTCTCCGGCAGGTTCACCTTCACCTTCAGACGGGAGATGTCGACGATGTTGACGATCGGCGTTCCGTTCTGGATCGTGGCTCCGAGGCTGGCCGGACGGGCGGTGACGACGCCGGAGATCGGCGCGGTGATGCGCGTGTCGCGCAGCAGGCGCTGGGCGGTAGTCACCTGCGCCTCGGCGGCGCGGACGGCCAGGCGCGCGGTCTCGATCTGCTGCTCGGAGATCGCCTTGTCCTGATAGAGCTGCTCGTAGCGCTTCACATCGTCCTGCGCCTTCTGCAGGTTCACCTCGGCGGTGACCAGGCTGGCGCGCTTGAGCTCGTCATCGACCTGCGCGAGCACCGCGCCGGCCTGCTTGTAATCTCCCACCTCGACGAAGATCTGCTTGATACGACCCTGCGTCTCGGAGGTGACCATCACGTCGTTGTTGGCCATCACGGTTCCGACGATGGCGAGGTTCTGCTGGATCTTCTGGCGATCGACCGGAACGATCGAGACCGGGACCGCGATGTTGACGCGCGACTTGGAGGCCTTCGCATCCGCCTTGGCCTTGTTGGCCTTGAGCGTGAAGATTGCCAGGGCTACCAGGCCGATCATCACGACCGCTGCAAGTACCTTTTTCATAGCTGTAAGAGGTATGTATTCCGTTGTTGAGAACTTTCTTTCCTATGGGCGTCGGCTGGGGGGACTCGGGCATCCGAAACCTTCCGATCAACGGAGGCTGTAGCGGACATCCTCTCCATCCGGAGTAACCTGATAGCGCTGCCCGAGGAGCTGCTCGAGCTCGGCGACGGCGACGTGGTAATCGTGCACGGCCGAGAGCTGATTGAGCTTCGACTGGGCCAGCGCCAGATCGGCGTCGTTGACCTGGAGCTGCGTGCCGGTTCCGGCGCGGTAGCTGGTGGTCGCGATCTTGTAGCCGCGCTCGGCCTGCTCGATCGTCTTGTCGCCCGACTGGATCCGCTCCTTGGCGTACTTGATCCGGCGGAGCACCGACTCCAGCTGCAGACGGAGCCCGTGGCGCGCCTGCTCGAACTGAAGCCTCGACTGCTCGTACTGCACCTGCGCCTCGGTCACCTGCGACGCGGTCTTCTTGCCGTTGAAGATGTTCAGGCTCAGGTTCAGCCCGACGTAGGAGGTCGGCTGGAAATCGAGATCCCCCAGCTTGTCGGCCTGCGCCTGGAGCTGATAGGTGCCGAAGAGAGAAACCGTCGGCAGATAATCCGATTTCTTGATCTTGATCAAGTCTTCGTTGACGTCGCGCATGTAGCTTAGCGCCTGCAGCTGCGGGTTGGCGTCCTCGAGAATCCGGCGCGCGTCGTCGAGCCCCGGCTCGTCGGTCGCAGTGGCCGAGACGGGACGGACCAGCGACTCGGTCAGCTCGATCGGCTGATCGGAATCGGTGCCGAGGATCACCTTCAGGTTATCGAGCGCCAGCTCGTAGTTGTCGCGCGACTGCACGACGGCCGGGCGCTGGTTGGCCACCTGCACCTCGGCGCGGACCGCATCGAACTCGGCGCGGACGCCGGCGCGGGTAAGCTGCTGGGTGTTGGTGAGATTCTCCTCGGCGTTGGCCAGGAGGGTCTCGTTGACCTTCAGGAGGTCGCGGGCGAGCAGCGCGTCGTAGTAGGCCTTCTTGACGTTGAGAACGACGTCGGCCGTCTTGGAGCGGAGCTGCTGGCGGGAAATTTTAGCGTAGATCTCGGAGGTCTTCACGCCGGTGAACACGGCGCTGTTGAACACGATCTGATTGAGGGTCAGGTCGGTGGAGACGGCGTTCTGCGAACCGATCTCGATCGGGCGCACCACCCCATCGGCGCCGGGGATGTAGAACACCTGGCGCTGGATGTTGTTGGTATAGCGGGCGTTGAACGTGAGCGTGGGAAGCGCGTTTCCAAACGCTTCGGACACCTGCGCGTCCGCGTTCTCGATCGAGAGGCGGGTCACTTTCAGGTCGCGATTGTTGATAAGTGCGGTCTCGATCGCCTTGTCCAGCGTGAGCTGGACCGGCTGCTGGGCGTTGGCGCTCAGGAAGCCGGCAAACAGGAGAATCGGGATCAGCCTCGACGTTTTCATGGAAGCTCTCGGTGTATTTCTCTGGCTGGATGTGCTCGTCAGTAGCTGGGGGGCAAACGGGGCGTCGATCACTGCATGATGCCGTGGAGGAACACCGTCCGGATCAGTTTCGTGGCCGAGGCGATCTCGGTGTCGATCTCGGTCGGCTTCATCTCGCCGAAGACGGTCGAGAGGTTGCAGTCGCTCGGGTTCTCCCCGTTGTTCAGCCCGGCGCAGATCTTTTTGTAGACCCTGACGCTGAACTGGCCGAACATGAGGTTCATCAGAAGCGAGGCAAGCTCGACCGGCTCGGCCTTGGTGAGAATGGTCTTGCGCTTCTGCTCGGCGGCGATCGTATCGCCCAGGATCAGCAGAAGTTGCGGGAGCAATTGCATCAATGGGTTATTCCCACGCAGGTAGTGGGATTCCCGCATCATCAGATGCATCGCGTCCGGGTTGTGGAAGAAGTATCCGAGCTCGCCGCTGATGAAGCGGTCGATCTTCTCCTCGAAGGAGACATCCGCGGCAAGCGCCTCCTCGGCGATCCCCCGCACCGTGGCAAAGGAGTCCTCGATCACGGAGGCGAAGAGCGCCTCCTTGTTCGTGAAGTAGTTGTACAGGGTTCCCTTGCCGAACTCCGCCATCTCGGCCACGTCCTCGAGCTTGGCATCGGAGAAGCCCTTGCGCGCGAAGACAGTCCTGGCCGCCTCTATGATCTCCTGGCGCCTCATCTGGCGCTCCCTCTCACGTCTTGGAAGCTGCTGTATCATGATTATTCCGCTATCAGCGAATATTCAGTTCACACTTTGTACTACGTATCCAAATAATGACCAGCGGGTCATATTCCGACTGAACGGTGCAAATGTAAACCAAACGGGTCAATTCGAACAAGGAGACAGATGTGAATCCGTGTAAAGGCTCCCTCACGGCGTCGATTCGCCGCTTCCTCCTCCACCCCCACCCCGTCTTCGGAAGCGTCTCCGGAAGCGCCTCCGGAAGCGATGCCGCGCGTGCAACCGCTCCCCGGCCGCTCCGGCGCCACCTGCGCACCCTCTGCCTGGCCGCGCTCCTGGCCGCCCCTCCCCTGGCCCGGCTCGCCGCTCAGACCAGCGACGACGCGCAGCACGCGGCCGATTCGGTGGTCCGCGGGGATGACCGGCTCTTCGACGATCCGATGCGCCCCTACACCGCCCTGGATTCGGCCATACAACGGGCCCCTCTTCCGACGGGCCGGCATGCGCGGTTTCCAGTCAGCGATGATATGTCGACCGAGTTCCTCCGTCTGGAGGACGCCTACTCGATCATCAGCTACGACAGGGCCGACGGACTCTATGTCGGCGCGGGCGGGGATCTGCCGGAACGGGCGTTCATCGACGGACGGGTGCAGGGGTGGCTCACGCTCGGCTACGGGTTCGGATCGCACTACTGGCAAGCCGGCGCGGGGCTGACGCGGGATGTGCTCTCCGAGGCGGCGCCGCTCCGGATCTCGCTGGAGGCGCACCTCGTCACCGATACGCGGGACGCCTGGAAGATGGGGCCCATCGAGAATACCTTCTTCGCGACGCTGGCCGGGATCGACACGCGCGACTACTTCCAGCGCCGCGGCTTCTCGGTCGGCCTGGAGACGTTCCTCGACCAGCGGACCGGTATCGGCGCCGAGTTCCGCTACGATTCCTACAGGAGTTCCCGCCTCGAATCCCAGTGGTCCATCTTCGGACCGAAACAGCCGTTCCGGGACGTTCCCGCGGTAACCGAGGGGCCGCTCAGAAGCATCCTCTTCACCGGGACGACCGACTACATCACGCGACGCTCCATCAATAGTTTCCGCTACGGTGCCGAGGCGCGGGCCGAGTTCGGCATCGACTCCCGACGTTTCAGCCAGTACATCCTCGACGCCCGGGTGAAGGCGCTGGTGATTCCCCGTTTCCTCTGGCTCAACGGCCGCCTCCGGGCCGCCAGCTCGACCGGCGACCTGCCGCTTCAACGGATGTTCACGCTGGGCGGCTTCGGCACGCTCCCAGGATACCCCCAGAACTCGATGGAGGGGGACAGGATGTTCCTGCTGCAGACCGAGGTGGTACTGGCGCTGTTCGACGGCGTTCCCTTCTCCGTCCCCGATATCGAAATCAGCCGCAAAGGGGGTGGCGTGGGCCCGTCCGGCACCCGAATCATCATCGAGAACAACCTGGGGGGCGTGGGGCTGCCCGGCCCGGACGCAACACTCCTGGGAGGATTCCCGGCGGGATTGAAGGGATACAAACATTCGATGGGACTCTATTTAGGCAGCCCCGACGGACGTTTCCGGATCGGCGCGGCAATCCGAACCGACGTGGATGCGTCGCCCATCTTCGTGATCCGCTTCGCCCCCACGTTCTGAGAACCCGGCGGCGTGGCCACCTGAAGTGCCCTTTACGACACCTCCTCATGCGCGCCGCCCCGTGACGGCACTTCCAACGACGCCCCGAGCGCGGGCCAATGACGTACGGCAATCGGTGTGGATACAGTCGGGAATGCTTGGGCATGCGGCGGCAAGAATGGCACGTTCGGCGAGTATCAGCGCGGGCCGTACGCCCCCTGTTAACCGCACACCGGTAGCCGCACGTCTTCAGCGTGCGCGCATTGGCGGATGGCGGAGCGGTGGCGGACTGGACGAGGAGCCACGCGATACGCACGCCCCTGATTAACCGCACGGAGGTAGGCGCACGTCTTCAGCGTGCGCGCATTGGCGGACGGCGGAGCGGTCGCGACCTGGACGAGGAGCCACGGGGAACGTACGCCCCTGATAACCGCACAGTGGTAGGCGCACGTCTTCAGCGTGCGCGCATTGGCGAATATCGGCACGGTGGCGGGATTGCTCGTCGGAAGCATTCGTTGCGTGCGCGATGCGTATACGACGCGCGGCGATCGGGGAGATAGCGGCCCATTACCGCTCCGACGGAGAAACCGCCCCGAGGAAGATCGTCCACCAGGGCGCGCACACGTTCTCAGAGCCAGGTGGGATGTAGGGGCGGCCTTCCGTGGCCGCTCTTTCCGGCGGCGAGAATGGCGCGCGTCGAAGACGCGCCGCTGGGTGCGCCGGCGATCATGCGGCCACCGACATGGGAGGTCGCTTCACGAACGAGACCGCCGGGGGTTCTCCCCAGGCGGGCTCGTTCGCAAGATGCATGTCGTGTCGAAAGGGCTCAGGTCTTCAGGCGCGGGTCGGTGGCATCGCGCAGGCCATCGCCGATCAGGTTGTAGCTGACGACGGTGAGGAAGATCATCAGTCCCGGGAACACCGCCATCCACCAGTCGTTGATGTTCGAGGTGGCCTGGTTCAGCGCCGAGCCCCAGGTGACGATCGTGGCCGGCACGCCGAAGCCGAGGAACGACAGGGAGCTCTCCAGCAGAATCGCCCCGGCGATGCCGAAGGCGACCGAGACGAACACCGGCGCCAGCGAGTTCGGCAGCACGTGCCGGAAGATGATCCGGCTGGAGCCGAAGCCGAGCGAGTTGGCCGCGGTCACGTACTCCATGTTTCTGACCCGCAGGATCTCGCCGCGCACCAGACGCGCGATCCCCATCCACCCTGTCACGCCGATTACCAGCATCACCAGCCAGATGTTCGCGTCGAAGAAGGAGACAATCACGATGATCAGGAAGAAGGTCGGGAAGTTCAGGAAGAGCTCGATGACGCGGGAGATCAGGATATCCGTCCACCCGCCGAAGTAGCCGGCCAGCGCGCCGAGAATCACCCCGATGATCGCCGCCAGCCCCATCGACACGAAGCCGATCGAGAGCGAGATCCGGGAGCCGTGAATCAGGCCGGCCAATACGTCGTGCCCGAGCTGATCGGTGCCCAGGTAATGATCGCTGCCGGACTCGAACGGCTTGACCGCCGAGGCGAGAATGTCGGTGCCGTTGCCGGTATAGGGAATCGGCGGGAAGACCTTCCAATCGTAGTTCAGCGCCTTCCAGTCGGCGTTGGCCAGCTCGCGGCTGTAGCTGCCGACGCCGAGCCCGACCAGGTAATCCCTGACCACCGGGACCAGCACCTCCCCTTTGTACTTGCAGACGATCGGCTTGTCGTTGGCCAGGAAGTCCGCGAAGATCGCGATGAAGAACATGAAGCAGATGAAGTAGAGCCCCATCATCGCCAGCGAGTTCTTCTTGTACTGCCGGCGAACCAGGCTCCAGTAGCTCTGATCGTTCTTCTTCTTCTCGGTGACGGCGCCCGCGTCGACGCCGTCGGCCTGCGGGCCGGAGTGGACCTGTGTTGACGTTTCTATCGCCATGAAGAGTTCGTGATTGCCATGTTGGACGTTCCGTGAACCGCCGGCGTCGAGGCCGGCTCTCCCTCAATGGCCGGCGGAGCGAGGCTCCACGCCGGACCGGACCGCGCGCGGCCGTGCCAGCGGCCGAGGTATCACCCGGACGACTTGCGGGAGAACGCGATCCGGGGATCGACCACGGAGTACATGATATCGGCCAGGAGCACGCCGAGCATCGTCAGCACCGCCGTCAGCGTCAGCTCCGCCATGATGATCGGATAGTCGCGCTCGAGCAGCGCCTGGAAGGCCAGCAGTCCGATGCCGGGGATCGAGAAGATCTTCTCCACCACGATCGACCCGCCGATCAGTCCCGGAAGGAGTCCGGCCAGCAGCGTGATGATCGGGATCAGGGAGTTGCGCAGGGCATGCTTGTAGACCACCGTCCTCTCGGCGAGCCCCTTGGCGCGCGCCGTTCGGATGTAGTCCTGGCGGACGGTCTCGAGCATGGCTCCGCGCATCTGCCGGGAGATGAACGCGAAGCTGCCGTAGGTATAGATGATCATCGGCAGCGCCAGGTGCCAACTGATGTCGGCCGCCTTCTGCCAGAAGGACCAGGTCTCGGAGTAATCGATCGAATAGAGGTTCGACGCCGGGAAGATGCTCAGGTAATCGCCGCCGCCGAGGTAGATGATCGCCAGGGTGGCGATCCAGAACGACGGGAGCGAATAGAGCATGAACAGGAGCGTGGTCATCACCTTATCCCCCGTGCTCCCCGGATGCGTGGCCGAGTGGATGCCGATCGGGATTGCGATGATATACGCCAGCACGATCGAGATCAGGCTCATCGCCAGGGTGATCGGGATCCGCTCGCCGATCTTCTCCATCACCGGCTTGTTGTCCTTGAACGACTTGCCGAAGTCCAGGGTGACCAAGTCACCCACCCAGCGGAAGTACTGCTTCCAGACGGGCTCGTCCAGATGCCAGGCCTCGCGGATCTTCTTGATCGTCTCGGCGGTCACCTCGCGGTTGGCCTGCTGGTTCTCGCCGGCGATGCCGGCCTTCAGCTCGGCCGGATCTCCGGGCGCCAGACGGCTGATCCCGAAGGTGACGATCGTGATGAGAATGAGCGTCGGAATGAACAGAAGGATACGCTGGAGAATGTATGTCGCCATCGATCTTGCGAATACTGACGGAAGTTCGGTCGGGCAGGGTCTTGATCAGACGCGTGAAGATACGGAAACGCACCGGCTTGATGCTAGAGCGCCCCGTCATGCGTGTGGCACGACGGGGCGCTCAATGATTCGGACAGGTTCGATGGCGAGCCGACGACCGCGGGGGCGGCCGGCATGCCGGATCGCGATCAGTTCATCGCGACCTGCTTGGTTCCCTTGTACTTCTGGGCCGAGAGTGGCACCCACCACCAGCCGGCATAGTAACACGGACGTGGGGCGAAGAACTGGACATCCTGGAAACGATCGCTGTAGGCGCCGGTGAAGCGCTCCGAGACCAGGAAGTTGTAGGGCTGATCATCATAGATGATCTTCTGCATCTCCTTGTAGGCGGCCAGACGCTTGTTCCAGTCGAACTCGGTCCGGTTGGACTCGATCAGCTGATCGAGACGCTCGTTCTTGTAGAACCCGAAGTTCGAGCCCCCCTGTTCGGAGGACTTCGAATGCCAGATCTGATAGAGGTCTCCCTCGACAGGATCCGTTGCCCAGGCTCCGATGAACGCATCGAAATCGTGGCTACGCTGACGCTGCAAGAAGGTGGCCCATTCGAGTTCGGTGGTCTTGGCGTCGATGCCGAGCTTTTTGAGCGCGTCGACGAAGACAAGCGCGATCTGCTTGCGCGACTGGTTGCCGGAGTTCAGCTGAATGGTGAAGCGGAAATCGGTCTTCTTGCCATCGATCACCTTGTCGAGAATGCCGTCGCCGTCGCTGTCGATCCAGCCAGCCTGTGCCAGGAGCTGCTTGGCCTTCTCCAGATCATACTTGATGATGGGGAGGGTCGTGTCCGCCTCCTTACTCATGTAGAAGATCGGCGACTGCACCGGGCGGGCCATGCCGAAGTAGATCTTCTGGATGATCGCGTCGCGGTTGATCGCGTGAGCCAGCGCCTGACGCACCAGCTTATCGTTGAACAGTGGTCGCTTCAGGTTATAGCCGATGTAGTTATAGCCTGGGAAGTCATACGCAGCGAGTCGCAAATGATTCTGCGAAAGACGATCCTTCTCGTTATTGTACTGGACCTTTTCCATACGAGGCATCACGTCGATCTCTCCCCCCTTGAGCGAGGTGAGCGCAGCGTTGTAATCGTTGATGGTACGCCAAATGATCTTGTCGGGATAGGCCTTGGCATAGGGACCGGACTTATCCCAGTAGTTCGGGTTGCGCCGGAGTACTACGCGATCGTTTCGACGGAATTCCTCAAAAATATAGGGTCCAGAGCCAATGAGAAATTTCGGATCGAAACTCCTGTCGGTATTCCGCAGATAGTCCGCCATCTCATGCATCGCCGGGTTCTTGTTCGGGTCACCGGCGTTGAGCTCATCGAAGGTGAGCTTGTCGGAGACGTTCTTTGGATCGAGAATGTGCTTCGGCAATGCAGTAACACTTCCGGTAATGTCCGCGCCGAGGTAGTATGGCTCCGACATCACGAAGCGAATCCGGTGAGGATCGTTGTCCACCATCTCCACTGACTTAACACGACCGAAATAGCCACGAGTCGGAGCTGCCTCAAAGATGTAGGTGTTCTTGATCGCCTTGACATAGAAGATGAAATCTTCCGCGGTCACTGGGTGGCCATCCGAGAACTTCGCTTCCGGCCTAATGTGGTACTCATAGCTCAGGTGGTCATCGGACATCTTCGGGAGCGAGTCAGCCAGTACGGGAATACGCGACAAATCAGGGGCAAGGGTCGTGAGCGTCTCGTAGATGTAAGGAGATTGGATCTCCTGCGCACCGGCATCCTGCGACGTTAGCGGGTTCAAAGTCTCCGGATCGGCCAGATCGTGCACCACGACCCAGTCACCCTGCACCGGAGGGCCGTCCGCCTTGGCGCTCGTGTTGGCGGCGCCCTCGGTGTTCTTGTTGCCACATCCGCCGGCGGCGACCGCGAGGACGGCGAGCATCCAGATCGATCCGGTGCGGCGGACGAGCGATGAGATTCTCTTCATGTTGGTTGAAATGGCTCTGACTTGATGTGCGGCATCTCCCCATGCGACCGGGGCGCGCCGACGAGAACGCCGGCGCACGCAACGCGCAGGACATATCGACATGCCCTGGCCGTCGTCATCGGGGAGAGGCTGCTGTGGGTTGCCTTCGGATTACCTTCGGAGGCGGACGAAGTTACACAAGCGAACGTTGATCGGCCAGAGGGAATAATTCCCTCCCCGACCGGCAAGTCGGACCGGCGGATCGGACCGGGTGGATCCGACCGCCCATTCCGTTCAGAGGGCTCGGCGCGGCGTTACCGCGATGGGCGTTACCGCGATGGGCGTTACCGCGATGGGCGTTACCGCGATGGGCGTTACCGCGATGGGCGTTACCGCGATGGGCGTTACCGCCGCGGTCCCCCGGTGGTCACCTCGGTCGGATGCACCTGACGATTCGGCGCCGGGCGAATGCCGGGGACGATCGGGTCCTCCGTCGGGGAAGCGGGAATCGCGGTCGGGATGGAAGTGTCGATCTGGACGGCGGTGTCGGACTGGATCAGCGGGGGGGCGATGCGGCGGACGTTGCGGCGGGCGTTGCGGGAACCGGCGGTAAGCGAGTCGTTGACGATCGGGCGGACGATCTGTTTCTGGTTGATCGGGGCCTGGTTGCCGTGATTGGTGACGAGCAGAATTCCCAGAAGCGCCGTCGCGGCAACGGTCGGAACGAGAACCCATTTAACGGCCGGTCGGCTGAATCGGGCCGGATTCGGGCGGTCGAGACGGGAATCGATGCGGGAGAGAAGATCCGCCGGCGCATCATGCGCCGGCAGATCCTTTAACATTCGAGCATACTGATCCCAGGAGGAAGGTGCTTCGGGTCGATCGTACTTAAAGTCGCTCATGTTTCTGATGACTGTGAAATACTCCTGAACGTTCATCGAACGGCCGCACGCACGGCTCGCCGCCTGAGTGGATCGATACCGGGCCGGAGGTCGGCACCGGGGTGATCACCGGGGTTTACCGCTGCTCGTCATATCCGAGCTCGGCCATCGCCTTGCGGAATGCCTCCCGCGCGTCGAAGACCCGCTTGCGAATCGCGCCGGGCTTGGCGCTCCATCCGAGGATCTCGGCGATCTCCTCGTTCTCGAATCCCTCCACGTCGCGCAGCATCACGATCTCGCGATGCTGTGCCGACAGGCGCGCCAGCGCCCGCTCGACCATCGCGGCCACGATTCTGCCGTCGGCCACCGCGTCGGGATCGGAGAACGTCCGCTGGGGAGCTTCGTACTCCTCCCCGTTGCGTCGCTCGGCCATCGCGGTCAGCGAGCGGACCACGGCGCGGACTTTCCGGCGCCGGATCTCGCTCAGCGCCTTGCGCCGGGCGATGGTGAACAGCCAGGTGGAGAACCGATGGATCGGCTGGTATCCCTCGCGCCGCTCGTAGAGCGACAGCCAGGTCTCCTGCACGATATCCTCGGCGCTCTCGGCGTCACCGACGATCCGATGGATGTAATTGTAGAGCTTGCCGTTATAGAGAGCGAACAGACGATGGAGCGCGGCGCGGTTCCCCCGCTTCAGCTCCAGCATCAGCTCGTTCCCCCGATCGAGGATCTCGCCGGTGTGGCCCTCGCCCGTGCCCTGCTCGGGTGCTCCCTCCAGGGGACGTCCCTCTTCGGACACGCGCCGCCGATCGCCGCCGCCACGCGACTCCCCCGCCGCCAGTACTCCCAGCGGATCCGTCTGCCTCAACGTATATGACAGCAACGATCCTTCCCCCGGCTGTTCCATTCGATCACGTGCGAATTGTTCTCGTTCCTGTTCCACTCCCACACCACCTGCGTGTTACAGTACAATCTCAACTGACCGGATCTCGACGATGAGCCGCCTGGCTCCAGCGGCCCTCGCGTCGAGAAACGACAACGGCCCGCCACGCGTGTTGAGCGGCAAAGATACTCCGCACGCGGGGAAGACCGAAGTGTTCCGGAAGTTGCTATGGTCCTGGGGAGAGACGGCGAGGACGGCTGTCGGGCGGCCGGAAAGGTCGGCCGCGATCGATCAGCCGGTAACGATCTGGACGAGGGCCGCGATCATGGTGAGCCAGAGGAGAGCGTAGGAGAAGCGACGCACGGACTCGATACCTTGCATGGTAGGCCTCGAAGCGTTGGTTGAGGTTGGAGATGTGCCGATCCCACTGCCGAGGCGCCCTCCTTCACCGGACCCGGGGCGCCCGCCTGGAGCGCGATCGCGCATGTATGCCCACGCTTCGAGAACGTTCGATGCCACGCCGAGGTTAGTCGCCCCCTCCCCAATATGCCGCGCGAAATTATACTCCGCGATACAAAGGAAGGGGAAAGGCGTCCCGACTTAAAGTGCTACTCGAAATCGTGCTCAAAATATGGCGTCGACCGGTTACCGGAGGAGCCTGAACGTGAGGAGTTGCGCGCGATTGCGCTCGTGAGCTTGTCGGCAAAGACCTTCGCGGCGTTATAGCCGTAGTGCTTCAAAAGATAGTTCAACGCGATGACTTCTGCTATAACGGTGATGTTTTTTCCGGGAAATATCGGAAGTCGTACATAAGGTATCTCCACCCCGAGAAGCTCCGCGGTGGAGTCGTCCAGACCGGTGCGGGTGTAGTCGGCCGTTGGATCCCAGTCCTCCAGCTCCACCACCAGCTCGACCCGTTTCTGGAAGCGGATGGCGCGGATGCCGAACATCTGGCGGATATCGAGCAGCCCCAGGCCACGCACCTCCATGAAGTGCTGCACCAGGTCGGTCCCGGAGCCGATCAGGATCCCCTCCCCCTTTCGGGTCACCATCACGATATCGTCGGCCACCAGCCGGTGCCCCCTCTCGACCAGGTCGAGCGCCACCTCGCTCTTGCCGATGCCGCTCCGGCCAATGAAGAGGAGGCCGATGCCGTAGACGTCGACGAACGCGCCATGCACCGGCGAGTAGGGAGCGAACTGATCGTCGAGGAAGTCGCCGAGGAAATAGACCGCCTTGGTGGTCTCGTACGGGGTGCTGAAGACGCCGATGCCGGCATTGGTGGCGATCTGCAGCAGCTCCGGCTCGAGCTCGTTCCCGGTGGTGATCATCAGGCAGGGGACGTCGAAGCCGAGAAGGGTTCTGAAGGCTTCCAGACGCCGCTCGCGCGGCAGGCTCTTCAGGTAGTACATCTCGGTGTTGCCGAGCACCTGCACCCGATGGAAGCTGAAGAGCTTGGTATAGCCGGTCAGCGCCAGCTGCGGACGGTGCAGGTTCTTGTCGGTCACCAGCTTGTCGCGCCCGACTCCGTCGTTGAGCGGGCGGAGCTGGAAGCGGTCGCGGCACTCGTCGGCGAGAAATCCGACGGTGATGCTCTTCTTGTGGATCTCCTGGATGTTGCGCAAGACGCTCATGGAGCTTCGGTCCTGATGTCGAGTGGATCGGGTTCGGGTGTCGTGCCGTCGGCTGGCCGGCCGCCTCCGGAGGTGTCGGGACCTCGGCGTATGCCGGTTCCGTTCGGGAGGCCCGCCCTCGGGCGTGGCCCGCGCCTCGGGCGTGGTCGGCGTCATCGTGGCGAAGCCTGGTCGCGCCGCGCGGACGTCGACCAGGCTTCACCGATGTATCGTGAAATCCCGCGCCTGGGCCGGGTGGCTCCGGCGCGATCGGCTCAGATCTCGTCGGAAGCGATCTCCTCCTCTTCGGAGGTGATCTCCGGGCGTTCGTGCGGATGCTGCCCCTGGTGGAGCTTGCTCTTGTACCTGGTCAACTGCCGCTCGAGCTTGTCGACGCAGGCAGTGATGCTCTTCATGAAATCGTCGGTCATCTCCTTGGCGAACAGCTTCTCGCGATAGACCGAGAGGACCACCTCGGCCATCTTGTTGTCGCCGGCGGTCGCCAGCTCGTCGAGGACCACCTCGGCGGTGACGATACCGTCATAGAACTGCGTCAGTCCCTGAATCGAGCTCTCGGCGAACTGCTGGAGCTGCGTCGGCGCCTTGAAATGACGCGCCGTGAATGTGATAATCATGTCCTACTCCCTTGAATAATCATCCCGATTTCTCGCGCCGCGGGAACTGCACGCTCACCCCGAAGGTGATCGACAGGCCCCCCGCGTTGATCGTCGCCCGGTCGGCTCCCGGAAGGAGGTTCACTCCCCGGGAGGTTCGCCTGAGCTCTTCGAAGTAGCCACGGGACAGTGGAAGATAGAGATATGCCGCCTCGACGTAGATGCCGCGGAAGGGTCCGCCGACCGTCGAGAAGTAGTCGAATCGAAGATCGACTCCGGCGAAGATGCGCGCCGCCGGGGAAACCCCGATCCCGTCGACATTGGTCACCGGCCGACGGTAGTCGACCAGACCATAGGCCCGGGTGCCCGTGGTCCAGGTGACGGAGCTGACCGTCACGCCGGCCAGGGCGCCGACATAGGTAGTGAACTGGGACCTGACAGGCGCCCACTCCACCCCGCCCAGGATCGGAATCACCGTCGCGTCGAGCTTCTCGGTCACCGAGGCCGCCGGCACCGCCACAACGCCGGTATCCGACGGCGCAAAGCGCGCCGACTCGTAATAGTCGATGAATCCGACCCGCATGTACCCCCCACTGAACGTCCATCGCAACGAGTTGCTTGCAATGATGCGGGCCGTCAGGCTCAGCAGAGAGGTCGGATCGAGCTGATCCAGTTTTCCCCCGAGCCCGCGGTAGCTCTCAAAGAAGCTTCCTTCGGCTGGGGAGGGTACAACTTCCAGACCAAGGGAGAGCACATCGGTCTCCCTCGGCTTCCAGACCACCGAATCGCGCCCCCCCAGGGGGGCGGCGAGCGAATCATCCAGGCGGAGCGGCGGTTGTCCGTCGGAGGCTCCCGTGGTTGCGCCGACGGGTGTGCCGGCCGGTTGGAAGGCAAGGGGGGTGGTCCCGACACGCCGGCCGGGGGAGTGCTCCCATCCGTCGCCGGGCCGTCGCCATGCTGGGCCAGCGCCGGCGTTCCCGACAGCCCGAGCACCATGAGCGCCAGGGGGAGGAGAGTGCCGCGGAGATGCCCGGCGGATCGTCCGATCATTCCTCCTCCGCCCTCGGATGGGCACGCTGATACGCCTCCTTCAGGCGCTCCACGGTGACGTGCGTGTAGATCTGCGTGCTGGCCAGCGAGGAGTGCCCGAGCAGCTCCCCCACCTCGCGAAGCCCGGCGCCGCGGTCGAGCATGTGGGTGGCGAAGGAATGCCGGAGCACGTGCGGGCTCCGCTTCTTCTGTTCGGTGACGCCGCTCATATATCTGGTCACGATCCGGTAGACTCCCTGCGGGCCGAGCGGCTGGCCGCGGCCATTGAGAAAGAGCTCGGACGGATCGGCCCCGGCCGCCAGCTCGTGGCGCCGCGCGATATACCCTCGGAGGGCGGCGGCGGCCGGCGATCCGAACGGGACGATCCGCTCCTTCCCTCCCTTGCCGAGCACGCGGAGGGTCGAGCCGTGAAAATCGATATCCCCGAGCCTGAGCGAGGCCAGCTCGGAGCGGCGCAGGCCGGCGGAATAGAGCGTTTCGAGCACCGCCAGATCGCGGCAGCCGGCCGCGGTGGAGGTGTCCGGCGCCGAGAGCATCCGAACGGCCTCGTCGGCGGCGATCACCGTCGGCAGACGCTTCTCCTGCTTCGGCGCCGAGACCAGCTGCGTCGGATCGGCGGCGATCATCCCGCGCGCCACCGCGAAGCCCATGAAGGAACGGACGGCGGCAAGCCGACGCGCCACGCTCCGCCGGGCGAATCCCCGGCGATGGAGGCTGGCGACATAGCCGCGCACCTCGCGCCGGGTGACAGACGCCAGATCCGGATCGTCCATGGCCAGAGTCTCGGCCAGAAACGCACGAAAATCGGAGAGATCCCCCTGGTAGGCGGCGATGGTGTGGGCGGAGTAATGCCGCTCCGTCCGGAGATGATCCAGGAATCGCTGGCGCGCCTCGTCGACGCTCGTCACGCTGTTCACGGCAAAAATCCCGCAATTGATCGTTCTGGCCGAAGGTACATCTTTTTTCTCCACAACGGATTTGCTTCCACGCGATAGCGGCAAGTTTTACCTTTCGATGCTTCGCGCCGATTCGTGCCCCCACACTCACCCCAGGGCACGCTCGGACGGGCCGCTTCCGCGCGCCCCGTCCGGGAGAACGACTCCCGATCTTTCCCCCAGTTCATTTCCCGCGCACCTCGTGTCGAGAGGCGTGGCTTCCCGTTGCCGAGCGATCGTATGAGACGATATACCTTCCTGCTCCCGGTCGTGGTGTTTCTGGTGCTCAGGATGACCGCGACGGCGCAGCAGCAGCCGCGCGTCCGGTATCTGTTCCCCGACGTCGGCGCCCCCGGCATGAACACCTACGTCGAGCTGGTGGCCCCGTACGACCTGATCGGCGGCTTCGGCGCCGCCGACGGCCTCTACGGCGCGCCGACGCTGGAGGTGAAGTGCTTCAACGCGGCCGATACGAGCAAGGTGGTGATCTCCCCCTGTGTCGTCGGCTGGGAGGGGCGCCTGATCAGCTGCCAGATCTTCGTCCGCCCGAGCGTGACCGTCGGCTCGACGCCGATCGCGATCCCGATCCAGGTTGTCCGCGTCGCCAACAACGCCACCTTCTCCTCGAACGTCGACACCTTCTTCATCGTCCAGCCGCAGACCTTCGGCGCCAAGAGCGGGGGCGGGATGATCGGCTCCGGCGGCTCATGGGGCGCCCGCTCGAAGCGGGGCGCGATGATCGTCGACAGCATGGTCCTCGGCTCCGGAACCTATACGATCGACACGTCGGACAGCGATCCCCTGGCGGGAGGCAATCAGGGATTTCTTCCGATGGTGGTCATCAGCCGCGGGCGGATCGTCGTCGCCTCAGACGCGGTGATCTCGGCCAGCGCCTACGGCAAGAGCGGTGGTCCCGGCGGCGGTGGCGGCGGCGGCTACGGCAACAGCCGGCCGGCCTCGGCGTTCCCTCCCATTCCCGCGATTCCCGGTGAGGCCGATGCCCCGCTCGGGAGCGGCTTCGTGGGAGGATCGAGCGCGATTCCGGTGCTCGGAGCCCCCGGTGGGTTCGGCTCCAGCTCCGGCAGCGGCACCGCGGCGCTCAACGGCGTGACCGTGAGCCCGTTCAGCGCCACCGGGCGATGGATGAGCGCCGGCCCCGGCCATCCGTTCGACAACACCGGCGAGAGCGGCGGCGGCGCGTCGATCGGGAGCAATACGGGGACTCCCCCGGCGTTCGTCGCGGTCGGCGGCGGCGGCAACGCCACGGCGGCCACCGGCACCTCGATCGCCGCGGTCCACGGCAAGGTGATCGGCAACCCGCAGATCGTGCCGCTGCATGGCGGAGGCGGCGGGTGCGGAGGGGGCGCCTACGACAGCGTGGGCGGCGGAGGCGGCGGCGGCATCGCGCTCTATTCCAATCGGGCCGCGGTGATCTCGACGGCGGAATCGCGCGGCGGACGCGGACACAACGGCACCGCGCCCGGTAACACGCTCCGTGGCGACGCGGCGGCCGGCGGCGCCGGAGGGTGCGTCATCATCGGCGGACGACTCGGCGTGAGCCTCGGCGCGGCCAACGTGCCGGGAGGAATCCCGGGCGCGCCGGTGGCCACCACCAACGCCACGGCCGATACCGGCGGCGTGGGGCGCTTCCGGAACGACGGGCGCTTGGTCGGCTCGCCGACGGTGACCGCCAGCGCCGTCCGGTGGACCGGGCCGACGATGGACACGCTGACCTACGCCGACTCCTCCCGATGGACCATCCGGGGCACCGGCCGCGCGGGGGATTCGATTCTCGTCTTCGTCCGCGGGGAGACCGGCACCTGGAACTTCGGCGGCCCCTTCCGCTCCTTCGTCGCGAGCGATTCCACCTGGCAGGCCCGCATCACCTTCCCGTTCGATTCGGTCGCCTACGTCTTCGCCATCCAGCGCTGCAACGTCCCGACGCCGAACTCCTCGACCGAGCGGGTTCCGACCCATATCTATTCGCAGCTCGCCGCCTCGGTGGTCCGGCTCAACCTCTTCCCGGCGCTCGAGGCGCCTGCCTCGCGGCAGCTCGACACGATCATCTGTCCGATCGTCCGGCGGGACACGGTTCACCTGCGCAACCGCGGCACCGGTCCGCTCGTGCTCCGCAGCGGCGCCTTCAGCGGCACGAACGCATCGCTCTTCCAGATCATCTCCCCCGCCCTCCCCGACACGATAGCGCCGGGAGATTCGGTGGACGTGATCTATTCGTTCAACGGCACCACCGGCGCCCAGGGACAGCTCGGAAGCACGCTCCGGCTCCAGACCAACGATCCGGCCGCCGGCCGGAACCCGTTCGACGTTTCGGTGACCGTGGTGAAGGAGCAGCGGCGGTTCGCCGTGCGCGAGACCCGGATCTCCCTCGGTGGCATCTACGTCGGGACCGGGCGGGACACCTCCGTCGTCTATTACAATCAGAACAGCTACCGCGACACGATCGTCTCGGTGACGCAGATCTCCGGGCCGCCGATCGTGCTGCAGCGTTCGCCGGCGACACCGGCGGTGACCCGCGGCGGCGACTCGACGGTGATACGCTTCACGGTGATGCCCCGCGACACCGGCGCCTTCACCATCCTCCTCAGGATCACCTCGCGCCCCTGCGACCGGGACACGGTGATTACAATTACCGGCTACGGGCGCTCCGGCGTGATCGGCTCCGAGAAGGGATGGTCGGTCAACGGCATCAGCTGCAACGACACGGCCACGCAGACCTTCGGGGTCCGGAACATCGGCAACGCGCCGCTGACGGTGGAGTACCCGACGTTCGATCCGAGCGGGAGCCCCGGCTTCACGATCCTCTCGCCGCCGCAGTCGAGCTTCCCGATCACGATTCAGCCGGGAGATTCGATCCCCTTCCGCGTCCGCGCGGTCAACGCCGGCGGCGGGCTGCTGCTGAACCGCATCCGCTTCCTGAGCAGCGATTCGCTGGCCGGAAAGAACCCGTACTTCGTCGATCTGCTGTCGGAGCGGGAGCTCTACTCCCTGGCCGCGGTCGATACGCTCCTCGATCTCGGCACCATCTGCGTCGGCGACGGACCGGCCTACAAGGAAGTCCGCCTGAACAACAACGCGCAGCGGACGCCGGCCCAACTGCTGGCGATCGACCGCGCCGACTCCACGACGCCGTTCCAGATCGCGACCCCGACGCCGACCCTCCTGCCGATGGATATCGGTCCGCGCGAGGGGACCGCCATCGGCGTCCGGTTCACGCCCACCCAGCCCGGCATCTTCCTCGACACGCTCTTCGTCCACGCCAACCCGTGCAACCGGACCTTCACCGTGATCGTGCGGGGCATCGCCGTCCGCTCGACCATCGAGAGCAGCGTGCCGACAATCTCCTTCGGCGATGTCCGCGTCGGAACGCCGGCGACGAAGACCGTGGTGCTGACCAACACGTCGACCACCGCTACGCCGGTGGCGGTCGACCGGCTCCAGCTTCGTCCGGCCGACCCGCGCGTCCGGATCGTCTGGCCCTCGATCCCGCCGCCGCGGACGCTCCTCCCCGGCGACACGATCCGCGTGACGCTCGAATACACGCCGGATGGCCCCGGGCCGCTGCCGGCGATCGACCTCTGCGCGCATACCTCCAGTCCCTGTCCCGATGAGATCTGCCGACCCGTCGAGGGGAACGGGATCATCTCCTCGATCGCCCTCTCGCGCGGCGGGCTCACGCTGGCCGCGCCTCCCTGCGGCGGCACGGCGACCGTGGAGGACACGGTTTCCATCGCCAATCTCGGCAACACGCCGGTGGACATTACCGGCATCACGGCCGCTCCGGCGGCGTTCGCCGTGGCGCCCCCCACCTCCTTCACGCTGGCCGGCGGCGCCAGCCAGACCATCCGCGTGAGCTTTACGGCGTCGACCGGCGGCGTCACCGCCGGCACGCTCACGATCGCGACCACCGATCCGCGGCGTCCGACGATCACGCTCCCGCTGACCGGCCGGCGCGATTCGGCGCGCGTGTCGCTCTCGACCGGCGTCATGGATTTCGACACCGCGTATGCCTGCGCCTTGCCGGCGCGGCGGACGATCAGGATCGTCAACGACGGGACGATCGCCGACACGATCCGCGCGGCGGCGTTCCCGACGCCATTCGAGCTCGCGCCGCCGCCCCCCTACGTGATCGCTCCCGGACGTGACACGACGGTGACGATTCTCTTCAATCCCCCCACCGATGGAAGATTTACCGGACGTGGGGTGATCTCGGGAGGACCGTGCGGCATCGCCGACACGGTGACGCTCGCCGGCATCCGGACCACGCCGGTCTACACCGTGGATCCGCTCGATTTCGGCGACGTGCCGATCGCCACGCTCGCGACCGGCTACGCCGTGATTCACAACCCGACGTCGCAGACCATCCGGGTCTCGTCGGCCACGATCACGCCGTCGGTGCCGTCGGTGAGTATCGCGCCGGGGCAGTTCCCGCTTCGGATCGCGCCGCGTTCCTCGGCGAACCTGGCGGTGCTCTTCGCTCCCGCCGCGGCCGGCAACATTCCGGCCGGGACCACGCTCCAGGTCACGATCGATTCCCTCTGCTCCACGGTCGTCTCGACCGACGTGGCTGGGCAAGGAGTCGAGGGGAGCCTGATCTCCGGGCGAGGGCTGATCGGCTTCGGCAAGCTCCTCTGGTGCCGCGCCGCGACCGATTCGGTCGTGATCCGGAACGCGGGAACGGCGCCGGCGACGATTCAGGGCTTCTCGGTCGATCCGGTCGGAACCGACCTGGCGGCCACATCCACGGCCGGCATGCCGACGACGCTCCCCCCCGGTGACTCGATCGTGATACGGGCCACGTTCGCCCCGACGACGGGACCGGACGGGGTCCGGGTGGCGACCCTCAGGATCGCCACCGACGATCCGAAGCGGCCGGAGATCGACGTGCAGCTCCGCGGGGAGCGGATCTCCGAGAGCATCGCCTTTACCGGCGGAAGCTTCCCGCCGGCGACGATCGGCGCGCCGGCCACCACGACCGGCTGGCTGGTCAACAACGGAACGGCTCCGGTCACGATCGCCACGCTCACGCTTCCGGTGCCGTTCGGCATCACGCGGACACGGCCGTCGCTGCCGGCGACGCTGCAGCCGGGGGATTCGATCACGGTGGAGATGAGCTTCACGGCCACGCGGGCGGGTACGACGACCGACAGCCTCGGCGTGGAGCCGGCCGGCCTCTGCGCCTCCTTCCCCCGCTTCGGGGTATCCGCCACGGCCGCCAGCACGGTGGTGGCCACCGGGAGCTGGCCGGAGGTGTCCGGACGTCCGGGGGAGCTGGTGGCGATTCCCCTCACGATCGCCGAGAACGTGGCCTCGGCCGAGATCACCTCCTACACGATCGGCGCGCGCTTCAACCGGACCATGCTGATTCCGACGCGGGTGGTGCTCGACGGCACCCTTTCGGAAGGATGGAGCATCACATCGCGGACGCTCGAGCCGGGGCTGGCGGAGTTCACCGCCTCCGGCTCCCGTCCGATCGGCGGCCCCGGGACGCTCGCGGTGATCGAGGCGCGGGTGGCGCTCGGCGACTCCATCACCAGCGCCATCGTCCCGACCGAAACGAGCCGCTTCCTGAGCGACCGCGCCACGCTGAAGGTGGTCGGCGGCACCTTCCGTCTGGAGGGCTATTGCACCTCGGGCGACGGCCGGATCGTGCGGGATCTCGGGACGTTCGGCCTCCGGGCGGTCCGCCCGAATCCGATCGGCGACGAGGCGACGGTGGAGATCGGCGTGGTCGAGAGCGGACGGGTGAGCCTGGTGCTGGCCGATCTGGTGGGGCGCCGGAGCATGCTGCTGCTGGAGCGGGAGCTGGCGCCGGGGATCTACACGCTGACGGTCCCGACCGTCGAGATCGCCAGCGGAGCCTACATGCTCGAGCTCCGGACACCCACGGGACGCGAGGCGATTCCGGTCACCATTGCGCATTGACCGGCGCTCCCGGCGGGCGTATCATGCGCGCCGCGGTCCCGTGCCGCGGCGCGGATCGCGGCTTTCCGGAGTAATTCCCTCCGGGCTCATTCGTCCTCCCTCCCATGCCGGCGACGGCAGCCCCTCCGACGGCCGTTTCGAGCGGTTACGGATGGGTGCATGGTTCTGCCGCCAGATCTGGTAAATTGCGCGCGATCGTCCGGAATTCGCGGGAAGGTCCACTCGGCGCCTCCCTCGGCAACCGGCGCGCTCCCCTCAACCTCAATCATCGTACATGCGACCGATTCAGATCGACATCCCCACCAAGCGGGTCAACGTGGTCACGCTCGGCTGTTCGAAGAACACCGTGGACTCCGAGACCCTGATGGGGCTCCTTCGCAAGAACAACATCGAGCTCATCGACCAGGCCGACGGCGCCGACGCGGTGATCATCAACACCTGCGGTTTCATCGACCTTGCCAAGGAGGAGTCGGTCAACACGATCCTGCAGGCGGCCGAGCTGAAGCGCAACGGACGGATCTCCGAGCTCTACGTGGCCGGATGCCTCTCGCAGCGCTACATGGACGACCTGGAGGAGGAGATCCCGGAGGTCGACGCCTACTTCGGCGTGACCGACTTCCTGAACATCCTGAAGACCATCAACCCGAATCCGAAGCTCGATCTGCTGAGCGACCGATTCGTTCCGCCCGGAACGAAGTCCGCCTACCTGAAGATCTCCGAGGGCTGCGACAACCCCTGCTCCTTCTGCGCGATCCCGCTGATGCGTGGCGACCACGTCTCGCGGCCGATGGAGGATATCCTGATGGAGGCCAATTATCTGGCCCAGTCAGGGGTGAAGGAGCTGGTGGTGGTTGGACAGGACACGACCTATTACGGGCTGGATCTCTACGGAAGCCGCACCCTGGCGACGCTGCTCGAGAAGCTGGCGCAGGTGCGCGGCATCGAATGGGTCCGCCTGATGTATGCCTACCCGGCCAAGTTCCCGGTGGACATCCTGCCGGTGATCGCCCGTGAGCCGGCGATCTGCAAGTATATCGACATGCCGATCCAGCACTGCGCCGACGCGGTGCTCAAGTCGATGCGCCGCGGCATCACCCGTCGCACCATGCTCAAGCTGATCGAGACGATCAAGCGGGAGGTGCCGGGGATCGCGCTGCGGACCACGCTGATCATCGGATATCCGAACGAAGGCGAACAGGAGTTCCAGGAGCTGCTGGACTTCGTGGCCGAGGCGGAGTTCGATCGCCTCGGGGTGTTCGCCTATTCGCAGGAGGAGAACACGGTGGCGCACGAGCTCGGCGATCCGATTCCGGCCGAGGTGAAGCAGGAGCGGATCGAGCGGGTGATGGAGCTGCAGCGCTCGATCTCCGCGCGCAAGAACGAGGCGCTGATCGGCACCCGTGAGATCGTCTTCGTCGAGCGCGAGCAGGATGGCGAGTACATCTGCCGCTCCCGTCGCGATGCTCCGGAGGTCGACGGCGAGGTCTACATCACCTCCGAGACGCCGCTGACGCCGGGAACGTTCGTCGAGGTGGAGATCACCGGCGCGATCGATTACGATCTGTTCGGCGAGGTGGTCTCGATTCCCGAGGAAATGTCGCTGCCGCTCCTCCCGGTGGTGGGATAATCCCGGACGGTACTCTCCCCGCGCGGCACGTCGAGTGCCGCACGCCCCCGTGCAACGTCCCCATGCACCAAGCCGGCCGCGGCCACGCCGTGGCGCGCGCCATCGCGCCCATCGCGCGCTTATCGCGTATGCTATCACGCTGATATCGAGCGCGCCGCGCCGGCCGGACGCTCACACGCACTGATCGCACTTCATGAAACGCTATCTCTCGGCCTTTCTCCTCCTCTCCGCGCTGACGGCGCATGCCCAGCGCACCGAAAGTGGTCAGGTCTTTTTCGATGCGATCTCCTTCGCCGGCACGACGCCGGACTCCACGCGGCTGGATCTGTATCTGGCCGTGCCGAGCGAGGCGCTCTCCTTCGAGCGGAACGGGGCGCAGTTCATCGCCCGGTACCAGGCGCGGATCAAGGTGGAAGGGAGTGGCAAGAGCTGGCTGGACACCACGTTCATGCGAACCGTCCGCACGCCGGCCGGAGCCTCCGGAGCGCGGCAGCACATGGAGTTCTATCAGCTCCCGGTCGTGGTGCCGGCCGGCTCCTACGTCGCCAGCCTGGAGCTGCTCGATCAACGGACGAATCTCGCCATCTCGAACAAGCGGAACGTCACCACGATCGACTACACCAAGTTTCCCTTCACCCTCAGCGGCCTTCTGCTGGTCAACAAGATCCGGGAGGATTCCTCCGGGTTCGTGATCACTCCCCTGCTGACCGAGGATGTGAGCCGCGCCGCCGAGGGATACTTCATCTTCTTCGAGGCCTACAACAACACCGGCAAGACCTCCTTTACTCTCACGACCGAGTATCGCACTCCGGACGGAAAGGGCGTGCAGTCGCAGAGCGTCGCCAAGACGATTCCGGCCGGGCGCTCACAGCAGTGGATCCGGCTCGGCTACACCGGCATCAGCCGTGGCAGCTACATGGTGGAGCTGAAGGCGCATCCGGCCGACGACTCGACGCAGACACTCGCGGCCACGCAGCGCATGGTGAGGATCGAGGGATCGGTGGATCGGCTGCCATTGAGCGAGGACGAGCTGAATGAGAAGATCTCGCAGCTCCGCTACGTGGCCACGCAGACCGAGATGGACTATATCCGTGATGGCGAGGGATTCAACGAGCGGCAGAAGCGCTACTCCGAATTCTGGCAGCGTCTGGACCCGACGCCGGGCACGCCGCAGAACGAGGCGATGGACGATTACTTCGGCAGAATCCAGTACGCCAACGACCGCTACCGGAGCTATGCCGCCGGCTGGCTCACCGACAAGGGGCGGGTCTACATCATCTACGGCCCGCCGGACAACGTGACCACCGATCCGTTCCGGAGCGACGGCAAGGCGATCGAGACCTGGCAGTACTACGACCGCGGCCTCCGGCTCGTGTTCGTCGACGAGAGCGGCTTCGGCGACTTCCGGCTGGTGAGCCCGCTTTCGGCCGGTGAGAAATACCGCTACGCCGGCGGCTGACGCCGATCATGAGCGGCGAGGGGATGAACGCCATCGCGGTACGCGCCACCGCGATGAGCGGCGTGCGAGAGCTCTCTCCAACGAGGGGATGCCGGCCGGGTCCGGAGGATGCCCCACACCATTCACGACATTATCCGACGGGAGCATCATGCGCCTCGTTCAGCGTCGCGGTACCATGCTCGCGGGCCTCACGCTCGCGGCCTCGATCACCATGGCCGGATGCGCTTCCGGGTCGATCGGCACGTGGAGCATGTCACGGAATTCCGGGATAACGCCACCGATCGGCACGCTTTCCGCCGGCTCGGGGGAAGTATCGCTGAAGGTATGTGCCGGCGTCCTTTCACCCGGCTCCGCCGACGAGGTAAGAACGGCCACGGAAGCCCTCGAGCTTCGCTACGATCTCTCTCGCACGCTCGCGCTGCAGGGGACTGGGTGGTTCGACATCCTCCTTCGAAAAAGCACACTCGGCGCCGGAGGGCATGTCACGGTGTTCGCGCCGCTCGGCGGCGATACATCGGGATACCGGATCACGCTGGCGCCGCGCGCCGGCATTGCCTCCGACAGCGGCCGGCGTCCGACCTGGATCGCCGCGCTGCCGGTGATTCTCCACGCTCCCATGTGGCGTACCGGCCATCCCTACGCCTCGCTCGGCCCCGCCGTCGCATTCCACGCCAGTGATGAGGGCATCGCGGGTGCGTATGGTCTGACCGCCGGCGTCGGTGTGTCGCTACTGAACGAGGCCATCTTCACGTTTCCGATCACCTTCCGATCCGAAGTCTCCGGAACCCTGCTGAGGAGTCCGTCGGATGACGTCACGATGGCGCTCGTGTCACTGAACGCCACCCTCGGCATCCCCTTCTGAGCCTTCGCGCCGGACCATTGCGCGGAGCCGCCCTTTCCCCCGCCGGAAGCCGATCCCCTCGGGACGATTCCAGCCGGCCAGCTCGAGCACCCATGCCCAGAGCAGGAGCACCGCCACGGCGAGGAGGCTCCCGAGCATCGCGCCGCCGAGCACGTCCAACGGATAGTGAACGCCGACATAGATCCGTGAGAAGCCGATGGTGAAGGCGACAGCGAGCGCGGTCGCGAGCCAGCGACGGTAGAAGAAGCCGATCACGATGGCCGCCGCGAAGTTGTTCACCGCGTGGGTCGAGGGGAAGGATTTGCCCGCGCCGCACGGCACCAGCAGGCGCACGTCCGGCAGCGCCGAGCAGGGGCGCACCCGCTCCACCAACTCCTTCACGATCCGGCTGTTGACCGGATCGGCAAGCGCCACGGCCAGCAGCATCAGTCCCGCGCACCATCTCCCCTTCGCCCCTCCCTTCCAGAGCAGCATCACGATAAGGATGATATACGGCACCGTCAGGTAGGTGAGGTCTGTGACCACCGGCATCACCACGTCGAACACGGGGTTGGCCATGCCGTGGTTGACGATGTAGAAGAGCGAAGTGTCGAACCGGAGTAGCGCGTCGAGCATCGGTCGGAACCGCGAGTGCGCGGCAAGGTGTGGATGGGAAACCGGAAGCGCCGGCGGCTCGGGCCCGCGGCGAGGAGCCGCCACCCGCGTCGCCGCGAGACATGGTCCGGCTCAGGGAAGCCGGATGGCGCCGCAGATCACCGGACGGCTGGCGCCGGTTACGCTCGGGACGTTGGCCGGGACGCCGCAGAGCGCCTCGTTCGCGAGGATGGCGAAGCAGATCGCCTCCTTCGCGTCGGCGCGGATGCCGAGCTCATCGGCCGGCACCACGCGGCTGTCGGGGAGCTCGTCGCGCAGCATCGCCATCATCGTCCGGTTGCGCGTTCCGCCGCCGCCGACCACAACCTCGTGCACCGGACCACGTCCGACATGCACCTGACCGATCCCGCGGGCGATGCTCCGGGCGGTCAGCCGCGTGAGCGTGGCCAGCACGTCGTGCTCGCTCAGCCCGCGGAGGCGTCCCTCCTCGGCCCAACGACGTCCCACCTCCTCGCCGAAGAGCTCGCGCCCGGTCGACTTGGGGGGAAGCGCCTCGAAGTAGGGATGGCCGAGCAGCTCCTCAAGCCAGCGCTCGTCGGAGCGGCCGGCGCCAGCGAGCTCGCCGTCCGGATCGTAGTCTCGGTCGAAGAAGCGGCGCGCGGCGGCGTCGATCAGCATGTTGCCGGGGCCGGTATCGAAGGCGATCAGGGTGGCGGGAGTGGCCTCGCGCGGCAGCCAGGTGATGTTGGCGATGCCGCCGATGTTGAGCGCCACGCGATCGCGCTCGGCGGCATGGAGCAGCACCAGATCGCAGTAGGGAACCAGCGGCGCTCCCTGGCCGCCGGCGGCGACATCGTTCGAGCGGAAGTCGTCGACCACCGGCACCCCGAGACGCTCGGCCACGATGGCGCCGGAGCCGAGCTGCACCGTCACGCCGTTCGGGCGGCGACCCGGCGCGTGGTAGACGGTCTGACCATGGAGGCCGATGGCATCGAGCCGGCGGGGCGCCTCCAGCGCTGCCTGCTCGATCACATCGGCATAGGCCTCGCCGAGATCGGCGTCGAGCTCGAACGTCTCGCGAAGGCTCAGGCGTCCCTCGCAGGCATCGAGGAGCCTAGCGCGGAGCGCGGAGTCGAACGGTCGGGAATGGAACGAGAGAAGACGATGGCGGAGGGAGCGGCCGGCGCCGGAGATCTCCACCACCGCGACGTCGATCGCGTCGAGCGAGGTGCCGGACATCACGCCGGCGACGAGGCGGGACGCGCTCCGCCGATAGCGCTCGATAGCGGAGGCCGGAAGTTCGGTTGTGCTGGACACGGGGCAGCCCGGGGCGGGAGAATGTGTGGAATGGAAACGGGGACCCCCACCTGGGTGGGCGTCCCCCGCTCCGACGGAATCACTCCGTCCGGAAAAGACGGTATCGGCTCAGAGGCCGATCGGCGTGTTCGTGACCTTGTAGCCGGCGGTCTGGATTGCCTCGGCGATCTGCTCGTGGCTGATCTCGGCCGGCTCGTACTCGACCTCGGCCGCGCCGATCGACACCGACTTGATGTTGACCGGAAGAGCGTTGAGCTCCTCCTGAACGGCCTTGACGCAATGATCGCAGGTCATCCCTTCGATCTTGAATTGTTCGCTCACCATATCAGTTTCAAGGTTGTTGATCCATAATGACCGCGGACCGGACAGTGAGGTCCGGCGCTCGGGAGCACCCTGCCCCCGAGCCCGCCCGCGACGGCCGGGCGCTCAACGGCGGAGCCGGAGGGAGTTGGCCACCACGCTCACCGAGCTCATGGCCATCGCCGCCCCCGCTATCATTGGATTGAGCAAACCGAATGCCGCCAGCGGAATTCCGATCGCATTATAGATAAATGCCCAGAATAGATTCTGTCGGATGATCCTCATCGTCCGGCGCGAAAGGCGGATCGCCTCCGGCACCTTGCCGATATCGCCGCCGAGCAGCGTGATGTCGGCAACCGACATGGCAACCTCGGTTCCGGTGGCCATCGCAATGCTCACATCGGCCAGCGCGAGCGCCGGGGCATCGTTCACCCCGTCGCCGACCATCGCCACCACGGTGCCGTTGCGCTGGAGGGCGCGGATCGTTTCCCCCTTCTCCTCCGGAAGCACCTCGGCCACGAAGTTCTCGATGCCGACCTGCTGCGCCACCGCCGCGGCCACGTCGCGGCCGTCGCCGGTGAGCATCGCCACCGACAGCCCCATCCCCTCCAGCTTCTCGACGCTCTCGGCCGCCTCCTCCTTCACCGCGTCTGAGACCGCGATCGAGCCGATCGCCTTGGCGTCCACCTCGATCCAGACTTCGCTGGCCCCGCTCACCAGACGGTTCTCGATGTTCAGCGCCCCGGGGATCATGCTCTTGCGTCCGACGAAGACCTGCTTGCCGTCGACGACGCCGTAGACGCCGAGCCCGGCGGCGGCGCGGAAATCATCCACCTGCCGGAGCTGCAGCCCGAGGCTGCGCGCGTAGCGGACGATGCTGGCGCCGATCAGGTGCTCCGAGTGCGCCTCCACCGAGGCGGCCACGCGGATCATCTCGCGCGCCGAAAACTCGCCGACGGTTCTGACGTCGACCACTTCCAGCCGTCCATACGTCACCGTGCCGGTCTTGTCGAAGACCACCGCGCCGATGGCGCCTGCGCGCTCGAGCGCCACGGCGTTCCGGATCAGGATGCCCCGCTCGGCGCCGTTGCCGGTGGCGGCGATCACCGCCGTCGGCACGGCAAGGCCCATCGCGCAGGGACAGGCGATCACCAGCACCGCCACGGCGTTGATCAGCGCGGTGGCCACGCCGGCGTCGGCGGCCAGGAGCCAGTAGAGAAAGGTGCCGAGGGCGATCGCCATCACGACGGGGACGAACACCGAGGCGACGCGATCGGCCAGACGCTGGATCGGCGCCTTGGATGTCTGCGCCTCCTCGACCACGCGGATGATTCTGGAGAGGAAGGTCTCGGCGCCGATTCCCTCGACCCGCATCACGAACGAGCGGGTGGTGTTGACCGTGCCGCCGATCACCGCCGCGCCGGTCCCCTTCTCCACGGGGATCGATTCGCCGGTCATCATCGACTGGTCGATGGCCGAGGCCCCCTGCACGATCACCCCGTCGACCGGGATGCTCTCCCCCGGACGGATCAACAGATGATCCCCAGGGCGGATATACTCCACCTCGACGTCGGTCACCGAGGTCGGATCGTCCTTGGCGACGCGATGCGCCTGGTTGGGCACGAGCTTCATCAGGCCGCGGATGGCGTCGGAGGCGCGGGTCTTGGCGCGGGACTCCAGCCAGCGTCCCAGGAGCACAAGCGCGGCGACCACCGCGGCGGTATCGAAGTAGACCGCGTGGGAGTGGAGCCCCGGAAGGGTGCTCGGAAGGAAGGCCGCCGCCGTTGAGAAGAGAAAGGCCGCGCCGGTCCCCACCGCCACCAGCGTGTTCATGTCGGCGTTCATGTGGCGCAGGTTCCGCGCCGCGATGGCGAAGAACTGACGTCCGGGAACGGCGAGGATGAACGCGGTGAGGAGGAACTGAAGGATGTCGAGCGGGAGAAGGAATCGGGAGGCAAGGGAGCCGAGCGAGGGGAAGATCATCGGAAGCATCGAGACCAGCATCACCACCGCCGCGGCCGGCAGGGCCAGCACGGCGGCGCGGCGCGCGGCCTCGGCATGGTCCTTCTCCCGCCCGGGGCGCTCCTCGGAGGCGAGGGTGGCGCGATAGCCGGCGCGCTCGACGAGCTGCTGCAGCAGCTCCACCTCCACCCCGCCGATCGTCTTTACCCGTGCCCGGTTGGTCGCGAGGTTCACCGCCACCTCCTGCACCCCCGGCGCCTTGCGCAGCGCGCGCTCAACGCGCGCCACGCAGCTGGCGCAGGTCATTCCCTCGATGCTGAGGTCGACATGCCTCGCCTGTTCGGGGCGGTCACCGCTCTCACCCATGGTCGCAATATTCTTCCTGGTCGTATCCATAGCGTCGGATCACAAAAGTACGACAAGCCTGAGCTCAGCCGCCAGTCAATCAACGTCGGTTATCGAATCATTGTTAGATATCGTCGATCATCTCGGTCGGATGCCCATCCCCTCGCGTGGGGAACCGAAGCGCTCTCCGGACACCCGCGGCCGGCGGGGGCATGGTCGCGCCTTGTGCGCGGTCGACCGCCGAGGTATGTTGCCCGGATGATGCTCGGTGCTCACACTTCGGTCGCCGGAGGCCTCCATCAGGCAATCCTCCGCTCTCAGACATTCGACGGAACCGCCGTCCAAATATTCTCCAAGAACAACAACCGCTGGCTCGCCCCGCCGATCGCCGAGGAGCAGGCCGAGGCATGGCGCTCGGCGCTGGCCGCCTCCCCGATCCGCGCCGCGGCGATCCACGATTCCTATCTGATCAACCTCTGCTCCCCGGACCAGACCACGCTGACCCGCTCGCTCGACGCCTTCGTCGACGAGCACCGGCGCGCGGCGATGCTCGGGGTCAGGCTCCTCAACTTCCATCCGGGAGCCGCCTGCGGGCGCGACCGCGAAAGCGCCGTGGCGCTCGTGGCCGAGATGATCAACCGGGCCCACGAGGAGACCTCGGGGCTGGATACCGTCTCGGTGATCGAGACCACCGCCGGCCAGGGGACCACCCTCGGCCACCGCTTCGAGGAGGTCGCCGCCATCATCGCGCAGGTGGAGGACGCCTCCCGCGTCGCCGTCTGCCTGGACACCTGCCACGTCTTCGCCGCCGGCTACGACATCAGGACCGAGCCGGGGTATCTGGAGACCTTCCAGGAGCTCGACGCGCTCGTCGGGCTCGAGAAACTGGTGCTCTTCCACCTGAACGACTCCAAGACGGATCTCGGCTCGCGGGTCGATCGCCACGAGCATATCGGCAAGGGAAGAATCGGCGAGGAGGCGTTCAGGCTGCTGATGTCGGATCCCCGATTCGTCGACGTGCCGAAGGTGATCGAGACTCCCAAGGGAAAGGATTTGCGCGAGGATGTCGAGAATCTTACTCTGCTCCGAAGCTTCGTCCAGGCCGGTCTGGCCGAGGCTCCCAGGAGGAAGCGTCCGAGCGCGTGACGTCCGGCCGGGAATCGACGTTTCCGGGAAGCGCCGGCGTTGCACTCCGGCACCGGCATCGTCCGTCGGGAAGATGCGGGAACGGACGTGGCGGACGCGGACGTCGCTGACGCGGACGTGGCGGACGTCGCTGACGCGGACGTGGCGGACGTCGAGGGAGCGGGCATCCCAATTGTTGTCGCCTCGGCCGGCGTGACCGTGATCCGAGGTCGAGAAAGGAGAAGATCCGATGAAATCAGATCGGGCACTGATTGCCGACTACACTCTCAAGCGCATCCAGCGCGCGGTCGAGTACGCGCTGCTGGCCGCGTTTCATCTCTTCTACCTCGTCGCCTTCCAGAACTTCTACACGGTATGGATGGCGATCGGGCTCGGGCTGATCATGTTCTGCATGAACTTCCAGCTCACGCAGCTCCGGGAGCGCCGCCGCACCAGCTCGGCCGGCAGCCGCCGCCGCATCCTTGCCGATACCATCGAATCGATCATGTTCCTGGTGCTGATCGTCTGTCTGTCGTTCGGCGGTCTGGTCGGCAAGTGGCTCCAATTGACGCAGCAGGAGTATCTGGCCTACATCGCCTCGATCCTCGGAGGGATCTTTCTGTCCGGCTTCGTCGGCGAGCTCTACTGGCAAATCAGACACTTCCGCAGACTGGACCCTGACAGAATGCGGAACTACATCCTGAACCTGAAGCGGACGATCATCCTCCCCTACTTCGCCTCCCGCGCTCACCGATAATTCTTTCTTTCCGGAGGCTTCCCCATTTCCGGAAAGAGAGTAATTTTGCGGCCCATTCCCGTTGACTTATCCAACGTGACGTGGAGTGTCGAACAGCCGCTCGAGCGCCGAGGAGGTCCGCCCGGTCTCACTCTTCCCGCGCTGCCGGCTGCCGCCGCCCCGTCATCTCTCCGCATGAATCAGATCAATCCCGGCATTCGCGTATCTTGCCGGCCGTGCATCACGGCCGCGCGCTCGGGCGCGCCGGGCCGTGCGGAGGTCCACCGGTTCGACCATCGCTCGATCGGCTCCAGCGGATACATCGACGGGAATCAGGCCGCGGCGCGCTTCATGGCCGCGACCGGGAGCGCCCAACGCTCCGGAGCGCCGCATGCGGCTCCCTGCGGGGGAAGATTTCCCATGGCCGACAGGCCTCGGGGAGGCAATCGCGGCCGGTCGTCGCACGTCATTCAGGGTACTGCTGCCCTTTGTGGCCCGTCGACCTTCACGAGCGTGAGCCGGTTCGACGGATCGCTCGTCCGATCCGCTCCTTCCTGCCCGGTCACTCCGGATTCCCGCCGGCCCTTCAGCCGGCATTCCGGCCGGCGCCGGTTCCTCGGTCGATCACTGTACCTGTCCTATCGTCATATTCAATTCTGTGAGGCTGGATGAAGAAGCGCGGATTGCCGGTTCTCCTGGCGGGACTTTCAATTCTCACTGTAGCGGGGATCATCAGCGGCGTTCACGGCAGCAATGCCGGAACCTCGGAGGTCAAGGCCAGCCCGGCCTTGGCGTCGATGGCGCCCATGCCGTCGGCCGACCAGACGAAGGATACCCTGGCGGCGTACTTCCCCGCCGGCAACGGACCGGAGATTGCTCCGGCTGATTCGGCGCGGGCGCTGGCCCGGCTGGCCGAACAGATCTCCGCGTCGGTCGATCTGCCGAACGAGGTGAAGAGCGGCCACGTCGGCATCCTCGTCAGGTCGCTGTCGACCAACAAGCAGATCTTCGCCCTCAACGCCGACAAGCCGCTTACCCCGGCCTCGACGACGAAGGTGGTCACCACCTTCACCGCCCTGTCGGAGCTCGGCGCCGACTTCAAGATCAAGACCATTCTGGCCGCGGCCGAGAAAGCCTCCGACGGCGTGATCTCCGGCGACCTGTTCGTCAAGGGCTACGGCGATCCGTTCCTGTCGGCCTCCGAGATCGACGCGCTGGCCGATCAGCTGATCGCCAGCGGCGTCCACCAGATCGACGGCAACGTTGTCGGCGACGGCACCTACTTCGACTCGAAGTACGACCGCACCGAGTACAGCGGGGACGAGGACGAGGTGGAAGATCTTCCGCCGATCTCCGCCCTCTCGGTGGACAACAACAGATTCTCCGTCGTGGTTACCGCCCCGCGCCAGGCCGGCCAGGCGCTGACTGTACAGACGTATCCCCGATCCTCCGGCTTCGACGTCGACAACGACGCCGTGGCGACCGCCGCCCGCGCCCGTCGCGCCAGCACGCCCCGCAAGGGACGCCGCCGCGCCGACCTGGTGACGCCGCAGGATGAGAGCTCGATCTTCCGCACCGCCTCCTACGTCGAGACCTCCGGGGGAGACGAGCTGCTGGCCGATGCCTCCGGCGCCGTCCGCCGCCGTCCGGCCGCGACCGCGAAGAAGCCGGCCGCCAAGGCGACCGCCGCCCCGAAGGGGAAGAGCTCCCGCAAGAGCGCGGTGAAGGTTGCGCCGGCGCCGAGCAAGAAGCAGACGAAGGTGGCGCAGAAGACGGTGACCAAGAAATCGTCGGTCGCCCGCAAGCAGGTCGAGGAGTCGGACGAGCCGCCGGTGCGCGCCGTCGCGCCGGCGAACGCGGGCGCCGGATCGCTCCGCGTGGCGATCGTCGGCGGACGCGATCAGCGTCAGGTGATCAAGGTGTCCGGAGGTCTTCTTGCCGGGAGGTCGGCGAGCTATCGCTACGAGATGAAGAATCCTCCGCTGGTGGTGGCCGGCATCGTCTACGACCGGCTCCGCTCGCGCGGCGTGATGGTCAAGGGACGCGCGGTCTCCGGCGCGGCGCCGCAGCACTTCAAGGTGCTGGCCCAGCAGGAGCGGCCGCTGACGCAGGTGCTCTCCAACGTGATGAAGCACAGCAACAACTATCTGGCGGAGTATACCTTCAAGCTGATCGGCGCGGCCGCCGGCGGACATCAGGAGACGGCCCGGCACACGATCCAGAAGATCACCCGCCGGATGTCGATCTCGCAGGTGCCGTTCGGAACCTGCATCATCAACGACGGCTCGGGCCTGTCGCGCGCCAACTGCCTTTCGGCCGCCGCGCTCACCGGCATCCTGACGGCGACCTATCACGACCAGAAGGTGTTCCCCACCTTCTACCAGTGCATGTCGATCGCCGGCGTCGACGGAACGCTCCGTCGGCGGATGAAGGGGACCGACGCCGAGGGGAACGTCCACGGCAAGACGGGAACGCTCCGGAACGTTTCGGCGTTGACCGGATACGCTGTTACCCGCGACGGCGAGGTGGTGGCCTTCGCGATGCTGATGAACGGCGGCAACCACGGCGCCTACCGCGCCACGCAGGACCGCGTGGCCGAGAAGATCGCCAGCTTCAGCTACACCGAGGGCGCCGGCACGACCGTGGTCTCCAAGTAGGACGCGGCTCGATGTTCGGGAGCGAGCTTCTTCGCGAACGAGACTTCGCGAACGAGGCTTCGGGTCCGGCTCCCCTTCTTCTCGGCATGAATCTTCGTCTCGGCCGGAGTGCGCGCGTGATCCGCGCACTCCGGTCGGGCGTGCATGACGCCTCGCATGCAGTGCGCGGGGCATTCACGGCGACCGCTCGAGCCGCATTGTCGGCGGCGGCGCCGATCAGGTTGTCGATGACGGGGGCCGGTGTACGCGGCGCCCGGTGCGGCACCCGGTGCGGTCGGAATCTCTCCGGAGGAGAGTCTCTGGAGGGAACCTGGCAGCATATTTGAGCACAAACCACCGCATGATGTGATCGCATGCGGCGGTGACATACAATCAGGGGGTTGATTTACATTCCTTGAGTTCCGCTCCCGCCGGCCTGGCGGCAGGCAGAGGACGGGGAGATTCCCATCGGGATACACCATTGATGATGAATCCTCCAGGGGTATGCGATCGGTGAGTGATAACTTTCTGTAACGGGCCGGAACGAATGTTGGCCGGCTCTTGTTTCTGAAATGTCACGTATTCATATTTGCATCGACGCAGCATCCACTGATTCGCTCTCCCTTTGGTCTCTGATACCTGCCCAGCCAGGGCGATTCTTGCGAAGGCGCTCGTTAGATGATTTGACCCCGGGATTGTTCTCTTGTTGACCGCCGCAAGTTCCGCAGCTCTCTGCTTGGTAATGCCAGTGTCGTAGCCTTCGCGCAGGCGACCGCCGCGACACGTATGCGGAAGAGAGCGGAAGCGCTCACATCCATGGCAAGGTATCGGTTCATGACCTGCCCGCCCGCTTCGACGACCCCGCCGAGCGCCCGGCCCGCGGTATCGACTCCGGAGTTCCGTTGGAGAGTTCCGACTCGCGGTTGGTAACACATCTCGAGATTCCTCCCAGCTTCTCCCTGCCGCGGCGCCCGTGGTGAGCCGTTGGACGACCGAGCGCCCCCGATGCTTCGAGCATCCGCTGGCGAGCATCCGGCTCGCGAGCATCCCCCCTGCCAGCATCCCGTTTGCCGGCAGCCGGCTCGATCACGGAAGGCCCCATCTCCCGCCGGAGCTCACGGTGTATCTCTCACGTCAACGATTCTTATCTCACGTAGCATATACGACACGATCACGCCATTTATCAAAAGGATAAAGGAGCATGCCTAGTTATGATGAAGCGGTGGTTCCGTTGCTCGACATTGCCGAGCTGAAAGCGAAGAAGATCGCGGAACTCACCGAAATCGCGAAGAGCCTGAATGTCCCGGGCTACAGCGATTACCGCAAACAAGAACTGATCTTCAAGATTCTCGAAGCGCAGTCGCAGCTGCAGCGCCAGGAAGGACGTGACAACGGGATCAACTTCTCCGAGGGTGTCCTCGAAGTGCTCCCCGACGGCTACGGCTTCCTCCGCTCCTCCGACTACAACTACCTCCCCTCTCCGGACGATATCTACGTCTCCCCGTCGCAGATCAAGAAGTTCGGTCTGCGCACCGGCGACTCCGTCTCCGGTCAGGTTCGCTCGCCGAAGGAAGGAGAACGCTTCTTCGCGCTGCTGAAGGTCGAGCAGGTCAACTACCAGTCCCCCGACATCATGCGGGACCGGACGATCTTCGACAACCTCACGCCGCTGTACGCCAATTCGCGCCTGAGCCTGGAGACCTCGCCGGGCGAGTACGCGATGCGGATCATGGACCTGCTGGCGCCGATCGGCAAGGGGCAGCGCGGTCTGATCGTCTCCCCGCCGAAGTCCGGTAAGACCGTTCTTCTGCAGAAGCTGGCCAACGCCATCAGCCGGAATCATCCGGAGGTGAAGCTGATCGTTCTGCTGATCGACGAGCGCCCGGAGGAAGTCACCGACATGGAGCGCTCGGTCCAGGCCGAGGTTATCTCCTCGACCTTCGACGAGCCCCCCGAGAGGCACGTTCAGGTCGCCGACATGGTGCTCGAGAAGGCCAAGCGCCTGGTCGAGGCCAAGTACGACGTCGTCATTCTTCTCGACTCGATCACGCGTCTGGCCCGCGCGCACAACACCGTTGTGCCGCACTCCGGAAAGATTCTCTCCGGCGGTGTCGACGCCAACGCGCTGCACAAGCCGAAGCGCTTCTTCGGCGCCGCCCGTAACATCGAGGAGGGGGGCTCGCTGACGATCATCGCCACGGCCCTCATCGACACCGGAAGCCGCATGGACGAGGTGATCTTCGAGGAGTTCAAGGGCACCGGCAACATGGAAATCATTCTCGACCGTCGCCTCGCCGACCGTCGAATCTTCCCCGCCTTCGACATCATCCGCTCCGGCACCCGTAAGGAGGAGCTCCTGATGGCCGATCCGACCGATCTGAACAGGATCTGGATCCTCCGGAAGGTGATCAGCGACATGACGCCGCTGGAGGCGATGGAGTTCCTGCTGGATCGTATGCAGGGGACGCGCACCAACAAGGAGTTCGTCCGTTCGATGAACTCGTAAGTCGCCTCCTTTGTCAGTGATCGTTGTGCTACAGAGGGCCGCGCCGCTTCCCGGCGTGGCCCTTTTTGTTTCCCCACTCTCGCGCCGCCCGCCCATTCGCCCCACGCCTCCCGCGCGCCGCATCTCCCTCGTCGCGAATCTCCGCGTTGACACGATTCCATATGCGTGCTCGTGGCCCGATACGGCCAGATACGGCATCCAGGAAACGACGACGGGGAGAAGCCCGCAGGCTCCTCCCCGTCTCGATGCGGAATCTCATTTCCGAGCGCCGGCGATAACCGGCGCGGGCCTCAGGCGGCGTCGCGCTGCTTGCACTTCGGGCACTCGATATAGGTCCCCTCGTCCTTCGTCCATGCCTCCACCAGCCAGGTGTTGCCACAGCGGGAGCAGGCGCGATCCACCGGCTTCAGGCTCGAGGTGAAGCGGCACTCCGGGTAGCGGGTGCAGCCGAAGAAGGTGCTGCTGTAGCGCCCTCCCACGCGCTGCACCAGATGCCCCTGCTTGCAGATCGGGCAGGCCACGTCCAGCGCGATCTGCCGCGTGAAGTTGCAGGTCGGATAGGCGGAGCAGCCGAGGAAGTCGCCGTTCTTGCCGCGGCGGCGCACCATCGGCGCCGAGCAGCGATCGCAGGTCTCACCCGGCACCGGCTCGGCCGGCGCGCGCGCGCCGCCGTCGCGCGCGCGGAGCGATCCATCCTCGTTGGCCGGCAGCGTGGCGCGGCAGGCGGGGAACGCGGTACATGCCAGGTAGTGGCCGAACTTGCCGGCGCGCAGACGCATCGGCGCGCCACAGCTCGGGCAGCTCCCGACTCCCTCGGCCGGATTCACCCCGGCCGGAGTCGAGCCACGCGCGGCGGCGCCTCGCTCGGTGGCGCCTCGTCCGTCCGACGCATCGGATGCCCGCGCAACGCGGCCGCTGGAGCGGACACGGGCCGGCGCGCCTCCGCCGGCCTGAGGGAGCGCCGCGCCGGTAGGGACGCGCGCGCCGCGCAGCGCCGACTCGAACGGTCGGTAGAAACGCTTGAGCACCTCGACGTATTCGGCCTCCCCCCGCGCTATCGTGTCGAGCTCCCCCTCCATGCGCGCCGTGAACTTGACGTCGAACAACGCCGGGAAGCTCGCCACCAGGGCGTTGCAGACCTTCATGCCGAGCTCGGTGGCGTGCAGCTTCCGCTCCCGCTGCTCCACGTAGCCACGATCCTGGATCGTGGAGATGATCGACGCGTACGTGCTCGGCCGGCCGATCCCCTTGGCCTCCAGCTCCTTGACGAGCGTGCTCTCGGTGTAGCGAAGCGGAGGCTTGGTGAAGCTCTGCCGCGTCTCGATCGATTCGAGCGCCAGCGGCTCCCCTTTCTTCAGCCCCTCCGGCAGCACGCGATCGAACTCCGAATCCTCCTCCTGAGCTCCCTTCCCCTTCTTGGCCGGCTCCTCCTCGGCGTCGCCGTAAACCTGCATCCAGCCGCGGAAGCGGGTCACGCGTCCGGTGGCGCGGAACAGGAACGGCCCGCCGGCGATCTCCACGGTCGTCTGGTCGAAGATCGCCGGGGCCATCTGGCTGGCGATGAACCGGTTCCAGATCAGCTCGTAGAGATCGGCCATCTCCTTGTCCAGATGTTTGCGCGCCTCCTTCGGCGTGATCTTCACGTCGGTCGGGCGGATCGCCTCGTGGGCGTCCTGGACGTTCTTCCCCTTCTTCTTCGCATCGCTTTTCACCCGGCCGCCGGGGAGATATTCCTTGCCGTAGTTCTCGTAGATGAACTGTTCGGCCGCGTCGGCCGCCTCGTCGCTGATACGGACCGAGTCGGTTCGCATGTAGGTGATCAATCCCACCCGTCCGCGCGGGCCGAGCTCGACCCCCTCGTAGAGCTTCTGCGCCACCGACATCGTCCGCTTGGTGGCCATCTTCAGCTTCCTGGAGGCCTCCTGCTGGATCGTGGAGGTGGTGAACGGCGGCGGGGCGACGCGCTTGACCTCCTTGGTGCCGATCGAGGCGATCTCGTAGCTCTCCTTGAGCGCCCGCTCGCGGATCGCCTCGGCATCAGCCTTCGCCGAGATGAACTCCTGCCCTTCCTTCTTCTGATCGGTCAGCGAGCCGGAGGGATTCCGGATCTCACGTCCGTCGTAACGGACCAGCCGCGCCACGATCTCCTCCCCCTTCCGGGTCCGGAAGTGTCCGAGAAGATTCCAGTACTCGATCGGGACGAAGGAGTTGATCGCCACCTCCCGCTCCACCACCAGGCGAAGCGCCACCGACTGCACGCGTCCGGCCGAGAGGCCACGCCCCTCGCCGGTGAAGGTGCGCCAGAGAAACGGCGAGACCTTGTAGCCGATCAGACGATCCATCACGCGGCGAGCCTCCTGTGCGCGCACCATCGGCAGGTCGATCTCGCGCGGGCTCCTCATGGCCGAGGTAATGCCGTTCTTGGTGATCTCGTTGAAGAGCACGCGCCGGATCGGCCGCCGTCCGTCGTGGATCTCCTCGGCGATATGATGGGCGATCGCCTCCCCCTCGCGATCCGGGTCGGTCGCCAGGAAGATCCGCTCGCAGCGCGCGGCCAGATTCCTGAGCCGCTTCACCACATCCTCCTTCCCGTGGATGATCTCGTAGGTCGGGACGAAGCCCCCCTCCACGTCGATCGCCAGCCCTCCCTTGGGAAGGTCCTTGACGTGACCGACCGAGGCCTCGACGATATAGTCGGTGCCGAGATATTTGTTGATGGTCTTCGCCTTGGCGGGAGACTCGACGATGACGAGAGATTTGGCCATGCCTGCAAGGGGTTCGGGTACGTTCAGTCGGGGCGGAGATCGTGATGAACCACGTGCCGCAGCATCCGGGGCTCCGTGCCGTCGGGCGCGCCGTTATCGGAATCGTCGTCGGAGACGGCCAGACGGGAGATGGCCTCCCCGAGAAACGTGGGCCTGATGTCGAGCTCGGCCAGCCGCGCGATCGGATGCCATTGATAGACGAGGACGCACCCCTCTTCGTGGCCCGGAAAGGGGGCATTCTTCGCGTGGATCTCCGGGTTGTCGGGAAGCGTGACCAGATAGTAGATACCGAGCTCGTGGCTTCGGCTTCCCTCGTGGGTGAAGAAGTTCTCGACCAGCCAGAGCGGACGCTCCACGCGCGCGGCCACGCCGATCTCCTCGGCCAGCTCCCGCGCCACGCCGTCGGCGGAGCATTCACCAAGCTCCAGGCGCCCCCCCGGAAGGCTCCAGAACGGCTCCTGCTCGGCACGGTGGAGCAGCACGCGCCCTCCCTCCGCGCGCCGGTCGAGGATCACCGCGGCGACGCGGAAGTTGAAGCGATGAGAATCACGTTCGAACGAAATCATGACGCATCCTCGAAGGGTGATCGCGGAGGGTTCGGCGAAGGCCGAATATACGATACCCCAGACCTCCGGGGCATCCACCGCCGCGTGCGGGTCGCATAAACCCGTCGGAGCATAGGATCACGGATGTTCAGTCGCCGGAATATCCCGTCGCGCATTGGTAAACGTACCGGTAGGCGCGAGTCTTCAGCTCGCGCGGTTCAGCGGCCCTCGGGTCGGGGGGCCATGGCATCGTCACGCATTGGTAGGCGCGAGTCTTCAGCTCGCGCGGATGCAGCGGCCCTCGGGTCGGGCGGCCATGGCATCGTTACGCATTGGTAGGCGCGAGTCTTCAGCTCGCGTTCTTCAGATGCCAGGGGGAGAGATCGGAGCGCACGGTTATGCGGAATGGGTGGCCGCAGGGATAATCCGGAGCGCATGCTGAAGACGTGCGCCTCGTATCTTGACTCAGGCATTCGGCAAGGGAAATGGAAGAACGAACGTGCGCCAGATACACGATATCGCTCGGTAGTATGTTC
>JBEHWX010000026.1:0-61002 GCA_048498995.1 Bacteroidota bacterium
TTGACCAACAAAAAACCTCCGATTCTTTGCGAAATCACCGCTTCTGGTACTCCCAACGGGAGTTGGATTCGCGTTGATTTTGCCAGCAAAACAACACTTTCCCAATCGTGGCCACAATTCGGCCACAATTCGACAGGTGCTCCCATCCATGACCGAGCAGACCCAACGCCCAGCGCTACTCCGTCGGGTGAAGCCGGAACTTCTTGCTCCGCTCGGTGCGTCCGTCCGACCACTCATGCGTGGATGTGACCGTTTCCACTCGCACCCTGAACCCCCATTCGATGAGCCGAACGCGGGTGTTGTCCCATTTGGCAAGATCGCTCTTCATGACCGGCCCGATCCGCGACGGCGCCACGCCAATCGCCGCGGCCACCTCCTGCTTTTGCATCCCGCTCCGGTCAATCACCTGCGCCACGAGCAAGCGGAGATAGTCGCGGTCGCAGTCCTGCGGCACCGTCAACTCGGCGCCCTGTCTGTCTCTGATCGTCATTGGTTCCCCGTGCCATTCGGCCGTATATTCACGTTCCGTTTTCCGTTGACAGCGGCGCGCCCCGTTCGGTCCCCCCTGGACCGTCGGGGCGCGCCCGTTTTTGCTCCTACAATGCCCGCAGAGCGTCCCGGAGCTGTCCAACGGTCCGGAACAGCCGCATCTCCTGTTCAACCGCGTCCACAGCCTCGTACAGCCGAAGAACTGCGTCCCGCTTCGGAAGATCCTTCGGCCGCCCAGCCATCATCGTAACCCTATCTCGTTCGTCTATCCACCACACATGCATCTCCGGGAAGCCCTTCGCGAGCTCCGTCTTGACCCTTGCTAAGATAAACCGGAGTTGGTCCTCCCTCGGAATCTCCGACCATCGCCCGCCACTCTCGTCCAGACCGACCCGCAACCGAACGTGAGCCCACAGGGCGTCACCACCGTCCTCATTGCGATACTCGTCGACGATCCGCCCGGGCCAAAGCTCCTGCTTCTGGCCCACCGGCACGGCATAGTCCGGCATCCGCTTGAGAGCAAAGATGGCGAACTCGGTATGCGCGAGCCGGTACCGTGCAGCTTCCTCGTCGATCAATCTATCCCGGATCATTCGCTCCAGGGCGCACACTTCCCGGCGCAGCTCGATCTCAAGATCGTATCGCGAGAAGAGGCGCCGCTGTTGATCGGTAACCCGGTCCCATTCAGGATCATCCTCGTCCATATTGTTCCGCAATCTCTCGAACTCCGAAATCTCGGCGCGCAACTTCTCGATCTTCTGTTCAATCTCTGGCGTGTATTCGGACATCGTATAGTGCTGTAGTAGTTGAGGAAATCTCCGCCCCCACAGGGGCAGGCGTTGACGTCACTTCTGGCGGGAGACCACTTCGGCGATGTCTCCGAGGAGGACCCTCGCCGATCCCATGATCTGGGGTTCCTCATGGTCGAGAATCATCTCGAAGGTGAGAGCCATCGGCAGTGCGTGCGCGATGATCTTGATTCCCGGATACTCCATTCTCATCGTCGCCCGGAACATCTCGGCGACCCTCTCCTCCAGCTCTGGCGTCGGCTCACGGTGGCTCACGTATCCGTCTGGCGCTCCCCACTGGTGGAAGATCCAGCCGAAGCTCACGAAGTAGGTACTTCCTTCGCGACCATTCGGGTTCCGCCGCGTCAGATCAGCATCCACGATCTCCAACGGCCATGCACCACGATCATTCCACGCGGTGAAGTTGTAGCGATCCAGACGGTCCAACGCCTCGAGTGCTGCCCGGCAGTTGGCGACCTCTGCCCGGAACCGAAATGGGATCTCTTCCTGCTGATCCGGATTGCCACGAAGGGCAACGATCCGGAACAGGAGAGTATCTTCGAGCGCGAGCCGATGGGACCGCTCGTTCTTTTGGAACGGCTCAAACACGAGCCCCGCCCGCCGATCCAGTTTCCGAATCTCGTCCTTCACCTTCCGGTGGCGCCGATCGTAAACGTCACCGCGCTTCTTCACCTGTTCCGACGGGTCTCGACCGTCGGCCACGTCTCGGAGCTCCTCCGCCCCCTTCGCGATATCGAGCACACCTTCTGCATTGTAGTAATCGAAGCCATTCTTCTTCTGCGAGAGTGCCATGTCTGTGATTCCTTCTGTTCGCCGTTGATTGATGGGTTATGAATTGCGGGACTCGCTGCGATTGGCAATGAGCACTCGGGCCTGCTCCTTGAGGGGTGCCGGCTCCACTTTCAGGATTTCGACTCCCCAACCGAGGGAAAGCAATTCGTTGATGTCATGGATATCGTCCTGGAGCTTGCCGCTGATGTACTCCAGAAACTCCTGCTCGGCACGCTCCGCGTTCAACTCCCACGTCATGAACTCCAATTCGCCGATCACGTTGTAGAATCCCGTTGCGTACTTCGCTGCCACCTTCGTTTCCATCTCGTGCCCCGTTCGTGATTTGTCGCCGTTTGTCGCGCTACAACTTACACCATGCAGTGTAAGTTATCAACTAAAAAAAGTCTCTTACAACTTTTCCCGCCTGCTCCCCCATATGGTATAAGTATAGTCATAGCCAACAACAAAACCTTCGGATTCAAGCTCGGCGATCGCTGTGTCCACCCGTGACCAATCCGCCATAGTTATCGCTTGAAGGGTTAGAGTACGACCTTCTGCGTCTTCGATCATTGAGACGGTGAAGGTAATTCCGTTCACCGTCCTGCTTTCAAGTTTAATGCTTCCCATGATTTTCTCCGTTGTTCCGTTGACATGTGCGTTCCGTTAATCGCACTCTCAAACTTACATCATGCGGTGTAAGTTTCCAACTGTGTCCAACAAAAAAAATCACCCGATCGGGATGAACGGGCGACGGGTTTGCTACTTCGTGATCGGAGATGTCGCGAGACGCTCCTCCAAGGATTTCACGCGCCGATGTAGCCGTTTACGATCGCGCTCACATCGGCGGTAGTGTGACGCCACCTTCGCGAGCTTCACGTTCACTTCGGCCGCCTCCTTCTTCCACTTCTCGCGGTCGGCGGATAGCTCGGCTCGAAGCGCCGCCTCGATTCGGTGAAACTCCTGCTCGCGCGCGGTGACGGTTTTCTCACGCTCGATCAACTGCGCGGAGTCGATCCTTTCGCGCTCAACCTCTCGCGACGCGGCCGTCTTCTCTCGTTCGAACGTCTCCGTTCGCTTCCGCTCCAGACGGCGGGCCCACGCGGAAACGATCATCGGCCCGGCCTTTTGCAGACCGAGTGATGTGACGAGCGTGGTAATAACGGTCAGGATAAATTGGGCATCCATAGGGGGCATAACGGTGGGTGGTTACGAGCGCGCGAGGGTAAGCCGCGCCACGGGGAAAGCCCCTCCCCGGAGGATGATCTCCGCTTCCAGGTGTCTGCCGTACTTCTCGCAGAGCGCCTTGAACTCGCCGAGGAACTGCTGATCGACCACCTGCTCGGCGGCATTGAGGGACGCACGGGCGTCGTCGAGGGAGAGGGGGACGGGGGTGATGGTGCTATCGGACATGACGGGTGGTTAGAAGGTGAACCAGGCTGTGCCGTTGCTGAACAGCCGCACGGCTCCGCGGTTCGTGTTGATGGTAACCGACGTGCCGCCGTTGATCGTGTCGGCGCCCCATCGGGTGATGGTGACGTTCCGTGTCGCGGCCGTTCCCGCTTCGTCGATAACGACCAGGAACCCGCGCGCGAAGCTCGCAGCACTCGGCAGTGTCAGCGTTGGGGCCACTGTGGTGGTGCCGACGCCGATGAACGTGTCGGTCGCGGCGAGCGTTGTTGAGGTAGTGACCTGACGGTAGGGGAGATCGAGTCTGGAACCGAACTTCGCGGCGGCGCCCGTTCCACTCATGATGATCTCGAGCGCCGGCATCGTTGAGGACGAGCTGGCCTCCTCGATCCCGACGATGGCATGCGACGGAGAGCCGTAGTTCCTCGAGTGGTAGGTAGCCCAAGCATTGCCACTCGCGAAGAAGTTCCCTGCGGCGACGCTGCCGGATGTGGCGACGCTGATGCCGATTCCCGACGAGGTGGTGATCGACGCGCCGATGCCACTGCCGGTAACCTGGACGACGATGCCCGTTCCGCTGGACGAGGCCGTTGCCTTCACGGCAACGCCGGACGATGTCTCGGCAAGAACCGCCGGCCCCGAGGGATTGATCCCGTGGACGCCGACGTACGAGGTGGCGTCGGTTTGGCCTCTGACTCCTGACGAGACGTGGCCGAGCCAACCATGCGTGCCGTTCGTGCCATTGTATCCTTGGATTGCGTGGCCGCCGTAGTTGACCTCTCCGAAGATTGCGACGCCGGTGCCGGAGTAAGCCCTGATCGCGTGCTGACCGTTGCTGCTGGAATCGGCGCCGACAATCCGTGTCGGCGCCGCGTCGCCGGAGATCCAGGGGATCGCCACCTTCCCTCCCAATGACCCAGAGACGTCGATTCGCGAATCTCCGAGCACCGCATCGAAAGTCCACCGCGGGATCTTGCCAGCCGTACCGCTGCCGAGCACGCCGTTGTTCGAGACCTGGACGGTGATGTAACCTTCATCGTCCAGCTCGTCGAGAACCTGGACCGTTGAGCCGACGCCGCCGTGGAAGTTGATTACCGGTGTCGTCCCGATCTCATCTCCATCGACCGCAACCCGCACCTTCTGCGCGCTGGCTCCATTGGGGGTCGAGATGGTGCCGGCCCCATCGACGACGATCGTACTCCCATCCGGCTTCACATGACCGAGTGTGGAGGCGGTTGCCTTTGAGGCCGCATGCGCCGCCAGATCGTCATCGTTGACGAGCAGATTGAATGTGGTACCGTTCACCGTCCCCCACCAGCCGCCGCCGTAGGCCGCGCCGTCAGTGACGTGCACCAACATCTGCACGATCTGGTCGGTAGAATACAACCGGGTCCATGCGGACGACGAAGTCCGATAGATACCGTTCTCCGCCGTAACGGTCCGGCCAATGACCAGGGTGGTACTTCCTTCCGGTACGGCGACCCCGTCGATCGTCTGGTTGCCCGACAAGGTGATCCCGCTTCCGACAGCCGCCACGAGGCAACGGAGTATCTCGCGCGGCGCCGATGTTGATGTCTGCTGAACGGTGACGATGGTGCCGCCTGCCCGCGATACTTTGCCGTATCCGTGGATGTGCTTCGGCAGCACACTTCCTGGCTTCAGTGGTGCTTGTGATCCCATGTTATCCCTGCGCGAGTAGCTCGATCTTGGTGGTGCATTCTCCCGGATTGTCCTGCACACGGAGAATGTGCGGTCGTCCGGGGATGGCGGAGAAGAATGTGGCGCTGTCCCAGAGAAAGCCGTTCGCATTCGGGAATGTTGCGGCGTCGCATAGCCTTCCAAGATCCTTCCACCACACGAGCCCCATCGAGAATGTCCCGGTGAACACCGTTTGATGTTCGGCGGCGAAGAGGCTCGTTACTCCCTTTGCGCTTGCGAACGGTATCGACGCGGCCACCGTCATGTCGCTATAGCAGCGGCGAAGCGGCACCCACAGATAGGTTTCGTATCCGTTCACGTCGTTCGTTCGGAACCCGTCGGGAATCATCGGTAGCTCGATCTCGTCAATACAATCGGACTCTCTGTATGCCGTCCCGTCGTGGAGTTCAACGTAGTGATGCGGCCGAATCGGAATCTGTGAGAACGTGATGCCTGATGGGTGGTCGAGATAGTACAGGCCGAAGCCACGAAATCCGGGGTGCGCGACTGCGATCATTGGTGTCAGGAAGCGCGACGGCGAGTAGAGCGGAATGAATTCATCATTCTCCGGGCTCCCGTCGGGATGATTGCTGAACACACACTTCACCGTATGATCCGGCTCGGCGTTCAGTCCAGCGAGCTTGAACTCGATCGTCTCGCTTGTGTTCTCCGCCGGCTCCGCTGAAGTTCCACGGATCGTCCCCGCTCCTTCATCAAACTCGATCTCGGTCTCCGCGAAATCCGCCGGGCCAAGCGCGATCGGCGCTCCGCCGCCTTCCTGAATCCGCGCCCAGTAGAAGCTCATCTGATGGAGCCCGGTATGGCGCAGGATCATCTTCGCGGGTCCGCAGGAGTCGATAAGGAAGTCCCACAAGTTCGGCCACCTGAATAGCGACTCGGACTTGGAGCCAGCGCCGTCGTTCCGCAGGAACCCACCGATGTAGATGCCGGAGCTGATCCAGTAGACACGGCCGACGAAATGCAGATCGAACGGCGTGATCTCCGCGCCCTTCCCTCCCGCAATGGTGTAGCTCTGCCGGAAGAAGCGGAAGACGTCGAGCGGCGTGCCGACGTTCCTTCCGCTGATCGTCATGCCGCGCCAGCTCGACATTTCGAAGGTCGCCGTGCTCCGCGTGATGCTCTTCAACACGTCCTCGATGCACGTCGAGATTGTGTGCCAGAGATCGACGAGGCGGTACATGTGCGCGCCCTGCGGGTTGTCCATCGGACCCTCCCGTGTGTGGGCGAGCGTTACCGAATGCGCTCCATCCTGCCAGAGCGTTTCATACGTCGCGGTCGTGATGACCGGGCTGCTCGGCGGGCTGTTCTGCAGCCGCGTCGCGACGTCATCCGCGATAATCAATTCCGGAGCATAGCGTGCGAGATGAACGAGCTCCGCGTCCAGGCGGACGATGCGTTCCTTCCGGTTGACTTTCCACTTCCGTCCAGGCCGTGGGCGCTGGACGCCTTCGAAATACACCTCGAACGCGCCGACCGCGAGCGAGTCATCGCCGCGATCGGTGAGCATTGTCCAGAGCATCGTCGTGTTGAACGTCCTGCCTTCGATCGTGCCGCCGCCGGCGTAACTCTGGTTGACCATGTAGTTGCGGAGGTCTTCCCAATCGCTCACGCCATCGCCGTTACTGTCGACGTTCCCGCGCAGGCTCCACACGTTCAACGAGAGTTTCATGGTCGGGAACTCGACCGGCCCGGTCGGGCGATCATCATATCCCGCGTCCTCGTTCTCCGGCGGCCGGAAGAATGTGCGCCCCGGTATCGGGATGTAGATCCCAACCCGTGTCCCGGCGCCGAATGCCGGAACAGCCGTAGCCGGTAGTGTCTGGTTGTAGGCAGGCGTCAATACGAGCCGCCATCTCCATCCGGTGATCGGGTCGCGTATGTCGTTGTAGTAAAGGTTCTGGCGCGGCATCACCAGCTCCTCGGAAGCGAACTCTCCAGGACGAACGAACACGTAATGCCGCCAATCTCCTCGTCGTCCTCCGCCGCAAGCTCCCCCTTCAACTCGATGCGAAGGGGGAGCGGGATGGTGAATGACCAAACATCATCATCGCCGGAGACGCCGGGCGTGTGCTGGCCGGCGCGGCGGATCGGCCCTGCTCCCGGATCGGAGCCGATTTCATACGTGGCGTAGATCCATTTGTAGTCGAATGCGGTGAGGAGATACTGGAGGAAGAGAAACACGCCGAAGTCTTGAAGACCGGCGTTGACGTCTGCGGCGCGCGTGGTGAATCCCTTACACTTCACAGCGACGTTCCAGTAGGCGGAAGTCCCGCGTACGCGCTCGCCGTCCCAGTACTCCGTTACTCCCCCCTCGTTCGGGGATGTAGGCGTGCACCACGTTACAGCGAGGCGGACCTCCTGATACGAGACCTCCGGGTCGTCAACGTTGGATGCGCGAATGACAAGGACCTTGCCGTCGTTCCAGCTCATCGTGATAGGCGGTTCAGTTGGTGGTGGTGGTTCTCTCTGGCCTCTCCTCCGGGACGCGGCCGCGGAGGCTTCTTCGGATCACCGGGCGGCGCCGACGGCCCCTTCGTGATCTGGCGTAGGATCTTGTTCGACTGCTGCAGCTCACGAGTCTGGCCTTGCAGCTCCTCGACGACGGCACGGTTGCCTTCGCCGACCGATGCGTACAGCGTGGCGACAAGACCGTTCGCGATGGCGATCGCACCATTGAAGGCGCGCGAGATGTCCCGATTGATTCGGTGATCGGTGGTGATCTTCCCCGACGGCGTAACGACGACGTGCGAAAGGGTAGGGATCGTCATGCGCGCGGCGAAGTACTCGGAGAGCGGCCTGTTCGTGCGGTTGGTCCACTCCAGCGCGGCGCGATTGCCGGGAGCGTCATGAACGGCACGATCGTTCACGACGAACTCTTCGCGGCCGCGTTCGTTGATCCAGATGAGCTGCTGCCCACCAGGGACGATACCGCCGTCCTTCCTGCCGATGATTGCACCCTTCGCCAGACCGACGAGCGCGTAGAACGCGGCGGTGATGCCTGCGCTCGCGATCGGGCCGAGGATCGGGCCGAGCGTTGCGAGAGACTGGCCGAAGATCCCCGCAACGATGGCCGGGATGCTTGCCTGGAGCGCATCGAATAGTGACGCGGCGAGCGCCGTACCCGCATTCTCACCCTGCGCCACAAGACTGAGGAACTGGGCGCTGGCGTACGTGACGGTCTCCTCCAGGCCAGCCGTCCGGGCGGCCTGGATTTCCGCCTCCGTCTCCGCCGCCGCCTTCACGGCGGCCTCCTCTTTTTCGACTCCGGACTCGACGAGCTCCTCGCGGCGCTGCTCGCGGCGCGCGATCGCCGACACGTAGTCCTGACGGGCCTTGTTGACCAGATCGAGCTGCGCCTTCTCGAACCTCGCCGCTGCCGCGATCCCGGCCTGCCGGAAGAATTCTCCGATGGCCGAAGTCTTGGCCTCGGAGCCGTGCTCTATCTCGACGCGCTTCTTGGCCAGCTCCCGGAGCTTCTCGTAATACGTCCGGTAGCCGATCTCGCGCCGCAGCAGCGCGCCCTCCAGGTCTTTCGTCTCACGGTCCAGATCGGCGCGCTTCTTCTCCAGCTCCTCCTTCCGCTTGTCGTCGAGACGCTTCTCGGAAGCCTCGCGGAGTCCTTCCTCGACCGAGATCGAGAGCGCGAACAGAATGTTGGTTTCGCGGAGATAGTCGCGGTAGAGCTCCTTCCGCTTCGCTGCGTACTCCCGCAGCAGTTCGAGCTTCTTCGACTCGTTGAGCCGGTTCGCTTCCAGATCGGCGGCGAGCTGCTCCTCCAGCTCCAAGAGCGCGCTCTTGAGGCGCTGCGTGGATAGGTCTGCCTCCTCGGCGATCTTCTCCCGCTTCACCTGGAGCCGGATTTCCCGCTCGGCAGCGGCGACGTCCTTCGCGACCTTGGCGTCGAACGCCTTCAGGGCCGGGTCATCCTTCAACTGCTCGGCGAACTTCGCCCGGATGTCGCGGATGTCGGTCTGGAACTGCTCCTCGGTGAGCTTCCCCTCGTCGAGCAACGACTGGCGTTCCTTGAACGCCGCCTGATACTCTCGGTTCTGCGAGACGAGCGAAATGTGGATGAGCTCGCGCTCGGCGACGTCGATCTCCTTCTGCTTCTCCAGACGCACGGCCAGGGCGCGGGAGCTCGTGTCGTTGATGCGTTCCTGGTTGGCGGTGATCTCTTCCAGCTCGCTCTTCAGTCGATCGGACCGACCTTTGACGGCAGATTCCGCCGCCTTCTGCTCCTCTTCAAGACGCTTCGCAAGGAGCGCGTTGATCTGGTCACTGGCATCTTCGGCGATCTTGTCCAGCTCCGCGTCGCGCTGGCCTCCCCGCGCCTTGATAGCCACGTCCAGGTTGATGACCCTCCGCCCCTCTTTCTCCGCCTTCGCCGCCTGATCGCGGAGCGCCTGGATGTCCGCATCGGCCTGGCCCCTGGCGACCCGCCGCTTCTCCTCCGCGTCGGCTTCGATCCTCTTCTTCTCATCGAGAAGACTCTTCGCGGCCAGCTCGCCGCGGATCTGCCGCGCACGCTCGGTGTACTGCGCACGCTGCTTCTCGAAGTTCTCCGGCTCTTTCGGATCCTCCTTCTTCGGCTCCGGCGCGGCAGGGGCGGCCGCCGGAGTCTCCTCCTTCTTCTGATCGTCCCCGCGCAGCGCGGCGAGGAGCTTGAATCGGGCCGTGGCCAGTTCGGCAATCTTGGCATTCACGGCCGCCGTTTCTTCCGCGTCCAGCTCACCGGCGGCCTTCAAATCGAACACCTTCTGCTGAAAGTCGTTGATGACTTTCTGCAGCGCCGGATCGGTCTTCGCCGCGTTGATGGCCTTCATGAACGGCCGGGCGATGTCCTCCGCTGTCCCCTGCGTAAACAAGCCCGGCAGACCGTCGGAGAGTGAATCCACGACCCCGTTGAATGCCAGCTCGGACTGGAGCGCAAGATTCCGGATGGCCAGCTCCCGACTCTTCTTGTCGAGCGCGACCATCTCGTCCTGGAGCCCCTTGATTGAGTCGCGCGCGGTGGCGGCCTGAGCCTTCACGGCGGCGAGGTTCTCGCCGAAGGACTTGGTTCCGGATATGAGGCCGGGGTACTGCCCGTTCAGTTGGTTCTGGATCTCGCCGAGCCGCTTCTCTTCCGCGAGGGTCCGGTTAGCCTTCGAGCCCAGCCGCTCGTACTCGTCGGCCAACTGTACAACTGTACGCGCCCGCTGCTGCTGCTGCTGGTTGCTCTGCTTCTGCTGCTCGACGAGCTTCTGCTCGGCCTCGTTCGCCGCGATCTGGTCCTCGGTCGTCTCCTCCATCGCGTCGGAGAGGAGCTTGATCGTGGCGACGAGCGCCGTCACGCCGAGGATGATCACCCCGATGGGGTTCGCGCTCATCGCGGCGTTCCAAAGCGTTTGTGCGAACGTGGCGATCTTCACGGCGCCGGCCTTCACCAACTCGGCCGCCGAAAGCGCATAGGTGCCGATCGTGGCCGCATTGGTGACGGCCGCGTAAATGCCGATCCCCGCCGCCAGAATCAGAAAGGCCCCGCTGTTCTCCCGCATGAAGCTGAAGAGGCCGGCGATGCCGCTGAAGAATCCACCGAAGATTGCAGTGATGGCGCCAAGCCCGGAGGTCAGCGCCGGCGCGACCGCCTGGAACGCGCCGATCAATCCGTCCTTCACGGTCGCCGTGAACCGGCCCATCTGCGCGGAAAAGGTCTGCTGCCGGACTTCGGCCTGCTCGAACGCGGTGTTCGTTCCGCTGATCTGCTGCTTCAGCTCGTCGATACTGTCGACGGAGCGGACGAGGATCGCGGCCGCAGCGGCGTTCTCCGAGCCGAAGAGTTTCGTGAACAGAGCACTGTCCTTCGTGATCTTCTGCAGCTCGCGGAGGCGGGTAGTCAACGGGACCGTCTGATCGCCGAGCTTGGAAATGTCCACGCCAGCCCGCTTCAGCTCGTCCGCCGTGTCCTTCGGAAGGAACCTTCCTTCGCCGAGCTTCGAGATCACGTTCCGGAGCGCCGTTCCCGCCTCTGCGCCGACTTTGCCGCCGGCGGCGAGAGCCTGGAGCGATGCGTTCGTTTCCTCGAAACTGACCTTCGCTCCCGACGCGGCGACTCCCGCGACCTTGATAGCATCCGCAACCTGCGGAACTTCCGCCGCCCCGAACTGCGCGCCCGCAGCCATGACGTTCATCTGCTTGGTCATCTCGGCGGCGGCGGCGGCTGGGTCGCTGAGATCGACCTGGAACTGGAGCAATCCCGTTGTCAATGCATCCATCGACGCCGCAGCCTCGTCGCCGGTGGCGGCCGACAGCGTATTGACCGCGCGCGTCATTTCCTCGAGCGCGGCAGGGTTTTTCGCGATGTCTGGTCCGAGTTTCGACAGGATGCCTTTGAAGGCTTCCACGTTGCCGCTCGCGCTTCCTCCGAATTCCGTCGCGAGGTTGCGCGCCTTCCCAGCGAGAACGTCGAGGTCATCCCCCGCGACGCCGGTAATGGCGGAGAGTTCGGCCACGCCGGCCTGGAATTCCGATCCGAGACCAACGGCCTCGGTGATAACGGAACCGATCGCAACGGCCGGAAGCGCGGACTTCAGAGAGCCGATGATGTCCGCACCTTCGACTTTTCGGAACAGCCCGAGGATTCCGGCCTTGGCGCCCGCGCCCTCATTGACCACCGCATCCTTTTCGGACGCGACGCGGCGAAGCAGACCGATCTCCTGATCGAGCGCCGACTTTCGCGCGGCGAGTTCGGCCTTCGCCGCCTTGTCGGTCAGACCAACACCGGCCGCGAGCAGTACGCGCTTCTTGTCCTGAAGCTCCGTGAGGTCCTTGATGAGAACCTCGGTGAGCTCACGGTCCTTCTTCTTCGTATCCCCGCGATACTTGTCGCGAAGTTCAGCGAGGCGTTTCTCCTGCTCCGCAACCCGTTGGTCGAGAACCTTGCCGCCATCGGCCTCTGGCTCCGGTTTCGGCGCGCGAGGCGGCGACGGAGGGGGAGTGGAATCGTCGAGCGGCGCCGGCCGGGACGGTGATCCGCGCGGCGCGCGGGGCTGCGTCGAATCCTCGCCGATCGTCTTGAGCGCTTCCCGTGCAGCAGCTCGGATCGACTCCGGATCAACGGTGATCTTCAGTTTCAGCGCCGACAGCATATCCTTGCCGGCCTCCCGCGCGATGTTGACTCCCTCGCGGAAATCGTTCTTCAGCAGCGGTAGATCCAGGCGCGCAGATAGCCGCAGGTCGCGGTTGTCTTTCGCCATGTGGGGGTGCTGTGGTGGGTCAGTCGGCGACGCTCGGCGTCGCCTTGGAGGAGGCGATTACTTGATCCGCGAGACGGAGCATCCGATCGATCGGCCAATCCGCAAGCATGGGGTCAGTCAATGATCCGCGGCTCCACATGACAAGCAGGTCGGCAACGATGTCGAGCGTGTCCCCGTCGTCGATGTCGTCGCGGAAGTCGATGAGATGCCCGTTGGTGGCGGCTTGTTCGGCGCGGAAGGTTCGATGCGCGGCTACAGCTTCAGGATCTGTCGATCCGCCAGTTCCACCAAAAAGGTTCGGATACCGTCGCGAATGAAAGATCCTTTCGAGATAAAAAAACGGTACAACGCTCCGAGCTGCTGGCCCAGCGTGAGGTCTCCCATCGCCTCGATTCTCGCAGGCAGGGTATCGGGACGGAAGAATCGTTCGCCCTCCGGCATGTAGAGGATCGCGAACAGCTCCTCGGCGCGGCCGCTTCCCATCAGCGTCGAGAGAACGCCGTTGATATCGATCACGTCGCCGGAGAACATCTCTTTCACTTCATCGATGATGGCGAACGCGGCTTTCCGCTGGTTCGAGGTCATCCCCGTCAACCGCGTTAGGTTATACCGTACGCCGTTGGCGTCGACGAACGTGTCCACGTCCTCGGCGAACTCCTCCATCGTGTCGAGCAGCTTGTCGATCAACGTCTCGGCCACGCCGCTGACGAGATCCCGCGCGAGAAGGTGAGCGCCGACATCGGTTCCGAGAATGGCCGAAGCAATCGGTAGTGCCCGGTCCATCCCGGGAAGATCCGCCGCGTCAGGCGCGGCCTCCTCGATCTCGTCGAAGTTGGGGATCTGCGGCGCGTTCGCTCCGCCAGACTCCGTCGCCATTTGATCGGTGCTCGGCCCGTCGGCCTGCCCGTTGGCGACATTGGCCGCCGCGTCTCCGAATTTCTCGCGGTACTCTTCGATTGCATACTTGCGCTGGCTCTGTGACATGATGGTGGGAAAGTGTTGATTGGTGGGATGGCGGGAAACGAGTCGAGGCCGAGGCCGCGCCATGAAGGACGCGACCCCAAGCCCCAACCAACATTGATTAGACCTCGACGATGCCGACGTAGCTGTCCTTCGCGATCACGCACGTGGTGGTGGTGAAGGTGGCGGCGAACTTCGGGAAAGTGCTGGCGTCGAGAGTGATCGTGATGTCGGCGCTGGCCGGCGAAAGCGTGAACTCGAACTCCGGCGAAGTGCCGGACTCGATCGACGGTCTCTTGGTCATCTTGCCAAGGCAGATGGCGTAGAGCCGTTTGCCGTTGATCGGCTTGCTGTTCAGCTCCAGCACGAACAGAAGGATCTTCCCATCGATCGCGTCCGGGAGCCCCTGCAGAACGATCTTGCTGATCTGCTTGGTGATGTACTTCATCGTCCACTTCACAGTGGTTCCGATTGTATACTCTGTGCCGTCTTCCATCGTCGCGGTCTTGACGGTGATGCTCGGCGTCATGCCGAATTTCTCGCGCATCGGCAGGCCGGCGAAAGTGTCGCTGCCGCCTCCTGCGAAGTCCGTGACGGTCTTGGCGTAGGCGTAGTTGCTGCCAAGGTCGCCGATCTCTGCCGGGTTGATTGTTCCGGGGATTGCAGCGGGCATATGATTCTCCTATGCAGTTGTGATGTGGGTGGTGAAGAGCGGAGGGAATGGCGGGGATACGAGGCGCAGCTTACTTCTTGGACATGGCGGCGGGCTTCGTCTCGTCGACGTTCTCGGTGAACTCATCCACGCGGCCGGGGATGCTGCGAAGAGCGTCGACCTCGTGCTGTAGCAGATCGGTGACAATATCGCCGCCGTTGTAAGTGAAGCTGTGGTTTCCGACGAGACGCGTCCACTCACGGCACAGGACGCAGGTGAAAGTCTTCTTCTTCATGGTGTGGAGATGATGTGGATTACTTCCAATGGAGGGTGAACTTCATCACGACGGGGAAGAGGATCGTCCCGATCCCCTTCTCGCGCGTCAGGGTGGGCACGTTGCTCGTGCGGTCGATGCTGGAGATCGTGGCGAGATAGTAATCGTGGTCGAGCGCGGGCGGGAGCTCGTAGAGCTTGATCGCGCGTTCCACCTCGTTTTCGAGTGCGCCGATGAGATCGTCGAGCGAATCCTCTTCCCCGGCTCGCATCTCGACACGCAGGAGCGCAGTGCAGATGCCGGTTTCGGATCGGATGTCGCCAGATTCAGAAGCAACCCACTGGATTGAGCCGCAGCGAAATGCTCCTCGCGGGAATTCGTCACGGTCGTTGGTGGCTTCCTCGAAGACGATGCCGGGCACGCGCGCGAGACAGGACGCGAGCGCATTCCGCAGGAACGAACGGTAGTTAGGATGCATTCCAGATTGCTGCTGCGTCGGTGGTGAAGTCGGCGGCGAATCGCGGGAGATCTTCCCGCTCGAACTGATCGGCGCCCGGCCCCCAGAACGGGCGAGCGTCAATTGTCACACTGGCGGAGAGGACGAACATCACTTCGATGCCATCCCCCTTCTTCCGGGCCAGGACGGAGTTTCCGCCGTCTCCAGGTATCACGAAGAGGTCGAGGGCGCGGATGTTGCCGCCAGCCTCGGCAAGGGCCTTCACGGCTTCCTCACTGACAGGGATCGTGAGGGCCTTCGCGCGTCTCGGCCGAATCACGCCGCCGAATTCGTGAATCCTTGCGTATGGGACGAGCTTCGAATCGATGCCCACCACGATCCGCAAACCGCCGGCATCGATCACCTGTTCGAAGATGTTGCCCGGCTTCCCGAGCTCGAGTGCATCGGCGAGCCGGTGCGATCGATTCCCGATGTTGGAGGACGTGGACTTCTCACCGATCGCCGGGCCTGCCTCGTCGATGTGCGAACGGACGCGCCGAGAGAGATCCAACTGAAGGCGGCGTGCATATCCGTCGAGCTTGGTACGGATCGACGCTTCGAATTCCGAGATGTGGGATTCGAGTCCGGACACGTCGACGATGCCGAGCGGCTCGCTCACGGCAGCCTCGCGTGGCGACGAACCGCCGCGCTCCAGTCGGCCGCCGCCTTCGATCGGTCGTACACGGTGACCTTCTCCTCGCTGTCCGTTCCCGCCGCCTCCTTTTCTGATACGATACCAAACCGCTTCTCACCTGCAGGTGCGTCGAAGTATTCGACGATCACTCGCCCGCGGACCGCATTGGCAATGTCGGCCGGGATCTTGTCGAGAGCATAGCCGATGGTGAGCGTGGCTCGGTAGAGAACACCGCACCGGAACACTTCCTTCGAGACGATCCGGTCCCCGGCCAGGATATAGGCGCTGGCGGCGACGGTCGTCCATTCGATACCGTCCAGGTATTCCAGCGCGGTAATCGCGGTCACCGCGCGATGTGGTAGCTCGAAGGTTCCCCCTCCCGTCCCGATCCATTCGTACACTGTGGTGGCCGTGGCGATCGGTTGGTGGCACTCCTGCTCGAACTTGCCGCTGTACTCCTCAATCAACGATGTGAGAAATGCGTCGTCAGCGGTCTTTGCCGCCTCCTTCTTGAGATAGGCCTTGACGGCCGATAGAGAGACGATGGTAGACATGTCGTGGCAGGGTTAGACATCGGTAGCGTTGCTGAACTCGATGTCGTAGGTCTTGAGGACGATGTAAGCGCGGCTGAACACATTGACATTGCTCTTCGCCGCTCCGCCGAATGCCTGCTCGAACGATGGTCGCGCGGGGATCATCTCACCCGTCGGCTCTGTCCGCGATGGCGCCCCTTCGGCGTCCCACGTGAGATGCCGGTACGCGATTGGCGAGCGATCGGCGAGCCTAGCCGCCGCGTCCTTATAGATGCACACGGTGGCGGCCGCGCGCTGGTTCAGCACGTCGATCGACGCCGCCGTGACTCGCGCGTAGGCATCCGGAAGGATGGACCCGTCGGCCGGATCGGTGATTTCGATAGAAAGAGCCATGCGGTATACTATTGCACATCACCATTGCACGTCCACTTCGATGAGGTATCCGCTCCATCCTACATCATGGCCGGCGGCGCCGGTGACGGTGGGTTTGAGGGTATTGTTGGCGGTATCGAACGACCAGGAGAACCCGTAGCCGGGAGCGTTCGTCTTGGCCGTGACAGTTGGCGTGACCATTGAGCCGGTGCCGGTCGCATCCCGTGTGACGATCACTTCGATGTCGAAGACTGCGAAGTCGCTCCCGCCCGTGGTCCTGCGCGCTACGATCTTTCCAGTGAAGACCCCAGTCAACTTCGCGGGAATCGTGAGCGCCGACATCACCGTCGGCGTCGCGTCCGTGGTCCTGGCCTGGAGACTGATAAGTGACCGGGAAATCTCGTTGAATCCGACCACGAGCCTTCCGCCGCCCCAGGTGAGAGACGCCGGCCATCGAGATCCGATGTTGTCACCGTGGACAAACGCCAGATCGTGAAAGGCGGTGGCGGATCGGCCGGCGACGAGATCCCACTGCGCCCGCGCATCATTGGCCTCCCCTCCGACGACGACGCTACAGTAGGCACCGTTTCCGGTTTGGTTGCTCCTCCCTGAGAGGACGCCGCTATTCGTTCCGGCGGCGACGTATGTCGCGTTCGTTCGAACCGTCTGAAGGTCGACGGCGCCGGACCCGCGCGTATTCCCACCGATGGACTGAATCCCCGAATGGAGGATGGTTCCGGCAGGCGTGAGCGCGTAGTACAACGTTGCTCCGTCGGTGGATCGGACTTCTACGGCGTTGGCGGTCTGCGCGGCAGCGAGTCGGATATACTCGGAGACACGAGTCGCGGCTCCCGTAACGATCTCGAGCTGGCCGGACGGCAGCGCCGACAGAGCTCCAACCTGGAGCGGCGCCTGGATCTGGATGTTCTGACCAGAGTTCGGACTGAACGACACAGCGGACCCATAACCGCGCTCGCGGATTCGATTGCCAGCCGTCATTTCCAGATCACGCGCGACCAGATAGAGGCCGTATTCAAGTGCCGTGATGTCCGGGCTCCCGCCGATTCCGAGATGGCCCTTCGCGGAAATCGCCATCAGGAGGCTGTTGCCATCGGCGGATCGCACTTCGAAGAGGTTGTCTGTGTCGGTCGTTGCCGCATGGCGCCGCAGTCTGATCACGGGATATCCGGCGGCGCTCGCCTGGACGTCGTTGTCCGCCGTCGCGGCCGGAGTCTTCTTCAGGTGGCCAGCGTGGGGCGCGGCGCTGTCGGCGTGCGTCTTCGCATCCTTCAGCGTCGTCGCTGGCGACGTCCTCCAGGACGATTCTCCGGTAATCGCGCGGACGCGGTTGGCGAGGTAGTTGAACAGCCGCGTCACGAGCCCGGAGTCGCTGGCCGGAACGTCTGCGTCATCGACGGTTCGCGTTCCGATCTTCGCGTCCGTCACGCTTCCGTCGGGATGGTCGAGGGTCGCGGCGCCCCGGTGGTTGTCGAGATTCGATTGTACGGTGGCCACGTCCGCGTCATCCGCCTTCCCGGCAAGCGCGGCCTGGAGCCCCGTTACTTCGGCGATGGGGTGGGCGTGTGCGAACGGGCGCCATTCAAGGCTCCCCGTTTCATCCTGGCCGAGGAAGTAATCGTCTCCGCCGCCGCCGGGCGACAGGTTCAAGAGGGAATCTCCCTCGCGGACTACGAACGGCAGGACGTCGGCAGGGACGGCCGCGTTCCGGATGATCGCCTCGATGGTGATCGGTCCGGAGTCATCGTCGGGCACGGCGGCAGCGAACGCCGGAAGCGGACGCGGACCGTTGTAAAAGGTGAATGTGTACGTCGCGGGCGCGATGATCGTGCCGGTCAACGCCCCTTCCGTAATCGGGATCTCGATCGGTGCGCCGGCCACGAGCGTGCCGATCGCCGGATCGGCGGGCGCGGGGTTGACCGGCACGGCAACGAGCTTCCCGGAGGCGATGTTGAGCGCGGTCCCGGTGATCGTTCTTGAGATCATGCGTATGTGATGGTGGTGACGCGAGAGAGCCGGGGGACTGGCCCCCGGCTCTTTCTCTTCGCGGGATCGTTACTTCGACTTGCGGTTCCGGCTCGGTTCGGTGGGGGCCGCCGGGTCACTGGCGGGCGGATCTTCCGGCGTGGCGCTCGGCGGCTCGGAGACGGACGATCCGATGATCTCCGCGACGCCGAGCGCCACGAGCTCCTGCGCCTTGTCCTCCTTGAACTGCGAGTAGCTGTCGGCCTTGTAGGGGCCATGCTCCGCGATGAAATGGATGTCGATCATGTCAGGGTATGGAAGTGGGGAAGTGTGGGGTTACTACGAGAGGGTGACCAATCCAGAGCGCGAATTACGTGAGCGAGGTCTTCAGCACGCCGAACGCCGACGGCGCCGGGAATGCGATGCCGAAGCGCTGGCTCGTCTCGATCGCAATACGACGAACGCCGGAGAGAGCGACCCCGTTGTAGTTCTCGCGATACGTCTCCATCCCCATCCCCTCCAGCTCACCGAAGTATCCGAACTGCTTGTGGTCACCGTAGATCGCGCAGGCCTTTCCGGCGGCGGACGACGGGAAGCAGCCGTCCGGGACGACGACGAGCGGCTTGCCGAACGGAGTCCAGAACGTAGACGAGCCGAGCGGCCCGATCCCCTGAACGCCGCCGACATTGGGCGGATTCTGGAAGTTCCAGATAGGACGGTTCGAAGTATCCGTCTCCATCACGAGATAACCGAACACGGTCTGCGGCACGACGAAGATGGCACCCGTCGCGAGAGACATCGGCACGGTCAGCATGAGCCGGAACAGGTCCTTCCAGGTGATTTTCTCGAACGAGGTCTTCGTGGAGTTGCTGGCGTTGCCCAGGTAGCTGACGGTCACTCCGGCGGTGTTGATGAGGCCCGTATGGTTGTTCCCCGTGCCGTCGCCGTTGAAATACTGCTGGTCCTCGAGCTGCGCCATCGCGCGGCCGAGCTCCCGCGTCATGTACTGAATGAATGCCGGCTTGGCGTCCTTCATCAGCTCCAGGGTCGTCAGGAACGCGGCTGCACCAACCCGGGCGATGAGTGATGTCTGCTGGAAGAAGGAGGTGGAATCGATTGGGGTCGGCGCCGACTGCTCACCGACCATCATCGCGATCGTCGAACCGCCGCGATTCAGATACTCGGTCTTCCCGGACATCGGGTACAGATTGGCGATAGCGCGGGCGTAGCCGTAGACCTCGGCAACGCCGACGATCTGGTCAGACCAGAATGCTGGGACGAGCTCGGCGCCCTGTCCGGTGCTCGTCTCGTTGAAGTTGGCGCGGAGCGGCGCCGGATACCACTCCGGGTTTTCCTTCGCGAGCTGCTCGATCGACGCGTGATCTCGCTCCATGACGGCGCGGATGAACTTGCCGACGATCTTGGCCTCCTTCGCGGCCGACTCGTACTGAGCGCGGCTGCGGAAGACGGCGCCGGGTCGTCCGATCGAGCGGACCTGACGGCGGTCCTCCTGGTCGAACACACCGACGAGCTCCTCCGGCGTCTCTGCCTTCTGGATCTGCGCCTGCATTCGGTCGTAGGCGCGCGTGGCGGCTTCGTCGATCCAGCTCTCACGGAGCGTGCGAAGCTGCTCCCCGCTGAATACGTACTGTTGGCTGTCGACGATGTTATCGACTTCCATGATGTCTCCTTGGATGTAAGTGGCGTGAGTGGTGTTGGCGGGGCAGGCTCGCCCCGTGGAAGAGTCAGTCGGCGGAGGAGTCGGCGGTGGCGGAGTCGGGGGTGGCGGAGTCGGGGGTGGTGATGAGCCAGTTGAGGAACGTGGGGTCGACACGAACGGGCGGCGGCGGATCGGCCGCGCCGGCGGTGTCGGCGGCCTCCTCCTCCGTTGGTGCGGGCAGATCGGCCGAACGCGAAGCACCACCCTCCTGCGCTGCGATCACGGTATCGATCCGATCGCGTGCTTCTTTCAGAAGGCCCAAGTTCTTCGCGGAAAGCACCTGCGATGCCCGAAGGAACTCACCGACATCACCTCGCGGATACATGCCGCGGATCGACTCGACCGCCTGCGTTGGCGTCTGGCCGGCGGAACCGCGCATGATCGCGCCGATGGTGAAGAGCGCAAGGGTCAGGTACTCATCGAAGTACGGGCGAGCCCTCTCCACGGCCTCCTCGGCAGTAATTCCTTCGGTATACATGATCGACTCGACTCGCCAGTAGAGCGCGTAATGGATGGTGCTGAGCGCGTCCATCGTAAGGCGCGGCTCCAGGTAATCGCCGAGGAGCGTGGCGCGGATCGGGTCCGCCGCCGTTCCGGCCGGCGCTTCTGCCGTCTGCTCTGCGTTCGTGATCGCGTCGGTGTTCTGCGGTGTCTGTTCGGTTGCGGTGGTCATGGGTGGTGTCTCGGAGAGGAGCGAGCGGAGAGGGGTGATCAATGTGCGGTTGAAGGGGGTGCCGGGGGTCGGGGTAAGACTCCCCTCGCCGATCATCCAAGTGCGGACTTCCCCGGTCGTCGGGTCCACGTCCAGCGTGTGCGCCAGCGCTCCCGAACTCCACTTCAGCACGCCATGGCTGACGAGGTCATAGATCATCGCCTCGTACTCATCGGCCATGTCGAGAAGCACCTCGGCGAAGACTCCGTTATCGTCGACCGTCGTGCGCATCGGGTTCTTGAACGGTCGCTTCGCGAACTCGGAGAACTCGACGAACTGCCCATTGACCTCGGCGCGAATCGGGATGCCGTGGTGCATCAGAACGTCCATCCCGTCGCCACACCGCTTCCCGTAGTAGGTGTTCGGCGTGAAGTACGTTCCGTAAAGGTCCTTCTCTTCCTCGCTGGTGAAGGGCACCAAGTATCCGCCGACCTTCCCGTCGCCGAGAGCCCGCAAGGCGCCGCCGAACGCGACGAGCGTTTCCTGAGAGTGCATGAGGTTCCGGTTTGTGGTAGGTGTTGGGAGTGGGCGGATGGGAGGGCTCGAACCTCCACGTACGACGGTTGCCGTCGATGCTCTTCCCGTTGAGCTACATCCACCGCAGCGGCTCATATGGCGCCATCCGGGAGCCGCGTGAACCGGAGCAGATCGGGGAGAAGGAATCGAACCTTCACGGCGCCATGCGCCGCTACGTTATCCCCGACTATACAGGAGGATATGCCGGGGGATTGCGGGCAGGGGCAGTCGGACGCCTCTGTTACGGGTGCGGGTCCTCTGCGTCGTGTCCACCGGAATCCCCCGGCTCCTCCAACGTCAGTACACTTTGCGCGATTCGATCTCGATCTGCGTCTCCGCGAGTTTGGCGAAGCGCTCGATCGCGTACATGGTTACATCGCGTCCGGCGGTGCCAATCCAGTAGCCGGCGAAAATGATGGCGACCGCCAGGGCGGTTATGGGATCGATCATGTCGATTCGGGTAAGGTGGTTGAAGTAGATGCCGGGGGCGAGCCGGCGGGCTGGGCCTGCGCCGCGAGAACCAGGCGCAGCGGGATCGGCGGGGATCCGAAGAACACGACATCGCCAAGCTCCGGCGGCAGCAGCTCCTCGCCATTCTCCGTCCGGAGATCGTTGATTGTCGCACGCCCGGTCGCGAGTCGATGAAGTTCGTCCTTCTGCGTCACGTCGGGATCTTTCCACTCAACGGGTTCGATCTCGATCGTCACGGACGCATCGTGAAGCCGCGCCCATCTGGTGAGCACTTCGGCGATCTCGCCGCCGAGCGGCGCGATAGTCCCCGCGAGGAAGGTGTATTTCATCGCGCGGAAGCTCGTCGCCGGCGCCTTCGAATCGTACTCGCCGGTAAGGATGCCCTTCGGCACCTTGAAGATTCCGAGAATGGCAACGAGGTTCTTCTCGGCCATGCCGAGCAGGGTCTCCTTGTTGGCCGTCGTGTTGATCTCCCGCAGCTTCCAGCCCGCCGGGAGGTATCCCATCGGAACGCCCGGCACGCCCTGGTGCTTCTCCAACCATCTCGTGAGGAACTTGTCCCAGTCCTGGCTGTAGAGTTCTGCGCCGCCTTCGGATTCCACAACGAACTCCGGCACGGCGTGCTTCGCGAAGTAGGCTCGCAGGTAGGCGTGGATGTGGTGATCCACCTCGACCACGTCGATCGCGGCGCCTATCCGGGCTTGCCCGCGCATCATCGAACCGACGAGGTCGCCGGCCGGGCCGAGGAGCGGCAGGTACACCATGTTCTCCTTCGGGATCTTCACCGCTCCACGCGGTGTCAGCATCTCGTAATGCGAGAGTGATAGCCCGCTATCGCCGCCGATCGGCTTGACCAGCATCGGCGGAACGATCCACATTTGATTCGGCTTCGCCGAGCCTCCCACCTTCGGCGCCCAGATGTAGGCCTCGCCGGCGATTGACTGCCAGTATTCGACGGCCTTGCAGATTGTCCTCCAGGTCACCCACGGAAGCGGAGAAGGGTTCTCCTTCAGCGTGACGAGCCAGTGATTCGCTGGGGCCGCCGCAGATCCTCCCTGAGCCGTGTACGATCGGAGCTTGATGGTCCACGTGAGATCCGCCAGTCCGTCGGCGCGCGCCATGATCGCAGCGTACACCCATCCCTTGAAGTGCTGGAGGTACTCTTTCCCGCTTCCGCCTCGGATGGTGTCGAGGATGGAGAAGCGGATTCGCTCGACTGTCGTGGTGAATGCCCTATACGCCGCGGCCGCCTGTTGAGCTCCGGACCGGCGGAGGGCGCGAAACGCCAGGAACTCGCGGACCATTCACGGCTCCGTTCGGATGGTATCGGGCGCGGTGGCGTTGGCCGGAGCGGCACCCGCGGGGTTCAACGAGCCCGATCGCGGCTCAAGGGGAGAACTCGTCGTATCCGGCGTGGCGACCTTGACGAGGCCGAGCTGGGCCAGAATAGAGTCCACCGGCGTGCAGTAGAGCCACGGGCCGAGCGTGACGTGATTTACGGTGTCGGTCGCGCGCACGTAGATGCACGCGGTGTCCCCCTGGTACGTGATCCGCAGCTCCTTGTCGATGTTGGCCGCATCGAACCGCGCGGACGAACAGCCGGTGGAAAAGATGCCGGTGCAGATGCCGAGCAAGATGCCCGCGACAAACAGAGTCGCGATGTTGATCGATCGCATGGATTCCTCGTGGTGTGGTAGGTGAAGAGTGGCCACGCGGGCCACCCCATCAGTTCATATACTGCCGCACTCTCCTGCTTCGCAGGTTAGAAGCGGCCGAAGATGCTATTGACACTGCCGGCCAGGCCGGCACCGCGCAGGAACGAGTCCGGCCGGTCGAGCCCCTTGAGCGTGGTCACACAGTCCTTCACGGCCTTCTCCATCTCCTGCTGCACCTTGGACTTGTTCACGGCGTCGCGGGTAATCACCGCCCCGTCTCGCAGAGTGACATGCGCCTTGCCGGTGCTGCCGATGAGGTTCCCGGACAGATGTATACTCCGGATCTCGCTGGCCACGTCGACGATCTTGGCCGTCTCCTTGCCGTCCATGTAGACGGTGAGACGATAGGCGCCGCCATAGACGCGATCGACAGAATAGGCGAGGCCGAGGCGATCGAGAGTATCCTGCGTGCGGTTGCGATCGGCGGCGGTGGGACAGTCGATCGTCTTCGTGATGCGCTGAGACATGAGAGGCTCCTGAATGTTGGGTTGGTTGGTCGGTGTGGCGGTGTTCGTCGTTGACATAGACATGGCCGAAGCGGCCGGGAGGAATCGGGCCAGCAGTCTGGATGCTGCCCCTGCCAGCTCGGCGCCGAAGAAGTGTGAGAGGAGGACCCGGGACATGGAAAGCCGCGACAAGGCGCGTAGGCGATCTTCCACGGGGATCGTGCGCTCCGTCAGGATCGGCACGTTGATGCCGAAGCGCATAGCCTCGTAGGTAATCCGGCGATCCCACTGCGACGGGTCTTCCAGTAGACGGAAGACGATGCCGAAGACGCGATAATCGGGGAGCGCGCCGTTCACGGCCGTCAGAAGCCGCAGAAGAGCGTCGGCACGCGCCTGAGTGCCGTCCTTCAACGGAGCCGCCAACTCGTCACGGAGCTTTGCACCCCTCGGTCTCGCCAAATTGCACAGATCATCCCATGTCACTTTCCGGAAGACACGTCCCTTCTGTCCCGCCAGATCCTTGAGCGTGGCGAGGACCTCCGGAGTGATGGAGCGGCCGAGAGACGAGGAGAGTTTGAGCGACGAATTCTGCATTCGGAGATGTGGGTGAAGGTGGTGGAGTACGATCGGATACCGGGCAATGGGTCAGTGCTTATCGGAGTAGTTGACCTCGAAGCCCATCACGCGCTCCGTGTGCCTCGGCGGTGGTTCAGGCACAGCCGGAGCGGGGAGACCGTCCAGATAGACGGCTACATAGGCATCCGCTGTCGAATGGAGCCCGGGCGTCCGGCGGTCGACGGAGAACGAGAAGCCGAGCCGGAGCGCGGACTCGGTGAGCCGCTCCACGCTCATCCGGTTCTCGTCTACGTCATGGATGTAGTAGGTTCGGACGAGACGTCCGTGAACAGTGTCGTGGCGGTAGGAAAGGCAGCTCATAGTGTTCCGTGGTTACGTGTCGCTCATCCGCATCGCGCGGACCGCGAGTGTGACGGCATCGGCCTTGTCTGGCGATCGTCCCAGGCGTTTGGCAATCTGCTTCTTCGACTCGATCTTGATCCCCCTCGATGTGGGTTCCCACTTCGGCGCCGTAAGCTCGGCCAGGAGCTCGCGATCGTCAGGAAGTGCGAGCTGGTATGGCCCGTTCGGGTCCAATGCCTCCCGAAGCCGCCAATACAGCTCCGCGCGCGTGTTGGCGAAGCCGAAGGCTCCGCCGGCCGCCCGGGCCGATGTCGCGGCCGAGTTGTTCACGCCATAGATTCGCATCCCCTCGCGACGTCCGAGGTCGTATGGTGCGGCGCCGACGCCGATCACGTCGATGCAGATCGGCGCTTCCTCGTCCCATGCGCTCCGGATCAGTCGGACGACGACTTCACCGTCCGGCGTGTCCGTCCCGTCGTGGGAAATCAAACGATCGATCCATCTGCCGTATGCCAGCGCGATCACCGTCTTGTCTTCTCCTCCCCTGGCCACATCGACGCCGAGGCCGGAGAGTGCCACCCGTTCGCCATTCTCCCGCCGGTCCGGGCCAGCCTTCCACCGTTCGACCGCCGCGGTGACCCAGGCCGTGGGGATCACCTGCCACGCATCGTCCTTCCGGCCGGCGTTCATGTCGCCGAACAGAAGCTGCGACCGGAGCGGTTCCGGTAGGTTCTGAAGACGCGCCCGATACTCCGGTCCGAAGAAGGCATTGTCTTCGAGCCTTGCCGGGATGAACGTCCGCGAGCGCGGCGTGATCGTCTCGCCGTTGTGCTCGAATGACGCGCCGGTCTCGACGGGAACGCACTCGCCGTCGACCATCGCATACCATCGGAGTTCCCCCGGCTCGGCAGGGTCCGGATGCATCGGGTCGAGCCAAGGGGCAAGGTATTCGAGAATCCACTCCCCTTCTCGTGTCGTCGGCGGATTGAACGTGACGATCACGCGGCAACGCTGCCCGGGCGTGGTCGAACGGTTCCACGCTGTCAACGTTTGGATGACCTTCAGCGGGAACTGTGTTCCTTCGTCGAAGATGTACAGATCGTAAGGGCGCCCCTGCCACTTCTCCCAATCGTCGGCGTATTGGAGCGCTCCGAAGGTGAGCGTCTTCTCGACGTCGTTGTTCCACCTCCAGGCGCGGCTTTGGCCGTTGAACTGCGCCCTTCCGGTGAGGAGCTGGCGCGATCGATCCTGAAGCCAAGAGAGATCCGTGTAATGGCGGCGGAACATCACCGCGCGCTGGTGGAGCAGGATCGCGACGCCGAGGCCGAGATCGGATTTCCCGCCGCCGGCCGCCCCACCGTAGAACACTTCGTCCGCTTCCGAAAGAAGCGCGTCAGTCTGCGGGCCCGCCTGCGGGAGCCACAGGACGTCCGGGTCGAGCAGGTGCCGGAGATACGCGGCCTGGTAGACGTTCAAGGAGTTCAGCAACTGCTGCAGCTCGCTTGCCGTCCGGGATTCGCTTCTTCTCTTCTTCATCCGCATCCTGGAGCGGCCCGATCAGGCCCAGAATTTCCGACCGCTTCGCAATGCACCATCGGATACCTTCGAGGAAGCGCGGATCTCCGTGCGTCCCCTGCCTACGCATCCACATCTTCGACTTCACGAGATCGTCGGCGTCTGGCGAGGCGTCACTCGCCCCCTTCTTCCGCTTCTTCGCGGCGGGCTCTCGGGACTGTTCGGTGTAGGTGGTTTCCGCCGGCTTCTGGCTCTGAATCCATGCGTCCCAGTAGGTGCGCTCGAGCGCGTCGATCCTCGCGATCTCCTCCGCCTGCGCCTCGGTGAGCGACCGTTTGGCGGATTCCTTCCACTGCTGCTGCAGTGACTTCAGATCGTACGAGACCTGCTGCTGCGTGATCTCCAGAGCCTCGGCGATCTCCGCCTGGGATCGCTTCTCCTGGAGATACATCCGGGCGATCTCCTGGAGGTGGAACGCCCGTGTTTTGGCGTTTCTGGCGTTCTTCGGCATGGAGATTCGGCGGTGGTCACTTCGGCCCGCATTGGGGGGTGTTTACAAAATGGCTATGCACAAAATGAGCGGCCCTATTGGAGCCCTATCGGAGCGACTCTTCCGGGATGTTCAGCGCCTCCACGATGGCCAACTCGAATGCCCGCTCCGGCGTGTCGTAACCGATGATCTCGCGGCATCGCTCCTGCCACTTCTGCCATACATTGTAAGTCTCCTCCGGCACCGTCAGCTCGATCGTCTTCCCCTTCTGTTCCTCCTTCTCTCGGGACGCTTCGCGGCGCTCCTGCGCCTGGAAGTCGTTCCAATCGAAGTCCAGAAGCCGGGACATGTCCGTGAGCTGCTGCTCGTTGTACGGCATCGTGGCGGCAAGGTCCGCGAGGTCGAAGGTGGCGGACACTTCTTTCATCAGCTCGGCAAGCCTGACGCCGTCGGTCTTGAACCGGGTCTCGTTTGTCTCGACGGCGATTCGCTGCGCGTGCGCGAGTGAGATGCAACCGAGATCGTAGACGAGCACGAATCGGTAGCCGGCCGCGGAGACCTCATCGACGCGGTGATTGCCATTCACGACCTCAAAGAATCCCGTCTCGATATCGCGAACGATGATGTTCTGAAGCTGGCCGTTCCGGCGGATGTTGGCGCCGAGCTTCTGCTGCAGGACTTCGTCGTGCTCCTTGTAATTCCAGTCGGCTTTGATCAGCAGCTCGGCCGGGATGAGCCTCACATTCGCGAAGAGCTTGTCCGGCCCTTCGAGCGTCGCCGCGACGTCGAACGAGATGATTCGTTCCCGCAATTCCGCCACGTTCAATCCTTCCATACGATCCCTCTGCGCTCCCATAGGTCTGTGAGGTATTTCTGTTGCTGTAGTCGGTGCTTCGCCATCATCTGCGCGCGGAGCACCGCCTTGTCCGTCAGGCTGGTCGTCAGATCGCGGTGAGCCGTGTACAGCTCCAGCGAATCCACACATCTCTGGAGGCTCTGGTAGTGTCCGTAAGGTGTTTCTCCCGTCCTGGCCATCTGCGCGTGGCTGCTGGCGTCGGCGGAGTAGAAAGGGAACCGTGAGAGAATCCTTGGATCATGGACGCCGAACATGTGGATACGTCGATCCCGGTACTTGTGGACGACGCGTGCGTAGAGCCCCGCCAGCCATTCCATTTTGACCGGGTAGGACTTGCCGACGACACCCCCGATGCAGATCATGCGGTACTCTTGCAGATACTCCTCCAGGATCTCCACCGGCTCACCGTAGTGATAGGTGATGAGAGGCCGGAGCCCGCGCGCCTCCATCATGCGCTGGTTGCGCTGCGTGATCCGATAGTCGCCGATGTCGTCGAGTCCGCAGTAGAAGTCCAGATTCGGCTCGTTGGCAGCGATGAAATCCGAATACTCTCCAAGGTCGATCGCGGCGCCGAGCGTGTTTGCCGAGTGCGCGCCACTGTCCAGGAAGAAGGAACCGCCGATCGCGGGCCGTGATGGCCATATCTTTTCCGCAACGATCCTCCGAACTTGTGAACTCTTCCGGATGTAGTGGAACGAAACGAGTATGTGCGGGACGACCTGGGCGACTCCTTCGAGGAAATTGGCGTTGGAGTCAGCGAAGAACAGTTTCACCGGCGCTCCTTCCGATAGACCGTGAAGCCGTCCGCGTGACCGATCTTGTCGGGAACTCCTCGAACTGCCAGCTCTACAGCATGGAGCTCGTAACCGCTCCCTCCTCGTTTGTACTTCTCCGCCGCCGGATTGCTCCACCCCTCGAACGCGGTCCAGATGATCTCCAGAACTTTCTCGTTCGTGCAGTCCCGGAACGGCCGCAAAGTCATGTCCGAAAGCCGCTTCTGGATCGCGGCGTGTGTGTCGGCGAACGATGGGAAGCCTACGGCTCCGGTCGTCTCGAAGATGAATCGGACGGTGGCGAAGTGGCTATGCCCCGGCAGGTTCATTTCGCGATTGACGTTCGTGAAGTGGATCGAGAATGGACCGGCTTCAACGGTCCGAATGTAACGCGACGTATTCAATGGTATAAAGTAGACTGCACGTTTGTATATGCACGAACGCCGACATAACTTGTCTCCATCAATGAACGACAACACATCAATTCACGATCTGGAGGCCGAAATGATTATGGCAAGCACTCTTACCGACGCGGAGATGGAGATCATCAACGATATCGTGGCGAACCTCCTCCCGACGCTCTGCGACTTCGATCATCTGGTGGAGACGATCCGCGAGAAGGGGGTGGACATCACCGATGAACAGCTTTTCGAGCTATCCGAGACGAACGAGGATATCTCTATGTTCATCGACATTCGCGGGTTCTAAGAAGGAACTCCGTTCGGCGGTCGGGCAGATCGAGCTCCCCCCTGAAAATGGTGGTGGTGGTTTCGGTGCCCGGCTTCCGTATCCCCCGCATCTCCACGCAGAGGTGCCGCGCTCGCAGCATCACCGCTACCCCTCTCGGCTTTAGTTGCTCCTCGAGAAAGTCCGCCACCTGCTCCGTGATCCTCTCCTGATTCTGGTATCGGCGCGCGAAGTGGTCCAACGTTCTGGCCAGCTTCGATAGACCGACGATCCGCTCGCCGGGGATATAGGCAATCGCTCCGGTCCCGAAGAACGGGACGAGGTGATGCTCGCAGAGGCTGTAGAACGTGATCCCCGACTGCATCACCATCGACGAGCCGTCTCCGTTCCCTTCGTTCGTGAACGTCGTTACGTCGAACGCCGACGGAGCCAGGAACTCCTCCAGGAATTTTGCATGTCGGGAGGGCGTGCTCTCCAGCCCCTCCCGGCGCGGATCGTCGAACGTGGCAAGGATCACCCGCACGGCCTCGCCGACCGTGCTACGCTGTTCATCGGTCACAACACGCTCCAGACCTTGTGCTGCTGGAGCGACAGCCGCCAGCTCGGGTTATCCAGGCAGAGCCGCACGCAGTGGCGGAGGTTCTCTCCGTTGATCGCCGGCCCGTCCGAGTGCGGAGACAGGAAGAGCGCGGTAGCGGCGATCGCCGGCTGCGGGATGTCCTGGCCGGCGTGGCGGACGTAGCGGAGTTCCTGGACACCGTCCGGGAAATTCCGCTTCAGGATATGCTCGGCGACCTTCGGGGACACCGTGACGTAGTCCAGGCCGGCCGGAACCGCGCGGAGTCCGCTGGTTTCGATCGCCTGCCGATAGTTCCGGTTCTTGAAGTACGAGACGACCTCCTCCGTGAGCTGGTCCGCGGGCTCTCCGCCGGTCCAGATGATCCACCGGCACTGCGGGGCGTGCTGGCGGCACCATTCGTCGATCTGTTCCAGGCTCATCTCGCGGCCGGATTCGAACTCCGTATCGCAGACGATCCCGGCGCGAGCGCATGCGAACTTCGCGGAGCATCCGGAGAGACGAATGAAGATCGACGGCTCGCCGGCGCGGGCTCCCTCGCCCTGGAGGGAGTAGAAGATTTCAGAGACTTTCACGCGGTAACGGTTGCTGTGCAGTTGGGGGTTTCGTAGATGGTGACCGCCGTCACGACGTCGCCGACGAGAGCCTGCCCGCGCTGGAGCAGGTACGCCGCGATATGTTCGGCGGTTGGGATGAAGGGGACCGTGATAACCTTGGTCCCGGTGAGTACGATCGTACTCGCCCACGGATCGCCATCCCAGATCATGAATCCGTGATCGAGCTCTTCGATCAGATCGGCGAGCTTCGTCTTGACGTCGGCGAAGTCCATCACCATCCCCTCGTCGCTATCCCCCGGCGCATGGTTGACCGCGCCGGTGAGGGTGAAGAGCGCCACGTAGCGGTGGCCGTGGAAGTTGCGGCACTTCGAGCGGTGATTGGTTACGCGATGTCCCATGTCCCACTCGAAGCGCCGCGTGATCGACGTGGTCACTCGGCCTCCGTTGGTTCGGCCACCTGGATGCGCATGAGGCCGATCGAGGCGAGATCGTTGTCGGTGAAGTGTTCGAGGCCGATCCCCATCGGGGCGAAGAGGACGGACACGCGCTTCTTGTGGGTGAGTTCAATGTGCGCCCGAAGAGCCGAGGCCCAGCCGAGCATGAACTGACTCGGGATGCTGGCGACGCTCTGGTCGTACTTGATGACGATCACGCTGCCATCGTCCGGGACGAGGGTGCACAGATGTTGTGCGACCACCGTCCGGATCGTCAGCGCGGCGGCGGAGTCGCGGCCTTCCCTTCCGTCGAAGGGATCGGAGACGCACAACCGTTCGCCGTTCGGGCCGACGATCCGGAAGCGCGGGCCATCGATTGAATCAAAGCTCTCGAATCCTGCCATACAGGTGCATACTCCGCTTGTTGCGGTGGTGAAACAGGTGAATCAGGTGTAGTTCTTGATAACGTGATCCCGAATGATCTTCTTGGCTTCCCTGGGCCGGGCGAGGATCGCCGCGACCGCATCGTCGATGAACCGGCGATCGTCTTCTGAGAGCTCCCGTTCCTCGGTGGCGCGCAGGTCGACGATCGACACATCCGGCCGCCGTTCGAGCGCCCCCCTATCTATATCCGAGAGTCCCGTCGATTCCGCTTGTTTCGTGCAGAAATCGACGAATCGCACTCTCACTTGCTCTCGGTTTCGTGAGAGGAACAGCTCGTAGGCATGGAACGGCTCGGCCGCGCTGTCGAACGGGCAGCCGACCTTGTCACGAATCGCCTCGAACGCCTTGGGCGCCGAGAGGTCTCCGTGCTGCTGCTGGTAGATCATGATGGCCGCGCAGAAGTCGAGTCGAGTCTCTCGCCGGCGGCGGGCGGAGGAAAGCGTGTTGGTCATGGAATGGCAGTCGTAGGGGTGGATGATCCGACCTCGAACCACTTCCCGTCCCGGCGGATCACGCCGCGTTTGGCCTGGTGCTCCTCGTGCGGCTCCACGATCCGGCGCCACGCGCCACGCTTGTCGATCACGTAGCGGCGCTTCGATCGATCCATCGTGACCAGCTCCCCGCCACGAGCTGCGGCCTGACGTGCGAGCGTTCGTTTCAGGAATCGCCGATCGTCCAGACGGAGCTTGCGCCCCTGCTGGAGGGCGGCCATGATCTTCTCGAGGCGGGTGTTCCGCTGTTCGTGGATTGTCCTTGCGACGTCCTCCATGATCGTTTCGACCGTTCCGGAGGGTGATGTGGTGGGAGGCTTGCGGAAGGACGCGGCAAGCCCTTGCAGGAAGGATTTCAGCCCCTTCCTGGCGTTCGAGATAAACTCCATGTTCTCGTGCTATGTGATTGCGATGATGTTGCTACGACGTCTTCGCCAGTGGATCACTCCACCGGCCTTGTCACGACTCCGACGCGCTTCCGCAGGCTGTTCAGTCGGTTAAGCCATCCGCCGAGATGCTTCCGGTCCTTCGGCCTTCGTCGCGCGACTTCCCGAACGAACCGCTCGCGCGAATCGATGTACGCCGCAGTCACCGAAGTGACTCCAGCGCGGCCGCCGCCATGTCGCTCGATCGCCGCTCGAAGTGCCGCTGCGCTCTTCGGTCCCCATACCCCATCTCCGCGCGCGCCAACGGCTTCCTGCAGGAAGCGAATCGCGCGAGCCGGACCGGAGTTCACGCCGAAATCGAACGCGGCGATCGCCAGGAGATCATCCAGTTGGCTACACGCGGTTTTGTTCCAGAAGCGCTCTTCATAGATCGCCTCGACCTCGCCGTCGGTGATGAGGCGGACGGATCGTGTCGGCCATCCCTTCGACGTCCGCCATGCGTTGTACGTGACCTGCGTGATTCCCTTGTTCGTGGCTCCTCCGGAGTCGTCGGGGTCGTTCACATAGCCTCCTTCCCACGGAAGGGTGAAACGCAGCGCGTCCTTGAATGCTGGTGTGCTCATAGGCTCGTGGATTGGTGATGCGCCTTCCGACTACGGAGACGGCGCGGTGGCTTCGGCGTCATGACCAGGACGATCATGAACAGAGCGATGCCGATCGTGATTGTGAGACTGATTGCTTCGAGGATAGAGAGCATCGAGACAGATCCCGGCGTCCTTGTGGTGAGGTCGCCGGGTTGAACTCGGCTCCTCGGGGCTTCGATGTGGACAGATGAGGTAGGCGGCTGCTGGCGCAAAAAAGAATGGTGCTTGCGCACAGCAGCACCATTCGTCGGCAAAGATAGACAACTGTCTAAGGCGTTGTCAAGCGTCGCCGCATGATTCGCGAAAATTTCCTTGGAGGACGCGCGCGGGCTGGTGGTAAGAGTGAGACAGTTGGGAAAAATGCAAGCGCGCCCAACAGCGGCACGTATGGCCGCCTGAAGGGCGCGCTACGATCCCCCGGCTGTGGGATCGCGTTCCGCTCTACCGCGCGACGGTGAATCGTGCGGAGCAATGTTCGCCGCCATCTCCAACGGCGACAACGAAGTAGGCACCGGCTGGAAGGGCCCGGATGTCGAATATCTGCCGTGTGACAGCCGCAGTCAATCGGCCGGCAAGCACCGCGTTACCACCTGCATCGTAGATCACCATCTCCCCGCCGTGGCCGCCGGCGTTGAGCCATCGCACTACCAAATCCGTGCACCCGGAAACCGGTCGGGCTTCGATCGATGAGAAGGAACTCGCAAGGGTGAGCCGCTCCGGAACAGCGGAGACGACATCCGCGAGGCTGAACCACTTGAGCAGGATTTGGTTGAGTCCGGGAATATACGCATGGACACCGTCATCGGAGAAGACTTTCAGGAGGGCCCTTCGCTTGTTACCCGATGGGACTGTGACGTCGATCTGACTCCACGACCTTCCACCGTCTCGTGTCTCGAATAGTACCTGTCCGTTCGGCCCTCCCCCTACCGCATAGCCCAAGGTGTCGTTCAACAATCGGACGTCATTGAAGCCAAGCGAATCTCCCAAGCGCACCTGTTCCCAATGTTCACCTCCGTCTTCGGTCCGAAAGATTCGGCCGCTGTCACCGCAGACGAGGCCGAGCGACATACTCCGGAAGAAGACCCCGGTAAGCAACGAGGTCTTGCCCCCCAGGCGTGACCATGTTTTCCCGCTATCGACGCTCTTATAGAATGCGCCGTATTCTGTGAAGTTTGTCTGCGGCGTTCCATCAAGGCCGAGCGCAACAGCATACCCGATTGCGGGAGTCGGAAAAGAAAGCGCCAACGCGTTCACGAACCAAGTATTCGGCTCCAGCTCATAGCCATCCCATGACGCTCCGCGGTCGGTCGTACGCCAAACGAGCGAGTCCTGGGCCAACGTATACCCGATTGAGTCCGTTACCATCAGGATATCCCCGGGCCGAAAAGAGGCTTGGAATGGTCTCGTGATAAGGTTCGCTTTGCTCCACACCCGCCCACCATCCGTCGAGGTGTAGATGTAGCTCCCCTCCGAACTCGTGGCTATTATCGTGTCCCGCGATACGACGATCAGGCCGGCCATTCCATGAGATTCGTCCACTCGATAACCACTCCATGCGGCGCCACCGTCCGTCGAAGAGTATACCCATCCGCCACCGCCGCCGACCTGCGGCGCGCCCGTCGCGAATACATGGAAAGAGTCCGCCGAGCCCACCTGCGTGATCCGCATCTGCGAGTTGGACAAGATAGTTGAGCTGGGGAAAGAAGAGATCATTTCCCACGACGTCCCAATGTCACGACTGCGGAGGATCGCGTTGTCCAGGCCGAGGGCCAAGACAGTCCCCCGACTCACCGTCACGATCGTCCGGAGGCCACCGTATGCCTCCAGCCCAAACGGCTCAACCGTGGTCCATGTCCTCCCCCCATCGACTGAGCGGATCAACTTGCTGGAAACGCGCGAGAGCCCGGCCGCAAGCACCGTGTCCTGTGACAGATAGCGGAAGTCGCGGATCTGGTCAATCCCGGCCGGTACGCGCGCGGGGCTCCATGTCTGCCCGCCATCCGTTGTAACATCAAGGACGCCCGCACTCCCACCTGCCAGTCCATGGAGGGAATCGGCGAACGCACACGCATAGAGAGTAACAACCTCCGGCGGAGGGACGGCCGCCCACGACCCGCCTCCGTCTTGACTTGTTAACACGGTCCCCGCCTCGCCGAGGATGATGGCTGAGCGGTCGCTCTTGAAGACGATCCTGAAGAGCGCAAGCGTAGTGGGCGTTGGCACCACACTCCACCGGACGCCAGCATCCGTGGTGCGGAGCACCTTTCCGCCAGCACCGACGGCGAAGTATTCCGTTGCCGACAGAGCCCAGACACTTGTCAGTCCGGTCGTGCCAGTGTCTTGAACCTTCTCCCAGGCTCCGCCGCCGTTCGTCGTACGCAAGATTGTTCCGCTATTGCCGACGACGATTCCCATGCGGGGATCACCGAACGCCACGGCCGACAGGTTGGATCGGGTTGGTGTTGGACGGAAGGACCAGCTTCCACCTCCATCAGTACTGGCCATGATTTTGCCGAACTCGCCAACGGCGAAGATCGTGCTGCCGTCGCGGCGCGTCGCGCCGTAGATGTCGCCAGCCGGGGCCTGCCATGCCTCTTGTGCGACAGCCGCGGAGCTGAAAAGTACGACGAGGAGGGCGAATATCGCCCTCCTGCCGAGCATCGAATGATTACCGTTGATTCGTATCATGCTGGTGTTCTATCGCTGCTGATTCCTGCTGAGTACTTTGGACCGTCTGCACGACCAATGTAGGAGATTCACCCGAATCGACAAGGCCCAACTTCGGGCCTGGAGCATCAGCGCCGCAGATAGGAATACAAGGGCGCTCCGCTCCATTTGCGAAGATATTGGTGCAGTTTGCGTCACCCGTAGTCCACGAGTTAGTTTTCGTGATAGACAGCTTTCGGGTCGGCGGAGGCCCATCCTTACAGCCAGAATTGGGAGCTTCGTTATGCCCATAGACACATTCAGAGCACACCCAATATCGTTCGTAGCAAGTCCCACTCCCTGGGCATTGATTGTACTTGTAGGAAGGCGGAGCATCTGGATTTTCGGGTGTATTGTGCTCGACCACCTCTTCCCACGCACAGTCGGCATGCGACATATCAACGAGCACATGTCCATCTTGATAGCCGCAGTCCGGGTAGGCGAATTCTTCCGGATTCGTCTGAATAAGCACTGAACCGGCTTGGCTGTAGACGTAGGCAGCCTGCTCCTGCGTCATTGCGCTCAACGGGCAATTCCACGCTTCAAGCCAGTAATTGTAAGAATACCGCGCAATACCCCCGTCATTCCAATACTTAATGCAAAAATGTATCGTGTACGTGCATTGACGTATTTTACCGTTTTCATCAACATACGAGATGTTTACCGGATAGATTTGATATGGCCCAGTGAATCCAGGTGCGCACCCTTGCGCAAATAAGCGCCCTGATGACGCCGCGAATGAAATAATCGCGACGAAAACCGAAACGACAACGAATAATTTTCGCATGCTACGGTTCCTCCAGAATGTTGTTCAACAATACGATCCCCGCCCGCATAAATGCGGGTTATTACGAGCCAGTTAATTGGCGATTGTTTGCAGATGGGGAGCCGCGTAACTACACAAGCATGGTTCACGCATTTAATGCATACCTACTTGGCTCCCCGTGGGGGAAGGGAAGGTGTATTCGACCGGACGGGCAAATGGCGAACTCGGTCCGAGTTCAGAAGAAGAACGAAGATATAGTGAGGGAACAACAGAGCCCGCCGGCCTCTAAATCCGACGGGCTCTGGTGTCATCGCATCGTAATTCGTGGGTTCAGGACGAAAATTTGAGCGATGAGATACACGAACGTGCCCTTACGCGGTGCCACCATTACCGCAGGGCACGCTCGCCCGGCCGAGAATGTCCGCATCGTGAGGTCCCAGTGACACGGACATTACTGTCATCGCGGCAGGCCAACCAATGTACAACAGGAGGCCGCGCGTCAGGACAGTTTTCAAACTTACGAAGTCCCATCGCGTTGCAACAGTCCCCTTTTGGGTACCCCCCTGCCATTTGATTACCATCATAGGTACATATCTATGTATCACAACACTATACAAGTGTCTAACTAAATACAACTTGCGTCTACCAACTGCCGCAGTGCAACACTCGCGGCAGCAAAATCCGCGAGCGTCGCATTGCGGCTGCATGGCCTCCTGTCCCGGCGCCTGAGCTCGCTGGAAACCATCGAAGGCCATGACGTTGTGACGCACAATGTACGGCAGAGGGTTATGGGTGGCACTATACAAATCGACGCTTTGCATAGTGGACATCGGCGTGTCCGCTTTCTCCTACAACCCATCGACGAAGGCGAAGGCGGCACGCCAGTCATCGAAGACTGGAACGGAGATCCCGTGGAGAGCTGCGAATTCAATGAAACGTTTTTGGGACTCCTCCAGTTTTCCCCCTTTCCTCTTCACCTCACCGAAGATGAACCGATCTCCCTTGAACGCCGCCAAGTCTGGGAACCCTTCGCCGTTCCTAGCAATGATCTTCTCCAGCTTCGTGGTGCCGTCCTTCTGCTCGACCTTGACCACACGTCCGCTGAAGTAGCGCACGTAACCATAGATGATGTAATTGAAGACGTAGGAGGGACCGCGCCGCGCGCCACCTCCGTTCGCGTGAACGACCATCCAGCCCTTTCGCCGAAGCATTTCAACGATGAGGAGCTGAATCTTGTGCTCCGACAACGCAGGCGACTTCGGCGCGGCCGGCTTCCTCGTCCGCTTCTTCGCCGGCGCCGGATCCTCGGCCACCAGCTGCTCGTTACTCGATTCCTGGAACAGTCCGCGGAGGTCTTTCGCGGCTATGGCTCCGGTCCACGGTATCTCTCCCTTCCGGACGCCACTCACTCTGATTCGCATGTATCTCCGTCGTTGTGATTGAATGCACCGGACCCGCGTCGATTCTCAACACGACGTGATAATTCTCTCGCCGTCCGCCGGCGGGTCCGGTGCTGGTGCTGATTCTCGTTGTCGGTGGACTATCGGTTGATCCACACGTCGATTATGTATCCGGCCGCCGCCGCTGCGGCATTCGGATCTTCGCCGTTATCGAAGATGATCGGCATCGCGCTCCCTACCACTGCCGCCGCCATCCTTCCGGCCATCGACTCTGCGCGGCCAGAGGCTACGCAAATTGCCGAGTGTCCGGTGATCTGGAAGAGGTTCGCCATCGCACGGAAGACCATTGGATCGGCGGCGAACGTCTCAAAGGCTATCGCGAACAGCATTCGCCTTCCTCCCACCGGCTCCTCACTGCAATTCGATATCCACGGCAGTGCAGGCTGCCCATCATTACACATCCCTCCGTCGTGGTGGACGGAGGTACACCCACCACGGCATGAATCCTCTGGACGTATAGAACCCCCACCCTCTCCTCCTCGGCGCCGTCACGACGAGTGTGAGAACCGGCGCGGTTATCTCGATCCTGTGACGGTCAATCGCACGACGGAAGAGGATTGCTGGCGCACGGTATTGCTTCGCTCCTCCCGGCGTCACTTCGGTGTAGCTCCCAGCCAGCAGGATCGTCATGAAGTTCCACGGATGATCATGAAGGTCATCCGGATCGGAGTTCAGGAACGCAGCGAGGCAGATACGATAGCCGAAGAGGCCGAAAACTGTCCATCGGATCATCAGCGGGACGCCAGGGCGTAGCCATATCGTGCGGGGCACGTTACTTGGTAGGTCGCGCTTCACCACTTGATCCTTCGTCACTTCCGCCCTCCGTTGACTTGCTTGTTGATGATTCGCACCGCCTCGAGGTAACGACGCGCGGTCTCGGCATCGAACGATCCCAACTCACGATGAAGCGCAATCACCTTCCGCCTCTGGGTCGGGTGGACGGACCGGCGATGTATACTGCAGATCGCGTATTCCGCCCGCACCATCGTGTCGCATCCATCAACGATGCACTCATGCTGCTCCGCCTTCGCGATCGCCACAACGCCGGCCGCCATAGGATCGTCGGCCCGGAGCTTGGTAGCGCATCGAACCCACTCATGCCGCCGGGCACCTCCGTAACACCCTCGGCAGTAGACGGGGAATCCATGCATCTCCAGGAACCGCGCGCCGCATTCTCGACAGACCAACCCCGTGTCGATCATCTGCTCCGTCGTAATCTCGATCGGCTTGGTGACGAGTTTCATCGGCGACCTCCTGCTGCGGCGCGCCGCCCGGCTCCCCGGAAGGGAACCGCGTTCGTGACTTCGACCGGGTCCCGGCCGGCACGGTGGAGCATCAGTTTGTATCCTCCCTCGTTCCCATCGAAGAGATCCATCTGTAGGCGATCTCCCTGCAGGTATGCCATTGCAGCGTCGCACACCCTATCTACCGCCTTCTGCACTTCGCCACTCGGCGAGAATTGCGGCGTCTTGAACTTGAAGACCTTCAATCCCAGCACGAGCTTTTCCACTGCGAACGTCACGAAGGGAATACCCTCCTCGTATGTGATCGACAACGTGGTCACCGTCATGTCCTGAACATAGGTTGATGGCATCTCCAGGAGCTTCACGACGTGGGCGGCAAGCCCCTGCATCGCACTTTGGAGCTCCGGGTTCGGTTGATCAGGCGATCGGAGCGCCGTCGTATCGACGCCCCCGGAAACCGCCTGCATCTGAAGATGGATCTCTATATCGCCGTCGCCGTGGAGGAGTACTTTCGTAACCCGGTCCTCGATCGGCTGTTCGTCGTTCCGCTGTTCCGGTTTCTCTTTCAAGTTATTGTCTCCGTTGTCTGTTGTGCGGCTCACATCGCGGCCGCAGTGAACATTCCGATTTGCTTTCCGGGCTCTGGTAGGACGAAATCGGGTTCAGGCATTTGTGCAGCTTCCGGCGCCTGGTTGGTCGATAGGCATGAAAGCATCCGAAGTCCGGCGATTCGATACTTCAACCCCCATCCGTTCAATCCGTAGAGCTTGAGGTTGATGTTTGCCATCAGGGCACACGTCGCGTCGATGTCCTGGCCGTAGAACTGAACGACGCCAGTCTGCACCATCCATCGCGGCAAGGTCGACGCCTTCGCGAGGAGCATCACTCCGGACCCGACCGCGCAGTCGTAGACGCCGACCGGCTTGAATCGGTCAGCACAACGCGGGAGCACTGACTCGACAAGCCACGAATGCATGTCGCCTCCCATCGCCATCGTAACCATGCTCTCGGTTTCGAGCCACAGACGCAGAACCGGATCAGGCTCAACTGCCTCCCTTATCCGCTCCAGAATGAGGCTCGTGAGTTCCTCCACGGTGGTGGTCAATTCGGCCATCATCCTGGCGATGGAGAATGACGTGAAGAATTGCCCGTTACCGGGGCTCGGATTGCCGAACTCCATGAAGATCGAGCCGACGGTGTCCTTGTAGTCCGGCTCTCCACCTGGAGACTCCGAGGTATGCAGGAGTACATGGTAGGCGTTGGCGAATCGTTTGAAGTGCGCCGGGTCGCGATACGTCTCGCGAAGTCGAGTCCACAAGCGTTTCCCCTCCTCATCATCATCCGCGAGTCTCCCGGCCTCCGCCACGCTTTCCGCATGGGCCGGGAGCATCCGAAGCGTCGTATCGACCATCTGCAGCCAGTCATGATAGATCTGCGACGGTCGTTGGCCGGAGCTCGCGTTCCGCTCCAGAAGCCGAATGATTTGCTGCGCGCCATTGTCCATTACAGTCGCACCTCCCCCGGCCCCGCGCCGTTGCCGAAGTTGATCACTCCGCAGAACTCGCGCAGGCGCCGCGTCAGCGCCGGCCCCGTTCCCTCCGACATTTTCCTCATCAATACTGCTCCAGTGTAGTTCGTGGTTATGATGATCGGCCGAAGGAAGGCCGCGCGCCGCTCGACGAGCCCAAATAACTCGGCTTCCACTCGTTCGGTCATCTTGACCTTCGCGAGATCGTCCAGAAAGACCACGTCGGCCGCACATAGTCCGGAGATCCATCGCGCCCCCGTTCCCACTCCGAAATGGTGGGCACACTCGTATCCGAACTGTGTGGCGTCAAAGGCGCGGATGGTTCTGTCCTCGTGCAGGAGCCGGTGTAGTAGGCGGTACGCGCATCGCGTCTTGCCCAATCCAGATTCCCCGATGAGGAGAAGCCCTTTCGGCCCGTACTCCCACGCCATCACCTGTTCGAACTTGTCCGTGGGGAGCCTGTCCTCCTGGGTGTCGCGGTACAACGGCGGGCAGATCCTTTCCCATGCTGCGTCGATCCGCGCGTCGCGGGCTTTCCTCGCCGCTTCTCTTTTCTCCTGCTCCTTCTTCTCGATACAGGCGGCGCACTTTTGCGGCGGCGTGACGAACACGTTGAAGGCTCGGAATCGGATCGTTCTCACCGTTGCTCCACATCCGGCCGCGCAGGTGGCCTCGATCGTTTGCGGCTCGTTAGAATCCACCGGCGTAATCGATTGGTTTTCGCTCTCGTTCTGCTGCTCCATTCGTTCCAGATTTGACCGTGAAGAATCCTGTCCAATCGTTCTCAATGCTCTGGTCAATCATCTCGACCGGGTTGGGCGCCGTCTTCAGCTTGCTCAGCAGACGGACCGCCGCTTCGCGCGTCACGGGAATCAGCTTCCCCCGCTTCCTGTGCACGTTCTGGCGCCACCGGACGAACTCCAGCCATGCCGCGAGGTACTTCGGAGTGTTCCGGATTCGAGCGGGGATCTCCTCGAGATGGAGATGGCCGAGTTCGGGCGCCCCCTCCTTCACTTCCTCCTTCGGCTTCTTCTGCTTCGGCTTCGCGCGCTTCCCTCCACCCTTCGAAGAAGGTTCTTCCTTCTCTTCTCCCTCTCCCTCTTTCACATACGACTCCCCTTTCACTCCCCCCTCACTCCCTCTTTGCTCCCCGCTTACTCCCTCATCTATGGAATTCGCGCCATTTTCGCGGTGTTTTACTCCCCTCCTGCTCCCCTCTTGCTCCCTGCCCACTCCCTCGTTACTCCCCTCCTCCAGCTCTCGCCGCGCTACAGCTTCCCGGTAGATTCCGAGCTCGACATACAGCCGGTAAGCCCGTTTCTGGCTCCACCGCCACCGCTTCGCCATGTACGTGTACGTCTTCAGATCCCCCCGGTTGATCCAGTAATGCACGTCGGCGATCGCGATGTCCTTTGTGACCTCTGCGCCCGGATCATCGATGAAGTGCTGAACGAGATCCCGAAGGACTCCACACTTCACCGCGATCCAGGGCTCGCCGGAATTCCGAAAGGCCGCGAGTATCTGCTTCGAAGGCTGTTCTCTCATACAAGGGGGAGCTGGCGCTACATCCGCCGCTATGGGCGACGGGATGAATCTACAATCCGATATTGCGCAGATACTCTTTGACTTCCCCATCGTAGGGGTTCTCTGTTGCGAAAAGGACCTGGTCCTTGCTGCCCGGGTCGTGCCGGTGGCGGAGTGTGTCCCGTAGTTCATCACATGCGGCCCGCGTGATCCGTCGATGCTTCCCGGTCACTCCGATCGGATACCACTGCACCAGCCCGGCGTCGATGTGTTCGAGCAACGTGGTACGTGAGCATCCCAGATAGGCCGCTGCTTCGCGAATCGACATCCCGGCATCTCGATGCGCCTGGATCGTCTTGACCTTCGCAGTCCCTGTCATCGTCTTCCGCTACTGAATCTGTACGTGCTTCCCCTTCTCGATCTCCACACCCTCTGGCAGCGGCTCGCCGGCCTTGTAGGCTTCGACAAGCGCCCTCCGGTCAATCTCCCGGTCGGTCGGCAACGGCTTGAGGAACCGCTCCGGCAGCGAGCCCACCGGCGGGAGCTTCGTCACCGACGGTGTGCTGCTCGTCTGCAATCGGACCTTGAATCCGGGGCCTTCGACTCTCGGACGGCCGGCACGCTCCAGGCAGTGGTGCAGGTAGCCTTTCAGCTTCTTCGCGGCATTCTGCCGGGATTGTCTCAACCGCGCGAGACGCTCCTCCTCAGCCTCGGCAGCGAGGCCAAGCCCGATGAAGTTTCTGTAGAGCTGAACGATCGATTCCACCTTCGCCTCGAACGTCATATCGAGCGCATCGAGGCGCGCCGCGACGTCGTCGGTGATCTCCCCTTCTGATTCAACGAGCGCATCCTCGATCGCGGCGATTTCCGCCGACAGGTCGTACAGCGTGGTCTTTGCCATTGTTCGTCTCTCCGTTACTTGGTCGTGGTGTCGATTGCCTGTCCGGCCAGTTCACCGGCCGGGATTGGATCGGTCGAAAGCTCGTCCCTGAACGCCTCGGCGCGGATCTCGTCCCTCGTCTCTTCGTTGTTCAGGTCCGCGAGGATCGACGACAGATCCATCTTCATAACCTCCTTCGTCGAAGCCGCGTGATACCGCTTGCGGAGGAGGTACAGGACGTGATCGTCTTTCCACCCTTTGGCTCGGGCCGTGTTGATGATCCTCTCGCGATCGTCCTTCGGAATCGGCTGCTTCCCCGGCGGCTCACCGTTCCGACGGCCCGAACTCCGACCGTCCCGTCGCTGGCCGTCTCCCTGTACTCCCGCGCGCGCGCGCGCCGTGCCTGCCTTTTGGTCGTTGTTCGCCGCGCCTTTCGCGTTCGTCGTGGATTCACGGCCACCGGTGTCGTTCCCCTCCGCGTCAGCCTGTTGCATCTCCTCGTCCGTGTAGAGCCCGGACAACTCCGCCGGAAACGCCTTCCGAAGCGCGAGAGCTTCGGCCGTCTTTCCGAGCATCAGGTACGGCATTCTGTCCCACATGTAGCCCTGACTCTTGCCGGGGAAATACTCATCCCATCGGACCGTGGCGGTAAAGGCACACCGAATGCCCCCGACGAGCTTGTAAACGGTCACCGTCGCGGTAACGGGATTGCCCCGGTGCATCTGGATGTGTTGGTACTCGTCGAGCCCATTGTCGAAGCGATAGTCATCGCTCCCGGCATACTTCCCCGTCCTGTCGGCGATCAAACGGTATCCGTCGATCCCGGTCTGCACAGCTACCTTGTTCCCGCGCTTCACGCAGTGGATTTGGCGTGCGAATGGATCGAGCCCGGTTCGCTCCACCATGTGCAGAAACAGCTTCAGCTCGTCGTCAGAGAGGCCAATCGCGACAGTGCGCTTCAGCAGTTCAATCTTATCCGGCGGGAGTGCCGTGTAGATGCTCTCGCTCATGACGCACCTCCCGCGATTGCGAGGAAGGACCGAATCATTGTCCAGCCTCCCACATGATACTCGCTCCACGTTGTGCGCTCTTCGCGGTCCTGTTCCTCCGCTTCGGTCGCCTCCACCGCGAAGGACCAGAACGAAACGAACTCATCCTCCGCCGCTTCTTGGTCGGCGAAAAGGGAAACGAACCGCGGGTGTTTGTCGGGATCGATGAACGTCCAGGTTGGTATCACAACGCACCTCCCGCCGAAAGGATGGCCGCGACGATCGTCGCGGCCAGGACGGAAAGGAGAAGCCCGTTACGGATTCCCGTATGGAGCCGGGCGCAGGCAATTCCCATCGACCTGATCATCTCGCACTCGGCGTGGTGCTGTTCTGCTTCCTCTCGGTCCATCCACCGGCCGAGATCCTCGACGTAGATAAACCGCTCGCGGAAGTCTGCGAGTTGGTTGCTATTCATCGTGATAGTAGATTGGAGGTTCAGGTATTTGCTTCTCGGAGCCTCGACCAGTTGCCGCTGGCGGGGCTCTTCTGTTTTCCGACGGATCACCACCAGCATAGGAGTACGCCCTCCTTCGTCTCGAACCGCGCGCCTTGTGGCGCCCGCTCACGCGGGTTCCGTGCCCGCGCCTTCACCTTCGCCGTCACGAACTCGTCAAGGGACGGGATTACCCTTCCGGTCTTCGCTTCGACCACCTTTCGGATACCGATAGCCAGGATCTCGCCACTGTCGGTATCTCGGTGGAAGTCGACATAGATCCGCAGCTCGGCGCCTCTTTCCTCCCCGTTGGAGCCCGTAGGCTCCGCGATCAACTCGATCATCTCGCGGTCCTCGTTTGATGGTTGGTGGGGTTCTCCAGCGCTCGAAGCAACTCCTTCTCCGCCCGCTCCCTCTCTCGCTTCACGCGCTTCACGTAGGCAGCGGCGCGCTTCATCATCTCCGGGTCTCGCTGCTGATGGATCTTGTTCCACACTAGGTTTGGCGTCATCCGGTGGTCGCCCCCTTCAGCGTTGATCTCCTTGGCGAGCGCCGCGCACGTACCCCGAGGAAGGTCGAGTCGGTCACTGCTTGGCGATTGTGTTGTTTTCATAGACAATTGTCGAACGTTCACCTTATATTCATTCCGCGTTCAGCGGGATTTCATTTAGACAATGGTCTAACTTACGATAGACAACTGTCTAAAGTCAACAGAAATTCAGCCAACCGTATAACTTTCTTCGACATTTGTCTAAAGAGGTTCGGTGATGTATCCCACCACATTGGGAGAGGATCGCGAAGAATCTGGTGAGGAGTCTCGGGAGCAACCCGACACGGCAGTCCGCATTCAGCTTATCATCGACACGTTCTATGGTGGTGTTGCGGCGGCGTTTGCGCGAGAGATTGGCGTCTCCAGCCCAGCTCTACATAAGTATCTCAAGGGAGAACGGGACCCTGGGTCACGGTGGCTTCGGCGTGTTGCAAGGCTCGGCTATAACGTTCATTGGTTGGTCGCAGACGAGGGGTCAATGTTCGCTCCCAACGATGCGGGGCGAGGATTGTACTTCCGATACTTGCGTGAGCACCCTACCACGCCGGCACTGGAGGCCCCTTCGAATGTATCCGTATTGCAGAAGCCGAGCAGCGGCGAGGGCCAACGCACGTACACTCTGCAAGAAGTCGCTAATCTTCTCTCACAGATGGCCAAGGACCAATCCCATGAGTAATTGCCTCGAAGTTCACGATGTCTTCGCCCTTTGGGGTGTCATGATCCTCGGCTCATCCCTTTCCGCACCGCCCGAATCAATGAGAACATATCCAACAACAGGAAAGCCATTACTGGAAGTGCTTTCCTCGGGGCGCCCAGGCGCGTACTTCGTCGAGGCTCACGGCCAGAGCATGAACATGGCCGGCATATCGGATGGAGATGTTGTTACGGTGGATCCCTACACCGACCCAGTCCCCGGTGACATCGTCGTTGCCAGAATCAACCGCGATATCGCATTGCTCCGATTCGACCCCCCGTTTCTTCGATCCGAGTCGGATCTCTGCGCTTACGAGTACGTCATTGACGTGGACGACGTTGAAGTCCTCTGTGTCGCAGTGGCGAAGATCACCGTAACACAACTTCGTACAACCTGATACACTATACACTTGTATGGAAAGAGCCATGTCGATAGTGGCTATTGTGGCAGCCACCCTCACCGGATGCGCGCAGCGTCCGATACAGATCAATGCCCCATGTCAAACGAAGCCCACGAAAGAGATCATCTCGCACCTCTCCGCGCTTGTCGCTGCGGAGGGGATGCAAATCACGGTGGTGAACGACGGCGCCGGCATCCTCCAGGCCACAACAGCGGAGGAGCGCGACGTTTGGACAGGGACGCACACTACGAAGGCTTGGTCCTTTGTAGTGAAGGACGGTACGGTCCAAGCCTATGCGAAGACCATCAATCAATCCCGCAACACTTTCGGCGCGGTTCTCGCCACGAGCGAGACCTATTACTCCGACAAGGTGCACGAAGACTGGAAGTGGTATTGGAACGTTCGCCGCGGACTTGAAGAACTCTGTGGCGCGGGAGTCACCTTCATCCAACAGTAGAACCATGGCACGGAAACGAAGAACCTTCGATAAAGAGGCATGCCCGGATGTGTGGGAGCTCACCGAGCATCCGAGCGGATACATCCAGAACCGGAACGGTATCGCTACGGTCCGCTACGGGAACTCGTTCCGCCGCAGTTTGAAAATGGAGTTCGTTCCGAAGAACCGGAAGCGAGCCGTCGCGCTTGGCAATCATCTCGTGACGGAGTACAAACGAAAGAGGGCCGGCCTACCGTCGGCCCTCTCCACATCTGGATCGGCCGTAGCACCGAGACCGAAGGCAACCGTGCGCTCCGCGTGGGCGCAATTCAAGGAGGCGAAGCTTGAGGGGCGTGGTCGTGGTACGCTACTACGCTATCGTCAATCGTTCATAGCGTTCTATCCGGAAAGGACAGATCTGCCGATGGACTATGATCAACTCCACTCATATTTCGCCTCCCGTCTGAAGGTTCTGCGGTCGAAGTACGCGAACAACAACTTGGCGAAGCTCGCCGGCTGCCAGGTCCAGTTCATGAACTACTGCCGCGACCGCAAGCTCATTGATGGGAATCCGTTCTCGATCATCAACCTTCCGAAGACGAAGAAGAAAGACCGGGTGATTACGTACACGGTCGAGCAGACGCGGCGCGTGGTAAAGTGGTATCGGGAGAACGCCGCGAACGAGGAGCGGTTGATCGATCCGCGAAACCGTACATCGGATCAGCATGCGAATCTGATTCTATTCCTGTACGCGTCGGCATGTCGCATACAGGAAACCATTTCCTTGAAGGATGAGAGGTATGTGGCGGACAGAACAACAGAGAACTACTTCACGGCCGACCGTGTCATACTGAACCAAACCAAGAACGGTGAGCAGCGGACGCTGCCGATCGACTTGCTTCCCGGTCTTCGTGAAGCGATCGAGCTTCAGCGCCCGTACATCGAACAGAATGGCGGTTACCTGTTCCCTTGGAGGGACACTCACGCCCCCGTGCGCGCCTTCAAGAAATGTGTCGCGGCGCTCTCGGCTGATCCCAACGACCCGATTACGATTGAGATGGGTCCGCGCCCACTCCACGCCTTCAGAGCCACGGCAGAAGGAGTCTGGAAACGGCTCAACTGGTCGAAGGACGTTATCACATGGCTGGCCGGCCATAGTGAAGAGACGTACGAACGGGATTACGAATCGGAGTTCACATTCGAGGAGATCGTGGAACGGATTCCCGGGTTCCAATCCCCCCCCAAGTCTACGCCAAGCAACGTTATCCCATACCACACCCCCTTCAGTAGTGGCCATAATTTGGCCACAATTTCCTGGACTGATATGGACAGATATGGACAGTTAGCGCCGACCGCAGACGACCCGCAAACCCTCGCAAAACCTCAAAAAACACGAAAGAGCGCCACAAAGTGACGCTCTTTCTGGTACTCCCAACGGGATTCGAACCCGTGCTACCACCTTGAAAGAGTGGCGACCTAACCACTAGTCGATGGGAGCATCCTCCTCCATCCCGGCTGGAGGAATCACAAAGATACGGCCAAGTCCGTGGAACCGCCAACGCCCGCGACAATTTGAAGAGAATTGAGGCGCGGTTGGAGGAGACGGCCGACGGAGGTAACATTGCCCCCGGCCGACCGCGGCGGCCCGCCCGGGCGCCGCGGTCGGTGCCCACGACGGCCGGAGCGTCCAACGGCGCCGGCTTCCCCTCTCTATCCGCACCATCGGATCATCGACATGCGATCTCTTCGATCCCTCCTCCCCGCTCTCGTCGCCATGGTTGCTCTCGCGGGATGCGCGGCGCATACGGCTCTGACTCCGGTCGGAGAAGGAACGACCAGAGCGAACGTCAGCTTCGGCGGCCCCCTTGTCTCCGCGTTCGATACCCGCATCCCGATCCCCTATCTCACCGCCGGCGCCTCCTACGGCCTCCGCGGCGATCTGGATCTGCACGGCACGCTCCACCTGCTCCCGCTCGCCTACGGCCTGGCCGGCCTCGACCTCGGCGCCACCTGGTTCCCGGTCGCCAACGACGGCTGGACGCCGGCGGTCGGCCTCGGCGGCCGCCTGATGACCTTCGTCAGCCTGAAGAGCGATGTCGACGAGCGCGTCAGGATCTACCCATATCTCTCCGCCACGGCCGCGTGGCGCCAGGGTCCCGGGCTCCTCTTCCTCGGCGCCGATCTGGCCATCCCCTTCACCCGTCCCGATTACGACCCGGAGGCGGTGCACGTGATCCTCTCACCGTCCGTCGGCTACCGCTGGGATCTCGGCGCATCGATGAAGCTGGTGACCGAGCTCAAGGTGCAGGCGATCAACGTCCGGAGCGATCGGCTCGCGGCCGACTACGTCAAGATCGGCGGGCACGGCGCGCTCACCCCGCTGGTGGCGCTCGAATTCTGAAGCAGGTCTACGCTCCGACACTCACATTGCTCATTCCGACATGATGCGCCCTCTCCTCCTTCTCCTCCCCCTGCTCGCGCTGGCGATTGCCGGATGTCAGAGCATGGACGGCTTTCTCTTCAACACCGAGAAGCTCGATCACTACTCCCTCCCCGGCAACACCATCCCGGACTCGCTCCTGACGCCGGTGAAGCTCACCAGCGACGGCAACGCGATCCATGGCTACTGGGTCGGCTCCGACGGAGCGCGACCGGGGCTGACGGTCCTCTACTGCCACGGCAACAAGCACGGCATCGATGAATACTGGGATCGGGTGATGCTCCTCCATCGCACCGGCGTCAACGTCTTCATCTTCGACTATCGCGGCTACGGCATGTCCGAGGGAACGAGCTCGGAGGCGGGGATGCACGCGGACGTCGCGGCGGCGCTGGCGTACCTGCGGGATGTCAGGAAGGTGATGGATGATTCGCTGGTGCTCTACGGCTACTCGCTCGGCAACGTGGCATCGATCTGGGCGGCGACGCACCTGGCGCGGCCGCGGGTCCTGATCGCGGAGTCGCCGTTCGCCTCGGCCAACTCGCTGACGCAGGGGAGCTCGGTGCTCGACATCCAGCCGAACTGGATCACCGACGCCCGGTTCGACAACGCCGCGGAGATCCGGAGCGTGAGCTGTCCGCTCCTGCTGCTGCACGGCGAGGCTGATGATTTCGTGCGTTATCGGGACAACGGCCGCGTGGTGTTCGAGAACGCGCCGGAGCCGAAGCGTCTGATGCTGGTTCCCGGCGCCGACCACACGAACGTCCCGCAGATGATCGGCGTGGATCGCTACGTGGAGATCATCCGGGCATTCCTCGACGGGAAGTAACCTGAGCGGGCACGCCGCGGCCGGCGCGCGGGGCGGAAACGAAGGCGGAAACGAAGGCGGAAACGAAGATCGCGTCGAGCGGCCGGGTCATTCCCGATCACTCGACGCGATGTTCACGATGCGGCTTCCGCTTACTTCTCCGACTTCTCGTCGGCTCCCACCTGGCAGCACTCCGGCAGGTTCTTGTAGGCGGACTCATCCCGCTTGAGGTGCTCGGTCGAGTAGCCGACCTTGGTGATCGCCTGCTCCACGGCCTGGCGCGCCTCCGGCGTGTTTTGCGCGAGCTTCACGCGGACGAACCTCGCCTCGTTGTCCACGCCGTACGACTCGACGGCCGGCACGGCGGCGACCGCCTCGGAGACGTGCTTCTTGCAGGAGCCGCATCCCTTGGACATGGTCGGCACCGCGATGGTGGCCACGCTCGGGTCATCGGCCTTCAGATCGGCCACGGCGACCGCGGAGGCCTCGTGTCCGCCGGCGCCCGGCTCCTTCGTCGCCACCGTTCCGCTCGGAGCCTTGCTCCCATCCTTCCCGGCCTCGCTTCCGGCCTGATCCTTCGCGCAGCCCACGGTGAGGAGCGCGGCCAGCATGAGCGCTCCGGTGATCTTCGAGATCATGATCTTCTCCTGACTGACGGTTACATCGATTCTTCACCGGGTCTTGATCCGGCCCCGACGAGGGGCCGCCCGGTTGGCGCTGGAGAATTCCCGGAACTCTCCGTAACATCGCGCGTCGCGGTCGGCAAGATAGCCAATCCGTCGAGGCCGCATGCGCCACTCCGGAAGCACCCGGAGCCGATGGCGGCGTCCGCGCGTGGGAACGCCCGAGCGTGGGAGCGCCCGACCCGCTTCGCGGCCAGATTCGGGGCCGGCGACCGCTTCCCTGGCGCACCATTTGCGATTTCCAGGGGTGTCGAGGTCCTTTTTGCGACACGCGACGATTCGATCAACGATTGCAGCACAAGGAGAGTGCAACATGCCTGAGATTGTTGGGCTTTTGACGGATGATCATGGAACGATCACTCACCTGATCGCCGAGGATGAGAGCCGCCTGCTGGTCTCCGAGCTGGCCGACCGCATGGCCAACGGCGAGGACTGGTACGTGACGTTCGACGACGAAAAGCGCTACGGCATCACGATCGTGGCCAACGAGAGCGTGCTCGAGCCGACCGTGGACGATCCGGACGGGGTCAGGACCATTTGGGATCTGCCGCGCGAGGAGGATCCGGAGGAGGACGAGATCAAGGAGATGTTCGACGAGCTCGACACCTACGGAGAGTTCAACGCCGAAGGATTCCAGAACACCGAGCAGTCGAACGACACGGTATGATGAAACGGAAGATCCGTCGACGCTTTCGTCCGAAGCCGCTGACCACGCGACGCAAGATCCTTCTGGCCTGCGCCGTCGCGATCCCGGTGCTGGCGATCTTCACCTTCGGCAACCGCGGCATCCTGAAGCGGGCCGAGCTGGAGCTGCGCGCCGACGAGCTCAACCGTCAGCTCTACCAGGAGCGCCACGTCGGCGATTCCCTCCGCGCCGCGGTGGAGCGGATGCAGCGCGATACCGCGGCGATCGAGCGGATAGCCCGCGAGCGCTACGGCATGGCCCGTCCCGGCGAGACCATCTACAGGACCGGGGAATGAGTAACCAGGCGGCGAGCCCCGGACGCGCGGGGCTGGGGATCGGTGTCGACGTGGGGGGAACCACGATCAAGCTGGCCGTGGTGGCCTCCGACGGCACGATCGTCGAGCGGAGCTCGCTGGCGACCGACGCCGATCGCGGACCGGATGCCGTGCTGGCCCGGATCGCCGAGGGATTGAACCCGATCGTCGCCCGACACGGCGATCGGGTTTCCGGCATCGGCATCGGCGTCCCCGGCGTGATCAACGCCCATGGCGAGATCGCCTACCCCCCGAATTTTCCCGGCTGGGAGATCGTGCCGGTGGCCGAGCGCCTGGCGCCGCTGGTGGCGACCGATCTGCCGATCGCGGTGGAGAACGACGCGAACATCGCCGCGGTGGCCGAGGCACGCATCGGGGCCGCCAGCGAGGCGAGCCACTTCCTCTATGTGACCCTCGGCACCGGCGTCGGCGGGGCGATCATCGCCGACGGGCGCATCTGGCGCGGCGCCGACGGCGGGGCCGGCGAGATCGGGCACCTGTCGGTGGATGCCTTCGGCCGGCACTGCAACTGCGGCTCGCGCGGCTGCATCGAAGCCTATCTCGGCCAGCGCTACATGTCGGCGATCGCCGCCGAGCGCCTGGCCGCGCATCCCGATTCCCTCGTGGCCCGCCTGGTGGCCGAGGGGCGCTCCCTGGACCCGCAACTTCTCGATGAGGCCGCCCTCGGCGGCGACCCGTTCGCGACCGCCCTTCTGGCGGAGATGGGGGAGCTGCTCGGCGCCGCGCTCGCCTCGGCGCTCAACCTCTGCGATCTTCATCTGGTGGTGATCGGCGGCGGCATCTCCCGCGCCGAGCGGACCCTGATCGAGCCGGCCCGCCGGTCGCTCGCCGCGCGGGCGCTCAAATCGATCTCGCGCGACGTCGAGCTCCGGATCGCCCGCTTCTCGGGCGATGCCGGCATCGTCGGCGCCGCGCTGTACGGAATGGAGGCGGCCGGCCGCGTCGCTTCCGGAGAGCCGGTTTCCCGAGACGCCGTCTCCGGTAACGCTGGCTTCGGTAACGCTGGCCTCGGTAACGCTGGCCTCGGTGAGGCCGTCGTCGGTGATCATGCTCCGGACGGCGCGACCGACATCTGATCGGCGACCATCGGACGAGCCGGGATCGCGGCGCGGCGGGCATATCCACGCCGCCGGCCAACCCTCACACGCGACACGGAGAGAACCCCGCATCATGAGCTTCCCGGTCTACGTCGAGCTGTTCGGCGCGCGGATTCATCCGCACATGCTCCTGGAGTTCCTTGCCTACTCGGCGGGATTTCAGCTCTATCTCCGGACGCGGCACCGCTGGAAGCACGCGCCGGTGCCGACGGCGACCAATCTCTGGATCATCGTGGCCTGCGTGGCCGGCGCGCTCATCGGATCTCATCTCCTGAACATCCTCGACGCACCGCTCGACTACTGGTCGCGTCGGAGCGATCCGCTGATCTGGCTCACCGGCAAGACCGTGGTGGGGGGGCTGATCGGCGGATGGGTCGGGGTGGAGATCGCCAAGAAATGGCTCGGCATCGACTACGCCACCGGCGACGCCTACGTGTTCCCCCTCCTGACCGGCATGGCCGTCGGCCGCGTCGGCTGCTTTCTGGCCGGGCTGGAGGATGGCACCTACGGCACGGCGACCTCGCTGCCGTGGGGCGTCGATTTCGGCGACGGCGTCACGCGCCATCCCACGCAGCTCTACGAGGTGGCCGCCTTTATCGCGATCGGTATCCTGGTGTATATCCGCTCCCGGAAACCGTATCCGAACGGCTATCTCTTCCGCCTCTTCATGTTCCTCTATTTTCTGATGCGCTTCTCGGTGGACATGCTGAAGCCACGCTTCGCCCCCTGGCTCGGCATGAGCGCGATCCAGCTGGCCTGCCTGGCCGGCATGATCGTGACCGCCCGGATGCTCCTGCGCGCCCGGAGCCGGGGAATCGATCCGGTGATCGATGATCCGATGATCGATGATCCGCGCCCCGACGATCCGCGACAGACGCCCCAACCAGTACTCAAGCCGGAGCCGACCAATGGCTGATCGCCCCTATCTGTTCTATGAACTGACCAACAGCATCTGCTCCACCTGCTACCGTAAGGTGGAGGCCAAGATCGTGATCCAGGATGGCGCGGTCTACATGCACAAGTTCTGCCCGGTCCACCGGCATCAGACCGTGCTGATCTCCTCCGACGCCGAGTACTATCAGCTCCAGCGCCGGTTCCTGAAGCCGGGACAGGTCCCGCTCAAGTTCAACACGCCGATCAAGTACGGCTGCCCCTACGACTGCGGCCTCTGCCCGGATCACGAGCAGCACTCCTGCCTCACCCTCGTCGAGATCACCGATCACTGCAACCTGAAGTGCCCGGTCTGCTACGCCGAGTCCGGTCCGCACCGCGCCACCCATCGCTCGCTCGAGCAGATCGCCTTCATGCTCGATCGCGTGGTGGCCAACGAGGGAGAGCCGGATATCGTGCAGCTCAGCGGCGGCGAGCCGACGATCCACCCTGACTTCTTCACCATCCTCGACATGGCCAAGGAGCGGCCGATCAAGCACCTGATGGTGAACACCAACGGCGTCCGCATAGCGCAGGACAAGGGATTCGCCGAGCGCCTGGCCGCCTACATGCCCGGCTTCGAGATCTACCTGCAGTTCGACTCCCTCCACCCGGAGCCGCTCAGGATTCTCCGCGGCGTCGACCTGGTGGAGACGCGGATGCGGGCGCTCGAGCTCCTGAACGAGTTCAACATCTCCACCACGCTCGTGGTGACCCTGCAGAAGGGAGTCAACGATCACCAGATCGGCGAGATCATCGACTTCGCGCTGAAGCAGCGCTGCGTCCGCGGCGTCACCTTCCAGCCGGTGCAGGCGGCCGGACGTCTGGATTCGTTCGATCCGGCGAAGGACCGTCTCACGCTCGGCGAGGTGCGCCAGGGAATCCTCTCGCAGCACTCCCTCTTCCGCCCGGAGGACGTGATACCGGTCCCCTGCCATCCCGACTGCATCGCGATGGCCTACGCGCTGAAGCTCGGCGACGAGGCGATTCCGCTAACCGGCATGATCCCGCCGGAGGTGCTGCTGCAGACCGAGGGGAGCACGATCATCTACGAGCAGCACGAGGGGCTGCGCGAGAAGATCTTCTCTCTCTTCTCGACCGCGCACTCGCCGGATTCCTCGGCCCTCTCGCTCAAGCAGCTTCTCTGCTGCCTGCCGCTGGTGAGCACGCCGGAGAACATCGGCTACGACAACATTTTCCGCGTGATCATCATGCAGTTCCTCGATCCGTACAACTTCGACGTCCGCTCGGTGAAGCGCTCCTGCGTTCACATCGTGCACCCGGATGGCCGGATCATTCCGTTCGATACCTACAACATGTTCTATCGCGATGAGAAGGAAGCTCTGTTGAAGGGGCTCCGGAGCGGACGCCACGAGGAGACATTGGAGATCGTATGAGCGACGGCGATGAGCGGGATGGATACCCGCCAGGCCGTGAGCCCGAGGGGCCCGGGGAGAAGCCTGACGGCGGATCCGATAATGGCTCGACGGGGAACGGCTCGACGGGGAACGGCTTCGCGAGCGTCGGCGCGCATCCCGGATGGCTCATCGCCCTGAAGGTCGTCGTGGGTCTGATGGGCCTGGGGCTGATCGGACTGAGTCTCCTGCTGGGAGGCCTCACCTTTACCCAAGGTCAGTTCCCTGGTCTGCTCGTGGCCATTGCGATCATCGCGCAGGTGGCAACGCTGGTGTACGCGCTCTATCGTCTGGTGCGCGCGCCAAATGGCTCGGCAATCATTGCCGGCGTGGCGATCACGATACTCGTGATGCTTCTGACCTTCGGCATGTGCATGTACGGACTTTCCAATGCGGAGAGAAGAAGCGAAAGCGAGATCAGGCGGGAGGATTCCGTGGCGGCCGCCGGCTCGGGCGCTCCGTTACCGACGCCCGACACCACCGACGGCGCGCGACCGATGAACGGCCCCCTCGACAGCCGCTCCGACACCGATGCGGTACGGACTCGGAAGGATACGATCCGATGAGAATGGTACTTCCCGGAGGTCTTCCACTGTGAAGTCTGAACGACCGCTTCATCCGATACGGGCCGGAAGCGGAGCCCGTGAAGCAATGATGGAGATCGCATGAGCGACACCGATGAGCGGGATGATCGCCCGACCGGCGGCGAGCCGGACGGCGCGAACAACGATCCGGACATCCGGCCGGAACGCGACGCCGCGAATTCCGGATGGATCATCGTTCTGAAGATCATCGTCGGGCTGATCGGCCTCCTGATGGCGGGCACGAGCGTCGTGGTGGGGGTGCTGATCTTCCAGGAGGCTGGCAGCGCGCTGGCGATCATCGCGGTGGTCGTGCAGTTCTGCGCGCTCATCTACGCGCTCTACCGTCTGATCCGCGCCCGAGATGCGGCGTCGATCATCGCCGGAGCCGCGATCACGCTGCTCGTGGTGCTCCTGACCTGCGGCGCCTGCGCCTTCGGCAGTTGCTCGAATCAGAAGTATCAGCGTGAGATGCCGGTCGCGACCGATACGGCCGTCATGTACGATACGACATCCACGTCGCGTGCCGATTCGGCCAGCCGCGTCGACACCGATACGACACGGATCGGGGGAGATACGGTCGGCCGCGGGCGCTGAGGATCGCGCTCACGCGAAGGTTCGTTCCGCCCCGCTCAGCGCCGATGATCGCCCGAAGAGTGACGCTCACGAGCACGGAACCTCCGGCGCGGCGACGAGTCTCACGGAAGAAATCCGGGAGGATGGACAGTGGATACCGACGGATCGGAGATCGTGGAGGATGCTGGCGGGGAAAGCCCGGGATACCCGGCGGTCGAGCCGGACCGCGTCGAGAAGATCGCGCTCATCACGCTGCGCATCCTGCTCGCGGTACCGATCGGCTACATGGCCTTCGGGATGGCGGCCACGATGCTGGGCCCCTTCATGTCGCTCGATGACCTGCTCCGCTCGCTCGTCATGGCGATCTCGGGCGCCGCGGCCGTCGCCTGGATCATGCGTGAACGTGACACGGGGAGGCTCCTGACGGTCGTGTTCCTCATGCTCGGCCTCTGCTTTTTCGCCTGCTGGTGGAGTCGATGATGTAGTAGAAGGGCGTTCAATTGAACGCCCCCACGATTCCGGCCGTTGCGATCGCCACATTCCGATCATCGCGATTTCGGCCGCGGTGCTATCGATGGCTCGTATCGGGGAATGGCGGTTTGGTGGTGATGGATTCCGCGTTTTCAATCTCACTTCTCTTCAATGGTTGTTCGGAAGATCATCGCGGGACTCGCGGTCGCGATTCTCGTGTCGGCGGCGCTCACGGAGTTCTGCCTCGCGCACTACGGCATCGCGCACGCCGCGTGGCCCCTCTATCTGATGATGGGCGCCGCGCTCGCCGGCATCGTCGGCCTCCGCTTCGTCACGACCGAGAGAACACTCACGATCGGCCTGGCGACCGGCTGCGTCCTCGTGGCGGCCGCCTTCGCCCTGTTCATGGCCGGCACCTCCCGCTGGTGATCCGGACCGGGTAACCCGCCCTCGCCGACGCCGCGCTCCCTGTCGGTGTCCGTGCGAACCGGAACCTTCCTCACGCGCGATCGGTTGTGGAGACGAACCGGTCTTCAGGAACATCGAGTCTCCTCGCATGCGCTACGCACGCTCCATCTGCTGGCTTCGTCGCGATCTGCGGCTCTCCGATCACGTCCCGCTTGCCGAGGCCTGCGCCGATTCCGGCCAGGTCGTGGTCGCCTTCGTGTTCGACGTCACCATCCTCTCACGCCTTGCCGATCGGCGCGACCGACGCGTCACCTTCATTCATCGATCGCTGGAGGAGCTGGATCGGGAGCTTCGCGCGCGCGGCAGCCTGCTGGTGGTGCGCCACGGCGATCCCCGCGTCGAGATACCGGCGCTCGCCGAGGAGCTCGGCGCCGAGGCGGTCTACGCCGGAGAGGATTACGAGCCGGCCGCCAGGGAGCGGGACCACGCCGTGGCCGACCTGCTGCGCCGCGCCGGTCGTGACTTCCACCCGTGCAAGGATCAGGTGATCTTCGGCGGGACCGAGGTTCTCTCGAGCGCGGGAACGCCCTTCAGGATCTTCACCCCCTACAAGCGCGCGTGGCTCGCGCGGCTGGCGAGCGCCGATCATCCGGTCTCTCCGGTCGCCGAGCACCGTCCGGAACTCGATAGGCTGGCGCCGGCCGCCGGGCTCGCCGGCGCGTGCGCCCCCTGGACCATGGAGCGGATCGGCTTCCAGCCGGCCACGCTCTGGCTGGAGCCGGGAGCAGACGGTGCCGCGCGACGGCTCGAGCGCTTCCTCCCGAAGCTCGACGACTATGCGGACCGGCGGGACTTCCCCGCCGCCGACGGCACCTCCGGGCTCTCCGTGCATCTCCGCTTCGGCACCATCTCGATCCGTCGTCTCGTGCGCGCGGTGCTGAAGCATCCCTCGGCCGGCGCGCAGAGCTGGCTCGCGGAGCTGGTGTGGCGAGAGTTCTACCAGATGATCCTCGACCGCTTCCCCCACGTGGTGGAGCGCGCGTTCCTCCCGAAGTACGATCGTATCCTCTGGCCGGGACGCGAGGAGCATTTCGCTGCCTGGCGCGAGGGACGCACCGGATACCCGATCGTGGACGCGGCGATGCGGCACTTCAACGAGACCGGGTGGATGCACAACCGGCTCAGGATGGTGGCTGCCTCCTTCCTCGTCAAGGATCTGCTGATCGACTGGAGGCTGGGGGAAGCGTATTTCGCCGACGGACTGCTCGATTACGAGCTGGCGTCGAACAACGGCGGATGGCAATGGTCCGCCTCCACCGGCTGCGACGCGCAGCCATGGTTCAGGATCTTCAATCCCGTGTCGCAGTCGCGCAAGTTCGACCCGGAAGGGCGGTTCATCCGGAGCGTGCTGCCGGAGCTCGGGCGGCTTTCGGATCGATCCATCCACTGGCCGGCGGAGGCCACGCCGATCGAGCTGGCCGCGGCCGGCGTCAGGCTCGGCGCCGAGTATCCCGAGCCGATCGTGGACCACGCGGCGCAACGGGAGAAGGCCCTGAAATTGTTTAAGTTCGACGCATTCGACGATCCGGCCGCCCCGTAGCGGCGCCGATCTCCTCGCGAGGCCTCGCATGCCCTTTCCCCGATGCTCCGGCGTCCGGCCGACGGGAGCCCTTCACAATCGCAAGCTCGAACCGATGAAACGTCACCTCATGGCGGCGACAGCCGCGCTGGCCCTCCTCTCCTCCTGCGGTCCCGGAAGCCTGATCGACAGCCGGTCGCCGGATATCCGCGGCTCGATCGAGGCGATCATCCCCGCCTCCGCGAACAAGGAAGGGGTGGTCGCCGTGGTCAGGATCAACGGCGCGAAGGAGGCCGACACCCAGTACGACAAGGCGGATGTCACACTCACCAGCTCCACCACGATCGCGCGCCGGACGCCGGATGGCGACGCTCGCATCGGACTCGATTCGTTGAAGGTCGGGCAGGTGGTGGAGGTCCGTTTTACCGGCCCGGTGGCGGAGTCGTATCCGGTCAAAAGCAAGGCGGCCTGGATAGCCGTGATCGCGGAGAAGAAGCGGTGATCGATCCTCCCCGTCCGGCCGCGCGAGGCATCGTCGCCGGGATCGACGGCGGAGGAACGCATACGCGCGCGGCGATCGCCATCGACGGAACGATCCGGGGCATCGGCAACGGTCCGGCATCGAACTATCAGGCGGTGGGAATCGCGGCGGCCGGCGAGGCCATTGCCCGCGCGCTCGACGAAGCCTGGCGCGACGCGGGGACCGAGCCGCGACGACTCGACGCGATCTTCCTCGGAATGGCCGGGGTGATCTCCGAGACCGACCGCGCGATCATCCGCGATGAGGTGCGGCGGCGCATCGCTCCCGGCGCCATCGGCATCGATCACGATCTCCGGAGCGCGCTCAAGGGAGGAGCGCCGGCCGAGCCCGCGGTGGTGGTGATCGTCGGCACCGGATCGGCCGCCTACGGACGTCGCGACGACATGAGCTGGCGCTCCGGCGGCTGGGGACATCTGCTCGATGATGTGGGCAGCGGCTACTGGCTGGCGCTTCGGGGACTGGTGGCCGCGACGCGCGCGATCGACGGACGGGGACCGGCCACCTCCCTCGTCGAGACGCTGCTCTCGACGTTCGGCATTGCCGCCCCGGAGCTGATCCTTCACTACATGCACAACGTGCTTTCGCGGGGAGATATCGCCGCGGCGGCGCCGCTGGTGCTGGAGGCCGCGGGGAACGGAGACGAAGCGGCCATGGCGATCGCCAGGCAGGGAGCGGAAGAGCTCGGCGTGATGGTGGGCGCGGTCTGCCGCAAGCTGGAGCTCGCCGGCAGGACGACGCCGGTGGTGGGCACCGGAGGAGTGATCCGGGATGCGCGCTACCGCGCGATGATCGCCGCGGAGATCGAGCGGCACGCTCCCTCGGCGCGGCTGGTTCCGCCACTGTTCCCTCCCTCGCACGCACCGCTCGTCGGCGCGCTGCTCTGCGCCCTGGAGCTTGCGGCCGGTGAGGAATATCCTCTCGACATTCCGCATCTTCTGGCCGATACGCGCTTCGCCTGCCTGGTCCCGGAGCGTCCCGATCCGTGGGCGTGACCGCGCGCCGCGACGGTCCGCATCCATTCTACAATCCGATCATCACTCTTCATTCTCGATCCGATGCTCAATCTTCTCGACCTCCTGATCCGTTTCGATCGCGACCGCGCGACCATCGAGAATGCGCCCCGCGCCGAGCGGCATCTGAGCGATCTGCGCGGCGTGTTCGCCGATGCGGCCGCATACGATGCGATACTCGCCGAGCACGATCCGCTCCTCTACACGGTGCAGACGGTCGAGCCCGCGCATGGTGAAGGGGATCTTCATATCGGACTCGGCACGCTGATGCCGGGGAAGGTGGGTGACGAGTATTTCATGACGAAGGGGCATCTGCATTCCTGGCGGCCGGCGGCGGAGATCTACATCGGGCTTGGGGGCGAGGGGGGCATGCTCCTGGAGAGCGAGGTGGATGGCGAAAGCCGCTGGCTGCCGCTGACGCGGGAGACGGCGATCTATGTTCCCGGCTTCACGGCGCACAGGACCATCAACATCGGCACCGAGCCGCTCAGCTATCTCGGCATCTATCCGGCGCGCGCCGGACACGATTACGGCACGATCGCGCGTCGGAACTTCGCCATGGTCGTGATGGAGCGCGACGGAGCTCCGGTGGTCATGCCCCGCGCACGGCGCCGGTCGGTTCTCTCCTCCCTTCACCCCCCTCCCTTCCCACGCCCGGATCGATCATTCGGAACCATGTCCGCCCCGCATGAAGCGGCCGCGCGCTGACGGCGCGCATGGCCCCTGTGAGCTCCGTTTGTCCTGGGCCGGAACGCGCGCTGAAGACGCGCCCCTACCACCGGAATGCTCATCCGCGCCTAGCGCGTGATACGCATGTATTCAGCTCGCGCTCTCCACGCCCGCGGGGCGGCCACGGGGGCGGCCCGTACGAATCGCGTGTCGGAATCCTGCATGATATGCGCGCCTCTCCAGCGTGCGTCACCGATACCCCCACAATCTCCTGCTCAACGCTCCGGTAGTCGCACGTCTTTAGCGTGCGCCTTTGACGCCCCCGCAATCGCCTGCTCAACGCTCCGGTAGCCGCACGTCTTTAGCGTGCGCCGTTGATGCCACCGCAATCGCCTGCTCAACGCTCCGGTAGCCGCACGTC
>JBEHWX010000027.1:0-59921 GCA_048498995.1 Bacteroidota bacterium
CTCGGCGCGCGCCACGGGCCCCGTCGCGATCGCGATCATCGGAGCGGCGATGCTGGCCGCGGGACGCCTTCTCCCGCCGGTGCCGCCGCACGACGATCTCTGGGGATCGAGCATCCATCATCTCCTCTTCCGTCTCGGCGGCGTCCTGCTGGCCCTCGGCATCTGCGCGGCGATCTCGCGCCGCCTGCCGATGCGCATCACCGCCATCGAGTGGATCGGACGGCGCTCGCTCCCGCTCTATCTGCTCCACCTGATGATCATCTATGGCTCGCCGGTCAACGCCGGGCTCCGGACATTCATCGGCGGCGAGCATCCGCCGGGCGTCGCCATCGCGGCCACGCTCGGGGCGCTGGGGATCGGCGCGCTCCTGGTGCTCGGCTGGGAGCGCCTCGCGGCCGCGAGACCAGCATGGACCCGCGCGCTCTCTCTCCTGGCCTGGCTCGCCTTCTGGGCGGTGTTTCTCACCAAACCGTGAAGAGAATTGAGAATGAAGAATGACGAACCATGAAATCAGTGCCGGGCTGGAGGAGCGCTCGGTTTCCACGGCGATCGAACTGGAGTGAATTGAGAATTGTGAATTGAGAATGACGAACCATCAAATCAGTGCCGGGATGGAGGAGCGCTCGGTTTCCACGACGATCGAACTGGAGTGAATTGAGAATTGTGAATTGAGAATGACGAACCATCAAATCAGGGCCAGGTGGGGGCGGAGGCTGGTGGCTCCGTGGCGGGTGGTGACGGCATCATAGGGGGTGTTGCAGGGGTACGTGCAGAAGGGGGGCGTGCGTGCGCTTTGGTGGTGACGTCCATGCGCCTCGATGGAGTCTCCACGCGCCTCGATGGAGTCTCCACTTGTACTCCGGTGGAAGTCTGGTCATGGTTCCGCCGGGCTCCGCGTTCATGGTGTGTGATCGGTTTCCCATGAGCCTCGCTCACCGTATCGAGCAGCTGCCGCGTCATCGGCCATACGTGGACTACCTGCTTCGCCGTCGCCTCCGCCCTTTGCGACGATGCACCTCCGGCATTCACACCGGCACCTCCGAAAGCTCGTGCCCCGCTCACATTGCTCCGTCCTCATGACGCAGGTTCCCGGGGAAGGAGCGCCTCCCGTCCGGACATGATAGTATCTTCACGCTCCAACGTTCCCCACACTCCCCCGATCACTGTTCATCATGCATCGCACCGTCCCGCGACGGCGCTGAATTCACGGTTCACCATTCTCGATCGCCATCGTTCCAGCGCCCGGAGCTTCTCACCCCCGCCCGGCACCGACTTCATGGTTCGTCATTCTCAATTCTCAGTTCTCAGTTTTCGATTCTTCACTCAACTCCCTCCCACGCCAGCTCCCCCACACGCCACTGATTTCATGGTTCGTCATTCTTCATTCTCAATTCTCTTCACAATACAACAACGCCCCCGCGACTCATGGCCGCGGAGGCGTCGTGCAGCACCGGACCCTGCCCGGCACTGATTTCATGGTTCGTCATTCTTCATTCTCAATTCTCTTCACAATACAACAACGCCCCCGCGACTCATGGCCGCGGAGGCGTCGTGCAGCACCGGACCCTGCCCGGCACTGATTTCATGGTTCGTCATTCTTCATTCTCAATTCTCTTCACTGTACCATCGCCGATTCGACGGCATTGACGAAGAGGTGGGTGATCACGCGCGGGCGGGTGATGGCGCCGCCGACGATCACGCCGTAGGCGCCGGCTTCCATCGCGGAGGTGGCGTCGGCCACGTTCCAGATGAACCCCTCGGCGAAGACCGGCGTGGCCACCGTCGTTGCCAGACGGTAGACCAGATCGACGTTCGGGCTGCCGGCCAGGGCGTGCTCATAAGTCTCCTTCGTGCGGCCGCAGAGGACCGTCGAGAGAGCGCTCGCGCCCACGTCCGCCGCCCGCACTCCCTCCTCGAACGTCGAGATGTCGGCCAGCAGATGCAGATCGGGATAACGGCGCCTCACCTCGGCCAGGAACTCGATGCCGGTCATACCGTTCGGACGGGTCCGGAGCGTGGCGTCCAGCGCCACCACGTCGCAACCGACGCGGACCAGACGATCGACCGCGGCCATGTCCGGCGTCACCAGCAGCCAGCCGTCGCCGTAATCGCCGCGGGTGCAGCCGATCAGCGGAATGCGGACCGAGGCCCGGATCTCCTGCAGGTTGGTGATCCCCTCGCCACGGACGGCGACCGAGCCGCCGGCCTCGGCGGCCTGCGCGAAGAGCGCGCAATGCTGCGGCGTGTGAAGCGGCTCGTTCGCGTCCAGCTGACAGCTGACGGCGACGCCCCGCGGGATCCTCTCCTCGAATCGTTTCGTCATTATCCTTCCTTCTTCAACCAGTTGACATCGACGGCATCCTCGCCGCCGTCGAGACGGAGCACCGAGCCATTGATCCACGCGGCCTCCGGGAGCGTCAGGAGCACCACGGCGCGCGCCACGTCCTCGGGGGTGGTAAGGCGCCCGGTGGGATTACGCTGCTCGGCGAACTGGATCAGATAATCGCTGCCGGGGATCTTCCGGAGCGCGGGGGTATCGGTCACGCCGGCCTGAATGGCGTTGACGGCGATCCCGCGTCCGCCGAGCTCGAAGGCGAGCTGGCGGCAGTAGCTCTCCAGCGCCGCCTTCGCGGCCGAGACCGCGCCATACATCGGCAGCACCCGGTGCGATCCGGAGCTGGTCATCGCGAAGACCCGTCCGCCACTCCCCATCATCCCGCGACGGACCACGTCCTGCGTCCAGTAGACCAGGCTGTTGGCCATCACGTTCATCGTCATCTCCATCTGCGACTGCGTCAGCTCGTCCTTGGCATCGTCGGCGATGAAGGGCTTCAGCGTGCCGAAGGCGAGGGAGTGGATCAGCGAGATGATCGAGGCTCCGGCCCGGGAGGCGAAGAGCTCGGCGACCTGGTCGAGCACCACGCCGCGCTGCGTCGTGTCGGCGGCGTTGACGTTGAAGAAATGCGCCTCGACGCCGAGCGCGCGGATCTCCTCCTGGAGCTGCTGGCACTGCGGAAGCGTGGCGGCGCGATCCAGATGGACGCCGATCACTCCCACGCCATGCCGCGCGTATTCGAGCGCGGCCGCCGCGCCGAAGCCGCTGGAGGCTCCGAGGATCAGTGCGTAACTATTCGTAGGGAACGATGAAAACGACACGGGGAAGTTCGATTTTAGATGTTCGAATGCCGAAGTTGAGCGGCGCTGGACATCGATGGCAGGCATCGGGAGCGGCGCCCAACTTACGAGTTTGTCCGCGTCCGGCCAATCGGGCCGGATGCCCCTGATCCGATGGTACAAATCGAGACGAATACCCCCCGAAATCCGCGTCGACGCGCGATTTTCCTCGACCGCGACGGCGTGCTCAACGTCCGCCGCGTGGATGATTACGTGAAGCGATGGGAGGAATTCTCCTTCCTTCCCGGCATCTTCCAGGTTCTTCCGGAGATCCATCGCGCCGGATATCTCGCCGTGCTCGTCACCAATCAGCGGGGCATCGGCCGCGGGCTGATGGAGCTCGGCGACCTGGAGACGATCCACGACCTGATGCAGCGGGAGCTCGAGCTCCGGAGCGGCCATCGGCTCGACGCGATCTACTTCTGTCCGCATGATCGGGACGCCGCCTGCGACTGCCGCAAGCCGCTCCCGGGCATGCTCCTGGAGGCCGCGCGCGACCTGGAGATCGACCTGGAAGGCTCCTGGATGATCGGCGATTCGGAATCGGATATCGAGGCCGGACGCGCCGCCGGAGTCCGCACCGTCAAGATCGATCCGGAGCTCGGCGCGACCTCCGCGGAGATCCTCGTCGCCGACCTGGTCGCCGCCTGGCGCGAGGCGCGCCGCGGCGACGAAGCGGCGTGATGCCGAGGCGGCGTGATGCCGAGGCGGCGTGATGCCGAGGCGGCGTAATGCCGAGGCGGCATGATGCCGATGATCGGCCGACGATGATCGGATATCGGCGACCATCGTCGACGACCTGATGAACACTCACGAGAGAAGCAGCATGACAGCCAATTCCTATCCCGCTCCGACGAAGATCACGCAGCCCTCGATCACCGAGATCGAGCTCACCTGGCCGGATGGAACGGCCTCCCGCCTGCCGCTGAAGGCGATGCGCGACGAGTGCCCGTGCGCCGGCTGCAAGGGAGAGGTGATCCTCGGCAAGGTCTACAAACCGACTCTCCTGCCGACGTTCACGCCGGGCATGTACGAGCTGGCCAAGATCGAGCCGGTCGGGAGCTACGGCATCCAGGTCACCTGGAAGGATGGGCATCACACCGGCATCTACACCTGGGAGTATCTCCACCTCCTCACCGGCGGAAAGGAGCCGGATCAGGATCCGGCCGCCTGACACGCGCCCGGCCGCAAGCCGCGCACACCGTCAAGCGCCACGTGAGCTGAAGCGCCACGTGAGCCGAAGACGGATGAAAACGTGAACGCCCGACCGGACTTCTCTCCGGTCGGGCGTCGTTCATTCGGGCCGCGCGGCGCGTTCGGCGCGCGACATCTCACATCTGCTCGGAGCTCGACTGGTCGGCGTGTACGCCGTCGTTGCGGAAGATGTGGCCGAGCTTCTCCTTCTTCGTCTTCAGGTAGCGCTCGTTGAACTCGTTGGCCTCGATCTCGATCGGCACCCGCTCGACGATCTTCAGGCCATAGCCCTCCAGGCCGACCACCTTCTTCGGATTGTTCGTCATCAGACGCATCTCGCTGATGCCGAGGTCGACCAGGATCTGGGCACCGATGCCGTAATCGCGCAGGTCGGCCTTGAAGCCGAGCGCCTCGTTGGCCTCCACGGTATCCTTCCCCTGATCCTGCAGCGCGTAGGCCAGCAGCTTGTTGGTCAGGCCGATGCCGCGTCCCTCCTGGCGCATGTAGAGCACCACGCCGCGTCCCTCGCGCTCCACCTGCAGCATCGCCGCGTGCAGCTGCGACTGGCAGTCGCAGCGCATCGAGCCGAGCGTGTCGCCGGTGAAGCACTCGCTGTGGACCCGCACGAGCACCGGCTCGTCGGTGTGGATGTCCCCCTTGACCAGCGCCAGGTGCTCCTTGCCGTCGACCAGGTTGTGGTAGAGGTGGAGCTGGAAGTCGCCGTAATGCGTGGGGAGATTCACGTCCACCACCTTCTTGACCAGCTTCTCGCGGGCCATCCGGTACTTGATCAGATCCTGGATGGTGATGATCACCAGATCGTATTTGCGCGCGAGCTCCTCGAGCTGCGGCATGCGGGACATGGTGCCATCCTCGTTGAGGATCTCGCAGAGGACGCCGGCCGGATAGAGTCCGGCGAGGCGGACCAGATCGACCACGGCCTCGGTATGGCCGGAGCGGCGGAGTACCCCTTCGTCGACGGCGCGCAGCGGCGCGATATGTCCGGGGCGGGCGAAGTCGGCCGGCTTGGCCTCGGGATCGGCCAGGGCGCGGATGGTCGCGGCGCGGTCGGAGGCGGAGATGCCGGTCGTGGTGCCGTGCCGGTAATCGACCAGCACGGTGAACGGCGTGCCGTGCAGCGCGGTGTTGACCGGCACCATCATGTCGAGCTCGAGCTCCCTGGCGCGCGACTCGGTGATCGGGGCGCAGATCATGCCGCGCCCTTCATGCAGCAGAAAATTGATCGTATCCGGCGTGCAGGTCTCGGCCGCGGCGATCAGATCTCCCTCGTTCTCCCGCTCCTCGTCGTCGACGACGATAACGACCTTGCCGGCGCGCAGATCATCCAGCGCTTTCTCTATCGACTGAAACATAGTGGCAGCTCCCTGAAATACATGTAAGCCCGGCAGCGGGCGGGTCGACCGTCCCGAGGAAGGGATCCATGGAACGTATTCATGGAAGGCATCGACGGGCGGGCCGGGCGGCTGTCCGCGGCTGTATACCGGCAACGGTACAATACCGGCAACGGTACACCGCGGCGGCACTCCTCGAAGGGAGCGCCGTGGGAGGCGCGCCCGCGCGTCGTTCATGGCCATCGTTCCGGAAGGTCGCGCCCCGGGCGGCTCAGGCCGCGGTCTCCTCGGTCTTGAGGATCGACTGCACGGCACCCTTGTCGAACTGAACGACCGTGTTCTTGGCGATCTCGATCAGCATGGTCTTCTCCTGCACCTCGAAGATGGTGCCGTACATGCCGCCGGTGAGGACCACCTTGTCCCCACGCTTCACGCCGGAGAGCATGTTCTGATGCTCCTTCATGCGCTTCTGCTGGGGGCGGATGATCATGAAGTAGAAGATGCCGATGATCGCGGCGAACATGATCAGCGTCGTGACGCTGCTTCCGCCTCCGCTTCCGCCGGGAGGGGCCGCCATGGCCAGAATTGCTGCGAGGTTCATACGATTGTACTTCGTGAATGAATTGTTGGATCTATTCCGCGAACCGGCGCCACGACCGCTTCCGTTCGGGCTCTCCCGCTCGGGCACTCCCGCTCGGCTACGTCCGCACGACTACGTCCGCTCGGATTCCATCGCCGCGACCTTCTCCCGCATCCAGGCCAGGTAGGTTCCGGCCGCGATCTGGCGGCGCGCCTCGGCCATCAGCTCCAGATAGAAGCTCACGTTGTGAATCGTCGTGAGCACGTATCCGGTGATCTCGTCGACATTGAGCAGGTGACGGATGTAGGCGCGCGAATAGTTTGCGCAGGTCTCGCATCCGCAGGCCGGATCGATCGGCCCCTCGGTCTGCCGGAACTTCGCGTTCCGGAGGTTGATCTTCCCCCGCGAGGTGAAGACCTGTCCGTTCCGGGCGTTCCGGGTCGGCATCACGCAGTCGAACATATCGATTCCGCGCGCGACGCACTCGAGAAGATTCTGCGGCGTTCCGACCCCCATCAGGTAGCGGGGCTGGTCGGCCGGAAGCATTGGGGCCACCGCCTCGACCACGCCGTACATCACCTCGGTCGGCTCGCCAACGGCAAGGCCGCCGATGGCGTAGCCGTCGAAGCCGATCGAGCGGAGCGCCTCGACGCTCTCGCTCCGGAGGTCCAGATGCGTTCCCCCCTGCACGATGCCGAACAGGTGCTGGCGATGGCCGTAGCGGAACGGGGTCCGCTCGTGATGATCCCAGGCCCGGCGCGCCCAGCGCATCGAGCGCCGCATCGAGTCCTGGTGCAGCTCGTAGCTGGAGAGCGCCGGCGGGCACTCGTCGAGCACCATCGCGATATCCGAGCCGATGATCCGCTGCGTGTCGACCACGTTCTCCGGCGTGAACACGTGCCGGTCGCCGTCGATGTGGGAGCGGAACTCCACCCCGTCCTCGCTCAGCTTCCGGAGGTCCTTCAGGGAAAAGACCTGGAAGCCGCCGGAGTCGGTGAGGATCGGCCGGTCCCACGACATGAAGGCGTGGAGCCCGCCCATCCGCGCCATGGTCTCGTTGCCGGGACGGAGGAGCAGATGATAGGTGTTGCCGAGGATGATCTGAGCGCCGATCCCCCGCAGATCGTTCGATCGGAGGGTCTTCACCGCGGCACGGGTTCCGACCGGCATGAAGATCGGCGTCTCCACGGTGCCGTGATCGGTCTCGAACCGGCCGGCGCGGGCCCTGCTCGACGGGTCGGTATGATCGACGAAAAGCTTCAAGGAATCTTAAACTTATGTAAAAGCGTCGAGGGGAGATGTTTGGAAACGTATTACCTCCCTCGGCATCTCCCCGGCGCGGGACCTCGCGTGAAGAAGGCCCTCAACGCTCTCGGAAGCTCCGGGGAACGCCTTCGGGAAAGCCCCCGGAAGCTCCGGGAGCGGCCGACGGCCCGGGGAGGCTTGCCGACTCCGCGCCGCCCTCGTATACTCGCACGCCGCCCGACGTCCGGGAATACCCCGAGCCGTCGCGCGCCACCCTCCCATCAGACGCCGGGCCCGGAACCGGAATGAGGAATCGCCGCGCCGACACGATCCGGCCCGGATCACGTTCTTCGTTCATCATTCATCATTCTCAATTCTCTTCAAATGTCCGAATCGCGCGGAAGGATCTTCGCCTGGACCCTGTTCGATTTCGCGAACACCGGATTCCACGTGGTGATCATCACCCTCGTTTTTCCGATCTACTTCAAGAACGTCATCGCCGGGGGGAACGAGGCGGCGTGGGGACGGCTGATCTCGGCCTCGATGCTGGCCACGGCCATCCTCGGACCGCTCCTCGGCTCGGTGGCCGACGCGACCGGACGGAAGAAGTATTTCCTCGGCCTGTTCACCGCCGCGTGCGTGGCGGCCACGGCGTCCCTCTGGTTCACCGGAGCGGGGACGCTGGCGCTGGCCTCGTGCCTGCTGCTGGTGGCCAACATCGGCTTCGAGGGGGGAACGGTCTTCTACGACGCGTTCCTCCCGGAGATCACCACGAAGGAGCGCTTCGCGAAGGTCTCCGGCTACGGCTTCGCGATGGGATATCTCGGATCGTTCGTGATCCTGCTGATCATCCTTCCGCTGGTGAGCGCCTCCCCGGTTCCGGAGGCCAACACGAAGGCCACGTTCCTGATCGCCGCCGGCTACTTCGCCCTCTTCTCCCTGCCGATGATGATCTTCGTGAAGGAGCGGCGCGAGCCGGGAGCCACGCGCGCCCCCCTGACCGGCCAGACGGTGGTGGCCGGCTACCGACGGCTGCGCGAAACGCTCACCCACCTCCGCCGCTACGACGCGATCCGGAAGTTCCTCCTGGCGTTCTTCATCTACAACGACAGCATCCTCACGGTGATCCTCTTCGCCGGGATCTTCGCCGACAAGACGCTCGGGCTGGCGACGAAGGATCTGATCCTCTTCTTCATGATCGTGCAGGGCTCGGCGCTCCTCGGCTCGCTCGGCTTCGGCGCCATCACCAACCGGCTCGGCGCCCGTCAGGTGATCATCATCACCCTGATGATCTGGATCGGGATCGTGGTGGCCGCCTACTTCATCACGACGCGGGACGCGTTCTTCATCCTCGGCGCGGTGGCCGGCATCGCGCTCGGCTCCTCGCAGTCGACCAGCCGCGCGATGATGGCGCTGCTGACGCCGTTCGAGAAGCGGACGGAGTTCTTCGGGTTCTACGACGGGTTCTTCGGCAAGGCCTCCGCGGTGGTCGGGCCGCTCGTCTTCGGCGAGGTCTCCCGCGCCCTCGGACAGCGCCCGGCGATGCTCGTGATCGGCGCGATCTTCGTGGTCGGCATCGCCCTGGTGTTCCGCGTGCCGGATGCCCGCGCCGAGCTGGAGCCGGTGGCCCCGGAAGCGCTGCCGGCCGAGGGATGATCTCCCCCGGCCGGCCATGATGTCGGTCAGTTCGTGGTCGCGCCCGATCCGGCCTCGGCCGGTCCGGATCATCGGATCCGAATCATCGGATCCGGATCAGCCGACCCGATAGCGCTCGGCGATCCCCGCCAGGAAGCGCATCGCCGCGTGCGCCGCGAGCTTCGCCGTCCGGCTGTCGGTATCGAAGCTCGGGTTGACCTCCACGATATCCAGCGCGACCGTGTAGGGACGGCGGCCGAGGGAGCGGGCGGCCGCCAGCAGCTCCGCGGCGGTAAGCCCGTCCGGCATCGTGGCCGAGACCCCGGGGGCGTCGGCCGAGCGGACGCCGTCGATATCGAGCGTGGCGTAGACCTTCTCGGAGCTCGGCGTGGCGTTCAGGTAGCCGGTGGCCAGCAGCTCGCCGAAGCCGCCGGAGCGGATCTCGTCGAGCGTGATGATCTGGCTCCCCCGGCCGATCAGCCAGCGGACATGCTCGGCGGCATTGACGAAGCTCTGGATGCCGAACTCCACGAAGTATTCCGGGAGCACCAGCCCCTCCTCGATCAACATCCGGAAGGAGGTGCCGGAGTTCCTGAGAGGATTCGGCGGACGGACGTCCAGGTGCGCGTCCAGGTTCATCATGCCGAGCGGACCATGGCAGGCGGCCACGCCGGCGGCGGCGGCATAGGTGGTATCGTGCCCCCCGCCGAGCACCAGCGGAACCAGCCCGAGCGAGCAGACCTCGCGCACCACGGCGGTGACCCGCTCGTGGATATCCTCCAGCTCACCATCGGTACGCACGTTCCCCATGTCGAAGAGGAACCCGGCCGGCAGATCCTGGCCGGTCTCGATATCGTACGGCGTGAGCCGGTAGAGCATTTCGCGGATGGCGTCGGGAGCGGCCGCGGCGCCGGGGCGCCCGCCGTTGCGACGCACGCCGATATCCTGCGGCACGCCGATGAGCGCCACGCGGGCCTGGCCGGGAAAGGAGGCCGGATCGCGCTCCACCAGCTCCCCCATGCGGGGATCCGACGCGTCGTTGCGCGTGAAGAAGAGGGAGCCGTCCGGCGGCGTGAGATGGTTCTTGAAGGGATTCATGCGTTGCTCGGTCAGAATCGATAACTGAAGCTGGTCACCGGAAAGATCGCCGGGGCGGTGAAGATCGCCACGCCGAAGTCGGCCGACAAGGTTTCGTTGGTCACGCGGACGCCGAGCATCGAGGCGGTGTTCTGCGGCCGGGTGATGTCGTTGTTCCAGATCTCGCCGATCCACCGGATGTCGTCTCGGCCGAAGGCCGGCCCGTCGAAGCCGAAGGCGGCCCCGAGCGACGCGCCGTAGAAGAGGGTGAATCGGGTGGTATCCCCGCCGAACGGCGCAACGGAGATCGGCGCCACGTCGGTGCCGGTGACCCGGTAGAGGAGCATCGCCGAGTAGCGGGCGTTGCCGAGGGGGAAGGTGCCGACGGCGTAGACATGCGAATAGGGATAGGCGGAGGTGAACCACGTGTAGGTGGCCCCGAGCGCCAGCTCCATGTCGCGATCCCGCTGGATGGTGAACTTGGCGCCGACGTGGTACATCTGCGATTTCAGCGGCAGCCCCGGCACCAGGGTGATGCCGGCGGTGATCGTGGCGCCGTAGCCGAGGCCGAACCCGCCGTAGAGAAAGCCGAGCTCGTAGTTGCTCAGAAATCCTCCCGGCCCGTTCGGCGAGGCGGTCGGCATCAGGAAGTGCTGCGGACGTCGGGTGTAGGGCCCCTCCCGGGCCACGAAGCTGCTGATCTGGCTCTTCGGTATCGTCACCCTCCCGAACTCGGTCTGCACGATCATCGTCGAGTCGGTGTAGCCGATGAGATTGCCGCGAAACGAGTCCCCGTTCTTCATCAGCACCATGTACTGCAGCGTGTCGGCGCTCCGGAGCGTGTCCGAGGCAGGGGCCGACGTCTGCGCCCCGGCCGCGAGGGGGCCCAGGAGCAGCGCCAACAGAACCGGGAGAAGTGCTCGACGAACAGAGTGGGGGATTGATTCGAATTGTTGCATACGGATAGTTGCGCACCCTCCCTCTTCAGCCCTATATTTGCCATCCTTGATTCAGCGCCCAGATGGCGGAATTGGCAGACGCGCTATATTCAGGGTGTAGTGTCCTTATGGACGTGCAGGTTCGACTCCTGTTCTGGGCACCCACAAGATAAAACGGCGAAGGTTCCCTTCGCCGTTTTTCGTTTCCGGACCGGGAATTCGGGTCGCCATCCTCCCCTCTCACCCTCCCTGGCTTCCCCTCGCTCACGGGCCGGATCGGCCGCCCCCTCCTCCCGGATGCGCCGCGCGAACGCTAACGGCCCCGGCTCCACGTCATTACCGGAACACGCCGGCCGGCGCGCGCCCGGGGCGTCCCCCCGATGTATTTTTGTCCGACACGAGATGACTCCCAACACGACCATACCGCTCCCGATCGCCGAGAAGAGCGCGGGAAAGCGCCCGCTCCTCGGACTGAAGGCCGCGGAGCTGGAGGAGCTGGTGACCTCGCTCGGCGAGCCCGGCTACCGCGCGCGCCAGCTCTACGGCTGGCTCTATGCCCGGCGGGCCGCGGCGTTCGAGGAGATGACTTCCTTCAGCAAATCCTTCCGCGAGCGGCTGGATCAGGTCGGCGAGCTTCGAACCCTCGAACGGCTCGACGTGCAGCGGAGCGCCGACGGCACCCTGAAGTTCCTCTTCCGCACCCGCGAGGGATACAACATCGAGTCGGTGCTGATTCCGAGCGAGGCGCGCGACGATCAGGACGAGCCGAAGCGCCGCACCCTCTGCCTCTCCACCCAGGTCGGCTGCCCGCTCGACTGCAAGTTCTGCGCGACCGCGTCGATGCGGCTGAAGCGGAACCTGACCGCCGGGGAGATCCTGGAGCAGTTCCTGCAGGTGGAGGCCCATGCCGGACAGAAGATCACCAACATCGTCTTCATGGGGATGGGGGAGCCGATGCTGAACTTCGACAACGTGTTCGGCGCCATCGCCATCCTCACCGACCCGGCCAACGAGCTCGTCTCGGCGCAGCACATCACCGTCTCCACCTCCGGGCTCCCGGAGGGGATCAGGAAGATGGCCGACAATGGCGAGCGGGTGAAGCTGGCGCTCTCGCTCCACGCGCTGACCAACAAGCTTCGGAGCGAGCTGATGCCGATCAACCGCCGCTTCGACATCTCGCAGGTGATGGACGCGGTGGAGTACTATTACCGGAAAACCCGCCGGCCGGTGACCTACGAATACATCCTCTTCGACGGGATCAACGACACCGATGAGGACGTGCGGCGCCTGGCGCGGATCGCGCGACGCGTGCCGAGCAAGGTGAACGTGATCCCGTTCCACGACATCGAGTTCACCAACCCGACCGGCATCTCGGCGCGGCTGAAGCCGACCACCCGGGAGAAGTTCGACGAGTTCATCGGCAAGCTCCGCGACGCCGGCGTTACCGTGATGGTCCGCTCGAGCTCCGGCGAGGATATCGACGCCGCCTGCGGCCAGCTCGCGATCAAGCACGGCGCCACCGGCCTGAGCATGGCCTGACGCCGACGGCGCGCCGGTATGGACGTCGCCGGCGACATGACGTGATTGGAAGATTCCCGCGCCGTCGATTCCTCTGGTGATCAGGCGGTGAGAAGAACGAGAAAGGGAGGAGATGCGATCATCTCCTCCCTTTCTCGTTTCGGACTGCTCCGAGGACCGGCGCTCACGCGGAGGCGGCCGGCTCCTTCAGCAGCTCGTCGGTCTCGAAGGTGCCGCGCGCGGTCGGCTCGGCATCCCCCTCCAGGGTCACGTCGCGCGCCGTGTCGCCGTCGACGCGGAAGTCGACGCGGAGGATGCCTCCGCTGGCCACGGCCACATCCACCGGCGGCCTCACCCCCCGCTCCATGGCGGCGATGATCGCCGAGGAGACGGCTCCGGTGCCGCAGGCCCCGGTCTCCGCCTCGACCCCGCGCTCGAAGGTTCGCAGCCGGATGCCGAGGTCGTCGGGGAGAACTTCGACGAAATTGGCATTGGCCCCTTCGGGCGCGAAGGCCGGATGGCGGCGGAGCGACGAGCCCCAGTCATCGATCGGGATCTCGTCGAGCGAGGCGAACGGGCGGCCGTCGATCTCGTCGACGAAGACCACCGCGTGGGGCGTGCCGACGTCGCCGAAATGGGAGCGGCCACGCCCTCCCTGAAGATCGATCTCCAGCCCGCGACGGAAGCCGCGCGGATCGGGGAAGTGGAGCTTCACCCCGCGATCGGTCAGCTCGGCGCGATAGGCTGCGCCGGCGTTCGTGAAGGCGATCCGGGAGGGATCGCTCACATAGCCGGTATCGGCGGCGAAGCGGACGGCGCAGCGGCCGCCGTTGCCGCACATCATCCCGGAGGAGCCGTCGCGGTTGAAGTAGAGCATCTCGAAATCTCCCCCGCTCCAGGGAGCCACGGCGATGAAGCCGTCGGTGCCGCCGCGCTCCAGCCGGTCGGAGCAGGCCGCGCGCGCCAGCGCCACCAGATCGATCCCGTCCGGAAGCTCTCTTGCGTCGACGACGATGAACGTATTTCCTGCCCCCGACATCCTGGTATACTTCACGAGTGCCATGTCCGCAAGATAACGCCCCTCCGGGCGATCTCGTTCCCGCGTGGACGCATTGCGTGGACGCATTGCGTGGACGCATTGCGTGGACGCATTCGGCCGCCGGCCCGGCGCGCTTCGCGCCGATCGGCCGGCGAAGCGCGATGGGTTGGAGGATTGGATGTCACCGTGTGTATCTTTGCCCCCCGCCCCGGCGGGAAGCTTGCATGCCTATGTTCCGATCCAGTCTGCCGATGCCCCGCTATGCGTATCTCCGCGACACCCCGTCCGCTGTTCCTTTGCCTGTTCGGCATTCTCGCCGCCGTCCTGCGCCTTCACGCTCAGACGCTCCCGACCGCTTCCGATGAGGACGCCAACGATCTGCTGGTGGACGCCACGTACGTCCCCTGCGGGGACTCGACCGAATCGATCTTCATCTTCCGCGACGGGCGCGCCATCTACGCGCGCGGCGAGCAGGGAGCGGCCTTCACCGTCCCGGCCCTGACCCTGAGCGATCTGCAGAAGGCGGTGGCCGAATCGAAATCGACCGTGGACACGCGGGGGCTCGACAGCTGTACCACGGTGGGCGCCATCCTGGCCGGACCGCGATTCCTCCTGATCAACAGCGTGCAGCCGACGCCGGAGACGCGCGACATGCAGATCCGCCTGGAGCGTATCAGAAAGCTCGGGCGCAAGAGGCTGGACGACGCGATCGACCGGCTTTCGCAGAAGCTGGAGGAGGAAGCCGACACCACGATCGAGGTGGAGCCGTCGATCTCCCGCCAGGAGCTGGAGCGGCGGATGCGCCACTCGCCGATCGCGCAGGAATGGCGCTGCCGCGGCACCGTGATTGTCTCGGCGATGATCGGCAAGAAGGGGGAAGTGCGCCGCGCGTTCGTCCGCGAGGCGCGCGTGAAGGGGAAGTGCTCCTCCCTGCTGACGATGACCGCGCTGCGGGCGGTGCTCCTCTCCACGTTCAAGCCGGCGCTCAAGCGCAACGGCAAGCCGGCCACCTCCTGGATTCAGGTGGAGGTGCCGTTCAAGAGGATGTGAGTCGAGACGTTGTATTTTTGTCGGATGATCAACGCACCCACTCTCGGTATCCTCGGTGGCGGGCAGCTGGCCCGCATGACCGCCTACGCGGCCTTCCGCCTCGGCCTCCGCGTCCACGTGATGGAGAAATTCCCCGACTCCCCCGCCGGGCAGATCGCCCACAAGGAGGTGGTGGGCGATCCATCGGATCACGATCTACTCCTGGCCTTCGCCGCCGAGTGCGACGTGGTGACCCTCGAGAGCGAGTTCGTCAACGAGGCGCACCTGACCGTGCTCGAGACCAACGGCCATCGCCTCTATCCGGCCGCCCGCTCGGTCGGTCGGATCCAGGACAAGCTCCTGCAGAAGCGGACGCTCGAGGCCGCCGGCATCCCGGTGGCGCCGTTCCGCGGCGTCTCCTCCGTCGATGAGGCGCGCGACTTCGGCCGGGAGCATGGCTACCCCTTCCTGCTGAAGGGGCGCCGCGACAGCTACGACGGCTACGGCAACGTCACCATCGACTCCGAGGAGGAGGTGACCGCCGGCTGGGGACGGCTCACCGCCAAGGACGCCGGACGCGAGCTCTACTGCGAGGCGTTCGTCCCGTTCGTCAAGGAGCTGGCGCTGATGGTGACCCGGAGCGACAACGGCGAGATGATCCTCTACCCGGTGGTCGAGACGGTGCAGGAGAACCACATCTGCCATCTGGTGACCGCGCCGGCGCTGATCGAGGAGTCCTCGCGCGTGGCCGCCGAGCGGATCGGCCGGGCCGCGGTGGAGGCGATCGACGGCATCGGCATCTTCGGCGTCGAGCTGTTCATGACCGGCGACGGCGCGATCCTTCTGAACGAGATGGCCCCCCGCCCCCACAACAGCGGACACTACACGATCGAGGGGTGCATCACCTCCCAGTTCGAGAACCACGTGCGCGCGGTGATGGGCTGGCCGCTCGGCGCCGCCGATCTGCGCGCCCCCGGCGTGGCCATGGCCAACATCCTCGGACGCCGCTCGAGCGGCGGCGAGGTGGCCAACTACCACACGGTGCTCCGCGAGCCGACCGCGCACCTGCACATCTACGGCAAGGCGGAATCCCGTCCGGGACGGAAGATGGGGCACGTGACGGCGCTGGCCGACAGCGTGGAGGAGGCCGCGCGGATAGCGCAGGATGTGGAGCGGAGCGTCAACTTCGGCCGCTGAGCGCATGCCGGTAACCGGCTCCGGAAGCCGATCCGGAAGGCCGGGCGCATGTAACAAGTTTTCTCCGCGCGGGAATCCCTCCAACAGAACATCGGCTTCGTCCGTCCTACAAGAGGTGAACGGATGCCTAGATGTCGATCCCCCGTTTCGAGGGCGGGTCGGCAGGATACCTCGATGAGAAGCGGCGCCGGGTCGGTCCAAGGATCGATCCGGCGCTCGCATGTTCGCCCCCACCCTGTCTCTTCCCCAACCCTGCCCGCCGCGTCAAGAATCCGTCCAGTGATGGCGCTAGCTTCCCGGTGAGCCATGTCATCGGCCCTGGCGCGAGTCTCCCCGATCATCGCCGAGGATCGTCGCCTCCGGATCGGAGATCCTGCTCGGAGCACGTTCTCCGCTTCGATGAACAGGGGGCGATGGTGATGGCCTCCGCTCGCGCGGGACGGATGGCGGATCGCCGCGCGGACGACCTGAACGGAACACGCCGGACCGGTATCGGAACCCGGTCCGGCGTTGCCGTTCCTGCCTGAGCACATGTGTCTGTGAGCGGGGATGCGCTTGTCGCCACGCCATCGCCCACCCCGCGCACGCTGAAGACGTGCGCCTACCGACGCGCGGATGCCGATGTGCACCTACCCACGTGCGCCTACCGACATGCGCCGGATGATGTGAGCCGATATGCTCCGTTCGGGTGCTTCGCTTATCTGGCCACGACGAGCGGACGCGCGATGGCGCCATCGCCCCGCGTCACCCGCACCATGTAGCATCCGGCGGCGAGACCCTCGGTATCGAGCCGGAACTGATGCGCTCCCGCCTCGAAGCGCTCCGCGTCCACTACCTTCCGCACGCCACGCCCCATGGCATCGAAGAGCTCCACGGTCACCGCGCCGGCCGCGCTGGTCGAGAACCATATGGCCGCGCTCCCGGCGGCCGGGTTCGGCATCACCTCGAGGCCCGAGACCGCGACCGCTTCCGACGCCTCATGGACGCCGAGCGTGCTCCGGCTGGCGCGGATCCGCACGCGATCGCTCTGCTCCGAGGTGCCGATGATCGCCAGCACCAGCTTGTCGTACGGCTCGCTCCCCGGATCGATCGTATACTCTCCCGCATCTCCCAGACGCCGCACCTCCGGCTCCTTGCCGTCGCGTAGCTGAATGGCGAAGATCGTGAACGGCAGCTCCGGGCTCGACGTGCTCCTGGTGACGAGCCGGAGCACGTCACGACTCTTCGTGGGATTGTCGTAGGCGATGTAGAGTCCGCTCAGCCCGAGCGTGCGGTAGGAGGTGTCGGCCGGAACCGCGGAGATATCGTAGGTGCGCTGGATCCTGGCCGTGGCTCCGGTGCCGATCGGCGCGCGGTAGCCGAAGCGGGGATCGGTGCTGGTGCCGAGGAAATTGGCGACGGCGAAGTTCTCCACCAGCATCTGGGCCGTGTAGGGATTCTCGTAGAGGCCGAGCGCCGAGAGTGTCCAGGTGAGCTTGTCCATCCCGTTCTCCAGACGCCCAACCAGCTCGTACAGAAAGCGCTCACCGAACTGCTCCCGCAGGTAGTGCGCGAAGGTGAGCGCCCGCTCGTAATCCCCCTCCAGCAGAATCTCGCTCGTGCTCCAACGGAAAAGGTTCACGTTGGTGTTGTCCATGAAGATGCCGTTGTCGCGATCGAAGTAGCCGTTGAGCACGCTCGCCTCCTCGGCGCAGCCCTCGTCGAAGAAGGGCTCGGGATCGGAGTTGCGGGCGTAGTGGAGCAGATGCTGGAACTCGTGCGCCACCGTGCTCAGCAGCGTGGTCATCCCCTGCCCAAGCCCCTCCCTGGAGTCGATGTAGAGCAGGTTCATCCCGTTGGAATAGGGATTGGAGGAATCCTGATCCCACGAATCGAAGAAACCGATGGTGGAGCTGAAGCCGGCGGTCTCCTGGATGTCGGTCAGCAAAAACTCGGTCATGTGATCGCCGGTCCAGAGGTTCTCCGGAACCGGCCCGAAGACGTCCACGTCGTTCCGGATGATTCCCTGCGCCGGGTTGCGGGACTTCGCCGGCGTGGCGCTGTCGAGCGCGCGGGCCATCTGCAGGATCACCTCGTTCGAGACGTTGGTCGACTTCACGTCGAGCCAGATCCTCGCGTACGTTCCGGCCCAGACCAGGCGCGCGGTCACTTCATCGTAGTCGTCGATCCGTCCGTTGTAGACGTTGAAGACGTGCGTGCTGTCGACGGCCGCGGCGCGCGCCAGCGTGGCGCCGGAGCTCTTCGGCTCCATCACCTTCCGGTGGAGCTCCGGATGCAGGAGCGCGGTGTTCCGGAGCGTCGCGGCCCGGTCGCGGTGGCGCAGCATCTCGGCGCCGCAGCGGAGCGGGCTCCATGAGTTTCCCGTCGAGCCCGAGGCCGCCGTGGCCGGCTCCTGCTGGGCATGGGCAACGACGGCCGTCAGCAGCAGGGCGAAGATCGGGAGCAGACGATGTAGCGATCGGATCATGATGTCGAATGTCGATGTCCCAGGGATGATGCGCGCCGAGGCGCGGCGTCGAGATAATACGAATCGCCCCCTCTCTCCGGCAGCCCCAATTCACCGGCCCGCGGAATGGCATCGGGACTTGTCCGACACGACGGAAATCGAGTTCTTCCCGCTCTCTGCCCGCGACGCCGAGCCACCCCGTCGCCGGGTGTTGTCACGTCGTGCTCCGTATGAAATCCTCCGACCAGCTCTTCCAGCTCATCCGCTCGCTCTCCCGATCGGAGAAGCGCGGCTTCCGGTTGTTCGCCACACGCTACGGCGGCCCCAAGATCTATCTCCGGCTCTTCGATGCCATCGACGCGATGGAGGAGTGGGACGAGCCGGAGCTGCGCCGGCGACTGGCCGGCGAGCGCTGTCTTCGGCAACTGAACGTGGCGAAGCGCTACCTCTACAACCAGATACTCGCCAGCCTTCGCCTCTGCCACGCCGGGGCCACGCCACGCGCGCGTCTTCGACAGATGCTGGCCGATATCGAGATCCTCGTCGAGAAGGGGCTCGACGAACAGGCACGCCGCCTGCAGCGCGCCGCCATCGAGCTGGCCGGCAGACACGAGGAGCTTCTGGCGCTGATAGAGGCGCACGGCTGGACCGACCGGCTCGAACGGGAGCGGCTCACCAGCCGGGAGAAGGTGGAGGCCGCCTTCGCGCCGATGCTCGACGCGTTGAGGCGACACGAGGAATATCTCGACGTCGTGGTCGCCGAACGGAAGGTGGACCTGGCGCTGCTCGGGGACTGGCCGCGCACGGCCGATGCGGTAGCCGAGCTGGAACGCGCCGTCGCGGACCTCCCTCCGGAGGATCGTCCCCCCGGCACGCGTCGCGCCGCGATCATCGCCTGCCGGGCACGGTCCACCTATCACTTCGGTCGCCACGAATACGCCCTCGCGCTCGATCAGGTGGAGCGGCAGATCGCGCTGATGGAGGAGCAGCCGGAGATGATCGGCGTACGCCCGTATCTCTATCTCGGCGCGCTGAACAACCAGCTTATCCTGCTCAAGCGGCTCGGCCGGCTGGAGCGTTTCATGGCCGTTGCCGACAAGGTCGGGGCCATCGATCGGGAGCTTCCGGCGCTGGCCAGCATCCGCGAGCCGCGCGTGCGCGCCGAGATATTCGCCACGCTCCATATGAATCTCCTTTCCCTCTATCTCGGGCTCCGACGGAGCGATCTGCTGGAGCAGCTGGCGCATCGGATCGAGCAGGGCCTCCGGACGCATGCACGCCATCTCGATGGACAGGTGCTGCTGAAATTCCACCACAACCTGGCGATGCTTCACTTCGACCTCGGCGATCTGCGCCGCGCGCTCGCTTACAACCTGCTGATCGTTCAGTCGGAGCCGCCTGGCTATGCGCGGGAGACCTACTACCATGCCCGCCTGATGCACGTGGTGATCCACTATGAGCTCGGAAACTTCGATCTGCTTGAGTACCTGATCCCTTCCACCTACCGCTATTTCCGCTCGCGACGGATCATTCATCGCTTCGAGCGGGTGGTCCTCGATCTGTTCGGCCGGCTGCTGCGCACGCGAGCCGGCCGCCCCGATCTGCTCCGCCTTTTCGTCGAGACACGCGAGCGGTTCGCTTCCCTGACCTCTGACCCGCTGGAGGCCGACGCATTCCGGCGCTTCCAGTATCTGGACTGGCTGGATGAAAAGATCGCCCAGCTCCGCGCCGGCACTCCCGGCGATCAGGCTCATTCCAACGGGGGAACGGACATCACGACGTGAACAGGGCGGGCATCGGGAGCCACGGCGACGGTGGTGAACTTCTATGGCTGGCCCCTCCGGCGGCAAGCCCCGCCAACGCCGTTCATCGGCCACAGGCACGCAACCGCTTCAACCATCCGCATCGATCCGGCGCTCGACATCATTGTCCGACGGGGGTGAAGTTCTACGATTCGACGAAAGTCGATTTGAGACCGCCGCGCCGATCGCCGAAGTTTTCCGCCCCATGCCCATCATCATTCCCCGCGACGAGAGCCCGGAGCCCACGCTGATCGCGCCACGGTCGCTCTCGATGCGGGCATCAACCTCATCACGACGGATATCACGATGGAACGCATCCGGCGACGCCTCCTTCCCCTGCTTCTATTGCTGCTCTGCCACGCGGCCTCCATGGCTCAGGACCCCTGGGTGCGGACGGATCCGGATCCGCCCGTCGACTTCAAGGGGCTGAGCTTCACCGCTCCGACACGTGGCTATCTCTGCGGCGCCACCGGAACGCTCCTGGCCACGACCGATGCCGGCGAGAGCTGGACATTCGTCCCGGTCCCGACCACCGTCGACCTCTGGGGCGTCCACGCCGTCGAGGGTTCGCGCGACGTCCACGTGGCCGGCGACGACGGTGTGGTCTGCTCCTCGACCGACGACGGCGCCACTTGGACCAAGCGGCACGCCGGCTACACGCAGGGATTCACGTTCGGCATCACGGGGCACGGGGCGAGCCTTCTCCTGGTAACTGGTGGCGAAGGAGCCCCGGGGAATACCGTCGGGGTGATCTGCCGCTCCACCGATCGGGGCGTCACCTGGACCAAGGCCACCATCGCCGGCACCTACTCGTTCGACAAGGCGACGCTCGTCGACTCGCTGGTCGGGTACGCCGCGGCCAGCACGAGCCCGAGCTTCACGACCGGGGCGATCTACAAAACGACTGACGGCGGGGTGAGCTGGGGGATGGTGAAGCAGACCAGCGGCGCGGTCAACAGCATCCACTGTTTCGACCGGGAGAACTGCGTCGCCGTCGGCTTCAACGGCGTGCTGCTCCGTACCAGCGATGGCGGCGCCACCTGGAGCGGCGGCAAGCTCCCGACCGGCGGCGGGCTTCCACCACTGACGCATGTCCTGTTCATCGATGGGAGCCTCGGCTTCGCGGCCGACGCCGGCTTCGGCGGACTTCTCCGCACCAGCGACGGAGGGAAGAACTGGACGCGGGAGACCGGCATCGATCCCTCGGAGGCAACGATCTGGACAATGGCGGCCACGCGTGACGCGGAAACCATCTACGCGTTCGCTGCGGGGGATGGCGGCGCGCTCTACCGGTTGATCGTGGAGCCCACGAGCGCGGTCGCCGGTGATCCGGCGCCGACGGCAAGCTCCCGTCGCATCCTGATCGCTCCGAACCCGACGCGTGGCGAGTCGATGCTGAGGCTCGACGCGCCGGCGCCCGGGCCGGTGAGCATCACGATCGTCGACCAGCTCGGACGGGAGCTGCGTCGCGCGGTCGTCGACATCCCCGAGGCGGGGCCGGCCGGCATCGCGCTCCATCTGTCGGAGCTGCCTGCGGGACTCCACGTCTGCCGTATCGAGGGAGCCGGCTGGACCGAAACCAGGACGGTTCTGCTGATCCCCTGAGGTCGCGCGCCGGCCGGGGCACGCCGCCGCTCCGGCCGGCTCCGATCGAGCGCGCCAGACCATGGAACTCTTACCCGCCGGACTCCTCCACCAGCTCGTGTCCGGCCGCGGCCAGGGCTTCCAGGGCGTCGTCGAGCCGCGCGGTCTTCACCAGGAGGTAATCGGTATCGAAGGTGCTGATGGCGAAGATGCCGATGCCCGCCTCGGCCAGAGGCGCGGCGAAGGAGACGAGGATGCCGGTCAGATCGAACGGGAAGGGGCCGTGAAGCTTCATGACCGACCATCCCGCCTCCACGCGCGCTCCCTCGGGAGCCGCCTGTTCGGGACAGACGACGGAGATCTCATCGGCGGTGCGGGTGATCGAGAGGAAGAGCGACGCGGAGAGCTCGGGCGCCGGCAGCGGACGGTCCGGCTCGATGCGGGCGACGGCCCAGGCGCCGGGAAGGATCGAGAAGCGGAGTGCGTGCATGAACTGGATGATCGAGGGTTGAGAGGTAGGCAAAGAGCTGTCCCCGCCCCGACTCCGGGATGGAGGGGACGGAATCACGGTCTGGCCGACCGGTGCAAGTTGCGCCACCTTGCGGACGCAGGTTCGAGTCCTGCCGAGACCGCGCCGCGAAGATATGGTCGATTCATAAAGGAGTCGGGCATCGACTCCTTCTCTGTTCTCACCGTCTCCGACACCAGATCGCCGATTCGTGGCCCCATCTGTCACTCGCACACATACACAGCATCTCCACTTCAATGCACATGGACTGTACATAAAGTGTACACAAACTGTACACGCGGTGACGCCGTGCTCGTCAACGACCCCAGCGACCCCGTGGCTCTCAGCATCCGGCCGTAAGGCCAGCCAAGACCAGAGCCGGGGAGGCACATCCTCTGCCGCTCTGTCGGACACGCACCGATGCGACTTTGCGCTTTCTCCGGCGCGCGCGGCTTCCTATCTTGTGCGTCCCTTCCCGCCACGCGGGGAGGCCGACGGTCTCGTAGTTCAGCTGGACAGAACGCAAGTTTCCTAAACTTGATGTCGCAGGTTCGAGTCCTGCCGAGACCACAACCTTTCGATTCTAGCAGATCCTCACCACGCTAGAAACCCTCAAAATTCGCAAGAATCACGCGGTTCGATCTCCGTCGAGACTCGGCAAGGATCACTAGAGCACAACTAGAACCACACTTTTACTTACCCCGAACCTTACCCCGATCGTATCTTCCTGTCGTTCAAGCGGAGCCGTTTCCGCTTTCGTCCCCCCTCTTTCGAAACGACAGTATGAAGGCAGTTACGTACTTCCTCAGAGACACCAAGGCCGATAAAGAAACCCCAATCAACGCTTTCTTTCACTTCGACGGCCACCAAGTCAAGCTCTCCACTGGGACGAAGATCCACCCGAAGAACTGGAACCCGACGAAGCAACGGGCGAAGCGGGGAACCATGTATGAGACGGCCATAAATGACCGGCTAGACCGCATCGCCGTTGTTCTGGCGGACATCTATACGCGACTCCGGAACAATGGGATTGCCCCGACTCCCGAACTTGTCAAGGAACAGTTTTGGGCGATCGACCGACCGGCCCCGGCGTCTGCCCTCCGGTCTATGGACATCTTCGAAGCTTACGAACGGTTTATCACGAACGCCAACACACGGCCGGCAACGGTTGAAACCTACCGCCGGGCAAAGAACCATCTACAGAGCTTCGCGAAAGCCTACGGTCTGCAACTGACATTCGAGCGGATCGACTCCATGTTCTTCGAGAAGTTCACCCGCTACCTCATCAACGTGGCCGGACTGAACAATAACAGCACCTGGAACGTTATCAAGAATCTCAAAGTCTTCCTGAAGGGTGCCGAGAAAGAGGGACTGACAACGAACACGGCATATCGGGAGTTCTCCGTACAGCCATATCAACCGGCTCTTATATACCTGACTCAGGACGAGCTTAGTAAGCTCCACACGCTCGATCTCGCCGACTCTCCCCGGCTCGATCACGCCCGGAATCTGTTTCTACTCCAGTGCTATACCGGCTTGCGATACTCGGACCTTGCACAGCTTCGGCCGGAGCATATCACCCCAGAAGGTATTAGAATCTTCATGGTGAAGACCGGAGATTCCCTCACCGTTCCCCTCTCCCGCCCGGCACGAGAGATACTTGCCAAATTCCCGGACTGTCGAATCCGAGTCATTACCAACCAGAAGCTTAACAACTACGTGAAGGAGCTTGCCAAGCTCGCGGAGATTAACACCCCTTGGCAGCTAGTTGAGTTTCGGGGCACCCAACGGGTAGAGCGGACCGCCCCAAAGTACGAGCTGATAGGAACCCACACGGGCCGACGAACTTTCGTCACTCTCTCGCTTGAGAAAGGGATACGTCCGGAAACGCTCATGAAGATCACGGGACACAAGAACTTGAAGACGCTCTATCGTTACGCAGTGGTCACCAATCGCGTTTCGGCTATGGAGCTAGAAAGGGTCTGGGGATAGAAGAGTCGGAGAACCCCGTTAACCGGGGAGGCTGCCACAAGCCGCACCCTCTCGATCACTTCTGATTGTTGGGGGCATGTCCTTCCTTGCACTGTCGATACCTCACCACGATCAACCGGGGGAGGGTACACAAAAGGGGACTGTTTGGTTAGGCAATCGGCGTGCTACCTTCTCTTGCTCGGCTCGAAACAATTCCCAGGATACGCCGGGCCGCTTGGTAACTTTCGGCCGCGCCTCGTGTTGATCCAGATGCGCGGCCTACCTTCATCCTTGGCGGAGAACGGTACATGTCCCCCATTGGTTCGCGGCACCTCCCTTCCTTTCGGTCCCTAGTCCTAATTGCCGTCGTGTTCCTGGCGTCGATCGTATCGAGCTACGGTCAACCGGAAGCGAACCCCTGTTCCATTGGATGGGCTCAAGCCCCCCGCGTCGACCCTCGCAGCTACTACGTCAATTGCTTCCCCGAGATTGGCCGGATGGTCGGCACCATCACCCGACCGCACTTTCCCGGTGACGGTGAGGAGTTCGGGAGCTACGTTTATCCTCTCGGAGACGTGAACCGGGATTCGCTTGCCGACTGGATTTTGTCCCATCGGCGCGCCGATACGTCCGTTAAAGGAGTCCCGGTTGAGCTACTGTTGTATCACGGCGTGCGGGGACGCCTGCCACGGAATGAAGAGGGGTTGAGGATCGGACCGACGGAGCTAGGAAGCGCCACCGCATTCCTGACAGTGGGGGATTTTAATGGTGATTCATACAGAGACATTGTCGTCCGTATCCGCCAGAACGGAGATACGAGCTTCGGCGGTGGAGCATATGAGATTAGCCAGACTGTTGTGTTCTGGGGAAGCGAGAGCGGCTATAGCGTTTCAGATACCACCCGGCTCCAGTGTGGTGAGCAGACTTGGCTTGGCCCTCAGGGCGCGTTAAGCTACGACTTCGACCACGACGGCGCCGACGAGTTGTTGACCTGGGGACAGAGTGGCTTTAGCAACGGTGCCGTTGTCAAATTGCCACGACTCTTTATCTACAAAGGCACGAAAGGTAAGCATTGGGGAGAATCCGGCACCGCACGGCTCCCGGCGTGGGCATGGTGGGAACCGCCAACCACCCGGTCGGACTATAACACACTCAAGGTGATGGACCAAGACGGGGACGGCAACGCGGACCTAGTCCTTTACGTGTATCCCGACGCAGGAAGCAATCGAACCGCGCAACTATCAGTCGTCTACGGGAAACCTGGGCAAGACTTGCTTGATACGAGTTTATCGAACATCGAAACCGTCAAGTTCGATGCGCCGGATTCATCGACAACGAACGGTTCGTTTTCACTGTTGAGCGACATATCGGGGGACTCTATTCCCGAACTGTTGGTGATGGATGGTAATAGCCCTACAGTTCGCGTGTTCATCGGCCTACGCGGGCAACGGCTGCGAGAACAATACGGCACTGGCAACGAGCCCGAACACCCCGATAGTGCCGTATGGTGGGGCAAGCCGTGGGCTCGTGTCGTACTGCCGAACGGCATCAATCCCGACAGTTGGGCGCACCCCTTCAACATCCTTCACGATCTCGGAGACGCGAACTTTGACGGCGTTAACGATATCTGGATGGTAAGCCCTCCGTTTCTCATCTGCTATTCCGGGGGCATCGGCCTTGACAACCTGATAGACGGCATGGCCGACACCCGCCCCGGCGGCTCGAACTGGGACGGGGGAAGTATCAAGCTACTTGGCGACATCGACGGCAGCGGTATCCCCGCGTTCTCGATCGGCTACGACACCGACCACGATTTCCCGACCGCGTTTCCCGGCGGCGTGAAGTACTTCAAGATGTGGGATAGTATACCCTGGTGGGGAGTCATCGGGGGCGTCAAACGCTTTCCACCGTACACGCTCCGTAGCACCATTGCCGACGTGCGGTCCGGAGCCGAGCGGCCGACGCCTGTTCCCCTGGTGATGGACGCACGGCCGAACCCGTCGACCGGAGAAGTTCGCTTGTCGTGGACGATCCCGGCCGACGGCGCAACGGTCCTCACGATCTCCGACGAATCCGGCCGGGAGCTGGAGCGCATCCCACTTGCGGCCGGCGCAACCTTCGCAATCTGGAGCCGGTCGACCAAGGTTCCCGGCGTCTACCTGGCGACCCTCCGAACACGAACAACAACCATCACGACAAGGGTTATCGTGGAATAGGCCGGACACCGCTCCGGGCTCCATGCTGACCACTTCCGACACCGAACCGGACCGCACCACGTCCGACGGTGATTCGGCCGCTATCGCCGTTCCGTTTCCTTCCATCGTTGTTCAACCACAACAAGGGAATCCGTATGCACGAACCGTTTTCCTCTTCCCGCAAGCTGGCCGAATGGCCACACTCGATCGTCGTGGCGCTGGTAGTGGCTCTGCTGGCTTTCGCGGCGCACAACCTCCACGCGCAAGCGCCGCTTTACCGGGGGTATGATTACGACTCTACGTTCCGGATGGGGGCGCACAAGCTGTTCTTTCCGGACTCCGGCCAAGCTCTTCACCTTGAGTTCACGCAGACCTATACCGGGCCGTCAAGTCTTCACCGCTACGACCCGAGCCGGTGGGCCGCGTCGGGCCGCGCCCGGTGGGCCGATAGCCTTGCTTACGTTTTCTGGCGTCGTGTGAAGAATGCGGCAGGCTTCAAGGCAGTCTTTGCGCCGGATTGGATACCGAGCCTTGTAGACGCCACCAAGACGTCGGAAAACCAGTGGTGGTACGAACCGGAGTTGACGCACGGCTATCAGTTCGAGACGCGGGGGGCAACGGGACATCAGGAGTCCCGGATCGAGAATTACTTTGTCTACCCTGTCACGTTCCCGAGCGACACGGCTCCGAAAGCTACGATCATGGTAGGCCGGCCGGCCTACACATGGCAGGGGCTCGGCTACGGCGGCTACTATAACTACGCAACGTCTTCCACCTCGCCGGGATGGCCGGGACCACCCATCGGGCCGTTGATGGAGTTCAGTCCTACCGAGTTTCTGCCAGCCGAACCAACCGACTACCGGCCATACTTTGACCTTACTGTTGCACTGAACATAAGCACTGGAAGCGATGATTTTCGAGACCTCGACACTAGCTCAGTTCTCGCATTTGCGGTTCTCTACCGACGTGATACGACGGGCCAGACGGTCCCCGACCCCGACCACCCCGGTAAGCGAAAGCCCGCTTCCTGTCTCTGCAACTACTACGTTCCATTCGACACGTTCAATATCACAAAGGGAGTATACCTCGATACGAACCAGAGCCGCCCGATTCCGGGGACGATCTATCGGGAGCCCCGGCACATGTTCAAGTTTCCGCGATGGAACAAGATCACCGGGACCGATACGCTCTGGTGCAAAGACACCATGTCATACACCTTCCCGGAGGGAGCCGATAGCGGCACGAGCTGTTGGGTGAGCTGCAACTTTCAACTGATTGCTTTGAAGAGTGCCGGCAAGCTCCCGTCAACGGCCGTCAACCTTGGCAAGATGCCGACCGAATCGGATTGCTATTACCACATCTACACAACCCAAAAGGTACCTATCACCTTCCTCCGTGCCCGGCTGCAACCACACTCGTACATCCTGCTGGAACAAGGAAGGTTTGATGATTCGATTAACGCCGTCGTGGATCGGATCTACAGCAATCCGACCGACACGTCGTCGGTTAGCCCCTTGCTGATGCGCACCAGTATCACCGATGAAATTTGGAACCCGAAGTATCGCCCCTATATGCGGATTGCATCGAAAGTCCAACGTCGGGTCTTGGACAACTGGAGTAGCGCCCCGCTGGTGAATGGTATCCGGCGCGGCCTCTGGTCGAACCCGATGGGAGATATCGCCCCGTTCCGTGCGTTCTCCGGTGACCTGGATTCGACCGATATCAAGATGGTTCACATGATGGCCGTGCAACAGTACCAGTTGAGCGGCGCCACCCCGATCAAGTACGCCAACATGGATTCGATGGCGCGGGCGGCCAACGATACGTATTACAAAGTCAACCCGGCGTCCCCGGATGCGATCATCCGCTATCGCGCAAACGGGAAGGTGATTCCCGACAACGACCACACCACGCCGGTGTGGCGAACGGACACGGCCCGTGTTCGTTTGATCGTGGGGAACTCCGTTCCCGATCATCGCTGGTACACGATCGAGAAGCAACGGTACTTCGGCGGCAAGGCCGATGAAATGCTCTATGCCGCCGACATCGCCCGGAAACGCTTCATCGCTCAGGGGAAGGGAACCTACCCGGTGTACTACGTCGCTCAGGTTCACGGCTCGTTCTCCGCCAGCGGCGGGTTCACATGGCGACCGCCGACGCCGGAGGAGATTACCGCGCAAGCGTGGCTCGCTTTGGCTACGTCGATGGACGGTCTTGTCTTCTCCGACTTCTGTTCGTCGGCTCCGGATCTTGGCGTGATGCCGTGGGACATGGGATATGCCCCCTACAAGGAATTCGATACCCTGTCGTGGCACGAACGGAAGTGGGGAGACACCAACGTGTTTCCGAAGATGTGGCTTGGCTTCCGCTCCCGGTTCGGAGCCGTGAGAAAGGCAACCGACGAGTTCGCGGCGAACGTGCTTCCCATGTACAACAAGCTTGTCAGGGATGGGAAGTCCATAGCGGCCAACGACACGTCCACCGATGCGTCGTCGGCTCGGTGGACGATCCGCACGTATCGGAGCATGCCGCTTCTGGACACGGTGCGGGCCGAACAGGCATCGCAATTCATCCCGGATTCGACCGGCAACGGGGCATTCACGCCAACGGCGACGTTCGATGATCGGGCAAACACCTTCGTGCAAGCCACGGTCTACGAACCGGGGTGGCAGCTTGCCGCCCAACGTGATTCCGGCGTCCGGTATCTGCTGGTGCTCAACCGCCGGACATGGCCTATCGACTTCGGGCTCTACAGCGATTCGACCGCGAAGGTTCTCGATACCTTGGCGCGGTACGATCTGCCGCGCGGGTTCACACATGACACGGTGGGGCTCGGCAACATCGACGTTCGGCGCCCGTGGGTGAGGCTGAAGAACTCCGCCGGCACGCTCTACAATGCCTTTGTGGTCGAGCGCGTGGGGTCGAGCTGGCGGGATACCGTCCCGGTCGGCGTCGATCGGCCGTTGCAGTGGCTAGAACCGGGATGGGGTGCGTTCTACAAGGTGACCCCGGTCCGGCTTGGCGTCTCCTCTCTCGGCACTGCCTACAACAACGCGGTCCGCTCGGTCACCATCTCGGACACCGTGCGTCGTGGGCAAGTGGTCGTCTACGAACGGGACTCGATCATCTACGCCCAAACGATGGACTCCGCCGGCGGGTGGTCGAAAGAGTTCAGGATCTCCGACACGGCGGACGCCGGCGCGTCCCGTCAGGGATGGACGGTGAACCCGGCCGTCTCCACGGCCCGCAACGGCACCGCGTGGCTCTTCGTGTGGGAGCGGATCAACGCCACGACCGGACAATCCACCGTGCGGGCGCGCTACTTCCCCCGCTTCCCGCATCCGGACTCCCTTGCGGTCTCCACGCTCCTCACCTTCGGAAGCTCCCGGACGGTCGCCAGCCCGCACCGGATGACACCGGCGGTGACCGGTGTCGACTCCGGGTTCGTGGTCTCCTGGGCATCGGCGACCAACGGCATCGAATCGGCGGCGCTGGCGGCGGTCGCCACGCCGGGCGCCGGGGACATCTCCGCCGTGCTCCGGAGCAAGATGGGGCCGCCCTACGTGACCAATGTCGATTCGCTCTGTCTGTTCCCCACGCTCGCGTATGTCCGGAATCTCACCGCCGGCACGTATCAGAAGGTGCATCTGGCCTGGCAACAGGCAGATGTGTTCGGCACGCAGATTCTCTACTCCCCCTTGCGCGTGCGCTTCCCGGTCGGCGCGGCTCCTCAACTGACATCCGGAACCTTGGTGCCGGAGAAGGTGACCCAGGGGTTGAACGGGTGCCAGTTCATTCACCCGTCGATCGCCGCCGACTCGGTCCGCGTCGGCGTGGCGTTCCAGTCGCTTCTTTCCGCCTATCTGGCGACCGGGCGCTATGCCGCGTCGGGCAACGTGTCGGTGATCGTGCTCCGGTTCCGTGATTCGCTCGGCGCCAAACCCGCATGGAAGGGATGGACCTACTATTGGGGGAACGATTCGAGTTGGATGGAATGGCCGTCCGTGACGCAGTTCCCCGCCGGGCGCATCGCCGAACAGGTGGGGGCAAACTCCGCCCCGCAAGGCGCGCTCACATGGCAGCGGATACGCTCGGCAAAGGGGCTGTATCAGCAATTCCTCTTCCGCTACGGCTGGCCGAAGATGGACACCCTCCCGAGCGGACAGTATCCGACGCTGACCCTTGTACCGTTCCGGCAGTCGGCCCCGTTCCTGGAAAGCTCGAGCATTTTTCACCGGGACAAGAATCCGCGGTCGTTCAACGCGGCCGGGCCGCTGGCGGTCGGCACGCGGACGTACTACGACGGCATGCTCATCAACCACCCGTCGCAGCGGCATAGCCTGTTCCTGGGAGCTGGAGCCACGCGGCAACCGGTTTCCCTGCAAACGACGCTCTCCAAGGTCATACACCTTGCCGGCGATCTGTCGTGTGCCCGACCGTCGTTCACCGCCGGCATGACGATACGCGGCGGCGGCATCGGCGACATCGGCCGGTTCCCGCTCGATTCGATAACCGCCGTTCCGGACCTTCCGCCGTCGTACTTCTTCGGCCCGATCGACGGGGGGGGAATCGACGGAGCTACCCGTATCGACACCCTGTTCGACGGGGCGAAGGTGACCCGCACCAGCGCCTTTTACGCCGGGCTTGCTCCGGTCACGATCGAGCGGCGGGCGTATGGCTCCGCCGATCTGCTGGCGTGGCTCGACTCCCAGCCGTTTGACACGGCGGCCGGGAAGCCGGCCGACATCGTTGCATACATGGAGCTGGTGCGAACGCTCGATAGCGCGGTGATATGGCGGGGAGATACCGTCTCGGCTCGTGTCGTGGCATCCGGCGCGTGGGACGACAACGTCGTGATTCCGGTGGACACGGTGGCGCCGCTGGGAACGAAAGTGTTCATCCGGCAGCGACTGGCAACGACGCCGGGCTTCGAGTCGGAAGCCGACGCCGGGTTCTGGCACCAGTTCGACGCAGCCGATGCCGGATATCTGAAGACGGTTCACCCGACGGCCGATCGTGCCACGCCGGGGGAAGCATCGGCGGCGCTTCGCGTGGCGATCACCCCGAACCCGGCCCGATCGTCGGCGGAGGTTCGCGTGACGGTTGCCGATGGTGTCCAAGGCTTCCCGGCGATGCTGGAGCTTGGCATCTACGACGTAACCGGCAACCTGGTTGAAGCGATACCGGCGACCCCGGTTTCCCGTCCTGGTGCCTATGTGCTCACGGTGGACGTGAGCGGCCTGACGCCGGGCTTCTACAGCGTCCGGGCACGGATCGGCGGGCACACGACGGCCGTTCCGTTGACGGTACTCCGCTGACCTATCAGACACGACATTGGGCTTCGTGCTATGGTGGCCGCGAAGCCCACCGGGGGCGCGTTCGTCAACATCTCCGCGAACGCGCCCCCACCTTTGGGCGGACCGATCAGGACGTGAGCGGGACCGCTTCGGGGACCGCCGGCGAAGAGAGAGGAACAACGCCGGCGAACCTGCCAACGCCCGCCATGTACGAGCCTCACGGCCACGACTGGCGGGCGTTGTCGTACCCTTCATGCGCCCGACAGTTCGCCCGGTCCCTCTTGGCGCTCCGTGATGTTCTCCGGCGGTAGGCGGCGGATCAAGCCAAGGGAACCACCAATGCGCGCTAACTGCCGTGAATGCCTATCAGGAGTGTACAAAGAGTGTACGCGTCCCTGAACTTGCGGACGGCACCCCCCATCAACGACGGAGGGGCGCCCCCCTCGATCGAGTAGGGTGCCCCTCCTGTCGTGTCGTTGGTTGTCGGTTAGATCATCGCCACGAAGCCGGGTCCGCCGATCGGCCCACCCCACGGGGCGCCGTCGTCCTGGTCGGCATCGTCCGGCTCTTCCTGGTCGTCGTCATCGTCGGTCGCATTCCTTCCCTCCGGGTGACCCTCTGACGTGTCCTCATTGCCCCCGTGCGTGGCCTCTGGCGTGTCGGCCGGCTCGAAGGTATCGGCAACACCTTCGAGGGCTTCCACGGCCCGCCAAAGCTCGCTGTTGGCAAGCTCCAACGTGTCGGCCACGCACCAGAAGTCGGGAGGAGTGTCGGCGATGATCTCGGTACGGCATGCGAGCGCCGCGCATTGGAGGAGAGAGGAGACGGAAGAGAGAGCGGTGATTGAGGCGCGGACCGGTGTCGATCCGCTGGCGGGGCGCCGGGGCCGCACACGGCAGCCTGTCGGCGTAAAGGGCTGTTGGAACATGACGGTTTTAGACAAAAAAGCCCGGTTAGGTAGTGTCTACGCACCATCGGAGCGTTCCGGACCTTACGGTTACCGGACTACCTAACCGGGACTTATCGTCGCGTCAAAACGGCACGAGAAGAGACCGCCCGGTATGGGCGGCCTCGTGCCGCGATGGATTTTAGACGTTTGAAAAGTACGGATATGGCGGTAGGCGGGCAACCGGATTCCTTCGGTCGTCCTGCTGCTGCCCCTCCGCGTGGTTCGTGTTCCGTCGCTCAGACTGCCGATTCTCCGGGAATCGAAGTGCTTCCCCTCGCGTTGTTCCTTCGCAGCATCGTGCCGGCTCCCGTGGTGTCTAGAACTGGCCGGACCGTGGTAGGCTCAAGAACGCCGGGGGAAGACCAATATTCTCCTCTGCTGCGTACTGGTGAGTACCGTTGCGTACTGTTGCGTCCCGTTGTTTTGCTGGAGTTTTGATGGCGGCGACAGAAGGTCCGATTTTGCCCAAATATCAATTGCTCTACATCAAATGAAGATCGGTTTCGGGTGCGTTTGCCGCTCAGATTAGGCCTACCACTCCGGGACGGATTCGACCGGCTCGCGATCAATCCCGGACGGTCAGAACGCAAAGTTCTCCCGCCGCACGGTGGCGAGCCACGGGGCTTTACCAAATGCTCTATACAAAATGAGCCCCGTCACCGTGCCCTCCGGACGGCTCCGGAAACGGCAAGAGCCCGGCGGAGAAGTGCGGGGCCGGTGCCGTGGCTCCGCGCTGAACTCCGACAGGCTCTTGGACTGCCGTCCCCCGATCGGGTGGTGAACCTCCTATGTCAGTCCGGCAACTGCGTCGCGCGATTACCGCCCGGAGTGCTTCGATCTGCTGTGATTTGCTTTGCCCGCGCCGGTCTCTTCCTCGATCCCGAGTTCGGCGCATATCCGGCGGTAGCTCGCTTCGTCGAACTGCTCGGTCGGGTTCCACATCGTTTCTAGCTCGTGCGGTTGGTGCGTGGTGCACATCTGCCGGACGATCTCCCGCGCGTCGGTCGTGCCCACTTCCAGCCCCTTGACCCGTTCAATGATGTACGTTGCGGCTTTCAACGCGGCCACCCCGTTGTCCGATTGCAGCACGCGCCGGAATGTCTCGATTGCGTCGGAGTAGAGAGACAGGACGCCGGCGCGGGTGTGGTCCTTGATCTCCTGAACAAGGGAGTTGGTGTAGGCTATGAACGTCGGGAGATTCTTCCATGCCCATACCGTCGAACGGTGAATATGGAGCGTGTCGGCAACCTCGTTCACCCCGCTTCCGCTGGCAAGCATGGCGGCGGCTGTCTCCTGTTGCGCGGTCAGTCCGTGCGGCCGAGATGCCGGAGCTGGCGAGCCCGAAAGCGTGACTTCCGAGACCGGGGCTCCCGAGACCGGGGCTTCCGAGACGGGAATTCCGGTCCTGGCGTCGGATGCGGTCGGATCGTGTCGGGTCTTCGACGTGCGAATCATGCGGCTTCCGCTGTTGGCGGCCGCGTGGTGTGTCTGCTGATTCATTTCTGATTGGGGTTATGCGTGTGCATCATGCCGACCGATCCCGGCCGGCACCATCGGCGGGAACCGCTATCGATCCCGCTCGAAGGTGTTGACATTTGTTGACATTGAAACGCGCTTCTTCACGATCGCATCGGCCACGAATGGCGGTTTTCATGGTCCTTTCCCGCGTTTCGGTGGATGCGCCTTAGCGGAAGCGCGCGGCGGTGTCGCATACGACTCGGTCGAGCTCCGCGATCAACTCGGATTCGATTGTGACCGCCGGTGAAGCGGCAAGCTCCTCGACAAGCCGCTTGTTACGCTTGTAGTGATTCGGCTCGATCTCTCCGCGCCGGTGGGATGATTCGAGAAGGGCAAGCACCGCGTCGGCTCCCCCGAGCCGTTCCAGCCCGAACGCCGCAAGCTGCTCTTTGAACATGCGCGGGCCGCCGATCGACGCCGATAGCGGGCGGAGGATGGCACGCCGATGAATCGCCCGGTACTCACGTTCCCACCTGCTGACGAGACCGCGATAGAATCTTGGATTGTGTAGCCGTCCGGCCTTGATCGTTGGTCGTCCCATCAAGCCGGATTCGCCCGAGCCAAGGGAAGCCCCTCCGATGGCATCGGCCGAACTATCGTCGGCCGGACTGGGGGCGATCGTGGCGAGCTGGTCGCCAACGTTGCGGCGTAACCGAAGCTCATAACGCAGGAGGTTGCGGCCGATCAACGATTCCGGGAGCCGAAGCTTCCGCCCCTTCCGGTTCTTCATTTCCTGGCGCTTGTCGTAGAACGCGAGTTCGCGCCGACCGTTGGCGTAGTACAGCCCGAAGCCGTTGCTCATGTTGATCTCCGACCGGCGATAGAACGAAGCGTGTCCGAGATGGGCGAAGTATTCGACCGGACGGCGAACAACTACCAGGTTAGCGCCGAATTCCAGGGATGTGACCTTGGCCGATGCGATCGACAAGCCGAGCGTATCGGAGAGCCGTTCAAGTACTTCCCCGGTCTGGGGACACGTCAACGTCTCCAGATTGTCGCCGAAGTGGAATCGGGCAAGGCTGCCGGTGATGCTCACCCCCTCCGGTCTGCTGCGGACTCGGAGGTTATCGAGCTTGCCGACATGGTACACCTCACCGGTTCGGGCATCCGTCCGCTCTTCGTAGCTACTCAGAGCATCGAAGAACCGATGCCCCGGCGGGTCGGTCATCTCGGCAGGAAGCCACAACGTAACGGCGTCGTACACGGGTCCGCTTGGGTCACTTTCTGTACCTAGAATCACACTTGATAGAGCATATCGCTCAGACGGGGCACGGTTGCCGACATGCGGTTGAACGACAAATCGGCAGAAGAGCGGGGCGGCAATGCCCGTGGCGGCCTCTATTGAGACTTCGACGGGAGCCCCATTAGGTGAGAGCCCCGACAGGCAGGAATCCGACATGACCGGGGCGGCCGTTCCTTACCTCCGTGGAAGAGGGCGGGCGCTCGATCCCTGATAGTTGTCTGATATCTGTCTGATGTTTGTCTGACGGTGGCCCCTTGGCGGCCCCTAGCTGGCCCTCTGGTGGCCCCTATCTGGCCCCTGGTCGTTGATCCGGCAACGGAATCGCCGCGATCGTGGCCCCACTATGGCCCCCGCTTGGCCCTATGGCTTCTAGCGCGACCGCCGGCCGAATCAATGTTCAACTGCCCCGCTTCCGCCGGCGCGCATCGTCGGTTCGGCGCTCGTTACTGGAGCGATCCGAAGAGGACGAACGGCCGCCAGAAGCCCCGGACCCGACACCATCAGCAAGAGCGGCGTTGATCTCGCGACGGGAGTAGAGCACGCGACGGCCGATGCGTAGAGGCTTCAAGATCCCTCGAAGCTCGTAGCTCCGGAGCGTCATCTTTGCGACGCGAAGTTCCCGCGCGGTCTCTTCACGGGTCAGGAACTCATCGGCGGTGCCCGGCGTGGTCTCGGTCATTGGTGGTATCTGACTGGCGATCGTCTCACGCACGGCATCGGCAACGATCGAGCGGAGTTCATCGGCTGTTATCGACAGAAGAGCAACGGTTTGCATATCGGTTCGCGGAATCGGCGTGAGCTGGTCGAACAAACAAGAACGCTGCAAAGATGCTCCGGTCAAGAGAGGCCATGCACCAGGGTTGAGGTCGACGCCTACCACAAGTCCCGCGTGCGACACTGTGCGTTACTGTGCTTCGTTGCTTCATCCCACGAATCCGAGCGTTTCGGGCCATTGACCGCGTCGACTGGCGCGCAACCTCTCGGACGTGTACACTTTGTGTACAGTCATTCATAGCTCTCTATGGATGGGTGTAGACGGGTATGGCGAACGGAAAGGATCGGGGGGGCGGTGTGGAGCAACGACAGCGCGACCACGCCCGTTTGGTGCTTCGCCCGTGCCCACAATGATACCGGCAGTTATCGGACGTTGTCGGGAGCTATCGACCGTGAGGGACTCCGGAAGCTCCATCACGGTTCGGCGTTGCCCCGTGGTCAGAATCTGGACACAATTTCCTGGACTGATATGGACAGTTATGGACAGTTGTGGACAGTTACGGTAAGCGCGGGCCTACCACACATCGGGCATTCATCTTCCCCCGACGGGGCATCAACGACAACGGCCCGTCCGGAATGCTCCGAACGGGCCGCGTGGTCCTCTGGCGATCGGCCAACATGGCGCCGGGCTATCGCTTCTCTTTGACGTGGGAAAGAAGGAGATGCCGTAGCGGCTCCGGCACTGGAAGAGCCGTAACACGATCGAGGAAGAGCGACACAAGGACGCCGTACTTCTCCGCGTTGGGATGCGAGCCGCCGCGCTTCACTTTCCGCCGGATGTTCCGGTAATTCTTCCCCAAGTCTTCGGCCGTCCCACCGAAATCAAAGTGGTCGATAACGTCGGCGTCGGTTGTGGTCGGAGCCAACAGTCCAACGGCTTTCAATCGGTCAATCAGGAACACAAGATCCATTTGCCCGCCGGTCCACTTCAACCGCCGGGGATCTCCCGCCGGTACATCGGCCGGATAGTTCGGTATCTCTACGGCTCTCGGCACGTTCGCGGCCACGTTTGCCGCCACGTCGACCGCCGAACCGTGGCCGACTCTGGCGTCGGGCTCGACAAACGCCGTTTGACGTAGTACATCGGTCGGATAGCTCCGTTCCCATGATGAACGAAGCTCCACTATCCGTCTCATGTCCGTTGGGGTCAAGGCATGCCGATACTCCACGGCCACGTACCAATACGGCGCTGTATCGCTCTGCCCCTCGTAATGGTTGGCAGGATACGCCCAACACGGCCGCCACATCTCCCATTCCACATCTTTGAGGAAGTCAATCCGCTCTTCGATCGTCCGGAGCTTCTGTAGGTGCTGTTTGATGCCGGCGTAATCGAACATCAGCGGGCCAAGGCGGTGGCATCGTATTTCCCACTCTTCTAACATGGCTTTGGCGCCCACATTGATCAAGCGGTTGAGCGGGTCACCTTCCTGACACGGGTTCGAATCCCCGAGTGCATTTGAACCCGTGCCGTAACTCTGACGCAGGTACGTATCAAGCCGGCGGAGAATGTCCAAGAAGAACTCCCGCATCTTGGGTAGGGGAAGATTCAGTTTGCGAAGATCCTCCAGCAGATTAGGAATCATCTGGAGGTCTTCGAGCGTCTGGAATCTTCGCCCCGTGGCTTTCCTCAGCTTAGTGAGAGCGGGGGACGACGCTCCGCCACTGAAGCTCATACTCTGATACGGCACGAAAGACGCCGGTAGTTCCTCCACCGTCTCGACTGTTCCGTCTTCATGCTCGATTCTGTATCCCGATTCTAGTTCTGTAACGATCATGCTCGATACTACGGCCTACCGGCCAAGGCTGTTGAATCTGACTCACTTCCCGCGCCTCGCATTCTGGCCGAAGATAGTATCTTGGGCCGGTCCCGATGGGACCGACCGAACCCGGCGGACTTCGAACGGGGGCGGACCTGAAAGATTCGGAGTCTAACGAACAGTTACGGGGCAAGTCAACGACCTTAGAAGGGGCAAGAACTTACCCCGCTACTTACCCCGACTCTTGAAAACCGGCAAATTCGCGACATTTTGAGGCTTCGGATAGTCCTGCCGAGACCGCCAAGCCCTTTAGGGCATCTTACAGCCTCATATCAGATGAGCCCCCGAAACCCGCCATACAAGCGGGTTTCTTCGTTTTCCCCACATCCTGTCGGTTTCATGAGCTGCCACCGGGTAATACTGAAGTGCCACACCCGATGGCTAGGTTCGTATCCCCGCCACATGAATGTGGCGGAGACGGTGCCGTGACCTTCCGGGCCCTTTGTCTATGGCCGGTCGCGGGTCCATCACTTCCCAAGATCCGCGGACATGACCCCACATCGCCGCGGCTTCTTCCTTCGCTGGCCCGAGAAGCCGGACTCTTCCACCCATGCCTACGCAACCTTCAGCGGCGAACGGCCACGTTTCTCGGTCGGTCTGAGCGTTCCCACGGACATAGCCATCCCATGGGGGTCCGGAACGCGGAGATACAGAAGGTAGGGTGACCCGGAAGCGGAAGAACTAACTGCGGATCATCGGCAATTCCGACATTTGCACGAGAACGAAGCTCCGGCGTACTTTCATCGCACTACGACCTCCGCCGGATTGAAGTGAGACCACGACCTTTTTGCATCGGATGCGCATCATTGCCGCACGGCTTCGCTGCCCGGCTCCGCCCCGTGCGCTCGCCGTTTCCGATGACGTCGCAAGCCGGAATGCCGGCGGATGGCCGACGTGTCTCCGTATGTCAGGGTTGCCCATCCCTCACCTGATTCGTCACTGCATCCATGAGATTACCGTCCATACTCCTTGCCCTCCTCCTCACCAGCGTCACCGCCTGCAATGCGCAGAACATCCTCGACTACTTCAAGAACGCCGATGTTGGGGTCAGTCTCTCCTACTACCGGATCACCGGAAGGCATCAGAACGACAAGACCGAGACCATCAGCGCCAACTATCTCGCCGGGTCGTGGACGGGTGGCGTCTATGTGCCGGTCGTTTCGCTGGAAGCGGATATGTCGGTCGGCATCACGACCGCTCTGTCGGTCGACGCCGGCTATACGCCGGACTACAAGCAGGCCATATTGGGGTTACATGCTCCATTGGTGGTCATGCTCAAGCATGGCACCGATGCCCAGTTTTTCGGCAAGATTCGCGACGGATTCGGCGCGGGTCTCGGATATCGATTTCAACTGCTCTTCCTCGTCTTCGAGGAGAAGGAGAGCGTCGAGTATGGGACGCAGGGGCCGGTAGGAGTGCTCGAGTACAGCCATATCCGGGACAACGGCACACTGGTCAAGCTCCGGCTCTATGGAACCTTGGGAGCAATCTCTTCCGAGATCGACAAGCACAACAGGTTGCTTACCGACATCTTCAACGGCCATCTGAATTTCTCAGCCGTCACTCTTTCATTCACATGGATCTCCTCCTTCCAGTAAGCTTGGCTCCCATCGGACTAATCTTCGAGTGATGGATGCCGGCACGGCTTCGCAGAACATTGCGTCCGATGCGCTCGGCAGGCTCTCCTCTTCTCACGCACAATCCCGATCGATCATGCCCCTTGCAATCAGGTATCGTCGGCTCATCATGCTCTTCAGCATCATCGCCTGCGCGTCGAGCATCGGCTGCGGCGACAGCGGATACGTGCTGCGCCCATCGCAGATCCTGAAGCGTCCGATCGTACATCAGCTCCCGTTTTATCCGATCGACAATCCCAAGGAGAGCTCCCGAACTCCGGAATACAACATGACTCCGTCGATCGTGCGCATCGCCGATGGCGAGTTCGTGATGGCGCGCCGTGATATGGATACCATCTGGTTGGAGCGATTCAACAGCGGCCTCCTCCCCACCTGGTCGGTACCCGTGCCTCTTCCGCCGAACGAGTACCTGGCCTCCATATTCCTCCACGATGGCAAGATCCATCTGATCGACACGCGCTATAGCGACTCGAACAGAATCGAAGCGGTCCATAGGGCGTTCGATCCCGTCTCCGGCACATCCGAGGAGGCTCGCGTTCTGGATGTTTCCAAGGGGAGCATGCAATCCGTGGAGAGTGAGCCGAAGGACGGATGTTCTCCCTATTCCGTGCTCTTCTCTCCCGACAGTTCCCACCTGCTCCTGATGAACAGGGACTACAGCTGGACCGGCGGAGCATCGCCGACGCAGGCCTTTGCAATCAACGCCATCATGCTCGATCGCGGACTCCATGTCGTGAACAGGTTTCGCGTGCCGGTAATCTTCCACGGTCGTAATGATGCCCACTCCGGCATCTGGCCGACCAACGAGGGAAATATCATTTCCATCAGCAAACGTAGCGGTGATTCGATCATCGCCACACGCTACGATCTCCAGCATCCCGGCGCGCGGCCGCTGATCTACGCTCTTCCGCAGACTTCCACGGATCCCGATCTGCACGTGCGCGCGGGCTCATGGATGGGCGTGCGCCTGCTCGATGGAGAGGCAGTTCTGGTGGCCGCGGCACTGTACCGCGGTGACGTGCTGACACTGAAATCGGTAACGCTGATCCGCTACGATTTCAAGTCGGGCGTCGTGACGAACGTCGGGGAATGCACGTTGCAGGACACCGCAACGTTCCGAATGTTCGACAGCAAGACCATGAAGTTGATGCGCGTCACGGAGCTCCTGCCCGGTCCCGGCAATCGCACCTATGCATTCCTCGAACGCCGGGCCTACGAGACCATCGTCCCGGGAGACGCTGGACAGTCGCTCAGTGGATGGGTCGGACGAGAGATACTGGTGGTGGCATTCGATTCGAACGGAGCGTTTCTCTGGCAGCAGGGAATTCGGAGAATGCAGTTGGCCGTGACCGAGAAGCAGAAGATGCTGCTCGGCTATTGCCGCAGCTTCGACACCAAGGGAAATCTGCTGATCGGTTTCCAGGATTACGAACGCGACATCTTCGCGGTGGCGACGATTCATCCGGATGGATCGATGGGGACACTCGAAGCACTGCTTCAAATAAGCCCCACCTCGGGAATCGCCATCGCCAACACCTACTCGACGTGGTTGAACGACGGCACGATCGTAACGCTGCTCGCCTATAGGGACGATCCCACACTGTACCGAATGGCGCCGAGCACCGGGACGAAATAGTCGCGCCTCTCGATCATCTCCCGTCCGACTCTCGCGGCCGATATCGAGCACACATACCATCAATCAGCGCCCGGGCGGAATGAGCCGATCGACGCCGCATGCGATGTCGCGCCCTACTATCCCAGCACGATCACCGGGAGGGGCGGCCACGGAGGGCTGCCCCTACACCACGTTTGAGGGGCGGCAGGATTCACGGCCACAAGAGGTCACCCCTACGCCTTCTTCCTTCCTCCGGCCGGCTTCGAGCGGTTCTGGCTCACGCGCAGCTCGGCGATCCGCTCGATCAGGTCGTAGCGCATCGGGCCCTCGAGCGGGAACTTCAGGTTCCCCTTCTCCCCCATGTACGGCGCCAGCTCGGCCATCAGCTCGGCGTCCCCCCTGACCGGCGGGTAGATCCCGATATGGTTCTTGAAGGCGGCGAAGTAGAGAAGGATGCCGTTGAGCCTGAAGGCCGGCATCCGGTAGCTGATCGTCTCCTCGGCGTCCGGCGCGGCCTTCCGTATCACCCCACGGATCTTCTCCAGGATCTCCCGAACCTCGGGCCGGCATCCCGAGATGTAGTCGTCGATGGTCGACGGCGCTGCCTGTGCGGTCTCCATGATGTCTCGCTCCCTCGTGTACGTGAATCGATACGCTCCACCCTCTCATGCCGCTCGCGCGGCCCATCACCCTCGCCGGAAGAACGGACCCGCCTTCGCCTCCAGCAGCCGCACCAGCTCCGGCTGCATGTAGTCGTAGTCGTCCGGGATGTCCAGGCAGATGATCCGCTGGCGGTTGATGTGCCGACGGAACTTCCGTGAGAGCCGGCTCCGGTGCGCGCGCTCCATCACGAAGATCACCTCCGCCCACTCCAGCAGCTCCGGCGTGACCTCGACCTCCGCGTCGGGATCGAGCCCGGCGGAGGTTACCTCGAAGCCGGGCCGGTCGGAAAACACTTGCTCGGCGGTCGGGCTGCGAAGCCGGTTCCGACTGCAGATGAAGAGTACGCGCTTCATGCGGGAATACGTGATGCCGGCCGCCGCGCGGTCGCGCTTCCGATCGGGATCGTGACGTTGAATCGTGCATCCGGATCGCGCCGCGGAGCCGGGCGATCGGGTCGCCGCAATAAGTCCAACCGCCGCCGATTATCCAACCTCGCCAAGCGGTTCCGGAACGGAACTCCCGGAGGATCTTTCAGGGAATCTTTCAGGAGATCTCTTCGAGAAGATCTCTCCTCGGGTGCGGGCACCGGTCGGCGAGATTGTGGGTGATACCCGGGCATCACTTGGCTCGAACATCGCCATCGATTTCATATACTTGCGGCGGTCCACGCGTGAACAGCATTCGACGCGATCATCTCCCCCCGAAACGCTTCCCCATATCCCGGCTGGCCCGAGCATGACACCTCCGCCGGCGCATCGCGATGCCACTACGCATCCGGCGATGCCACTCCATCGCGCGCATGCATGAGCGCACGCGCGTGATGCCGGCGGCATTCATCCATACTCCATCATCAATCCATCCGACGAAGGAGAACCGACCATGGCATCCGGAGAATTTCCGCGCAAGCCGAACATCCTGATTCTCATCACCGATCAGCAGAGCGGACACCCGTACTGGCCCAAGCAGTGGGAGGAGGAGAACCTCCCGGCACTGCGCCGCCTGAAGAAGAACGGGCTCACCTTCAACCGCGCCATCACCAACTCCTGCACCTGCTCGCCGGCGCGCACCACCCTCTTCACCGGACTCTACCCGGCGCAGCATGGCGTGACCGAGGTGCTCGAGTTCGACAACATGAGCGACCTTCAGGAGAACACCACCACCGCCATCAAGGAGCGCCGCCAGCGGATGCTCCCCGACCGCATGCAGAACATGGCGCGCATGCTCAAGACCGCCGGCTACAACGTGGTCTACAAGGGGAAGTGGCACCTGACCAAGCCCACCCAGTACAGCGTGCCGCTCGGCCAGAAGTACTGGACCGAGGTCGATTCGATCCACCTGGCCAAGCATTGGGGCTTCGACGACTGGGGCATGCCGGACGCCGGCGACAACCTCGCGATCGCCAACATGGGGGGCGGCGACACCAACAACGACGGACGCTTCATCGACGGCAAGGGACAGTCGGCCAAGTACGGCTACCTTCCGCCGGAGATCACCGAGCGCCAGAGCGTGCTCCACTTCCTCCGGAACTACGACTCGGAGAAGCCCTTCTGCCTGGTGGTCTCCCTGGTCAACCCGCACGACGTGCTGGCCTATCCCGGCACCGGCGCCGCCTACGTCACCATCGACGGCCAGCAGGTGCCGCTGTATCAGGCCGCCGGGTACAAGGACGAGGACTTCATGAACCTCCCGATCGACGTTCCTCCCACGGTCAACGAGTCGCTGGACACCAAGCCGCGCGCGCAGGCGCAGTTCCGCGTGCTCAGCAATGCCGGCAACGGCCCGATCACCGAGGATGATGTCGAGGCGCAGCTCGGCTACTGCCGCTTCTACGCCTACCTGGCCTCGGTGGTCGACAAGGAGATCATGCGGGTGCTCGAGACGCTCGACGAGACCGGCCAGACCGACAACACGATGATCATCCGGATCAGCGATCACGGCGACATGGCGATGTCGCATGGACGCCAGCGGCAGAAGATGTACAACGTCTATCGCGAGACGCTGAACGTGCCGATGATCATCTCCAATCCGAAGCTCTTCCCGACGCCGGAGGTCACCAACTCGCTCGCCTCGCTGATCGACATCATGCCGACGCTGGCGACGATCGCCGACGTGCCGAACCCGAGCGACTGGATCTTCAAGGGGCACGACCTGACGCCGATCCTCCGGAACCCGAGCGCCAGCGTGCAGGACTATCTCCACTTCACCTACGACGATCTCTACTTCTACGTGCCGGCGCCGAACCATATCCGGTGTATCGTGGAGGATCGGTGGAAGTACGCGGTCTACTACGACATCTACACCGGCCAGCAGCCGGAGTACGAGCTCTATGATCTGGCGGCCAATCCGGAGGAGACGGTGAACCTGGCGCATCCGTCGGTCTTCGAGCAACTTCCGCCGGAGGAGCAGGCGCGCGTGGAGGCCGAGCGGCAGCGGCTACACCAGAAGCTCACGGCGGCGATGGACAAGCTCGGCACGAAGCCGGAGATGATCATCTGGCCGGAGAGATCCGGCTACGATCCGTTCGCCTCCACCGACCTGCCGAAGGTCAGCGTCTACAATCAGAGTGTCGTCGACGAGATCACGGCCTGAGCTCCGCGATCGGCGGGATGAACGCAACGCGGGGCCGCGGCGCATGACGTGCCGCGGCCCCGCCGCGTGTTAGAAGATCCTTCGGGCTCGGCTCAAAGCACGTAGCGGATTCCGCCGTTGATCACGCGCCCCTCCAGCGGCGCGTAGACCGGGAGCGCGCGCACCCTCCCGAGATCGGGATCGCCGATCACGACCGGATCGAAGCGGGTCTGACGCGTGTCGAGGAAGTTCTCGAAGTTGATGAACAGGCGCACCGGCCCGAATCCCTTCTCGGCCATCAGCCCGGTGATCCAGTAGCTCGGCGACCGGTCGCGCAGCGGATGATCCTCCAGCCGCTGCCGCCCGGTCCAGTACGCCTCGAATCCCACCTTCGCCTCCGCCTCCTCGCTCTCCCACATCAGCACGCCGCCGAAGGAATGGCGAGGGTTGAGCGGAATCTCCTCGACCACGCCACGGAGCTCGCGCGTGGCGTGGAGATAGGTGTAGCCGAGCGAGACGTGGAAGTCCTCGTAGTTGAACTTCGTGGAGAGCTCGGCGCCACGGCTCAGCGTGGGCCCGTCGGCGCTCCGGAGCAGGAGCAGGTCCGTGGCGAGCGAATCGGGATCGGCGATGAGCGCGTCGGTCAGCCGGGTGACGTACGCGGCCGCGTTGACGCTCACGCCGATCTCGCCGAGCACCGTCCGCCAGTTCACGTCGAAGGTGCCGCTGCCGGAGCGCTCGGCCTTTACGTCGGGATCGAGGCGGACGCCGCGGAATCCGCGCTCCTCGGCCTCCTCCACGAAGATCGTCGGCGCCTTGAAGCCCATCCCGCCGCCGAGCCGGAGCGTGACCTCCGACGAGGGCTTGAACATCACCGAGGCGCGCGGAGAGGCGAACGTGCCGAACTCCGAGTGGACGTCGATCCGGCCGCTGGCCAGCGCCGACCACTCATCGGAGAGATCGAGCTCGACCTGCGCCAGCGCGCCGGGGACGATGTAGCTGTAGTCGCGACCGCCGTCGGCGCCGGGTGTACGATCGGTGAACCGGTCCGCGCTCAGCACCACCCCCAGAAGCGCGTGATGCCGGCCGAGAGCGGTCGCGTAGATCGCCTCGCCGTAGCCGAACTGCTGGGTGGCGTCGAACGGCTGGGCGCCGTACATCGCGTCGCGCACCAGGTGGAGTCCGGCGGCCGCGACGGTCAGCGCGCGCTCCTGTCCGAGATCGACCGAGAGCCTGCCGGTGCCGCTGAAACGGCTGGATCGGATATGCTCCAGATAGGGAGCCTCCGCGCCGATCGCGCTCCGGGGCGCGTCGACCGAGCCGCCGAGACGATCGTCCGAGATGTAGCCGAGCGCCACGTCCAGCTTCGCGCTCTCCGACAGTCCGTAGACGAGCTTCGGGTAGACCGTGTAGCGCTCGTAGCCGGAGACGTCGGCGAAGCGATCGCCGTCGACATCGTACCGGGGCTGGGAGCTTCGGCTGGCCATGAGCGTAACACCGATGTCCCCGAAGGATTCGCCCCAGTAGCCGGCCACGTCGAAGCCCTTCTGCGACGTGTAGTTGACGAGCGCCGTGGCCTCCGGCTCCGGACGGGGCTCCTTGGTGATGAAGTTCACGACGCCGGAGATGGCGTCGGCGCCGTAGAGGGCCGAGGCGGCTCCCTTGACGATCTCCACCTGCCGGAGATTCAGCGGCGGCAGCTCGGTGAGGCCGAACCCGGAGGCCAGCCCGCCGACGTTCGGGATCCCGTCGGTCAGGATCTGCGTGTAGCGGCCCGGGAGCCCCTGGATACGGACGTTGGCCGTGCTCGTGGTGGGGGAGGTGACCTGCACGCGCATGCCGGTGGACTCGTTGAGGAGCATCGCCACGTTGGCCGGCGACATCAGGACCTTCTCCTCCACCTCCTCCTGCGGCACCGCCTCCACGCGGACCGGCACGTCATCGATCGAGCGTTGCGTGCGGGTGCCGGTGATCACCACCTCCTCCTCTTCGTGCGCCTCCGGCTCCAGCGTCACGGCGATGAAAAGCGAATCCCCCGGCGCCACGACGACCGTGGTATCGAGCGGGGCATGGCCGACCGAGGAGATGGAGAGCCGGTACTCACCGGCGGCAAGCCCGGCGATGCGGAAGCTCCCCTCTGCGTTGGAGATGGCTCCCCGCTCGGTGCCGGCCACACGGATGGTGGCTCCCACGATCGGCGCGGCCTCCTCGGCCGAGAGAACCGCCCCCGCGATCGTCGCGGTCTGCGCGCGCGCGGCGACGGCGCCGAGCGCGAGCGCCAGGAGGGCGCATGTATGAATTCTGATATGGATGCTCATGACGACTTGTCGGTTGTGAGATGAGCGACGGCCGTCGTCGGCCGCCGCGGATACGATGAGATACGGTATCACGCGAGCATGCTCCCGCGTCGCGAGCGGCTGATTGCCGCCGGCGCGGAAGCGCTCTCTCGGGCCTGACATGTCGTTATGCGAGAGGAACCGGATCAGGCGGGGAATGGTGAACGCTGGGCGGGACGAGGTCCGATCGTGCCGGGAACAGCTCGACGCTCACCGGCACGAAGATGGGCGACGCATGCGCGAGCAGCCCGGGAGGCTGACACAGGCAGGGGAATTCGGAGGACGATGTCGCCGATGGCGATGAGTCGTCGCCATGATCGTGGTGATGCCCGATGTCGCGCGCCTCGTGCTGACGGCAGAGGCCGGAGTTGCCCGCCATGCAGCCATCGCTGCACGGCATTCCCCGCCCGGCGACGAGCAGAAGAATGAGCGTCAGGTTGAGGATGATATCGAGAAGTGTGCGTGTCATCGGAGCCGGCGCGAATATACCGACTCCTCGCTCGCTCGGCAACGAGCGAAGGAACCGCGCCGGCCGCAACGGCTGGAGGGTACTACGACCGTCACTTCCGGCGCCGACGACGTGTCCGTCACATCGTGATGCTCCGGGTGTTCATCACCGGCGCGGGAGCGGCGCGCTCAACGTGCGGGTCGGGATCCGCTGGTACCTGCTCTGAGGCCGATGTACGATCGTACCGACACAATCACCCGATCGGCTTCGGCTCCCGGAGCTCCATGGCCGAGGCGTGGAGATCGGCGGCGGTCTGCTCGAACCCCTCGGTGCCGCGCGGGATCGCGTAGCGTCCGGTGGCCGGATCGTAGACGCCGGGAGCGTAGTCGTTGAAGGAGCCCATGCCGCCGTAGACCGACATGATCGACACGGACAGGTCGATCAGATCCTGTCGTGTCGCGGGCCCGTCGCGCAGCTCGCGCGCCTGATCGAGGAAGTCCTTGAAGGCCTGAAGCCAGCGGCTCCCCGGGTCGAGCCGGATCATGGTGATGATCCGCTCCAGCAGTTCGATGGTCCGTTCCAGCGCGTCCCGCTGCGATGCCGAAATCTCCGTGCTCGCCATGTCGTGCAGATATCTGGTTGTTGAATCCGTTGTCGGAATGAGATGGCTCGCCGGACACCCGCTCGGAGTGTCCGGCGCTCCCGTCAGAATCTCTTGATGACCTTGAAGGTGCCGATGGCGCGGGAGTTCGGGACGAAGATCTGGATCATCCCCTGCCCGCCCACGTAGACGCCTCCCTGGCTCGAGACCGGACCGTAGTAGTACTCGGTACCGGCCGGGTACTCGATCTCGATCAGCGCGTTGATCGGCGAGGTGCCGGTCTGCACTCCCTCCTTGTCGAGCCACTGCGGCTTGACGGCGTTGTCGATCCTGACCTGCGCCGCCCCTTCCGGCGGCTCGAAGTTACTGAAGGATCCGCCCGGATTGTTCGCGTCGCCCCCCTTGTAGAACTTCTGGCCGGGCTGGGTCACGCCGCGATTGTACTTGCCGCCGGCGAAGGTGCCGGCGGCGCCGTCCGGCAGCGGTCCCGGCGTCACCGCGTCGAACTCCCATCCCTCGCGCGCGGCCACCTCGAGCGCCTCGGCGCTCGACCTGACGACGATGGTCCGTCCGGCGCTGCTGGTGGCGGCAAGGAGCTTCGGCATCTTCGCCAGCGCCGCCTTGGCGGTGGCCACGTTGCCGTTGGCCTTCACCAGCTCGTCGAGCGCGGGGAGCCCCTCCTTCTCCACGAAGAGCATCGCCTCGCGGCTGGCGCGAACATACTGCGCGGCCAGCGACACGCGCTCGGCGCCGAGGCGCTGGACGAGCATGCCGGCGGTGATCTGCGCCTCCTCGTTGAGCATCATCAGCGACTGCAGGCGCGCCACGTCCTTCGGGATCGGTCCGGAGAAGCCCTTGATCGTGAACTGTCCGGCGCCGGCCGGACCGTTCAGCTCCGCGGCGGCCCCCTCGGTGGCGGCGGCTCCGGAGCCCCCCTTCATCACCCGCACGCCGAGCAGGCTCACCAGCAGCAGCAGCGCCGGCACCAGCTCGGCCGAGCCCTCCTCCACCTTTCCCCCGGCCAGATCCTTGATTCCCTGCACGGTGGAGCTGACGGTGCCGTAGATCCCGCTCGGGATGTTCAGCATCACGTAGTCGGCCATGCCGAGCGCCAGGTTGGTCGGATCGAGCGCCTCGGCCATCTCCTTCTTGTCGATCTCGTCGAGCACCGCGCCGTACTCTTTCGGCAGATCCATCTTCCGGCTCATGTACTCCATCCCGCGCGCCCCCTTGGCCGCCTCTCCTCCCTCGAAGATCGAGCCGATGCCGTGGCCGAGCCCGCGGGCGATATCCATCCCCTCCCAGGAGCGGTCGGCGAACTTCTTCAGGTCGATCCCGCGTGAGGCGATCAGCGCCTGCACGCTCTTCATCGAGCCGATGGTCGCCGCCAGCTTCTTGCGCGCGGCGAGGATCCTCAGCACCGCCTCCACGTCGTCGTTGGTCGGGATGGTGTTGATGATGTAATGGGTGATCACCTCCGCGCGCGCCGGTCCGAAATCATCGAGCTTGTCGACGATGTAGTTGGCGCGCGCCTCGTTGACGGTCTTGGCCACGCTGGCCGGCACCGGCGCCATCGCGCCGAGCTCGACCAGGCTCCAGTCATCGTCGATCAGCTCCACCAGCCTCGGCATGTCGACCTGCGATTCGATCTCGATCACCTCCGCGGTGGAGGTGGCCGCGCGGAGGACCTTCATGATCTCGACCGAGGCGAAGGTCTTCTTGCTGCGCATCGCGTCGGCGATCCACATCGCCTTCATCTTCGGCGTGTCGAGATACTCCACCGGCGCCTGCTCCTGCAGGCTGCAGCGCTGAAGGCTCAGACCGCCGGAGAGCGCCGGACCGATGCCGCCGGAGGGAGCGGCGCCCCCGTACATCCGCGTGACCGCGCCGACGGTGGCGCGCTCGGCGTCCCGCTCGAGCGCGCTCTCGCCGGCCGAGCCGCTCCCCTGATCGGTCGCGCCCCGCTGCTGCACCACGTGCGCCAGCTCGTGCGCCAACAGGCCATCACCCATCGGCGTCCCCGGCCGGAACTCCCCGCCGCCGAAGGCCACATGGTTGCCGACGGCGAAGGCGCGCGCCCCCATGCGCGCGCTCATCTGCGCCGCCCCCGCGTCGGTGTGAATCCTCACGTCGCCGAGGTCGTGGCCGAGCGCGGCGCCGAAGCGGGAGCCGAGATCGCCGCCGATCGGCTGGCCGGGACCGAGACGGGAGCGGACGCTCACCGGGTCCATCGTCTCCTGCACGCCGGCGCCGATCGCCTTGGCCTGGATCTTCTCCCCGCCACCGACGGCACCGGCCATCTCCTCCGGCACGCCGGTAACGCGACCGGTCCGGACCCAGATGCCGACGGCGCTCCGGACCCGGCCGCTGACCAGCGGAAGGTAGCCGAGCGCATCGGCCACCGAGCCGCCGCCGGTATACTTCCGTATCGCCGCCTCGACATGCGCGGCCGGCTTCCCCTGATAGTAGCCGAACCAATGCTCGATCCAGGGACAGTTCCGGGTGGACCAGGGACTGCCGGCCATCGCCTCCTCGGCCGAGGCGGTCACCGCGGCGCGGAGCTGGGCCAGGAAGGCGCTCTTGGTCACCTGACCGCCGGCCAGCCCCTCGGCGCCATCCTCCACGATCAGCCCCGCGGCCGCCGGAGCGCTCGTCGTGGAGGGCCCCGTCATGGCCGGGCTTGTCGCGGCCTCCCGGGTCGGAGCGGCCGGATCGGCGACCGGGGTCTCGGGCATGCCGACGGCCGGGGCGGGAGCGGAGGTCGTGGTCGCGCCGGTCGGATCGGCCCCCGCCGGGAGCCGATGAATGCCCAGCGGCGCCCGGAGCGCCGGCCCCGGCAGTCCCGACTCTCCCCAGCCGGCGCCGGTCCGATCGGAGGTGAGAATATCGCTGGCGGCCGCGCGCTCCGGGCCGGTGCTCCCGGCTTCCCGCGCGCTTCGCTGAAGGTCGTCGCTCTCGCGCCCTACGTGCTGCTCGTGTCGTCTCATGGTGATGGTGGCTTCTCTCTCTGCTCCCCGGCGCCGGCGCCTCCCGTCGGAGGAAACGATCCGGCCACGATCATCGCAAACGCTCATCGCGAAGCCCTCATGGCTTCCCTCGCCTCGACGCGTCCGCGCGCCGGCGCTCCCCTGGCCGATGATCTCTCGCCGAGTCCGGAATTGCTGATGCTGGTGGCGTGCCCCACGGCACTCGATCGCCGCCGGAGCGGTGGACGGCATGCCCCGGCCGACGATCGTTTCGGAGCCGAACATACTGCGCGCGCCCACCCCTGTCAAGCGGGAGATTGTCCAACCCGACGAGCCCGCGAGGGCACGAATCGCGGATTTCTGGACGATTTGAATTGTTCTAAGCCGGACAGTGGAGGATCGGACGAGCTGATGTCCGTGACGGAGCTTTGAGTTACCCCCATTGCGGATAGGGGACCGGTAAAGGCCGATTCACAGGCTCTGTCTTTGGTCCCATCCCCAGAGTCAGGACCTGCGATTTACTTCGATGCCCCTGATACAGTCGAGGCTGACAAAGAGGGAGGAAAGAACTCATTCGAACTAGAGAATCACAGGTTTTGTCCGCTTGGGCCCCCGGATGGCCTTAAGCCACTACCCGTCCGTACACTAGAATTGTGTTTGGATCGTGTTAACGTATAGGTTAATTTGGGCATCCCAAATGCCTACAACCATCGTACATAGCGGCACGAGGCACACCGTTGCTGTCTGGGGGACAGATAACGATAGCGCCTACGGTGATTACCTAGCTGGTTTACGTGCCACGGGGAATCCTGACGCAGCCAGAGTCGCGAATGCGATAAGGATGCTTGCCGAAGCAGGACCTCCCAGGCAGAAGGAAAAAGGGCACGCATTGGAGGGAGCAGAGTGCGATAAGCTCTACGAACTGAAGCCAGGAGGTGTTCGCGTGGTATGGTTCTATGGGGCCGGGAACACGCTCATCGTTACCCATGTCTTTTCGAAGAAAGGAGCAAAGGTCTCGCAGGAGTGTAAACGCGCGTCATTGGTTATGGTCGCATACTGGAAGGAGATTAGTAATGCTCGGGCATAAAGAAGTAGATGAGAAGCAGAGCTTGACTTCTTTAACAAAGGAGATCGAGAGCACAGTCGAATATGAGATCGAAGCGGCAAAATACCTCATTTCGGATCTGATTTATTCGATCATGGAGCAGGAGGGCATTAGCCGCGCGGACCTCGCAAAGCTAATGAACAGAAGCCGTCCATTTATTACCAAGCTATTGAGTGGCAACAACAACTTTGAGATTTCGACATTAGTTCATGTTTCTCGGGCTTGTGGCTACAAACTCAATGTAGAGAACCTTTTTATTCCTCGCGAATCAAAATCATCAACCCGCAAAACTTCCGATCAGTTTTGGGCTTTTGAAAACAGCCCATTCTTTGAGAAAGAAGTGCTCACAAGCAAGTCTGGTAAGAACATCTATCATATGGATGACTATTCTCACATTAACTATTATGAAAGAGAAGCGGTCTGAGCGGGCTATGATGCCTCCACCTCTATTAATCGAGATGTACTACGTTGATGAGCTATGGTTTGCGGCAAAGAAGGATAAGAAGTACATCGAAGAATCCTGGCACCTAGATGAATCGAGCTTATCTGTCACTGTTGGCTGTGCTCATCATCCGGAAGACAATCGACGCTGGGCATGTAAGGTGGAGATTGAAAGCAACGACGAATCTGCTGAGAGCCTCCCATATAAATTCAGAATCGCAATTTCTGGTTACTTTAGGGTAATCGACGCGTTCCCTGATGCTCACGTTGTCAAGTTGGTCAATATGAATGGCCCTGCAATCCTTTACTCGTCAGCGCGTGAGATACTTGCAATGGCAACAAGCCGTGGGCCTCACAAAGAGGTGATCCTTCCAGCGATTTCGTTTGCAGAGGCTCCACCCGAACAGCAGCCCTCGGAACGACTTCCTTCCGTCAAGGCTAAGAAAGAAGCCCAAAAGATATCTCGCAAGAAAAGCTAAGTGGAAGCGGCCCTCGGATTTGCAGTCTGGGGGCTGCTTCTGACTACAACACCCTCCCAATGTTTACGGCATCGGCTTCATTCCCGAGCACGCTGGTCGCATCGCGCCGATCGCGCCATCTTCACCGATCGTTCACCGACAGCATCCGACACACGGCATGAGCATCCCGATCGCACTTCCCGAGCACCCGCTTCTGGCGGCCCGCACGCTGGTCACGACCTTCGACCGTCCGCTCGGCGTGCTCCCATCGCCCGCATGGCTCCTCGACCTGCTCCGCCTGGAGGCACCGTCGCCGTTCGAGCGGACGGAGGAGACACGGCAGCGGGTGCGGGATCTGCTCCGCCACGGCGGCTACAAGCCGACCGGGCGGGGGAAGCCGGCCTCCGAATATCTGGCGCGCGCCGCCGGCGAGGGAGTGCTCGGCGGCATCAACGCCGCGGTCGATATCTGCAACGTGGTCTCGCTCCACACCGGACTGCCGATCAGCCTCGTCGACCTCGACCGCGCCCGGGAGCCGCTCCGGATCGAGATCGCCCCGGAAGGAACGAGCTATGTCTTCAACGCCTCGGGGCAGGAGATCGACGTGAGCGGGCTGCTCTGCCTCTTCGACGCCGAGGGGGCCTGCGCCAACGCCGTGAAGGATTCGCAGCGGACCAAGACGCACGCCGGCACCACCCGCACCCTCTCGGTGATCTGGGGCTTCCGTGCCGACGAGCCGCTGGCCGACGCGGCGCTTGCCTGGTACGAGGAGCTGGTGACGCGACTGACCGCCTGAGCACGCCGAGCCCGACATCACGATGCGATCTCTCCACATCCCTCTCCCGCTCCGAGCGGACGCTCCGTCCGGACGCTCCGGGCGGCGGGGAATCTCCGCGACACTCCGGATCATGAGCAACGCGATCTCTTCCCCTGCCCGCGCGTCGTTCCCGACGCTCTTCCTGCTTCTACCGCTTCTTCTGCTGCTTCCGCTCCTGATGGTCGGGTGCTCGGAGGAGCGCGCCGAGGCGCATCACGCCGCGCGGCCGGTCGCCGCGCCCCCACCGGCCGAGGCGGAGTTCGGCGCGATCGACTCCACGCTCGTCGATTCCCTCCGGGCCATCGAGGCACGCAGCGGCGGTCGCCTCGGCGTGGCCGCGATCCACCTGGAGAGCGGCTGGCGCACGAGCTGGCGCGGTGGCGAAACCTTCCCGATGGCCAGCGTCGCCAAGCTTCCGATGGCGGTCCGCTTCCTCGGCCTGGTCGATGCCGGCCGCTACCGGCTGGACTCCACCGTGACGATGCGCGAGGCGGATCATCGTCCCGGCGCGAGCCTGGTGTTCTACCGCGCGATGCGCGATAGCGGACGGACCACGCTCCACGCGCTGCTGGAGGGGATGATGATCGCCAGCGACAACACCGCCTGCGACTATCTGCTCCGCCTCTCCGGCGGCCCGGCCGCGGTGCGCGCGATGACCGACCGGCTCGGCCTCGGCCATATCGACGTCTCCCATTCCGAGGGGGAGCTGATCCTTCTCTGGGCCGGCGTCGATCCGGGGGGCGATTCGGCCTGGACACGGAACCGTTTCTACGAGAAGATGAACGAGGCGGGGGAAGAGGCATGGAAGCTGGCCGAGGCGCGGATGGTGGACGATCCGGCGGACGCCGCCACCCCCGAGCAGATGGCGCGGCTCCTGGAGCTGATCCAGCGGGGGAAGCTCCTCACCCCCCGGAGCACCGACACGCTCCTGGCGCTGATGTCCCGCGCGATCACCGGCAGGGGACGGATCGCGGGGCTGCTGCCGACCGGAACGCCGGTGGCGCACAAGACCGGCACCATCAGCTCGATCACGAACGACGTCGGCATCATCACGCTGCCGGACGGACGGGGGCATCTGGCGCTCTCCCTGTTCGTGAAGGGCTCGCGCGTCGGCGTGCACGCGCGGGAGCGGGCGATCGCCGCGGCGGCCAGCCTTCTCTACCGCCACGTGATGGATGGCGCCGCCAGGTGGCAGATGTAGCCCGCCGGCCGGAAGCGCGCCGACTGGAAGCGCGCCGACTGGAAGCGCGCCGACTGGCGCCGGGCATCGGATGAGCCGGCGGTCAGGTCCGGGACGGACGGAGTCTCCTTCGATCGCATCACATATGCGGATTCCTGGAGGAGCGATCATGACCAGAACATTCACGGCCATCACCATCGCGCTCGCGGTTCGGGCGCTGGCCGGCTGCGCCGACCCGCCCACGGGAGCGGCCGCCGATCCGTCCGGAGAACGGATCTACTACACCGAGATCGACGGCACCGGAGCGCACTCGATCAGCTCGATCGCCGCCGACGGCTCCGACAATCGCCAGATCATCCGGGGAGCCGATCTGGTCGGCGCTCCCCTGGGGGACACGATGATCTTCACCAGCGAGACCATCCTGAACCTCGGCTATCATCTGGCCACCACCACCGGCACCGACCTCGGAAAGCTCCCCTTCGGCAAGAGCACGAACGGCATCCGCCGCTCCGCGCACGGCAGGTATCTGGTCCTGTTCGACGGCAACCTCCCGACGGAGATAGCCTCGCTCGACGGCAAGGGGATCCACGACATAGGAACACGCAACTGGGGCTGCAGCGGAACCTCGTTCTCCCCGGATGGCCGCTACATGTTCACACCGACCCGCGATCCCGATCTCACATCGGACTACCCCCATGACAGGATCGTGATCGTGACGACCGAGACGGGGGCCGCGCGGGAGATTCTTCTCGCCTCCTCGGTCAACGTCTCCCCCTACGCCGAGGATGCCTCGTGGTCTCCCGACGGATCGACGATCGTCTTCGTCACCTCCGTTTCGGGAAGCCTGGGAGGATATTCGCTTCAGGCAATCGATCCGAACCGGGCGAATCCGACGCCGCGCCTCCTGACCGGCCGCCACGTCGACTGGATGATCCACATGCTGGCATGGCGGCCGGACGGCACCGAGATCGCCTTCGTCACCGACAAGGGAATCTGGAGTATCCGGCCGGATGGCACCGGGCTCCGGTTGCTGGTGCCGGACGCGACGATCGGCAGCGTGACGAGTCTCGAATGGTCCCCGGATGGCGGAGAGCTCCTCATCAACAGCCAGACGTGGCGGCACTGGTCCATTCGGGTGCTCGACGTGCGCTCCGGCACCCTGAGGCTGGTGAGCGATCACGGCATCAACGCCCGCTGGGCCAGATGAGCCCTGCCTGGCGGTACACATTGCACGGGGGATACATATCCGGGGATGGTGTGCGGACGCGCACCATCCCCGCGCCGTTTCGGAGAGATCGGTCGCGGAGCGCCCAGCGTGAAGCGCCGCTCATGCGGAGAATCTCGCGAAGGGAGAAACGGAGCACGGTGGGGAAGGAGAGGATGCCGATGATGGGGTGATCGCCTCGACACCCATCGTACCATCGGCAATGCTCGAGACGGCGGATGATCGCACTTTGGGCATCATCCGACCACCATGGCGCCTAAACCATGGAAATCAATCTGAAATGATAGGGTCGTCTCATCATGTGCCAACACTGCACAGTGCAAACCGCACGATTCTACTTCAAGTTTCACTACAGGTCGGTTCAGGGATGCCGAGAATGGGGATTGAATCGCGTGATGCTCGATGGGCACGGTTCTTGGTTAATTATCCGTTAGAATCCAACGAGGAATATGCATGTGATGGATACGCAGGAATTCGCCCCTATGAATACTACGAATGACACAGTGCTGGAATACCTGAAGCATCAGAAGATCCAGGGAGCGATCATCGACAGCTCCGGCTCCGAGCTGAAGTTCACGCTTCTGTGCAACGACGAGCCGCTGACGAACGTGACGAGCGATCAGCTCCGCGTGCTCCACAGCATCGGTAAGCTCCCGAATGGACTGACCGAGTATCTTCTGCAGCGCGGAATCATCGACTGAGCCGCGCGGCTTCGGTCGTGACGGCTCCGGCCGCCGGATGATTCCACCGATTGATGAGCGCCCTCCGCGTGGTGGCGGTTGCGGCGCGCAAACGTCCGGGTGACCCCGCGTCACCCGGACGTTCTGCTTTACGGCTCGCCGGGCTCCTACGGCTCGCCGGCTCCGCGGCTGGGCATGGCGTGGCATGACGGACGCGATCTCCGACTGCCCCTCTTCCCCGCCTTTCCATGATGGCCTTTTCCACAGCCGGCGCTCCCGATCCGCCCCCCTTCCCGGACACGCATGCCACGTAGACCAGGAGCCGGGCATGCGGGCGTCATCATCCGAACACCATCTCATCACGATGCCGGCGCGCGCGGCGACATTGATTCCCTCCCGAATGCACGCCTCCGGATCTACGGAAGTACACGAACATGTACTGTTGTCAAGGCACCTCGGCCGGTAGCTTTGTGGCGTCGGTTCCCTCCTCCCCCCTATCTCGCCGACATTCCATCCACCGACGGGGACAGCTCGATGCGCGCACGTCTCATTCATGCACCCGCCCTGATCGCGGCCCTGATCATCACCCTGACGAGCGGGGCCACGGCCGGCACCGCCGTCACGACCTGGGGAGCCTGCACGGATCCCGACGAAATCTGGATCACGACCGAGATCTGGTCGGGAGGGGCCAGGGGAGAGGGAGATCTGATCTGCGCGATGGGCTACGATTGCCGCCACGGCTTTTGGAGCAGCTCCCCGGCCACCCATCGACCGAACGATCCGACCGGACCGCTGCGCGACCTGTACGCGGCGCTGGCGGCCGGCCTCGGGGAGCATCTCACCTCCCTGACCGTGAGCCCCGGATCGATCACCGCGACCTCCGATGTCGCCGTCACCTACCGCGTCCTCTCGCTCGTCACCGCCGGCGAGGTCGATCGCGGCACCGCGATGCTCCCGGCCGGAGCGCCCGCCATCATCTCGACAGCCGGATGCATCCCGGGCCCCTACATGCTCATTGCACGCAACGCCGCGGGTCTGATCGTCGGCTACCGTCCCTTCTCCATCTGATCGGTTCCGAACGACCAACGGAGCGCCCCCGGAGGATACGTATTCCTCCGGGGGCGCTCCGTTATGCGGTTGTCCCCTTCGACACGAGCCCGTCCGGGATCATCGTACGATCAGCGGGGTACACAATCGGGGACTGTCGCGACGCGGGCGAATCTCCGTTCTTTGCGCCCCGGCCGACCGACACACCGTATCGACCGCGCGTCCCCATCGACGCCGGAGGCGCGATCCTTTCCTCGATCATTTCAGGAGGTCCCATGCAACGGCAATCGTTCCTTCGCGCGGTGATGGCGGTGATACTGGCACCGCTGCTTTCAACGCTCGGCGTGGCGCCGTCATCGGCCGGCACCAGCTGCGCCTGCCTGACCTACACCGTGCAGTCGAGCACGAGCACGCAGTGCTGCGTCAACCTGGTCCTGGTCTGCACCGACGGGAGCCGGTATCCGATCAACGGCGGCGCGAACATCTGCCCCGGCAACTCCTTCACCTTCGACTGCCCGTGCAAGGCCGGGTTCGACATTCAGGGGGTGATCGTCCGCGGCCCGAACGTGCCGGTCAACGTGGGCCAGCATCGGGATATCCAGATCAGCAGCGGCTGTTGCGTCAGCGTTGCGGTCACGACCAACGCGAGCGGCTGCGTCGCGATTCAGATCACGCCGGGATCCTGCCCGTAGCCGGGGTCCTGCCCGTACTATTCAGCCGACCGGCTCGCATCGCGGCGGAGATCAGGAGCCGCCGGATGCGCGAAGGGGACCATGGCGCCGCCGTGGTCCCCTTCTTTCATGGTTCATCATCCTTCCGTGCTTCCCTCATGCCGCGCCGGAGCTCGAGCGGCCGCGCATCGGGCACGAGCTTCTCCGCGTCATCACGGGTTCGGGTCGGCGAAGGTATCGCCGTAGCGGATGTCGCCGGTCTCGAGGCCTCGCTTGAACCAGCGCGCGCGCTGCTCCGAGGTGCCGTGCGTGAACGCGTCCGGCACCACGCGCCCCTGCGACTCCTGCTGGAGCCGGTCGTCGCCGATGGCGCTGGCCGCGTTGAGCGCCTCGTCCACATCGCCGACGTCGAGCAATCCCTGCTGCTGCGCGTAATGCGCCCAGACACCGGCGAGGAAATCGGCCTGGAGCTCGAGCCGGACCGAGAGCTGGTTGGCCTCGGTCTGTCCGGCGCGTCGCTGCGCGGCGCTGATCTTGTCGGAGATCCCGAGCAGGTTCTGCACGTGATGCCCCACCTCGTGCGCGATCACATAGGCCTGCGCGAAGTCGCCCGGCGCGCCGAATCTGTCGCGCAGCTCACGGTAGAAGGAGAGGTCGATGTAGACCTGCTGATCGCCCGGACAGTAGAACGGGCCGACGGAGGCTCCGGCGACGCCGCAGGCCGACTGCACCTGCTGCGTGAAGAGGACGAGCCGCGGATTGCTGTAGCTCTGCCCCATCTTCTGGAACTGCTGCTGCCAGATATCCTCGGTGGAGCCGAGCACGGCGGCAACGAACTGCTTGAGCGAATCGTCGCCGGGGTTCGTGGCGCGCGTCTCCTCCGTCCGCGATCCGGGATATCCCTGTGGCTGCGATTGCGGAATACTGGAGGGATCGACGCCGAGAAAGTAGGCGATCAGCGCGATGATCACGCCGCCGATTCCGCCACCGATGGCCAATCCCCCCTTGCCACGCCGATCGTCGACGTTGGTGCTCTGCCGCATGTCTCTCCAACGCATCGTCCCATCTCCTCCTAGATCCTGAACCGTTCCGGCCATTCCCCCCGGGCGTTCCCCGAGGCCTGACCGACACACGGTTCCACCGCAAAAAGTCGTGCCAGAAGAGAATTGAGAATTGAGAATGACGAATGATGAATCAGGATATCACCGCCATCGAGCCTTCAGCTTCCAGCCTTCAGCTTCCAGCCTTCAGCTCCCAGCCTTCAGCTCCCAGCCTTCAGCTTCCAGCCTTCAGCTTCCAGCCTTCAGCTTCCAGCCTTCAGCTTCCAGCCTTCAGCTTCCAGCCTTCAGCTTCCAGCCTTCAGCTTCCAGCCTTCAGCTTC
>JBEHWX010000028.1:0-59764 GCA_048498995.1 Bacteroidota bacterium
GGCCATCCCGCGGCCATCGGCGATGCCGCCGGCGGCGATCACCGGGATGCCGACGGCGTCGACGACCTGCGGAATCAGACAGAGCGTTGTAACCTCGTCGATCCCGTTGTGTCCTCCTGCCTCGAAGCCTTCGGCGACGACCGCGTCGACCCCGACGCTGGCGGCCTTCTCGGCGTGCTTGACGCTGGCGACGACGTGAACGACAGTGAGGTTGGCCCGTTTGAATGTGTCTATATGGAGCGCCGGATTGCCGGCCGAGGTGAAGACGATCTTCACGTCCTCATCCAGAACCGTCTGAATCAGCCGCTGGACATCTCCCCGGATCAGGGGGATGTTCACGCCGAAGCTCCGGGAGGTTTCGCTCCGGCAGGCGCGGATATGCTCGGCCAGAAGCTCCGGCTTCATCGAGCCGGCGCCGATCAGCCCGAGTCCTCCGGCGTTGCTGACGGCCGAGGCCAGGCGGTGGCCGCTGCACCAGACCATGCCGGCCTGAATGATCGGGTAGGGGATTGCGAAAAGCTCGGTGATCCGCGTCGGGATCGGCGCGCTGAGAGTTCGGAATTGCAATTGCATAAGGGTTGACTCAAATTACGAAGCGACCGGCTTTTCCATGGACTTCATGGATGAGAGCCCGCAAGTTGACGACTGCTTGGATGGGAACACACCCCTGCCCGACGGCAAAGGAAGGGCTCTGACCAGATGCGACTACAGATCACGATTCCCTCGGTGCTGCTGCTGCTGGCGATGATCCTCGTCGGAAGCACCCGGCTCGATGCACAGTCACGCAATAGAAAGGATCACCGGGGACGCGACTTCTGGGTCGCCTACCTGCAGACCAACGGCGCCGAGCGTGCTCCACGCCTGGCCGCGACCATCTCCGCCGAGCGCGTTCCGACGCGCGTCACCTTTACCTACGCGCGCGACGGGAGCAGCTTCGATGTGATCATCACCGAGGCCAATACCGCCTACCATATCAATCTGGACACCGACGAGCTGATGCTCCCGAGCCCGAGGGTCGCTCCCTTGACCAACTCGGCGCTCTATGTCCACGCCAACGACGAGATCACGCTCTACGGCATCAACACGATGGTCTGGAGCTCGGATGCCTTCCTGGCGCTGCCGACCGATCAGCTCGGTACCCGTCACGTGATCCTCTCCTACCCGAACACCATCTCGGCCGATCTTCAGGGAGAGTTCACCGGCGCATCGGACTTCCCGTCGCAGTTCGCGATCGTCGCCGGCGAGAACGGCACCGAGGTCGACGTCTACCCGACCGTCCGGATCAATGGGCGCCGCGACAACTCCCCGTTCCATATCTCGATGCAGGCCGGCGACGTCTTCTTCGCCCAGGCCGACGGGAAGGCGGGGGTGGATATCACCGGCACCGAGATCCGGACGAACCGGCCGGTGACCGTCTACGGAAGCCATCAGCGGACGAACATCCCCTGGACCGCCGCGGTCGGACGCGATCACCTGGTCGAGCAGCTCCCCTCGGTCGATCGCTGGCCCTATCGGGTGATGGTCACGCCCCATTTCCAGATCCCGAAGACCAAGGCCGATCCGAACATCTTCCGGATCATCGCGGCCAACGACAACACGGTCATCAGTCTGGACAGCACCGAATACGGCACCCTCAACGCGCGCCAGGTGCTCGAGCTGCCGCTGGACCGCGCCCATCTGGTGACCGCCAGCGGGCCGATCCTCGTGGCGCAGTACCAGGCCTCGGTCTCCGATCAGCCCTACGTCCGGGTGCCGAACGATTCGATCGGCGATCCCTTCATGTCGCTGGTCACCGCGCCGGAGCAGTTCGACACGCTCTACGCCTTCGAGAGCTTCTCCAGCCCGGAGTTCTTCTTCCACTATATCAACGTCACCGTCCCGACCGAGCGGATCCCGACGCTCCGCCTGGATGGGCAGCCGGTCGGCGTTCCCTTCACCAGGATCGAGAAGACGAGCTACAGCTACGCGCAGATCCAGGTGAGCGGGGGCTCCCACATGATCCGGGCGGACGTTCCCTTCGGGCTGATGATCTACGGCTACGGGCCGTACAACTCCTACGGCTATCCCGGCGGACTGGTCTTCGACACCCTCTACAAGGATCAGCGGCGGCCGGATATCGGCTGGTACGACGTCTGCGGCGGGGCCGCCGGCGCGGCCACCGACGCGAAGTTCGCCGACATGGGGATGGACACGCTCCGCCTGCTGCCGAGCTCCCGGAACGTCAAGCTCACGCTGACCCCCTATCGCCGCGGCGACGATTCGATCCCGTTCCGTCTGGATCTGATCGATCCCTACCAGGATGGCTGGGCCGATCTGGTGGCCGTCGACTCCGTGGGCCTCGACCGGTATTACAGCTTCCCGGTGAAGGGCTTCACCCTGTCGATCGCCGGGGGAGGGTCCACGCCGGTCAGGCTGGACACGCTCGCCTCGCTCAACGGCAAGGAATTCTGCCGGCAGATCACCGTGACCAATTACGGAGGGTTCCCGCAGGATCTGACCACGCTGCTGACCGATCCCTCCGACGCGGATCTCCGGGTCTCAAGCGGGCTGCCGGCGACACTCCGGCCGGGGGAGACCCGCACCATCGACATCTGCTATCGCCACGCCGGCGACACCAGCGCGCTCTACACGATCAAGATCGGCAACGACTGTCTGCTCCGCTCGGTGGCCGAGCTGCCGGTGATCAGCGGCGTCGATACCTCCCGTCCCAAGATCACCCCGAGCCTGGATCCCTGCCGGAGCGATGAGAGCCTCGATCTGACCGATGTCGGCGTGCTCAACGCCGGCGTCGACTCGGTGATCGTGACCACGCTGGTCAACGCCGACACGGTCTTCAGCAGCGCGCTCCCCTCCAAGGAGGTCGGGCTGACGATCCGCCGGATCGATCCCTACAAGGACATGATCTATTCGCTGATCGTGAAGGATGCCGTCGGCAACCTCTCGACGATCTCCGACACGATCGGGGGCTTCACGCTGGCAGCCACGCGCCGGAGCGGCCAGCCGGTCGGCGCCCGCTTCGATGCTCCCTGGAAGTTCCAGACCCTGACCTACGGCGACCTCCAGTGCGATACGATTCTGCTGCACAATTACGGGCTGCTCCCGCTCGATCTCACCAGCCTCCATCTGGAGGGGAACGCGCAGTTCTCGATCCCGCCGGAGCAGCTTCCGATCCATCTCGAGGTGGGGGAGACCCGTCCGCTGGCGGTCTGCCTGGTGCCGCGCCGGATCGGCGATCAGTCGGATACGCTCGTGGCCGAGTTCTTCTGCGGCGCGCTCACCGAGCGGATCCCGCTGAATACCATGGTCGACCCGCTCTACCAGACCTCGCGCGACGGCTGCGGGTCGATGATCGTGTTCGACATCGGCGGGTTCCTGCGGCGGAGCTTCATCCAGGCTCCGGTGCCGAACCCGGTGGAGGGGGGGAGCGCCTCGATCACCGTCGGCCTGGCCGAGTCAGGTCCGACCAGCCTGGTACTCTATGACGGCAAGGGGAACGAGGTCCGTCGTATCATCGACGAGCCGCTCGTGCCGGCCGGCCTGGCGAAGGTCGACGCCGACGTGCGCGACCTGCCGAGCGGCGTGTATTATCTCCGTCTGGTGACCCCGTCCGGGACGCCGTTGACGGAGAAGCTCGTGATCAATCACTGACCGGCTCCGGGAGAGCGTGCGGCGGTTTCGACCGGGTCTCCGGCTCGGAACCGCCGTGGGCTCTCGTCCCGGAATCCGGCCGCCGGCCTCGGCACCGCCGGCCTCGGCACCGCCGGCCTCGGCACCGCCGGCGATCAGGAGCGGCGTCGGCACCCCAATACCCGACGCGAGGCGGCCCGTTGACGGCCGCAACGATTCCGGAACGCGCAGTGCGCCTCGGGGCGCCGCTGGGCACGCGAATCCATTCAAGGCAACAGGAGCGCCATGAAGTTCTCGAGTGGTACCCCGATACGCATCGTCCGATTCCTTCTGCCGGTTCTTGCCGTGGTGGCCCTGGTCGCGCTCGACGCGCGCGCCCAGGTGCCGCACGACACGAAGGGACGAAAGTTCTGGATCACCTTCATGCTCAACGAGGGGAACGAGCCCCCCTCGGATCTGCGCATCTACATGGCCGGCGAGGTGCCGACCGTGGCGCGCCTGATCTACCACCTCACCAACGATACCATCGTGGTGCCGCTGCTGGTCCCCAGGACCACCGTCGAGGTGAAGATCAACGACGTGTTCGGCAAAGCCGTCGAGCTGGACAACTTCGAGGAGTTCTCCGAGAAGTCGATCGAGGTGCTGGCCAACGACGACATCACCCTCTACGGCATCAATATCAATTCGAAGTCGGCCGATGCGTTCCTCGGCCTTCCGGACGATGTTCTGACCGGCCGGTATATCGTGCTCGGCTACCCAAACGGGCCGAAGGACAACATCGGCGTCGGACCGAAGCGCTACGCTCCCTCGGAGTTCGCCATCGTCGGCACCGAGGATGGGACCACCGTGAAGATCACCGCGCCGCAAGGGACGGTGATCAACAACCGGTTGACGACCAGCTTCACGATCGGGCTCGACAAGGGGCAGGTCTTTTTCGGCGAGGCGCAGACCATCGGCGCGCAGGATATCAGCGGCACCGAGGTGATCGCCAACAAACCGGTGGCGGTCTTCGGCGGCAACGACCGGACGTCGATTCCCTCCAGGATCGGCAACTTCCGCGATCATCTGGTCGAGCAGATGCCGCCGCTGGAGGCCTGGGGGAAGGAGGCGGTGCTGACGCCGTTCTACAAGATCACGCCGAGCTCGCCCCATATCGCCGAGGCGCGCATCCTGGCCGCCTTCGACAACACGGTCTGGCGGATCGACGGCGTGCAGCAGACCCCGCCGCTGATGCGCGGCAAACCGGTGCGGATCGATCTGACCAAGGCGCAGGTGATCACCGCCGATCAGCCGATTCTCGTTGCCCAGTACGAGCACTCGGTCGATGTCTATTCCGACACCAGCGACTCGACCAGCGAGCCGCTGCTGGGGGATCCGTTCATGACACTTATTCCCCCATCGGAGCAGTTCGATACCGCCTACGCGTTCCAGAGCGTTACCCACGAGGAATTCGAAGACACGGCGCACTTCATCAACGTGGTGGTTCCGACCACGGCAACGAGCACCGTGACGATCGACGGGGTCAACGGCGGATGGCCCTTCACGCCGGTGCCGGGATCGCGCTTCAGCTTCGCGCAGATCCGCGTGCGTCCCGGCGCGCATTACATCCGCGCCAGCGAGCCGTTCGGACTCTACGCCTACGGCTACGGCGCGGCCAACTCCTACGGCTACAACGGCGGCATGCTCTTCCGGACCCTCGTCAACGATTTCGAGCCGCCGGTGATCACCGCCGATTCCAAGTGCGACTCCCTGATCGGCGTGGCCTTCGACGCCCATATCACCGATACCGGCGTCGACTCCCTCTACATCACCGGCGCGCCCCAGAACCTGAGCGTCTCGATCGATCCGCTCACCTCTCCGAAGGATTCGGTTCATTTCCGAGCGCGGCTGGTCGATCCATATCAGGATGGCATGGTGGCCCTGAAGGCGATCGATTCCGGAGGACGCTCCTTCACGCGTGTCGTCGGCGTCCCCGGATTCACGGTCCGGGGCCAGGGAATGTCCGGCAACGCGCCGCTCATGGTCGATACGATCTTGTTTTTCAACGGAAACAGCATCTGCCAGAAGTTCACGTTGGAGAATTATGGTCGTTTTCAGCAGGTGATCTCAGGCCTCGACATCGTTCCAGACGCACCGGTCGGTACCGTGATCAACGCGGCGCTCCCCATCACGCTTGAACCGGGGGAGAAGAAAACGATCGAGATCTGTTTCGCGCCTGTCGGCGACACGGCACTGTCGCGCCAGATCACGATTCATGGCGACTGCACCGATCGTACGATCGCCGAGGTGCCGCTGGCCAGTGCCGTCGACACCATACCACCGCTCGTTACCAAGCCCGATCAACCGTGCGCGGAGGATTACGTGTTGACCATCTACGATAAATCCCGCTATGGGCGCCCGACCGTGACGATCGACACCATTATCAATGGAGACGTGATTCCAAGCGGGAATCCCGACAAGCTTCAATTACGTTGGCACGATCGACATCGCGACCTGATCTACAAGGTTACCGTGGTCGATCGCGCCGGCAACGTCACGGTCGCGCAGGATACGCTGGCCGGATTCACGGTGGCGGCGCTCGACCAGATCGGCGACACCATCTCGGTGTCGCGCAACCTCGGCTGGACCGGCGACAGCCTGGATCTCGGCACCGCGCGCTGCGACAGCGTGACGCTGACCAATTTCGGCCGCCGTCCGATCCGCATCGCGATGGCCACGCTGCTGGGGAACGTGGGCTTGAGCGTCCCGCCGACGCAGTTCCCGATCGACATCGCGCCGGGAGAGAAGAAGAAGATCGAGCTCTGCCTGGCGCGGGCGAACGTCTCGATGCTGAACGACACGCTGCTGATCACCGATGTCTGCGGCGCGGCCGAGCTGGTGCCGCTGAGCACGCCGATCCGGAGCGTCGATGTGCTCGGGATGGACAACTGCCGGAGCATTCTCCACGTCTCGATGTTCGCTCCGACCAAGCGCACCTTCATGACCACGCCGGTCCCGAATCCGGTCGCCGGCACTTCCGCCTCGGTGGACGTCGGCCTGGTGAACGCGCAGGTGGTATCGATCGAGCTGCGTGACGCCAAGGGGGAGCACGCGATCGACGTGATCCGGAATGTGCAGCTCGACGCCGGCATCAGCCGGATCGAGTTCGACCTCTCCTCGGTCAAGAGCGGCGCCTACTTCTGCACGATGACGACCGCGGCGGGTGAGCGCGTGGTCGAGAAGATGATCGTCCGGCACTGAGCCGCGGAGCGCCGGGCATCCCATCCGGGCTGCCCGCATGCGATCAGCACGCGTGGCCGAGCGGCTTTCCCGACGGGGGAGCCGCTCGGCTCGTTTCGGTCCCGGCCGTTACCGGATAGCCCCGTTCGTTTCGAATCGCGCGATCGACCTCGGCGCCCGGTCGACCTCGGCGCGCGGTCAACGACGCCGTGCGCGCCACGCTTGGCGCTCCCGGGAATGTCCGGACACTCGCCGGCGGAGGAGAGGATGATGATGATTGGAAGAGATGATGATCCGAGGAGATCCCGAGAAGATGATGACGGGAAGGGGTCGTGAGCGGAGGTATGTGGCGAGGGGGACAGGGTGGGGAGAAAATGGAAAAGCTCGCCTTCTCGCCGACACTCTCTTCGCCCGTTGAGAGTGTCGGACATGATGACGAGCATTTCCAGAACGGGGCGCAATCGGCTGTGCGGAGAGCGGGGGGCCGGCTGATCCGGATCGCTCGCAATGCCGTGGCGCACGTGATGCAATGCACCGGACGCCCTACTGACCAGTACATCGAAGCGTTCGCCTGCGCGCGGTACCCGGCGCGGATCTCCATCCGCACAGCGGATCATGTTCCGATTCGATCCCCAACTTAGGGCGCCGACATTAGAGGAGTCTGAGCGCCGGATGAGAAAGCTCTAATGAACGCGTCCTGCATCGTCGCTATTTCGGCCGGCGCGTATGTTTGTCCGGCGCGTGCTCCCGGCGCCGGCGCCGACGCGATCACCGCGCGGCAACCTCTGCATACTCTCACGCGATGCGCATTCTAGTCATCGAGGACGAAAAACGTCTTTCGGATGTCCTCAGGAAGGGACTCACCGAGGAAGGATACACGGTCGATGTGGCCGACGACGGCGAGGCGGGCTACCGCATGGTCGCCGACGCCGACTACGACCTGATCATCCTCGACTGGCGCCTGCCGAAGCGGAGCGGCATCGATCTGCTCCGCCAGCTCCGGGGGGAGCGATGCGTGGCCCCGGTGCTGATGCTCACCGCGCGGATCGAGATCGCCGATCGGGTGGAGGGGCTCGATGCCGGCGCCGACGATTACCTGACCAAGCCGTTCGCCTTCGAGGAGCTTCTGGCGCGCGTCCGGGCGCTGCTGCGCCGCGATCACCGGGATGCGCGCGCCATGCTGGAGATCGATGATCTGGTGGTCGACCCGGCCACGCATGGCGTGAAGCGGGGCGGCGTGACCGTGCCGCTGAGCAGCCGCGAGTATGCCCTGCTCGAATACTTCCTCCGGAACCAGAACCGCGTCCTCAGCCGCACCGTGATCGCCGAGCACGTCTGGGACTTCCCATACGCGACCACCACGAACGTGATCGACGTCTATGTCAAGTACCTGCGCGACAAGCTCGACGTGGGATCGCGTCGTCCGCTGATTCACACGGTGCGCGGCGCCGGCTACATCATGCGCCTGGAGGAGTGATGGCCATCCGCTCGCTGAGCACCCGCCTGACGGTCTACTACGCCACGCTCCTGGTGGTCTCGCTCGGGATCTTCATCGTCGTGGTCTTCGTCGTGTTCGACCGCGCGCTCCACAAGGAGTTCGACGCGGTGCTGCTGCACGAGGCGGGGGAGTTCGCCAACTCGGTGGTGGTGCATCACGACGGGAGCCTCGACTTCACCGGCCCGCTGGTGGCCGAGCACGAGGGGCTGATCCGCGCGGTGAGCAGCCACTCGGTGCAGACCTTCACGCGGGACGGCCGGCTTCTGTTCCGCTCGGCCAACGCCGACGACGCGATCTTCCCGCCGCCGGATCTCACGCGGGGGCCGGTTCCCTTCGCGATCGAGGGGGAAGCCGTGAACGGTCGCGCGATCAGGTCGTATTACTACCCGATCAACCGCTTCGGACGTCTCCACGGCTGGGTGCAGGTCAACGGCTACGAGGCGGTGCTCACCCACGCGGCCAGGCTGCTCGGGATGATTCTGATCGGTGGAAGCCTGATTCTGCTGGCCGCCGTCGGCGGGCTCGGCTACCTGCTGGCGCGCCGCGCGCTCCTGCCGCTGCGGGAGATCTCAGCGATCGCCGATCGGGTCACCGCGCGCTCACTTTCGGAGCGGATCGATCCGGAAGGCTACCGCGATCACGAGGTGATCTCGATCGGGATAGGACTGAATCGACTTCTCGAGCGCCTGGAGGGAGCGTTCACCAATATCTCCCGCTTCACCGCCGATGCCGCCCACCAGTTGCTGACGCCCCTCACCGTGATCCGCCAGGAAGTGGATATCACGCTCAGGAAGCCCCGGACACCGGAGGAGTATCAGCGGTCGCTCCAGGCCGTCGGCGAGGACGTTACCCGCCTCACCAGGATCGTGCAGGGGCTGCTGGCGCTCTCCCGCTCCGACGCCGGCATGCACCCGAGCATCGTCGTGCTCGATCTGCGCGACGCGGTCTCGATCGAGGCGCGTGGCATGGAGCGGCGCATGGCCGAGAAGGGATTGCGGCTTCTGCTCGATCTGGGGGAGGATCCCGTGCTCGCGCTGGCCGACGAGGCGCACGTGCACACGATGGTCAACAACCTGATCGACAACGCGATCAAGTACACCGAACCGGGAGGGACCGTCGAGGTCCGCACCGGCGTCGAGCAAGGCTGGGCGGTGATGACCGTGGCGGACACCGGCATCGGCGTGCCGGACGGGGATCGGGGCCGGATCTTCGAGCGCTTCTACCGGAGCGGTGGCGCGCTCGACAGCGGCGCCGACGGGGAGGGTCTGGGGCTGTCGATCGTGCAGGGGCTGGTCTCGGCCAACGGCGGGCGCATCACCCTGAGCCCGAACCATCCGCGCGGCACGCGCTTCCGCGTGGAGCTGCCGGTGCCCGGCGGGAAGGCCGTCCAGACGCCGGCCGCCATCGGCTGAGGGGGCTTCGAGCCGTGCTCCGCGCCGTGCTTCGCGGCCACCCGCGCCATGCTTCACGGGCATCCGGAGGAGCCGGGAAGGGGCATCGCCGGGGCGCTCCGGGGGGCATCGTCATCACCATGGTGACGGATCGGCCGCCTTCGGGTTCAGAGCAATTGAAGGCCGGAATTTATTGCCAGATTTGTTACCAATTTTTTGCGTTGGAGATGCGTCAGAGAGATATCTTATTGCGTTTTGCCATTTGATCGTACTCCTTCCGCCGAGCCAACCCGTCCTTGAGGACACAGTCGAATTTTTCCCATGGTGACCAGTTCCAACGACAATCTCCTGAAGCTCGCATCGCTGATGATCGCCGAGATCGAAGGATTTTTTACTTCGATGCAGGTCGGTCTTAGGCACCCGGTTTCGGAATTTTCGTTCGAGGCCGGGCGCAACGCCTTTTACGTGATTTATGCCGGCAACGGCGCGCCGCTCAAGGCGGGGGTGCTGTTGAGCACGCTCCCGGCCGAGGAGCGCGCCAGGATCATCGACGAGGTTGCGACGCTCGAGCGGATGGGATACGGGGCCAGCTATCGCGTGCTCGATCTCGGCAGCGAGCTGCTGGCCAGCCAGATCGGCCGCATTCTGCTGGATCTCTTCGGTGCCACGCTGCCGCTGGCCGGCGGCGCCCCGGCGCAGGAAGTCGTTCCGGCATCGGTCTCCGCTCCGCAGCCGCCGCTGCTGGCCGCCCTGGCGGCCTCGCAGTTCCGGATGGAGCCCGCCGCCGGGATGCCGCTGCTCGCGGCCTCCGAGGCCGTTGAGGCTCCCGAGCTGGACGAATCGGCCGAGGACGGCGCCGCTCCGATGGTCGAAGCCGCTCCGACGGTCGAAGCCGCGTCGACGGTCGAGGCCGCTCCGGCGGCCGGAATGCCGCCGGGAGCCGCGCCGCTGGTGCCGATGATCGTCAACGGCGAGCTGGTGCTGCCGAAGCGGAAGCGCGGCCGTCCGCGCAAGGAGGAGGTGCTGGCGCGCCAGGCTCTGCTGGCCGCGCAGGCGCAGGCCGAGAGCGGCTATCCGATCCCCAGCCCGATCACCGCCGCCCCCGCGTCCGCCGAACAGGCGCCCCGCCGCCGCGGACGTCCACGCAAGGTGGATCTGGCGCAGCAGTCCACCGATCACGAGCGGACCGAGGCGGTGGTCGCCGCCGCGATGGAATCGCTCTTCGGCCATGGCGGCCACGTCGCCAATGGTGGTGTCAACGGAGACGCCGAGGAGGGGCATATCACCAACGGCGTCAACGGCACGCACGAGACCAACGGCGCCGGGCATCATGATGAGGCGCGGGTCGAGGTCGATGAGGTGATCTCCGCCGCGGCCGCCGAGGAAGAGCCGATGCGCAACGACACCGAGGTCGAGGATGTCGAGGAGCGGAACGAGGAGCGCGGGTTCGAGGGAGGAGGGCAGACCAGCTCCGGGTTCAACGTCGGCATCACCGGCAACCTGCCGCTGACGAAGAACCAGCGCCGCGAGCTTCGCCGTCGCGAGCTGGAGCGCATCCGCCGCGAGAGCGGCCTGAGCTGAGCGGGTCGATCCCCTGACCTGATCCGAATCGAACATGTGAGCGCCCGCGATGCACCCGGCATCGCGGGCGCCGTCGTTTGCGGCCCCGTCCGATCTTTAATCTTCAGGTGCCGCGCGGCTTGGCGCGGTTGGTCGGCGTTGCCTGCAGCGGATCATCGGGCCAGTAGTGCTTCGGATAGCGCCCCTTCAGATCCTTCCGCACGTCGAAGTAGGTGGTCCGCCAGAAGTTCGCCAGGTCGCGCGTCACCTGCACCGGCCGGCCGGCCGGCGACAGAAGGTGGATCGTCAACGGCACCCGTCCGCCGCCGACGCGGGGCGTCTCGACCGCGCCGAACATCTCCTGCAGGCGAACGGCGAGCACCGGTGCCTCCGGCGTCGAATAATCGATCGGGATGCGCGACCCGCTCGGCACCGTCAGGTGCGATGGGGCCAGCTCCTCCAGGCGGGCACGCTGCTCCCAGGTGAGGAGCGCCATCAGGATCTCGTGCAGGTCGAGTCGCGCCAGATCATCCTTCCGGCGGAGCCCGCCGAGGTGGGGCGCAAGCCAGCTCTCCAGCGTCTCGAGCAGCGCCGCGTCCGACACATCCGGCCAGCTCCCGTCGGCGCCGTGCAGAAACGCCATCCGCTCCCTGAGCGCGACCGCCCCCTTGCTCCAGGGGAGCAGCCCCAGTCCCTCGCGGCGGATTCCCTCGGCGTAGGCGCGCGCCATGAGCTCCGGATCGGGATCGGCCACCGGCAGGTCGCGCAGGGCCAGCGCGCCGAGCCGCTCGCGCCGGCGCGCCATCACGGTGCCGCTCTGATCGTCCCACGCGACGATGCTCTCCGACTCGATCTGGTCGCCGAAGTGGAGCTCGATCTCCTCCATGTCGATCGGCGCGGCCAGGAAGATTCTGCTCTCGCGGCGATCGCCGTCGAGCTCCGCGGCCACGAGGAAGGCTGACGCGGCGAGCGTCTGCTCCTTCGGCAGCGCGGCGCTCTGCCCGTTGCGCAGCAGAAATCGTCCCGGCTGCCCAGGGCGCATCTGCGCTATCCGATCCGGATACGCGAAGGCCAGCAGCAGCCCGCACGCCTCGATCTCCATCCCCTCCTCCCGATCCCCGAGCCCGAGCCGACGCTCCCAGGCGCGCGCGCTGACGGCGATCCGGCGGAGCGTGCCCCGATCCACCTCGTGGCCGTGGGCCGATGCCGGACCGTTGCCGCGATCGAGCGTGACGAGCGCCTCCATTCTCAGCCGCACGTCAGCGTCCGGGGGAGCGCCGAAGGAGCGGAACGGATCGCGCTCCTCCAGCAGCGCCGCGAGCCGGCATGCCAGCGTCGCCTGCCCCAGCTCGCGCGCGGCGAGCGTCATGTGCGCCAGCCGCGGGTGCAGCGCCAGCCGCGCCATCGCGCGGCCGTGCGGGGTGATGGCCCCGCCGGCATCGATCGCGTCGAGCCGGGTCAGAAGGTCGCGTCCCTGCGTGTAGGCGCCGGCCGGCGGCGGGGTGAGCCACGCCAGCTCCGCCGGATCGGAGACGCCCCACTCGGCGAGCTCGAGCGCGAGCGGCGCCAGATCCGCCTCCATGATCTCCGGCTGTCCCTGCGCCAGCAGCGCTCCCTGTTCCCCCTCGGTCCAGAGGCGATAGCAGACGCCGGGACCGAGACGTCCGGCGCGCCCGCGACGCTGTTCGGCCGAGGAGACCGTCACGCGCACGGTCGCCAGGCGGGTCATGCCGGCGCGTGGGGAGAAGCGGGGGACGCGCATCAGCCCCGCGTCGATCACGATCCGGATCCCCTCGATGGTCAGACTGGTCTCGGCGATGGAGGTGGAGAGCACCACCTTGCGCCGTCCCGGCACGCTCGGCGCGATCGCCGTGTCCTGCGCGCCCTGCGGCAGGTTGCCGTGCAGCGGAGCCACGAGGGTGCCGGCCGGAAGCGGGCTCCGGCTCAGCAGATCCTCCACGCGACGGATCTCGCCGGCGCCGGGGAGGAACACCAGAATATCCCCATCCTTCTCCTCGGCGAGCGCGCGGAGAACCGCGGCCGCGGCCGCATCCTCGATCCGTCCCTCATGGCGCCGCGCCAGATACCGCGTCTCGACCGGGAACATGCGCCCCTGGCTCGTCACGATCGGGGCATCGTCGAGCAGGCGGGCGATCGGCTCGCCGTCGAGCGTCGCGGACATCACCAGCAGCCGGAGATCCTCCCGCAGCAGGCTCTGCGTCTGGTGCGCCAGGGCGAGCCCGAGATCGGCCTGAAGGCTCCGTTCGTGGAACTCGTCGAAGATCAGGATGCCGATCCCCTCCAGCGCCGGATCGGACTGAATCATCCGGGAGAGGATCCCCTCGGTCACCACTTCGATCCGCGTGCTCCGTCCAACGCGCGTCTCCATCCGCATCCTGTAGCCGACCGTGCCGCCGACCTCCTCGCCGAGCAGATCGGCCATTCTCCGCGCCGCGGCGCGCGCGGCCAGGCGGCGCGGCTCGAGCATCACGATCTTCCCTCCGGCGAGCCACTCCTCGCGAAGCAGCGCCAGCGGCACGTGCGTGGTCTTGCCGGCGCCCGGCGGCGCCTGCAGCAGCACGGAGCGGTGATCGGCGAGCGCGGCCAGCAGGCGCGGCATCGCTTCGTCGATCGGCAGTGTCGGGAACGGAAGAGAAGAGGAGATCGGCATCGACGGTCGGATCGGAATCGTCAGGGGTCGGGCATGGCGCCCGACGGATGAACCGGCAAGATAGAGCGGGCGACGGGAAGCGGCACGCCTCAATCCACATCGGTCGGCAACCACCTGACCCTCGCGCGATTGCTCCGCTTGGGAGAACGATCCGGGGCGACGTCGTGGAGATGCCGTCTTGCGGATGGCGTTGCCACGCGGTATGTTCCCCCGCGCTTCGACCGTCCCGCGCCGCATGCGGCCGGGAGGTCCGGAGCCACGACAATCACCATCGCGCCGCGATATTCACGACAACCATCACGGGACCACGCTCCGCCGTGGATCGATACGCCATGAAGCATCACCAGACATCGGACGCCGATCGCGCCGGTCGCGCGAACGGAGGAACACCATCAACGCATCCGGGAAAGCCGGCGACGGCCGGGAACATGAGCGAGGGAGATATCTGGCGGGAGGATGCAACGCCGGCCTCGATCGGCGCGGGCGCGGTGCTCTACCGCCTCTCGCCGAATGCCACCGACCTTCGCGCCCGGCGCTCGGGCGCCCGTCCCGGAGCGCTCCTGGTCGATGACGACGCGAAGCGGCTCGGGCCGGGACAGCTCAGGAAGAGCGTGTTCCTCGCGGAGCTGGAAACGGCGGTCTGCGCCGCCGCCGAGCGCGCGTTCGAGGGAGTCCGGTGGACGCCGGAGGGATGCCCCTGGGTGGCCCGCTGGTTCGCCTACTATCACGGCCGAAGCGCCGCGCATGTCGAGAAGGCGCTTCGACGCTATGCTCCGGAGGTGACCGACGCCACGAGCGCGCGCGATTACATCCCGGCCGTCACCGCCAGGATCAGGGCGGGGATCGTCGCGTGGAAGACGACCGGCAAAGTGTCCGGGGTGCCGGACGAGAGCGGGGTGGGGGATGACGCGGCCGACGCGTCGATGGACGAGGTGGCGGGAGTTTCCGACCCGGGATTCGCCGGGGACCTTCGTGGCGTGAGCCTCGGAGGAGAGGAGCGGAGAAGCTACGCGGCGCGTGGCGGCGCCTCCGCACCCGCGATCGTCGGACGGACCGGGGGGAAGCGGGAGTGGCGGTGGCCCGGCGCCCCCTCGCTCCGTGCCTGCGGCGGACGCCGCGCCGGGGCGTGACCCACGCTCCGGCGAGGATTGCCATGGGGAGAAAACGGAGCGGCCGAGGCCAGGGAACAAGTCCCCGGCCTCGGCCGTCGCCGCAACCGTCCCGATCACCTGCCCGGGCTCCTGGACGGCACGAACCGCATCGCGGCGCGTCGTGAGCGCGCCGCGGAGATCATTCGTATCTGAGCGCCTCGATCGGATTGAGTGAGGAGGCGCGTCGGGCGGGGTAGAATCCGAAGAAGACTCCCACCGCCGCCGAGAAGAAGAAGGCCAGCGTCACGATCGTCGGGTTGATCGCGGTCGCGATGCCGGTGATCTTCGAGAGGAGCGCGGCGGCGCCGACCCCGCTGAGAATCCCGATGATGCCGCCGAGCAGGCTCAGCACGACCGACTCGACGAGGAACTGCGTGAGCACGTCGCTGCCGCGGGCGCCGATCGCCATCCGGATGCCGATCTCCCGCGTCCGCTCGGTGACCGAGACGAGCATGATGTTCATGATGCCGATGCCGCCGACCACCAGCGACACGCCGGCGATCGCCGCAAGCAGAAGCGTCAGCACCTGCGTGGTCGACTCGGCCGTCTGCGCGATCTCGGTCTGGCTCCGGATGGTGAAGTCGTCATCCTCTCCCGGCTGCAGCTTGTGCGATTCGCGGAGCAGGTCGGAGACCTCCTGCTGGGCGGCGGTCATCTGCGCGTCGGACATGGCGCTGACCAGCACCTGCTGCACCGTGCGGTTGCCGCTCAGACGGTCCAGCACCGTCGTGGCCGGGGCCAGGATCGCGTCGTCCTGATCCTGTCCGCCGGCGTTCTGTCCCTTGGCCGAGAGGACGCCGATGACCTTGAACGGGACGTTGCGCAGCCGCACCTGCTGGCCGATCGGATCCTGGCCGGGAAAGAGGTTGTCGGCGACGGTCTTGCCGAGCACGGCGACCTTGGCGCGGGAGCGGAGCTCTCGATCGGTGAAGAACTCGCCGGTTTCGAGCGACCACTCGCGCACGTCGAGATAGGAGGGATAGACGCCCATCAGCGACGTGCTCCAGTTGCCGGAGCCGCCGATGGCCTGCACGCCCACGCGGATCACCGGCGAGACCGCGTTGACCGCGGTCGCCTCCCGCTGAATCTTGTCCACGTCATCGAGCGTCAGCGGGTTGCCGCTGCCGGCGCCGAGGCTGACGCCTCCCTGGCGGCCGGCGTTGCTGAAGACGATCAGCAGGTTCGCGCCGAGTCCGGCGATCTGCTGCTGCACCTGCCGCTGCACCCCCTCGCCGACGGCGACCATCAGGATCACCGCGCCGACGCCGATGATGATGCCGAGCATCGTCAGGAAGCTCCGCATCCGATTCTTCAGGATCGAGCGGATGGCGACGATCAGGATATTCTTCCACCTCATGGCTTCCCCTCCTCTCCGGGATGGATCCCCTTGAGCGCGTACGATGTGTCCGGGGCCAGCTCGGCCAGCGCCTCGCGGGCGATCCGGCGGTGGATCACCGGCACGTCGCGCAGAATCTTCCCGTCCCGCATCTCGACGATCCGCTTGGTATACTCGGCGATATCCGGCTCGTGCGTCACCACGATCACGGTGATTCCCTGTTCGTTCAGCTCCTGGAACACCGACATCACCTCGATGCTCGTCCGGCTGTCGAGGTTGCCGGTCGGCTCGTCGGCCAGGATGAGCGAGGGATTGTTGACCAGGGCGCGGGCTATCGCCACGCGCTGCTGCTGTCCGCCGGAGAGCTTGCTCGGCTCGTGGTCGAGGCGGTCGCCGAGCCCGACGCGCTGGAGCGCCTCGGTGGCCACGCGCCGGGGATCGCCGGAGGTGCCTTTACGATTGTAGAGCATCGGCAGCTCCACGTTCTCGAGCGCCGTGGTGCGGGCCAGGAGGTTGAACCCCTGGAAGACGAAGCCGATCTTCTGATTCCGGATATCGGCCAGCTCGTTCTTGCCGAGCCCGTTGACCTTCACGCCGTCGAGATAATATTCGCCGCCGCTCGGGTAGTCGAGGCATCCGAGGATGTTCATCATCGTGGACTTGCCGGATCCGGAGGCGCCCATGATCGAGACGAACTCTCCCGGCTCGATCGTCAGGTCCACGCCTCCGAGGGCGCGCACCTCCACGTCGCCCGACGTGTAGATCTTCTCCAATCCCACCGTTCTTATTACCGCTGCCATTCCCTGCTCCTAGAACATCCTCGGACCACGCGCGCCACCGCCGCCGCCCGGGGCGAACGGATTGGTCCCGTTGGTCTTCTGCTGCTGTTGCGTCTGCGGAGTCTCCTCGCCGATGATCACCTTCATTCCCTCGCTGATGCGGGGAGAGCTGACCTCGGTATTCTGTCCGTCGGTGAGTCCGCTGTGCACCGGCACCGAGGCCAGCGCTCCGGCGGAATCGAGATACCAGAGTCGGCTGAGGCCCGCGCCGCCGGCGCCGCGGCCGGCTCCGCCCCTGCCTCCGGCGCCACCGGCTCCTCCACCGGCCCCACCGGTTCCACCGCCGGCGAATCCTCCCGCGCCTCCTCCGGCACCGCCCACGCCACCGGCACCACCCGCGCCACCGGCACCGCCCGCGCCACCGGCACCACTCGCGCCACCGGCTCCGGCGCGTGCGCGGCGCGAGGTGTCGATCTTCTCGCCGCGACGCTTCTGGTACTCGGCCAGCGCCTCGGCCGACGGACGGAAGCGGAGCGCCGCGTTCGGCACCAGCAGCACGTTCATCGAGCGCGCCACCTGGAAGTCGATCGTCGCGGTCATGCCCGGGAGCAGAATTCCCTGATCGTTCGTCGCGTCGATGATCACCGTGTAGTTGACCACGTTCTGCACCGTCTGCGGCTGAAGCCGCACCTCCCGCACCGAGCCGCTGAACGATCGGGTGCTGGCCTGCACGGTGAAGTGGACCTGCTGCCCGACCTTCACCTGGCCGATATCGCTTTCGTCCACGTTGGCGTGGATCTCCATCTGCGACAGATCGCGCGCGATGATGAAGATGGTCGGGGCCGAGAGGCTTGCCGCCACCGTCTGTCCCACGTCGACGCTCCGCTCGATGATCGTTCCGTCGATCGGGGAGCGAATCTCGGCGTAATTGAGGTTGGTGCGCGCCCGCTCCACCGCCGCCTGCGCGGAGGTGACCCCCGCCTTGGCGGTCGTCAGGTTGTTCTGATAGGTGACGATCTCCTTCTCGGAGATATATCCCTTCGCCAGCAGCGGCTTGTAGCGGTTGTAATCGTCGAGCGCCTGGCGGTACTGCGCCTGCGCGCGCTCGAGCGACGCCGAGGCGTCGATCACCGAGGCCTCCAGCGTGCGGGTATCGAGCTGCGCCAGAAGCTGCCCCTTCTTCACATGGTCGTTGAAATCGACATAGATCTTCTCGATGGTGCCGGAGACCTGGGTGCCCACGTCGACCGTGCCGACCGCCTCGATCGTGCCGGTGCTGGAGACCACGGACTCCACGTCGCCGCGGGTGATCTCCGCGGTCCGATAGGTCGGCGCCGCCGGCTTGCGTCCCACGGTGAAGAAATAGACGCCCCCTCCGATCAGGAGCAGGGGAATGATGATCAGCAGCGCTCGTTTCATAGGGCCTTGCTCATTGACGCTGATTCCTGTTCATGACTGATTCGCGGGCTCGAAGCGAGGGGGCGGCTCATCGCGCGATCCCTCGATAGAACTCGATGGCGCGGCGGCGCAGCAGCAGCGTGTATTCGGCCTGCGTGCGCGACACCGATGCCTGCGTGAAGTCCGCGCGGGCGGTCGACAGCTCGGCGAGCGTGGCCAGGCCGACGCGGTAGCGCTCCTGCTGGGCGTCGAGCGCCTGGCGGGCCGCCTCCAGCTGTGCCTGGGCCACGTCGAGCTGCTTGGCCGCCGTGCTGTAGTCGAGATATGCCTGCTGCACCTCCAGCGCCGCCTGCTGCTCCAGGGTGCGGAGCGAGAGGATCTCGTTCTCGTACTGGATCTGCGCCTGCTCCTCGGCGTTCCGCGTCCGCCCCTTGTCGAAGATGGGGATCGACAGCGTGGCGCCGATCGACAGGCTCGGGTTGTCGGCGAGCTGGTTGATGAAGCCGGTGTTCGGGTCCTGGCTGGAGAAGCTGGTGCCGATGCCGCCGTTGACCCCGACGGTCGGATAGTATCCGGCGCGCGCCACGCGGATCGCCTCCTGCGCCGCGGTGATGCGCGCCTGCTGCGCGCGGATGTCGGCGCGGCCGGCGATCGCCTCGCGCGCCGTCTGATCCCGCTGCGTGGCCGAGGTATCGGCAAGCGGCTCGGAGGGGGGCGTCACGAGCTGATAGTCGGTGGCCGGATCGAGCTGGAGGAGCTGCTTCAGGCGGATCACGCTCAACTCGAAATCGTGCTGCGTGTTCAGCAGCTGCAGCTCCGCCGAGGCGGTGGCCGCGCGCTGCGTGTAGACATCGGCCTTCGGGCGGGCGCCGGCGGTGGCCAGTGCCTCGATCAGGTCCAGCTGATCCCGCTGCGCCTGCAGATGCTCCTGCGCGGTCCGGATCAGCTCGCGGTTGAGGATCACCTGAATGAAATCGGTGGCGGCTTCATAGGCCACCTGCTCCTCGGTCCGGCCGAGCGCCGCGCTGGAGGCGGTGAGCTGGTTGCGCGCCTGCGCCAGCGACGCCACGTCGGCGTAGCCGTTGAAGACGTTGATCGAGGAGGATGTGCTGAGGCTGAGGGAGGTGGACGTTCCGCCGCCGCTGCCGCCGAAGCCGTCGCCTCCGGTGCCGAACCGGATCGATGGGCCGAGCGAGGCGCTCAGGTTCGGAAGGAAGTTGGCCCTGGCCTGCTCCACGCTCGTCTGGCTCTGCTGCACGCTGTTCTTGGAGCGCTGCACATCGTAGCTCCTCTCCAGCGCTATCCGGATCGCGTCCTCGAGCGTCAGGGTCGGGCCTCCCTGCGCCAGCAGGGGAGAGGCGGCCAGCATCAGCAGGAGCGACCATCGTCCGATCCTCCACCGTCCCCCCGTCGCCCCCCGAGGCGCGCGCGTTCTTCTCATCATTCGTGTCTTCATCTGATTCATTGCTCTCTCGATCGGGCGAAGCCCCTTCAGGAGTCCCTGAAGGAGCTCCTCGGCGGGACCCCTCGCATGGAGCCGCCGCGTCATCGTCGGCCGGCCCGGTTTCCCGGGAATGCATCGTACCTCCCGCCTAGCGCGGGTGCTCGCGGCGTCGGTCTCGGGCGCCGGCATCCGGCGTTCATCTCCCAGTTAGACATCGGCCGGAGGCGGCTATTCCCGTCGTCGGCGGAATTATTTCATCGCGGCGCTCCGCGTCCCTTCTCGGGAGCCCGGAGCCATTCCTCGAGCCGCCCACGCTGATCCGGCGTGAGCAGGGGATTCAGTTCGGCGTGGAGCGAGTCGACCATCCGGCGGAACTCGCTTCTATGCTCCTCGAACGTCCGCTGGAAGCGGGGAGCCGAGCGCCGGAGAATCTCCCGGACCTTCTCCTTCTGCGGCCCCTCGTCCGGGCGGATCACATCCTCATACGTCCTGATGAATCCCTCCTCGGTCCGGAGCGCCTTCATCCGTCCGACGCGGCGCTCGAAATAGAGGTTGGTCAGGAGCGCCCCGAGAAGCATGCCGAGAATCAGCGTGCCGACGAGGATCACGGTCGATCGGGTGCGCGCGCTCATGGCGTATCTCCACGGTAGACCTCGGCCGGGCCGCCGGCCATCGAGGAAGTGAGGTCGAAGGCGGAGATCGCCGCGGGCTGCGACGATGCCTCCGACGGATGCGTCAGGCTGTAGGCGGTCATCGTCACCAGTGCCGCCAGCGCGGCCAGCGAGATCCGCCGGAAAGTCCAGCCGAGATCCTCGGCGAAACGGGAGGGGGCCGATTCCCGCTCGGCCAGCCGCCGCATCACCAGGTCGGCGAAGAACGGATTGAACGACCGCGCGCGTCCGGAGGCGAGCGTGGCGCGGAGCCGGCCGAGTCGGTCGATCTCGTCGGCGAAGGTCGGATCGGCTTCGAGCCGACGGCCGATTCTGGCCTCCTCCTCGGGAGTGAGCGCGCCATCGAGATAGCGGAGCATCATATCATCGGGTATCTCGTCGGCCCCGCGGGGTCGACGACGAAATCGCGGATTCATAGGTACGGCGCGAGTTTGTTCTTCAACTGTGTGATTGCGCGTGAAAGGCGCGACAGGACCGTTCCGGTCGGCAGGCCGAGGATCTCCGCCGTCTCCCTGGTCGATTTTCCCTCGACCAGACGGAGGACGATCACGGCGCGCTGGTCGTCGGCCAGCGTCGCGAGTGCCTCTCGGGCCATCGTCTCCTGTTCGGCCGATTCCAGCCGGGCATCCGGGAGCGGATCGGCGCCGGCCTTCCGGTCGAGCAGGCCCTCGGCCGGGGCGTCGGATGCTCCGGAGGTCCCGGCGGACCCCGTGGCCGGCGGATCGAGGAAGAGGAGCCTTCTACGTCGGCGGCGCTTCAGGACGTTGAGCGAGAGGTTGATCGCGATCCGCGTCAGATACGTGCCGACCGAGGAGTCGCCGCGGAAGCGGTCGAGCGCCTGGTAGAACCGGATGAAGGTCTCCTGCCCCACATCCTCGGCGTCCGGGCCGGGGCCGAGCATGCCGACCACGGTGGCCGCCACCGAGGGCTCGTAGCGCTCGACGAGCGTGCGGAACGCCGCGCGATCGCCGGAGCGCACGCGCTCCAGAAGCTGCTCGTCGCCGGCATACTCTCCCGCGAAGCGGGGAGGCGCCGGGCGGGCCGGTCCGTGTTCCGTCGGTCTGCTTCGTTCAGCCACGTTCTGTCGGATCGTGTCGGCCGGTGGTCCCGAGCGGTCGTCCCGTTCGGGAACTTCAGGAGGCAACAAGCTCCATCCGGCCGGCCTTTGTGTTAGACAATCGAATCGCGCGCATATTCCCGGCCGCGATGCCGGGCCCTCGGATGGGCATTCGGCCCACCATTCCGGCTCGCCTTCGCGGCCCGTCGGCGGCGGGGAATTCCGCTAGGACACCGCTTCCGGCGCGGATTCCGGCGAGGATGCTGGCAAGGATGCCGGGGCCGAGGTCGGAGCGGACCCGGATGTCGGTTCGGGAGAGGGGGATCTTCCGCGTATCCAACGCCGCGCCATGGCCGGCGCCCCGGAGGCCATCAGCGACAGGCGGTAACAGGTGTAGGCGAAGAAGGGGGCGGCGAGCACGTCGATCGAATAATGGCAGTGCTGCGCCAGCAGCAGCACCGCCATGGCGACCGTCGCCAGCAGGAAGATGTTCCGCATCCGCGCGCCGCGCGCGGTCAGCGTCAGCAGAAACATCGTGGCCGTGTGTCCGGAGAAGAAGAGATCCTTCGTCAGAATCGTCCCCGGTCCGACCGAATAGATCGGGTCGATCAGGGTGATCATGCCGGCCGGCGGCTCCAGCGGAATCACGTACATGGCCGCCATGCGCACCACCAGGAGCAGCGCATAGGCGCGAAGCGTCACGACGAGCTCCCGGGGATGGCGCGCCAGGGAGATGATCGCCAGCACGATCCCTCCGTAGATCAGCACGAAGATCGGCACCGTCAGATCCCTCGGCGGGATGCCGGCCAGGATCGGATCGGGGATGCGGACGCCGGGACGGGATTCGACGAAGAGGATGAAGCGGGAGAAGATCGTCAGGATGATCGCCAGCGGGATCACCGTGGCCGCCAGCTCGATGATCGGGCCCCGGCCGCGCCACGCGGCGAAGCCTCCGGCGGGGATGCTTCCAGTGGGGATACCTCCAGTGGGGACGCCTCCGGCGGGGCCTCCGCCGGGGCCTCCGCCGGGGAGGCCATCGGGGTTGCGCTCCTCTCCGGAGTTCGGTATCATTGGGTCCATCTCGCTCCTAAATCGGAAAATCTACGCATCGCATGGCCTCGTCGGATCGATCGGCTCTTCCTCGGAAGTGACGCGTCGCTCCTGTCGGCATCAACTCCCGCGCCGCGCCCGAACGGCCCGGAATCCCCATCCCTTCCAGCGACGTCCGTAACGTCCCGTGTCCACCGGCCGGCCGCGCCGGCGCGTGATATAGGCGGACGCTCATGTGTCATCCTATCCCCGGAGAGGCCCGAACAAGCCGGGGAGGACACCCAACATCATAGTCTCTGGAGTCTTCGATGAAACGTCTCCTGCTCGCCGCACTTTCGGTCGCGGGCATGATCGCGGCGCGGGGCGTCAACGCCCAGTCGCTTCCCAACCCGATCCTGTTCGTGACTCAGGTGCCGATCCCCTCCGACTCGGCCAACGTTGCATCGCTGTTCGGCAATCACGGCGCGAATATCACCGATGCCCCCCGGGGAGGAGGGCTCTGGATCATCTATCCGGACAAGAGTCTCAAGAATCTCACGCGCGCCGCCGGCTATGGCGTCGACGGCCTTCAGGGAGCCGGCGCCATCGCCGTCCGGGAGCCCTCGGTCCACTGGTCCGGCACGAAGGCGCTCTTCAGCATGATCGTCGGGGCGCCGAAGGGGAAAGGGGATACCTCGACATTCTACTGGCAGATCTACGAGATCACCGGCCTCGGCGAGTCCGAGACACCGGTGATCACGAAGGTTCCCAATCAGCCGGAGATGTTCAACAACGTCAGCCCCATCTACGGCACCGACGACCGGATCATCTTCACCTCCGACCGGCCGCGCAACGGCCAGCGGCACCTCTATCCCTCCTTCGACGAGTACAAGGGAACCCACACGAACACCGGCCTCTGGAGCCTCGATCCGGCCACCGGAAATCTCTTCATGCTCGATAATTCCCCATCTGGAGATTTTTCCCCGACCATCGACAGCTACGGACGCGTGCTGGTGATGCGGTGGGACCGGCTCCAGCGGGATCGCAACGCCGACCTCGACGCGCTCGGCACCGGCAGCAAGGGGACCTTCAACTACACCGACGAGTCGGCCGCGGCCGCGCCGCAGTTCGGCGTCAGAACCGAGATCTTCCCGGAGCCGCAGGGGAGCCGCGCCGATCTGCTCAACGGCACCAACATGGTCGGCTTCGAGTTCAATCAGTTCTTCCCCTGGCAGATCAACGAGGATGGAACCTCGCCGGAGACGCTGAACCACATCGGCCGGCACGACATGCGCCCCGGTGTCAACCGCGCGATCACCGACGATCCGAACGTCGTGGTCTTCACGGCCGCCGGCAGCGGCCGCCGGAACACCAACGCGATCCTCAACTTCACGCAGGTCAAGGAGGATCCCACCAAGCCCGGCACCTACTTCGGCGTGGACGCGCTTCAGTCCGGAACTCACTCCGGCGGGCAGATCGTTTCGCTCAACGCGGCGCCGACGCTCGATCCGAACGAGACCGTGGTGAGCTACGTCACCAGCCGCGCCACGCAGGGGGTCGGTCCGGAGACCGGGAACCCGCCGGCCGGCCACTCCGGCTTCTACCGCGATCCGCTCCCTCTCTCCAACGGCATGCTGCTGGCCGCGCATTCCGGCGATCCGCGCGCCGACAAGAACATTGGAACACGATCCAATCCCGTCTCCCGCTTCGATTACCGTCTGGCGATGGTGAAGCAGTCGGGAAGCGTCTGGATCGCCGACTCGACGCTCACCCCCGGCATCAGCGGCAGCGTGAGCTGGTGGGATCCGAGCGTGCTCGTGCAGTACGACGGAGCGCTCTGGGAGCTCTCACCGGTCGAGGTTCGCGCCCGCACGCGTCCCGCCCGGCGCGCCTCCACGCTCCCCGCGCCGGAGCGGCGGGTGCTCGACGAGGCGGGCGTGGACGAGGCGAAGTTCCGCGCGTGGATGTCGGACAACGATCTGGCCGTGACGGTCACGCGCGACGTGACGCATCGCGACGCGGCCGACCGGCAGCAGCCCTTCTATCTCCACGTGCCCGGCGGCCGGCAGACCCCGAGCGCGACCGGCAAGGTCTACGACGTCTCGCACTTCCAGTTCCTCCAGGGAGATTACATCCGTGGGAACGGCCTGCTCACGCACGGGGGAGTGCCGCACGAAGGGCGCCGCATCCTCGCGGTGCCGATGCACGACGCGGTGGCGATGAACCCCTCCTCCGAGGGAGGTCCGGCCGGCTCGGTGAAGGTTGCTTCCGATGGATCGACCGCCTCGTTCGTTCCGGCGCGTCACGCGGTTACCTGGCAGCTCGTGTCGCCGAATGGTGCCCCGGTGGTGCGCGAGCGCTACTGGGTGACGTTCCAGCCCGGTGAGATCCGCGTGTGCGCCTCCTGCCACGGCACCAACGACGCGGCCACCACCCCCTGGAATCCGATTCCGCAGAACAAGCCGGAGGCGTTTCAGGAGCTGATCGACAACTGGAAGCAGATGGTGCTCCCGGCGCACGCGCGGCTGATCGCGCCGGCCAACGGGCTCCAGAACGTGGCGGTCGACGGCGGGCTCCGCTGGGAGGTCGATACGCGCGCCTCGGGATATCGCGTGCAGGTCTCCGAGACCCCGTCGTTCTCCCGGACCGCGCTCGACCGGACCGTTGCCGACGTCGACACGATCGGCTACGACGGCCTGGCGCAGAACCGGCAGTACTACTGGCGCGTGCGCTCGGCCGGGAAGTACGGCGACGCCGACTGGTCCGATGTCTGGAGCTTCACCACGACCGGCTCGGCCATGGCGGCGCCTGGGCTGGTGACGCCGCTGAACGGATCGACCGGCTTGACCCGCCTGCTGATGATGAGCTGGTTTCCGGTGAATGGGGCGGTCAGCTATCACCTGCAGATCGCCGAGAGCGCGGATTTCGCCGCGCCGACGCTCGATGTTCCGGCGCTTGCCGACACGTTCTACGCCTGGAGCGGGATGCGGCCGGGGCACCGCTACTACTGGCGCGTGGCGGCCAAGGGGGGCGTCGCCGCCGGTCCCTGGTCCGACACGTGGAGCTTCGCCTCGGACGCCGAGAGCGGCGTGGCCGACGAGGGAGCGGCGCTCGGCGCCGGCACGTCGATGTCGGTGCATCCGGATCCGTTCAACGGAAGCGCGGCCATCGAGCTGACGAAGCGGAGCGAGGGGCGGGCGGTGCTGACGCTGGTGGATCAGCGTGGGGCCGAGCTGGCGCGTCTGTTCGACGGTATGCTCCCGGCCGGACCGCGCAGGCTGGAGCTGCGTCTGGACGAGCAGGGGCTGGGGGATCTGCCGAGCGGCGTCTATCTGCTCCGTCTGGATGCCGACGGGGCACGCGTCACGCGCCTGGTGCATCTGGTGCGATAGTTGGCGGCGGGACATCGGATTCATGATGAGGGGGAGCGGAGCGATCCGTTCCCCCTTTTATCTACCCGGCAGATCTATTTCCGTTATTGCAATCCAGAGAAATTCGGTCGAAGGCGGAAGCAGGATAGAACAGGCGACGGCCATGTTCGAGACTCCGCGCGTTAGGCTGGGATTGCCGCGTGCCCACTGGTATGCTCCGACCGGTATGCGCACGTCTTCAGCGTGCGCAGTTCATGGTATTACGGCGCAGCCTGAAGAGCTGCGCCTACCAGAGACGGGGAGCGTGTGGTTGGTCCGGTATGCGCACGTCTTCAGCGTGCGCAGTTCATGGTATTACGGCGCAGCCTGAAGAGCTGCGCCTACCAGAGACGGGGAGCGTGTGGTTGGTCCGGTAGGCGCACGTCTTCAGCGTGCGCGATTGATACCGCACGTCGGCCCTGATCGGCGCACGTCTTCAGCGTGCGCGATTGGTACCGCACGTGGCCCTGGTTCGCGCGCATCCATTGATGTGGCAATAGGGGAAGGCCACGTAGACCGTCACGTACACCTTTATCGAAAGCGTTCTCATCAATGACACGCGATGATGCGCGCGTTCCGGCGCCACGATGGCTGGCGTGAGCGCACGCTCATCGAGCTCATCGCATCGCCACGTAATAGAGCACGCCGTGAAAATCGTCGGTCAGAAAGAACGATCGGGCATCGCGCCGGAGCAGATCGACCGGACGACCCATGCGTCGGGTCCCCTGGAGAAATCCCGTGATGAACGGGGAGACCCGTCCGTCCGTGCCGACGCGCACGACCTGGTAGCCGCTGCGCAGGCGGACCTTCCCAGAGCCGTGCAGCGCCACCAGCATCGAGCCGTGCAGGTTCGCGTCGGCAAAGCTCTCATCGAAATGCTCCATGCCGAGCGGCGCCGAGTGCGCGGGAAACACGCCGGATGGCGCTGGAACCTTCGAACAGTCGAAACCGCTCCGCTCCCATTCCTCCGTCCGATCCGGCAGTGAGCGGCGTCCCTTGGCGTAGCAGTAGGGCCAGCCGTAGCTGGCGCCGTCGCGCACCAGGTAGAGCAGATCGTTCGGAAGGCGATCGCCGAGATGATCGGCGCCCATGTCGGTGGCCCAGAGCCGTTCGCCGACCCACTTCAGCCCGACCGAGTTCCGGAGCCCGGTCGCGTACGAACGCTGCGCGCTACCGTCGGGATTCATCACGATGATCGACGCTCGCACCGCTTCCTTTTCCTCGCAGGCGTTGCAGCTGCTCCCCACCGCCACGTAGATCTGATCTGCGTGCGCGGCCACCGTTCGGGTCAGGTGCCAGCCGCCGTACTTGTAGCTCAGGCCGTACGCCGGGAAGGTGGCGATCGTCTGCGGTGCTCCCTGGGGCGCCGTGTCTCCGGCCGCGTATCGAAACCTGACCAGTTTGTCGGTGAGCGCCACGTAGAGCCAGTCGATCCCCTCGTGATCGCGGTAGAACGCGATGCTGTTCGGATTGCGGAGATGATCGAGGTAGATCGTGGTGGAGCCGAAGGCGCCGGTCGTCGAATCGAATCGGTCGAAGACGCAGACGCGCCCCTTCTCGTTGTCGTCCAGGCTGTGCATGTCGGTGGCGAAAAGGCGGCCGTCGGGACTCCACGCCATGAAGCGGAGACGGCGGAGTCCCTGAGCGGCGACACGGATCGAGTAATTGGCCGGCGCGGAGAGGGAGAAGGTGGTGCCGTCATCAAGCCGGATCTGATGCGGAACGATGCGGGCTCCGGCCGGCGTGCGCGCCACGGCCAGGGCTGGCCCGCTTCCCGACGCATGCGCGTCCCGCGATACGATGTCGGTATGAGCATGGAGAAAAAGCGGAGCGAGGAGCGCGAAGAAGAGCGAGCGCATCGTCATCGGTGCGAAGTGTTGTTGTAACCATGGCCGGTCGTGGAGACCGTGCCGAGGAAGATCCTGAGCGTAACGATACAGAATCGGCGCGGAACCGGCGTCGGCCCCTTGGAGGCATGAAGCGTTCGAGCCGGCCTCACGATCGTGACACAACCGGCGATGCCTCCGGATGCTGGCTCATGGCCCCCGGCGGATGGCCTCCGTTTCCCCGGATACCTGCACGCGCAACGAGATCCGCGGTGATCGGAATATTCGCGTGGCCAGACCGTGCAGACGGTCGTGAATTCGTATACAATCCGGACCAGAATTCGACAACGAAATACGGGGATATTATTTATCCGGCATCGCGAAAATCTTGTTGCCTTTCGCGCGTGACGCCGAGTATATTGATCGCAAGTGCTTCGCGTGCAAGCAGGTCCGCGTCGCGAAGCCTGACACACTGCCACCCCCAGCGTCATTCACCATTCATTCCGGCGACGAGCCTGTTTCCGTTGCTCGCGGCGTCATGCTTCTGGCCGCGCTCCGGTGCCGTGCCTTGTCGGTCGCGGCTTGCGCGCGGCGCGTTGCGGCTTCTCGTCCGCTTCGCGCGCGACGTCCGGCGGCCGGCGTTCCGACGCGAGTTATTGCGGGCTCGTGCGTGGCCGGCGCGCGCGCGATATGGAAAGTTCGAGCATGTGATGCGCGATATGTCGGAATATTCACGGCGCGCGATATCTCCGTGATGCGCATGTGCATGCCTCGACGTTGTTCGGCTATTTCAACGAATATCCGACGGATATTTTATTGCGGCGACTGACGGCGAAGTGGGCCACCACCACAAACGAGCCCGACACGGCGTGTCGATATCCTGATCTCGCGGACGTCGCCTGGTCGCGGAGGAACCGGCATCCTCGGCCGCCGGCATGCCGCGTCCATTCGTCGCGGGAGAGCCGCCCGCGTGCTGCGCGCCGGACATGCGATTGCCACGACAACCACCACCAAAGCAGTGCAACAGCGATGAGCACACCACACGAATCATCGAGCGAGCAGTCCGGCGCCGCGCGGACTCCCCGCTCCACCGACCCTTCCGGGAGCTGCAACCCGGGGAGAACCTGGAGCTATCTGGTTCTCGGGAGCGTAACAGGCCCGCAGGGAGTGACCGGCGTCCAGGGCGATACCGGCGTCCAGGGGGATACCGGCCCTCAGGGAGATACCGGTCCCCAAGGGGATACCGGCATCCAGGGGGAGACCGGCATCCAGGGCGTCACTGGCCCCACCGGCCCGCAGGGCGTCACTGGCCCCACCGGCCCGCAGGGCGTCACCGGCCCGATCGGAGAGACCGGGCCGTATGGTCCCACCGGACCCACCGGCGCTGTCGGCGCCACCGGCCCACAGGGAGATACCGGCATCCAGGGAGTGACCGGCTTGCAGGGGGATACCGGTATCCAGGGAGATACGGGCATTCAAGGCGTTACCGGTCTTCAGGGGGAGCCCGGCATCCAGGGTGTGACCGGCCCGCGGGGATGGCCCGGCATCCAGGGGGATACCGGCTCTCAAGGAGATACCGGTATCCAGGGCATCACCGGTCCTTCGGGGGACACGGGTATACAGGGAGTGACGGGCATTCAGGGGGAAACCGGCATCCAGGGCGCCACCGGACTTCAGGGCGATACGGGCATACAGGGAGTGACCGGAATGCCCGGTGTGACCGGCCTTCAGGGGGATATCGGCCTCCAGGGGACCACCGGCGCCCAGGGGATTCCGGGCCCTCAGGGAACTACCGGAACGCAGGGCGTTACCGGGCTGCAGGGGCTCCAGGGCCTGCAGGGAATCCCGGGCGTCACCGGGCCGACGGGACCGCAGGGGCCTCCCGGGCCCACCGGCTCGTCGAGCGTCGGATGCCTCGGCATCGGAGGGATCATGCAGATGGCGCTGACCCAGGCGCTCATGGAATGCGGACCGAGCTCCCGGCTCGTGGCCGAGCTGTCGAAGTGCTTTCTTCAGCGCCTCGATTGTCAACCGACGCCGATCGGCTCGGCCGGCGCATGCGGCTCTCAGGGCTCCGATCGTTACGTCGATTACGTGATCGCCAATCTCCCGTACTCCGGCTTCCTCTCGATCCTCGCCGGCTATTTCCTTCCCGCCGCGTCGACATCCCTCTGTCCGCAGCGCGACATGTCGACGCCGGAGCCGTACTACATGTGCAAGCTCTCGGAGTCGCTGCTGGCATGCGGTCCCGCCTCCCCCCTCATCGAAGCGCTCTCGCTCTACTTCCGTACATCCGGCGCCTGGAGCTATGGCGGCTGCTTCCCCTGCGGCACCACCGGTACCACTGGGACGACCGGCATGACCGGTACAACGGGAACGACCGGCACGACTGGTACCACGGGGACTACCGGCACCACGGGGACCACCGGCTCGACCGGCATGCCCGGCTATACCGGCATCCCCGGATATACCGGGATGGCCGGCGCGGCGCGTCCCTCCGGTGCCGTCGGCATCCCACGACCGAAGGGCCGTTGAGCTCCGGTCAGCTTCCGCTCCGGAGGGGAGGATGGTCCCGGCCATGCTCCTCCGGAGGGACGCGCGCCCAGCGCGCGCGCCGCAGCCGCAGTCACTTTCCACCACCACCACCACGAGCATGAGTACGTTCACACAGATCGGCGACACGCCGCTCTATCGTCTGGAATGGGTCGGCGAGGATGGGTTCGTGGGCTTCTATGATGTTGCCGGCGGCGATGAAGAGCTCACGCTCGAATCCTCCTGGGCAACGCGCGTCGGCTACTATCTGTTCGTTCGCTCCTACGCCGGCACGCTGCCGGAATCGGAGCTCCCCGACGTTGCCGATGCCATCGGGCGCCTGCTCGGCGCCAACGCCGAGGGGAGCGACTACTACATCGAGCACACGAGCTTTCTCTGGATCGCCTACATCCCGGGCGACATCACCGATGAGGCCACCGCCCTTCCGATCGCCTGCGTCAGAACCCGAAGCCTCCCGTCCGATCCCGGTGGGGCCGAGGATCCCCCCGAGGGAGGCTCGAGCGGCGAGCTCCCGCCGTCGGGAGATCCTCCTCCGGTCGATCCCTCCGACGATCCGCCTCCCGATCCGGTGGTCGTCGTCAGCGAAGTCATCATCGACTTCGGCGGCTATCATCTCCCGATCGGCGTCGGCATGGTCGTCGATTACACCGTTATCCCGCCGCTCGAGCCGTTCGGGCTGGAGGATATCCGTTTCAGTTTCATGCCGCCGACGCCGCTGCCGGAGCGCTGTCCGCCGGACGCGCCCGATGCCGCCGGAGATCGGGATCACGCGCTCTTTCTCTGGCTGGCCGGCGCGGAGCCGGGAGCCTTCGAGGGGATCGGCATGATCGGCGATCTCTACTCCACAGCCTCCACGAGCTGGAACGTCGGCCTTCACTACGTGGCCGCGATCGGCGCCGCCGAAGCGCATCAGTTCTACCCGATCTTCGACCTCCGGGACGATCGCCTCGTTCTCTTCCGGATGCTCTGGAACCCTCTCGCCCCGCTCGAGCCGGAGCGGAGCTATCTCGAGTTCCTCGGCCAGTCGATCATCCTCGAGCCGAACGGTTGCGGCGATTGCTACTACGCGGTCACCACGCCGCCGCGGCAGGAGTATCTCCGCACCTTCTTCCGCACGGTCACCGGCGAGATCGTCGCGCTGGCTCCCTGCCCGGGGGCGGCGCGCCCTCCGCGGCTCGTCTTCGAGGTGCTCCGGTCGGTCGGCGGCGACCGATGCTATTACCTGGCGCCGAGCGGCGAGTTCACGGTGATCCTCATCGACGACGCGGGCATCCCGCTCGATTACGAACGGGGCGATGCCGAATTCCCCTCCAAACTTCTCTGCGGTCTCTCCGGTGTCGAGTCGGTGGAGATCCGTCCGCCGAGAAACGGCGCGGCCGGCGATCGAATGGTCTTCGTGCCGGGCCGACCAGCATTCGCGCCGGAGTTCCCCATCGTCTCGCCGACACGCGGCCCCGGCGCGTTCAACGCCGGCACCGACGTCGACCTGACGTTGCTGACCGACCGGTATCGCACGTCGTGGGTCTCTTTCATCCGCGCCACCGGAACGGGAGGGAGCGTCTACTTCTCGCAGCCGGAGAACGCTCCGTTCTTCAATGCGCCGGCCGGCGCCATTCTGGAGCTGTTCGAGCCGATCGCCGCCACGCTTCCGCTTCCGACCCCGGAGAGCTGTTTCCCGATGGTGCCCCTTGCCGGGGCCGCCCCGCGCGAGATCCCGCGGGAGTGGCGGGCCACCTTCCTGGCGCGCTTCGAGGGGGAGATCGTGGCGCCATGGCGACGTCGGTTGATCGGAGAGATACTCGGCAACGGTGGCGAGCTTCCGGAGGCTCCGGAGATCCCGAGCGCGCCGGCCGTCACCCGCCAGGGGATGCAGCTCGACATGCTCGGCGCCGCCTGGACCAGCCTCGTGCTCGCCCGCAACCATGCCGGCACGACCATCGGCTTCGTCTGTCTCAACCCCACGCTGCAGGCGGCGTTCCAGAGCAACTCCCTCTTTCTCGTGGTCACCACCGCGGAGAGCCTGGTCGGAACCTATACCGACGCCACGATGTGCGTGAAGATGGGAGACTGGACCTTCGAGCTCGATCCGGCCGCCAACGGCTTCCAGGCCGGCGCCGCGACCACGCTGGTCGCGGGGGATTTCCGCGACCTGAACAACACCGTGATCTTCAAGTTCGGCCCCGGCTCCATCCGACAGCGGATCGGCAAGCCGAAGTCCTGGACCAACGCCGAGCGGTTCGACCGCTACGGTAACGGACGCCTTGCCGCGCTGGCCACGCGGCTGGCGGACTTCATCGATCAGACCGGGCTGCGCGCGGCTGAACATCCCGCCTACGCGCGCTTCATGCGGCTCGTCGACGATCCGGGGTGGACCGGCGTGCTGGCGCTCAACGTCAACGTCGGGCGGCAGATGCCGGCCGAGCTCGCGGTGCTTCGCGCCGGCGTGGACGACGCGCTCTTCGTGGCGCACCATATCGCCGTGGAGGCGAGCACGCTCGAGATCGATCCGGCCACCGGCGTCGTGGTCCCGCGGGACTGCTCGACGTTCGGCCTCATCGACTACCGACAGCCGGTGCCGACGCAGGCCGCCCCTCCGGCCACCATTCCGTTCGGATTCGCCGTCAGGGAGTTCCGCGTCTGGTTCGACAACGGCAACCTGAAGGAATTCAAGTGCGGAGCGGACCTGACGATCAACCAGCTCTTCGACGAACGGGTGACGACGGTGATCGGCAACACGGGGGCGACCTCCTCGGCCATCCGCCTGACCGGCCAGCGGGAGATGCGCGGCGGCGTGGCCAGCTACTCCTTCCTCCTCGAGGAAGGGGGGAAGCGCTTCATGCTCGACGGCAAGGTGATCGAGTCGGTCGAGATCAGAAAGTCCGACTTCGCCGTCAACCGGACGGCGCTCCCGAACAACGGTGGGACGCGGATGGCCTGCGCCTTCGGATTGCACGGCGCGATCGCCTTCAAGAAGCTCGAAGGCTCTTCCGGCGACTTCGACATGCTCTCCTACGATCGGCTGGCGTTCGAGGGGCTCGCGATCGACATGGCGTTCACCATCGACTCGAACAACGTCGCCGGGGCGCCCACGTTTGCCTTCACCACCACGCGGGTGACGTTCGATCTGGCGCCGGCATCCTCGCCACTGCGCGCCGGCAGCCTGATCGCGAAGTTCCCGATGCGGATGCTCTCCTTCTCCCGGAACGCCGGTGGAGAGGGGCCGCGGAAGGAGGGATACGTCCCGGTGAGCGCGCCGATGACCGCGGAGCCGATCGCCCCGGCGCTCTGGTACGGGCTCGACTTCGAGCTGAACCTCGGCACGCTCGGGGAGTTTGCCGCCAACGCCGGACTCACCATCAGAATGCTTCTGACCTGGAGCCCCGGCGCGCGGGCGCGCTCGCAGGTCTGGCTCAAATTCCCCGGCGTCAGTGGAGGAGGGAACGATCTGTTCAGCGTGGAGGGGGTGGTGAAGGTCGGCGCTCGTGCCTACGAGCTGAGGATGTTCGGCACCGGGGCAACCGCCAGCTACATCCTGATGCTCGACAACTTCGCGCTCCGCGTTCTCGGCCTCGCCTTCCCGATCGGCGGGGGGCCGAACATCTTCATCTTCGGCAACCCGGGAGCCACCACCCCGGATGACGACAAGCTCGGCTGGCTCGGCGTCTATCGCGGCACGTGAGCACGGCTCCTGAACAGGGCGCGCGAGCGCGATTCACGATCACATCTCCATGCGGCCGGCGTCGATGCCGGCCATGATCGCCCGAACGTTGGATGCGGCGCCGGCCGGGAGGTCGGTCGAACGGCCGGCCGGCGCGCACGATTTCCGGTTTCGCCACCACCACCACAATTGAAGGATATCACCATGAGGCGGCAGTATTTCCTCGCGCTCATCATCATGCTCCTGTTGCTCGGCACCGACGCGCGGGCGCAGTGGCTCAAGATCTATCACCTCGGCGTCGGCCAGGGAGATTGCACGCTGATCATCGCCAACGACACCGACAACGACAAGACACGCACCCGCAGCGTGCTGATCGACGGCGGATACAGCGTCTCCAAGGACAAAATGAAGTATATCTGGAAGTATATCCGTGATACGGTCGCCGAATATTCCAACACCGGTCTCAATTACATCGTCGTGTCGCATTTTCACCGAGATCACGTCGCCGGCATGATTCCCATTCTCGAGCAGATGACGGCCTGTACCACGTGTCCGTCCGGCGCGGCCCCGTCGGCCTGGAGTCGCAACGTGTGGATCATCGATCGCTTTGCCTTCGGCAAGAAGTATACCCCGACGGTGGATGACTGCTTCGACTACGAGGGATCGAACACGGTCGACGACTACGATAATACCGTCGAGACCACCTACGCCGGACGGCGTTTACGGATCACCAGCGGCACCAATCTCTTCGCCGGATTGAAGGATCTTTCGATGATCTGCACGGCATCCAACGGAGAGGTCGGTGGAACCCAGCTGGCCGTGCCCAAATCGAGCGGACGGAAGGAGCCTCTGAGCGAAAACGACATGTCGTTCGCGTTCGTGATCCGGTTCAAGAAGTTCCGCTATTACACGGCCGGTGATGCCGGCGGCGGCGGCGGTGGATACGTCAATCTCGAAGGTCCGATCCTGACCTACATGTCCGGGCTGCCCGGCATCGGTTCGACGCACGTCTGCGCGTTCAAGGCGGACCATCACGGGAGCGCCCACAGCACGAACGACGATTTCGTCCGCCGCGCGGCGCCGCGTGTCTGCGTGATCGAATCGGCACTGCGAACGTTCAAGACGCAGCCACTTCCCTCGGAGAAGACACTGCAGAAGCTCACGGCCGCCGGATGCGATATCCGCTACACCTATGTGTCGAGCAATACCACCGATCCATCGAAGGGGAAGCCCACCAAATACCGCGACGTGATTCTCTACCTCGACAACAGCTCGTTCCCGAGCGGAAGAAACGACGTGGTGATGACGTTCGTCGAATGCGATCGCGACAAGGATACCTTCGCTCCGATACAGCAGGGTCCGACATGCGTCAGGTCACAGGTGACCTGTTCCAACGCCGCCAATCAGTAACCCGGGGAATGCCACCATGACCATGCAAGAACTCGTCGACGCGTTGCGTACGGCGGCGGGGAACGGGCCGTTGACGCTCGGGCGATCGAGCGGCGAATATCCCTCCTTCGCCATCGTGCTCGACCTTCTCGGCCTGAGCTCGGTGACGCTCAACGTGACCGATCCGGCCACGGCCATTACTCTCACGAACGACACCATCCGGATTCTCGGAAACGGCTCGATCTACGGCATGACAGCCTCGATGGTCGTGACGATCAGCGGGGGGGACGTGGCCGCAGATCGGACATGCGCCATCGTCGCCGATCTGGACATGATCCAGCTGTCGACGCTCATCACGATCGGGCTGTTTTCGCAGGATGGATTGGGCTGGCCGTTGCCCGACGCCACGTTCAATTTCCCGAGGGTCACGGCCTCGTCGGTCTCCCGCGCCGCCGCCATCAGCGTCGATGCCGGTGGCGGAGCCTACGATCTGATTCCCGCGAGCGCGAACCTCGGCCTGGCGCTCACGCTCACGGATCTGGGCTTCACGCTGACCCGCTTTCCCGGTCCGTCGCTGACCGACTATGTCAGCGGTCTGGAGCTGCGCGGCCTCGTCGTGTTCAACGGCGTCGCCGTCCGCGTCCGCGTTCAGGTGCCGATCGCGCAGATCGTCGGGCAGGGAGGGGCGGGGATCGATCAGGGATCGTGGTCATGGGAGGTACTCTTCGAGTCGGCCGAGGCGACGGCGTTCAGCATGTCCAGTCTCTACGCCTATCTCGGCGGGGGAGATCTGGTCGATTCCATTCCCGATGCGCTGCGAGGGCTCGCCGATCTGTCGCTACGTGGCCTCGCGATCTCATTCACCACGGCATCGTCCGCGCCACGGTTCACGCTGGACAGCATTACCGTCAACGTTGCCACGGCCACCGCGTGGCGGGTGTTCCAGGGGTTCGAGGTGACCGGGCTCGTGATCACCATCAGCGTCCGTTCTCCGCTCGATGCCTCGCGCAAGGTGGAGATCACCGTGCTCGGTGATGTGACGCTCGGCAACGTGCCGTTCGCGGTCGCCCTTTCCAGTCGTGGAGGGCTCGCCAACTGGGTATTGGCGGTGCGCATGCGTCCGACGACGGAGGCCACGCTTGCCTTGACGACCTTCGCGGCGCTGCCGGGCAACCCGCCGATGCAGCAGTTGAATCCGCCGCCGTCATTCTCGGAGCTCCCGATCTCGCTCGATCAGGCGTTCGTGGAGTTCTCGCTCAGGCCGGTCGCGCTCAAACGGATGTTCCTCGACGTGATTACCACAGGCACCTGGAGCCTGATCCAGGGGGTGCTGTCGATCCGGAACGCCGAGCTCGTGCTGGACGTATCGCGGCCGCTTTCGCCGAACCGGACGATCGATGCCCGGATTTCCGGAACCCTCTCGATTGCCGGGGTGGTCTCGCTCGATGTTTCGGTCGAGCGGACCGGCGGGCAGTGGAGGCTCTCGGCGCGCACGGTCACCGAGGTGAGCGTCTTCCAGCTGATCCAGCCGTTCATCACCGTCGGGGACGCGAACGGCTCCGACAACGCCACGATCAACGACGTCTTCAGAACCACGGCGCTCAAGGAGCTGGGCATCATCTACGCGACGGCGATTTCCGGGATGCCGGGCGGGCTCTCGCTTCTGCTGGAGATCAACAATTTCGGATTCCGGTTTTTCTCCGACGAGCTCTACACGATTACGGCGGTGCGCGCCGAGTACACTTCCACCACCGATGCCGCCGCCAATCCGCCGGTGGTGAGTATCGCAAGCAGATCCTTCAGGCTCTCCGGATCGATGCTTCTGTATGGCGAGCCCTTCACCGTCTTCTTCTCGGTGGAGACCGCGGCGCCGAACGTCGGGAACTGGAAGATCGGCGCGAGCTACGCCGGCCTGACCTGCCGGTTCGTGCGCTCCGGGGGCGTATCGAAGCTCGTCGTCAACTACGGGCGCACGCTCGGCGATATCATCGAGATACTGGTTCGCTGCTACAATCGTATTCAGGGAGTGACGCCGCTTTCCCCGCAGCTCCCCGATCCCTGGAGCGTGCTCTCCGGAATCAGCCTGCGCGACGTAGACTTCGAGTTCTTTTTCGGCGGCGGCTACGGGGACAAGGTGGGAATTACCTACACGTTCACGCCGGACGTCGATCTCGTATTCTATACGATCAGGCGCGTCTCGGTCTACCTCGCCAAACAGCAGACGCCGCAGGGGGACAAGTGGCGCGTCAGGCTCGCCATCGAAGGCTTCCCCTTCCATGAGACCGCCCTGGCCAGGACGGAATGGGACCTCGGCAGCTCCAATCCCCCGACCATTCCGGGGAGCAACCTGAAGATGTTCGACCTGAAATTCCTCGCCGTCGGTCAGCGTCTGAAGCTCAACGGCGTGGCGCGCCTCACCTCGGTCGACGCGGCCATCCAGGCCATCGATTCGGCCGCCGGGCTGACTTCCCGAGAGCCGACCGCCAATCCCCTGGCCGGCCGCGGCGAGCTCGGCTTCGAGCCGACCGCGTCGTGGCTTCTCGCCGCCAAGCTCGATCTGCTCCGCTTCATCACGCTCGGCCTCGTCTTCAACGACGGACAGATCGCCGGCGTCAGGATCGATCTTCTGGCCGGAGCCCGCGCCGGCAAGCTCGGCGGCCTCGGCTTCGAGATCCTCTACAAGAAGGTCACCGAGAGCGTCGGCGTCTACCAGATCGAGCTCCGTCTGCCGGACGCGTTCAGGCAGCTCGAATTCGGCCAGGTGTCGATCACCCTTCCGATCATCGCCGTCGACATCTACACCAACGGCAACTTCCGGATCGATCTCGGCTTCCCGAAGAACAACGATTTCTCCCGCTCGGCGATGGTGCAGATCTTCCCGTTCATCGGCGCCGGCGGGTTCTACTTCGCGCTGCTGGAGGGATCGACCGCCACCCGCCTGCCGTCGGACTACATCCCGGACAACGGCACGTTCCGTCCGGTGATCGAGTGCGGCGTGGGGCTGAGCCTCGGCGTGGGCAAAATCATCGACAAGGGTATCTTCCGCGCGGAATTGAGCCTCACCTACCAGGGAATCCTGGAGGGAGTTCTCGCCTTCTTCAACGGCAACACGGCGCGCGGCATTCCGGACGATCTCTATTACCGTCTCGAGGGGAGCTACGGCGTGGTCGGGCGTATCCAGGGGAGCGTGAGCTTCGCGGTGATCAGCGCCAACGTGCTGGTGGAGGCCTATGCCCGCATCAACGTCCTCTTCGAGAAAATGCGCCCGATCGTCCTCACCTTCCGCGCCGGCGTCAACGTGAACCTCAACGTCCGGGTCGGCACCGACTGGCTCGGCGTCGACGTCAACTGCTCGTTCAGCACCGAGATCAGCGAGTCGTTCACCATCCCGATCCCTCCCGGCACGCAGTCGCCCGCGTGGGCCCGCGCCGGCGGTCCGCAATCGATCGAGGCTCCGGAGCCGCGCATGCTCCCGGCGGCCTCCGTGGGGGAGGGGATCGCCGGCGAGCTTCTCGAGCATCCGACATCGCCGTTCGCCGCCGCGCCGTCCGGACTCGCGCCCCGCGGCGCCGAGCAGCCGCTCCGGCCGATGGACTGGGACTGGGTGAACACGCTTGCCGACCCGCAACGGGAGACGCTCTACATCGCGTTCCGTCCGCAGTTCACCGTCGAGGAGGTCGGCAACGCCAAGCGCGCCAGCTACGTGGCGATGCTCTTCCTTGACGGCACGCCTCCCTGGGTCGAGTCACGGCTGGCGCCGGACGCGACCAACCTTCCGCGCAAGGGAGATTTCGATCTGATCGCCGAGGCGATGCTCCTCTGGCTGATCAATGCCGCCAACGCTCCCTGCCCGACCACCACGCCGCTGACGGTCGCCGCGCTCCGCGGGTGCTCGGTCACCGCCGCCGATCTCGACGACATCCATCGCGTGCTGACCTCGCGTCCGTTCGGACGCGCGCCGTTCGACGCGACGCAGATCGTGCGGATGCTCGTTTCCTTCTTCGACATCAAGCTCTGGGCGCCGGCTCCCGGCGGCAGGAAGCACTCCCCGAACACATCGACGGAATCCGCTCCGCCGTATGGCCGCCCCACCGTCTGCCCGTTCCCGATGATCCCGGATCTCCGGCTGCAGGTGGATTTCGTGGAGAAGGACGCCAACGCGAACACGGTGCTGACGCCGTACCAGCCGGTGTTCTTCAAGCAGCGGACGCCGGTGTGTCCGGAGTACACGGCGGAGATCGCGGCCTACTTCGAGGATCTGGCGATGCGCTTCCAGAATGCGAACGAGGCGGACGCAAATCCCGGCACCACCGATCCGATGAACCCGCCGAACGGGCCGCGCGCCCTGGTGGATCTGATCTTCGAGGATTATTTCCTCATGCTCGGACGGGGGGTGATTCAGGCGGCGAAGGAGGCGATGACCTCCGTCGAGTATACGATCGTCGCGGGCGATACCCCCTCGATCATCGCCGCGAAGCTCGGCATCTCGCTCGACGCCGCGGCACTGACGGCCCAGGCCGCGCCGATCGCGGCCGATACGCAGATGGTCACCGGCGGCGCGACCGTCGCGGCCACCGGCGCCGGCGAAACGCTCGCCGCGCTCTGCGCTCCCTATGCCACCGGCGGCATCGATCAGCTGCTGTTCGATCTCGGCGAGGCCAATTCCTCCGTCGTCGATCTCATCGCCCCCGGGACCGTGGTGCGATACGCCGGCATGGAGTATTCCGTGCAGGCCGGCAAGAGCCTGCTCGAGATCGCCGAGAGTCTCGCGCCGGATCTCAGTCCCGGCTACGTGACCCGCTCGATCGCCCACGACGCCGGACGGCTCACGGCCGGGACCCCGTTCTTCATCCCGTTCGGCCTGACCACCCATCGGACGCAAGGAGGGGACACATCGTACCGCGTGCTCGCGGCCCGATTCGCCTCGGCTCCCGACGATGCATCGGTACTCGCGTATCTCCGCGCGATCGGCGAGCTGAACGCGTTCCTTCCGGGCATCTTCACCGAAGGGATGCCGATCGAGTACGAGCCGGGAGTCGTCTATCAGGCCACGCGCTACGACACGCTCGCCGGCCTCGCTCCCCAGGGGGTGACGCCCGGCGACTTCCTCGCCGCGTTCGCCGACGTGAACGGAGCCGTCGCCGCCGACCGGGTGCTGACGCTCCCGCCGCGGACCTTCACCGCCGCGGCGGGGTCGACGCTCGAGGGAGCCGCCGCCACCCACGGCGTTCCGGTGATCTCGCTCGCCCGCGCCAACGCTGGGGCGGGGAAGCCGGCCTTTCAGCCGGGAACCGTCATCGGCGCCAGCAACGTCGGCCGCGTGAGCGTCGGCGCGCTCATCGACAGGATCCATCGCACCAGGGGCTTCATGAACCTGGGGCGCATGGTCTCCCGATTCCTGGTGCCCGGACTCCGCCTGCCGAGTCCGACGGGCAATACCAATCCCGGACCCTGGATCATACAGGGCGTGCTACAGGAGACGCAGCCGCTCTTCCGCCTGACCGGACAGCAGTTCATCCTGCCGACGTTCGACCCGAACGATGTCAATCCGTTCTGGAACTGGATCAACCAGGAGGTGGCCGCCGAGCGCATCGCCCCACGCTCGGGACTCGTGAAGATCACGCTCGACTGGCCCGGTGGCGGATGGTTCACCTATCTCCCCCCGACGGCCAACGAGGCCACCATCTGGCTGGACGGCCCGGAGATCGGCTGGTATCAGCAGCTCGCCGCCGCGCCGCTTCAGCTTCCGCTGAACGTCTTCGACAAGGCGAAGCTCTACGGCATCACGCCGGTCGAGTTCGTCGTCGGCACGCCGGTGCCGGTCGGCACGGCCGTCGATCTCGGCGGCGCGACGGTCAACGGCGCGTGGGCATGGACGCTCAACGATCCGCTGCAGCGGATGATCGCCCGGCCGTGGGAGGCCAACCCCGCGTTCCTCGTCGGGTCGCGTCCGGACGCCACGCCGGAGGCGGAGGTGGATCCGATCGGCGCGCATCGCTGGGCCGCGGCGCTCGAGGTGCGCATCAGAAAGGTGAGCCTCGCCGACGACACGGTGCTCGGAAGCGTCTACGCCATCGACGGCTGCGGCACCGAGGGACTCTACCGGCTCGAGCAGATCCTCGACGACGAGGATGAAGGGTACCAGCCGATCGCGCAGGTTCACATCCTCTTCGCGCCACCGACCGGGGATGCCGGCGCGGCGCTGGCGTCCGACGGGATCGATGCCATCGGCGCGTTCATCCATCAGACCAATCTCTCGACGCTCAATCACCCGCAGGCTGCGGCCGCCGCTCCGGGATTCGCCGCGGCGCCGGCATCCGTCGCCAACTACTTCCGCGACGAGGCCTCGCGCATGGTCCGCCTTCTCTGGCAGGCCTGCAGTGTCCGCTCCGGAGGGTACTACCTCTACTACCGGAAGGAGGCCGACGGCGCGGGGCTTCCCGATCATCTCTTCAAGGACGGCTCGGCGACCCTCACCTTCATGATCACGCTCGGCCAGACCTACGGCGGCGTTCCGTCATATGCCAACCGGCTGGTTACCGGAAGCGTGCCGGCGGCGGGGGGGAAGCTCTTCGCCGTTGCGCGGCAGCGCGATCTGAACATCGACCTCGATCCGTCGATGTCGATCGACGACGTCATTGCCGGCTACGGCGTCTCGGGCGCCAGCCTGGTGTTGGGAATCGCGGGGCTGACGCTCAACGAAGGGGTGGAGCTGACGATCGAGGGACGGATCGCGACCGTCGCGGCGCAGGGCTATCCGGGATGGCCGGAGGCGGCCGCGGCGCTCGGCGTGCCGGAGGCCGCGCTGCGCGAGCTCAATCCGGCCGCCACGCTCGCCGGGGGAACCAGGCTCGTGCTCCCGCCGGTCACGCACGTGGCCAACGGCACCGATACGCTCGCCACCGTGGCCGCCGCGTACGGCGTTACCGCGATGTCGATCGCGTTCGCGAACGCGTCGAAGCCGCTCCTCCTCGAGGGGGCGAACATCGACGTGACGCAGCGGATGATCCGGAAGGTGCCGGCCGTGCCGCCGGGGCATGTGGGTGTGGAGCTCTACCGGCAGATGCCGGATGCCACAGCGTTCGACAACCTGCCCCCCGGGTTCAACCTGCAGGCGCCGTGGTTCGCCAATCAGCTGCAGTTCATCTTCAGCCTGATTACCTTCCGCGTCGGGGCCAACGGCGCGTTCCGGCAGAGCGTGGAGAGCCTCGCCAAGGGGCCTGGGGACGAACAGTTCCCGCTCCCGGTGCTCGACGAGGATCAGCCGTTGCAAATCCCGAACGCCTGGCGCTATACCCACCTGGTGCCGATGTTCAACTTCTGGCGGGGCCCGCTTCCGGTGGTGCCACAGCAGGTGGCCGGACAGCTTCCGCAGGATCAGAGCCCCTACCGCGGCGTCGGCAGTCTGATGGACGTGCTCGCCAATCACCGCGACATCTTCGGCAACACCGTCGCCACCGCGAACATCCCGGGATATCCCTACGCGTGCGATCTCCTGATCGGCTACACCGACCCGTTGATCGGCCTCGAGCGCTGGCCGGGCGTGAATGCCCGCTACCTGTTCCGGAAGAACGGGGACAACGCGGAGCTTCTCGTAAGGCTGAACTTCGATGTTCACCGGTACGACTACGCCAACGTCGGCGGGACACCGGAGGGACGGATCGAGGTGGCCAGGGCGGATCGTGATCTTCTCTCGAAGATCTACTATCAGCTGACATGGGGACACAACGACGTCTGGATCGGCAACTCGATCGACGGCGAGCGGGTGAACATCGACGTGGTGCCGCTGCTCGAGTTCATCACCGGCATCATCGCGATCACCGAGGCGATCTGCCGCGCCTACGAGCCGATCGGCGATTCTCTCACGGTCGACTTCACGCGCAACGTGTCGATGGCCGGACGGAGCGAGGCCTATTTCCCCCTCTCGGTGACCTTCGGCATCCGTCGCAATGGTCCGGTCGACGAGAGCTTCGTCGACGTGAAGGGGGTGAAGGAGACATCCTCGGTGCTCGAGCCGATGCTCGACGCGACCACCGTGGCCGCGGCTCCGGCCGGCGCGCCGTCGTCGTACCACGACACCGTCAGGATCTTCGCCGCGGCGTTCGAGCGGGCCTATCCGAGCGCGAAGCTCGCCACCGCGATCGCGCGCCACGACGATCCGGCCGCCGCCTCCCGCACGCATCTCTGGGTGGTGCAGCTCGGGGAGCAGGGGCGCCTCCGGTGCGCCTACGACCTCGACCCGGAGAAGTGGTATCACTACTTCGCGCCGCCGCCGCTGGCGACGACGCTCCTGACCGGTCGGGACTTCAGTGTCTTCGACTACGGCACGGCCGGCCTTGCCACGGCGGCCACGTCGAAGACGTTCGCGAGCGTCGATCTCGACGCTTGGGCGCGGAGATTCCTGGAGGCGCTGGACACGGTGCTGCTGCCGGAGTATTCGGTGCCGGCAAGGCTTCTCGACATCGGCGCCGCCGGTAACTGCCGCGAGAGCTCGCGCCGCTGCCTCGCCACGATCCTCGCGGCCAAGAAGCGGATAGCCGAGGCGATCACCGCGTCGGTCGAGCCGATCATCGCCGACGACTGCGCCGGCGATATCGACGCCGCGCGTGATGCCTTCAAGCAGAAGCTCCTGGTGCGCCTCTCGGCCGCCTACGAGACCGACGCGATCGTGCAGATCCCGGTGCGCGTGACCTCCCCGTTCGTCTCGGGCGGGGGAGGGGTGCCTCCCAGGCTCTACGGCCAGCCGGTGGTATCGCAGCCGGGAACGGCGACGAAGCGTCCGGAGCTCACCGCCTCCACCACCAGAATTCCACTTGCCGACGGCACGTCGAGCCTGACCTTCCTCTTCCGCTCGGAAAAGGGGGAGCCGGCCGAGAGCATGGAAGTGAAGCTGAAGTTCGATCCGACGGCGATCGAGCATGAGATCGTGCCGATGCCGGCCGACCCCGGCGTCGAATTCTCCGATGGGTTCACCACCTCGTCGTGGCTCACCTTCGTACTGCCGCCGCTCCTCTTCCCGGAGCTGTCGGTGAACGTGCCGATCCCGATCAGGTCGTATCCGGTGCCCCCCTCGCTCGTGGAGCAGGCGGTGACCGGCACGATCGACGGCGATCCGCCGGTGCCGCCGGAGCAGATCACGATCTCCCGGAGCAAGCAGTGGAGCTACTCCTACACCTACGATCGGGTCTTCGGCGGTAAGGATGCCGTCTATGCCACGCTCTGGTTCAACGCGCCGAGGCCGGCCGTGCCGCTTCAGGCCGGTGAGCCGTCGCTCGATCTGTTCCGCGCGCTCGCGATGTTCGAGAATGCCTGGGACGCCATGCGCTCGGATCTCTTCACCGGACTCCGCGACGTGGCGCCGGGGGTGACTGTCGCGCGAGCCGAGCGCGCGCTGGAGGCGTTTGCCTTCATCGCCGACAAGGTCGCCACCGCGTGGGAGCACTGGTTCGGCGAGGATCAGCTCGCCTATCTCGTCCCGATGCAGGCCTCCGACAGCAGCGTCTTCACGATCGTCGACGAGTCGGTCGAGGGGAAGCTCCGGACCGTGGTTCGTCGCTGCGCGGGGGATGCTCCGCTCCCATGGGTGGAGATTCCGGGACTCTTCTCGAGCCCCGATCCGGCCACGACCGGCGCCAGCGAGCGGGCGTTCTACTTCTACTCGTACGACGAGAGCGAGAATGTCATCGACGCGCTGGCGGCCGACGGCGCATCCTACGTGCGGCGGACGCTGCTGTTCGAGGGACTCGATATCCTGAACCGGCAGAACGTCTGGGCCGGCATCTTCTCGACCAGAAACGAGAACCTCTTCGGCACGGTCGCCTGCAATCCGGCGGCGACACGGCTGACCAACCCGGCGTTCATCTACCGGACGCCGCGTGTCCGCTTCGCCAACGCGCTCACGCCGCTGATCACCTGCGCCAGGCCGTTCGACATGGCCGCGCTGCTCGATCCCCGGGAGGAGGGGACGCTGTTGCATCATCTCTGGACCTTCTTCGGCGTCTACTTCGACTCGGTGCTCGCGCTGACCGGAGAGCAGGTGCGGAGGACGCAGGTGGCGGTCCGCTACGAGTATCAGCTGCGCGGCCCGGACGCCGACATGCCGGCGCCGCTGGTGGTGACGCTTCCGGTGGCGATGGTGCCGCCGTATCCGCTCCGCCTTCCGACGGATCTGCCCGACGGCGGGGCTGGTGATCCCTGCGGTGGCGGGCCGAGGTTCCTCTGCGAGCTTGCGCGGACCATCCGCGACTGGTTCACGCGGCGGAGTCCGGCCGAGGAGGGGGGAGAGCTCGTCTTCGAGCTTGCGGTCTATTCGAGCGTGGAGAACGCCGACAAGGTGCCGATCCATACCCTCACCAACGTGCGGCTCCGGCTGACCGACGTGACCGATCTGGGATCGTGAGGCGCACGAGAGAAGCATCGAGGAGAGTACGAAGCACACGACGAGCCCGCGAGGCATTGCCTCGCGGGCTCGCGCGTTTCGCTCCGGCCGAGGGATGGAATCGGTGACCGACGCGTGATGCGACACCGCGGCGCCGAGTCGGGGCGCGAAGGAGATTGCGTCACGGGATGTGCCTCCAGCGGGCCCGTCCCCATCCTTGACATGGATGCATATGCCGTTACCGACTACGTACCAGATACCATGGTCGGTGTTTCATGCCTGTTCAGATCGTGATGGCGCCGCGCCGTATCGGCATTCTTGGCCTTGTCGTCCCGATCGAACACTCGCGATTCCGAGCTTGACGGTTCGGCATCACCCTTGGAATCCACGATGCTCTTTGGCATGTTCCCCGCGTTTGCTCGCCATGTGTCGGCTATTTCGCCGATGTGCCCCATCAATTGCCGGCGGAGCGTGGACATATTCGAGGAGCGCGGTGATATCTGCTCATGTTCGGGAACATATGCTTCGCACGGCGATCGTTGCCATCGCGGCGATGTGTGTTGGAAGCTGCGAGCTCCTGGCGCAACGGTGTGCCGGCGAGCTCCGCTTTCGACTCTTCGATCCCTCGCTTCCCGGCTCCACGGGGTCTCCCATCGTGTTCGACGCGCCGTCGAGTCCGGCCATCCGTGCCGATCGGATCGTCGGGGGCGAAGGTGTGTACGACATGCGGTGTCGGTTGATCGATGGCCGTCCCGGGCGCATCGGTTTCTGGAAGCTGTCGGATACCGGCGAGGTCAGATGTCTGTACGGATGCGGAGGCACGGCCGAGCTGACGATCTCACGCCGTCATCGTGCTCTTGAAAATGGAGCCGACACGATGCGCATCGTCCTTGTGAATGCCTGCGATGCGACCTTCGGCGCGGATATCACGTACGTGCCGGGCACATTTCGCATCATGGTCTGTGATACCGTGTCGACAGCGGCGCAAGGCGTGGGCCCGGGCACTTCGCTGGAAGAGCGATATCCCGGAGCTCGCCACGGCGGCCGTGATTTGACCGAATTTCTGCGAAAGCTGTCCCGGCCTCTTACGCCGATCGTGCCGAGCAGAAAACTCCGGTTCCTGGTGACCGATGCCGACGGCATTCCGTTGTCGGATGCCGTTGTTCGGGGAGCGGGAGCCGATAGCGCGCGGCTTCCGGTGGCGCGTCGGATCGATGAGGGGCTGTTCCTTGGCACGATCCATGGAGCGGCGCCGCTGACGATTTCGATCACCTCGAACGGCTTTTTTGCCGATACCATCCCGCTTCCACGGAACGAAGCATTCCGGCAGAATGAGGATCTGATCCGCGCGCGGCTTGCCCGACCCGGAGATGCCTATGAGGTGCGCGGCGGCAGACGGTATGCGTATACGCCACGCCTGGACCTGATCGCAATCGCGCCGCGATACGGGGATACGACGCTTCAAGAGCTTCTCGATTCCCTCGATCTCCGATCGGTTCCGGGAGGTGGTCCCTTTATCCTGGCGCGGTCGAAAACGCCGCGAGACCCGATGAACAGCCCCGAGCTGGCGGCGCTTCGGAGGAGCCCGGGAGTGGCCGCCGCCGGAGCCGTGCGATCGTGGTCGAGCGACAGAATTGTCGTCTTCAGCAATCGAATACGCCTTGTCGCGGGGAACGGACTGAAGCCTCGGGATCTGCTTCGCGCCGTTCCGGGGATCTCCTCCATCGAGCCCGATTCCGGGAATGGTGGATATATCGCAACGGTGGCGCCGGAGGTTGGGGAGGGGATCATGGAGATCGCGCATCGCCTTATGTCGCTCCCTGGCGTCGGAGATGTCGTGATCGAATATCTGAACACGCCCGGACACATTCATGCGGCTCCTTGAGATTTTCAGGGCAACGAAACAGCGTGCGCGCATGGGCGTGATGCGATCCGAAAATTCATTGATATACCTGGCGAATAATCGCCGCGCGGCAGCCGACACACGAGTGAAATGGAATTCGAGGAACGGGCCATGGCCTGACCCACGGTGAGCCCGCCTGCCTCTCATTTGCATGGCGGAACGCCGCCAGTGGAGGAAACGGCACGCCGTACGGGCTGAACAGGCAGGGAGAATGGAGGAAGGTGGACACACTCGTGCCGGAGCTGGAGGCAGCCACCGTCACCCGTCCGAAGCAGGGATGCGCGGCTCGATGCGCGGCGGGGTGATGATGCCGGCAATCCTGTCCATCACCATCACAAGGAAGCGCGCGGCGCTTCCGGACGTGTCGACATCGAGGAGGAAATCTGGATTCGCCTCCGCAATGAGCATGACCGGATAACTATGGCGGACATGAGGAGTGCCGCCGATACCGCCTCTTCCGCACATCGTCCGTGATGAGCGGCTTCCGTTTTCGGAGGATCTTTTGTCGGCCTCCCCTTCGCGCGCCGGCGTGGTACGCAATACGAGCCGAGCGCGCTCACCTTCCTGAAGCATGGAACGGCCGCGTCGCGATGCCCGTTGATACCAGACCTCGTCATGGCGCACCGGGATGACTACGTCTCGCGATGCGAAATGCATCGTGAGAGTATACGCCTGGAGAATCGCTTGGGGCATGCCTCGTCGTGTTGTGCCCGCCGCGCCGCCTGGATTATTGGTGGGAGTACAATGCTCCGGAACGTGCTTGTGGTACAACCGGATAGTCTTATTGTATATTGGCAAGAACGGAGAAGCGATATATTCCCCATCGCACATTCAGCGGCGTAATTTCGCGCCCCAGGTAGTACTGCTGGTCCAGCTGCAGAAGGTCTGAAGCGCAGTACGGTCACTTCCACGCTCGAAGCCTGCCCGAGCTCGGCATGGAGGATCCCTCCGGAGGACGAGGTCACCAGATACGCCACGTCGCTCCGGTCGTACGTCCACATTCGCAGTCGCGCTACATCCCCGTCAGTATCGCAACATCCGCCCGGCGCATCGGCGTCGGGACGCACGGCACGCAGTGTCTCGATCGGTCCCTTCCCGCGGACGCATGCCGCGCTCGGGATGCGTCCTTCAGGAGGCATCCTCGAGTGCCCGTCGACGCGCGGTTTTACCGGAGCGCCACCATTGACCGAGGCTCCGGTGAATCGGCACTCTGTTCATGTTCCATCCAAACGGAGATGCTCCGATGAAATTCCCGTTTACGCATCCGACCCGCGCGATGCTTCCCACCAGCAAGCCCGCGCTCTCCACGACCGGTACATTCTGGCGACGTCTCATCCCACTTGCCGTCTGTCTGACATCTGTCTCCGTCCTGCCGGCGGCCGCGCAATTCACCGATATCGCGGCCGGGCTCACCGGAGCCCGCAACACCGTCGCCTGGGGCGATTACGATAACGATGGCGATCTGGACCTCCTCTCGACGGGCGCTCTGGCCGGCGGCGTCACCGGATTCGCCGACATCTACGACAACAGCGGCGGCACCTTCACCGGCCTCGGCGCCGGACTTCCGCAGGTGCTCAACGGCGTCAACAACGGCAAGGACGCCGCGGCCTGGGGCGACTTCGACCGTGACGGCGACCTCGACGTGGCGATCGTCGGCACCGACGGCTCCGTCGCGCATGCCGATATCTACGAGAACTCCGGTGGAAGCTTCTCCCTCGTCACGCTTGGCGGCACCGGCCTGACGCCGCTCGTCTCCGGCTCGGTCGCCTGGGGTGATTATGACAACGATGGCGATCTGGATCTGTTCATGACCGGCACCACCACCAGCGGCGCCTGCCTCACCACGATCTACCGCAACGACGGCGGCTCCCCCTGGGCGTTCACCGACATCACCCCGGCGTTCATTCCGGTCAGCGATGGCGCCGGAGCATTCGGTGATTACGACAACGACGGCGATCTCGACCTGGTGGTCAGCGGCTTCGCCTGCAGTATCGGCAAACCGCTGACGCAGTTGTACATCAACAATGCCGGCGTCTTCGCGCCGAGCGGTATCCCGCTGCTCGGCGTGCGCTACTCGGCATTGGCCTGGGGCGACTACGACAACGATGGCGATCTCGACCTGGCCGTTTCCGGCAATACCGGCGGCGTCGCCACGCAGTCGAAGCTCTATCAGAACACCGGCACCACGCTGCTGGCAACCACGATCACCATTCCCGCGATCGCCAACGGATCGTTGGCCTGGGGCGATTACGACAACGATGGTGATCTCGATCTGCTCGCGGTCGGCACCGGCTCCTCGACGATCGCCGAGGTCTACGCCAACAGCGGCGGCGGACCATACACCTTCACCGGTATCTCCGCCGGACTCACGCCGGTCTACAACGGTCAGGCGGTCTGGGGTGATTTCGACAACGACGGCAAGCTCGATATCGCCCTCTGCGGCTACGATCCGTCGTCGGCCACGCCGATCACCAGCATCTACCGCAACTCCTCCGCGAACATCCCGGCCAACAACACGCCGAACGCCCCCTCGACCCTCTCGCTGAGCGCCAGCTGGCATTCGATCACCGCCACCTGGGGAGGCGCCAGCGATGCCGAGACGCCCACGGCGAACCTGCACTACAACCTTCGCGTGCTCGACGTCACCACCGGCGCCACCGTGGTCTCGCCGATGTCCGACGTGAGCAGCGGGTACCGGAGGATTGCCGCGCTCGGCAATACCGACCACGATCTCAGCTGGACCATCACCAATCTGACGCCGGGGCACACCTACAGCGTCTGCGTGCAGTCGATCGACGGCGCGCTGGCCGGCTCCCCCTTCACCTGCGCGAACGACGTGACGCTCGATGCCAGCGGTCCGGACATCGCGATCTTCGATTGCCCGGCCGAGAGCGGCGCGGAGCCCGACGTGACCTGCGGCGTTGTCTACAACAGCCAGGACATCTGGGTGCGGAACACGATCGGAAGCGGCTTCACCAACTTCACGATGCAAAACCCGATCTACGGTCAGCCGAACTACATTTACGTCCGGATGACGAACATCGGAGCGACGGCGCTGCCGGCCGGCCGCGTGTACGTCTACTGGGCCAAGTACGCCGTTGGCGGACAGGGATGGTCGTGGGATTGGATCAACGCTCATGACGGTGCCGGCCATCTGGTGGGGGACCTCGCCGGCTACGCGGATATCAGCGGTCTGAGCGCCGGGGGCTCCACGATCGTCGAGATCGAATGGCTCAACCCGCCGAACCCGGCCGACTTCGGGGTCGGATCCGTTCATGGATGCCTGCTGGCCCGTTTCTGGGCGCCCGAGGATCCGCTCACCTTCGGCGAGGTGACCAACGCTCAGGTGAACACGCGCAACAACAACAACATCGGCTGGCGGAACTTCGACGCGATCAAGGGCTCTCCCTCCACGTCGACCACCTCCTACGCCGATTTCGGCAATCCGTTCAACACCCAGGCGCAGTTCGATCTGGCCTTCGGCGAGGAACAGGGGAACGCCTCGCTCCTGAACAACGGCTCGATCGTCGTCGATCTCGGGCCGACGCTCTTCAACCGCTGGGTCAACGCCGGCGCCCATGGCAACGGAATCGCGGTACACAGCAACAACGCCAACAACACCAAGATCGACATACGCTCGGCGAACGCGACCATCGAGAACCTGGCCATGAACGCGCGCGAGCGCTTCACGCTGGCGATCACCTACTCGACGAGCTACAACTCCGAGCTGAGCGGTCATGTCTTCACCTGGAACATCACCACCGCACTCAGCGGCGGCGGTGATATCGTCGGCGGCGCCACCAACGAGATCACGATGCCGAGCTCGCCGCAGGGAAAGCCGGCCCGTTCGATCTCGGAGGAGCTCTCGGAGATGTACGGCCTGACCGTGCACCCGAATCCGGCCAACACCTCGACCACCATCTCCTATCTGCTCCCCAGGGATGAGCAGGTCTCCGTGGAGATCCACGACGCGGCCGGCAACCTGGTGCGGGTGCTCGTCCCGTCGCTGGCGCAGGCGCGGGGAGCGCACGACGTGGTCTGGAACGGCCTGGACGATCGCGGCGCGCGGGTGCCGGCCGGGACCTATTTCTACCGTCTCGTGACCGGCGTCGGCACGACGGAGGGACAGGTCAAGATCGTCCGCTGACGTCGTTCGCCCTCCGGTCGAATCACCGGACCGACCTCCGCTCCCCGATCTTTCGGGGGAGGGAGGAAGTCTGGGATTCTAAGAGCCCCTCACAGAATGAAGCTACTCGAAGGGAAGTGGGGGGTAGCCGCACGTCTTTTGCGTGCGCCCCCTTCATTTCGTGAGAGGCTCGAAGGAGGGAAAACATGTGGGGAACCCGATGGACAGGGGCCGGCCAGATATGGCCGGCCCCTGTCGCTATCATCACCGATGTCCGAGGCGAACGTCGGCGGAATCCGGAAGCGCCGGGATCGTTGATCGCGTCGTGTCCGCTGCGGCGACGCCGCCGGTGCATGCCGCCACGTTGTTCCGCCACGTTCCGGGGACGGCGTCCGTTCGGATGAAATGGATGTATCGTTCCGTACTTTCGAGGCTCGTTGTCCCATCCGATGCCGGTCGGCGGAAATACGGCAAAGAAGTTGCTATATGTGTGCCGACGCACCTTGGCGATGATTATTCCAGTCAGTACGAGCACCGAAATGAGTGTCGACGGGAAGCCTGAGAGCAATGAGGCAGACTTCCTCGCCGGAGGCGGCGAGATGGGCGCTCGCATGCGCGAGCGGGACTGGTCGAAGACGCCGCTGGGACCGGCGCGCGACTGGCCGCAGAGCCTCAAGACCGCCGTGCGCATCATGCTCACCTCCCGTCAGGCGATGTTCGTCTGGTGGGGCCCGCAGCTGATCAATCTCTATAACGACGCATACAAATCGATCGTCGGCGGCAAGCACCCGGTTGCCTTCGGCCAGCCGGCCTCCGAGGTATGGCGCGAGATCTGGGAGCAGGTCGGCCCCCGTGCCGCCTCCGTGATGCGCGACAACGAGGGAACCTACGACGAGTCGCTCCTGCTGATCATGGAGCGGAACGGATATCCGGAGGAGACCTACTACACCTTCTCCTACAGCCCGGTGCCGGGGGACGAGGGGGGGACCGGCGGGATCATCTGCGCCAACACCGATGACACGCGGCGCATCATCGGCGAGCGCCAGCTGCTGCTGCTGACCGAGCTCGCCGCCGGCGTCGCCGACGCCCGTTCGGTCGAGGAGGCCTGCGTGCTCGGCGCGCAGAGCCTGGCGGCCGATCCGCACGACATCCCCTTCGCGATGATCTATCTCCACGATGCCGAGCGTGGTCGGATGGTGCTGACGGCGACCTGCGGCATCGATCCGGAGCATCCGGCGGCGCCCCTGTTCGTCGAGCCCGGCACGCCGGCGATCTGGCCGATTGCCGAGGTGCACGCCGCGCATGAACCGCGGCTGGTGACCGATCTCGGAGAGCTCGGGCTGGAGCTTCCCTCGGGTGCATGGCATCAGCCGCCGGATCGCGCGGCCCTGCTGCCGATCGCCTCCTCCGGGGCCACCGGCAGGTGGGGCCTGCTGATCGTCGGGCTCAATCCGTTCCGGATGTTCGACGAGGGATACCGTGGATTCCTTGAGCTGGTCTCCGGACAGATCGCCGCCGGTATCTCCAACGCCCAGGCCTACGACGAGGAACGGAAGAGGGCGGAGGCGCTGGCCGAGCTCGATCGCGCCAAGACCACCTTCTTCTCGAACGTCAGCCACGAGTTTCGCACGCCGCTCACCCTGATGCTCGGACCGATCGACGAGCTGCTCGGCGCTTCCGGATATGATCTGGACCTGCCGAGTCGGGAGCTGCTGTCGGTGGCGCGCCGCAACGGACAGCGGCTGCTGAAGCTGGTCAACACACTTCTCGATTTCTCCCGCATCGAGGCCGGCCGCACCCAGGCGGTCTACGTCCCGGTGGATCTTGCCGGCTTCACGGCCGATCTGGCGAGCGTCTTCCGCGCCGCCGTGGAGAAGGCCGGGATGCGTCTGGTGATCGACTGCCCGCCCCTTTCGGAGCCGGTCTGGGTCGATCGCGACATGTGGGAGAAGATCGTCCTGAATCTCATCTCCAACGCGTTCAAATACACGCTCGCCGGCGAGATCCGCGTGATCCTCCGCGCCGATGCGGGGCGGGTGCTGTTGACGGTGGCCGACACCGGCATCGGCATTCCGAGCCAGGAGCTTCCGAATATCTTTACCCGCTTCCATCGGGTGGAGGGAACGCAGGGGCGCACCCATGAAGGGACCGGCATCGGCCTGTCGCTCGTGCGTGAGCTGGCCCAGCTCCATGGCGGAGCGGTCTCGGTCGAGAGCGAGTACGGCCGGGGAAGCGCCTTCACCGTGGCGGTGCCGCTCGGGACCGCGCATCTGCCGGCCGACAGAATCGGCGGGGAGCGGACGATTGCCTCGACCGCTCTCGGCGCCGGGTCGTTCATCGAGGAGGCCTTCCGCTGGCTTCCGGAGTCCACGTCGGAGATGCCGTGGATCGATGGTCCGGTCGGCGACGCGACCGTTGCCGAGGCCGGGGCGTTTGCCGGCGCCCCCTCGGAGGCACGCGCGGCCGCGCCGAAGGCGACGATCCTCCTTGCCGACGACAACGCGGACATGCGCGATTACGTCAGGCGTCTTCTCGCGGCCGACTACGATGTGATCGCCGTGGCGGATGGACGCGAGGCGCTTCAGGCCGCCGTCGCGCGGCGTCCCGATCTGGTGCTGACCGACGTGATGATGCCGAACCTCGACGGGTTCGGTCTGCTCAGGGCGCTCAGGGCCGATCCCGCCACCGGGGCCATTCCGGTGATCATGCTGTCGGCGCGGGCCGGGGAGGAGGCGCGCGTGGAGGGGCTTGTCGCCGAGGCCGATGACTACCTGATCAAGCCGTTCAGCGCCCGGGAATTGCTCGCGCGCGTCAGCGGCATCCTCGCGCTGGCGCGCGCGCGTCGCGAGGCCGCGGAGGTGCTCAGTCAGAGCGAGGAGCGATTCCGTCTCATGGCGGACAATGCTCCGGTGATGGTCTGGGTGACCGATGCCGATGGAACCTGCGTGTTCCTGAGCAAGTCGTGGTACGAATTCACCGGCCAGATGCCGGGAGAGGGAATGGGCACGGGATGGAGCAGGGCCGTGCATCCTGACGATCGAGATCTGGCGCTCCGCGCATTCCTGATGGCCACCGAGCGTCGCCAGCGGTTCTTCGTCGAATATCGGCTGATGCACCGCGACGGCAGCATCCGCTGGGCGATCGACACGGCCATTCCGCATTTCGATCACGCCGGCAACTACCTCGGACATATCGGCTCGGTGCTCGACATCACCGACAGGAAGATCGCCGAGGAGGCGCTCAAGGATGCCGACCGGCGCAAGGACGAGTTCCTCGCCACGCTCGCCCACGAGCTGCGCAACCCGCTGGCGCCGCTGCGCAGCGGGCTCGAGCTGCTTCGCATGATCGGCAGCGACGACCCCGGCTTCGAGGAGATCCGGAGCATCATGGAGCGTCAGCTCGGACACATGGTGCGTCTGATCGACGATCTGCTCGACGTCAGCCGGATCAGCCGGAACCGCCTCGAGCTGCGGCCGGAGCTGACCGACCTGTCGATCGTGCTCCGGAGCGCGCTCGAAACGAGCCGTCCGCTGATCGAGTCCGCGCGCCATCACCTGACGATCGAGATCCCGCCGCAGCCGATCCCGATGTTCGCCGACGTGACCCGCATGGCGCAGGTGTTCGCCAATCTGCTGAACAACGCGGCCAAGTACACCGAGCAGGGAGGGGAGATCAGGGTGCGGGCCGATCTGCGCGGCGACCACGTCGTGGTGTCGGTGGCCGATAATGGCGCCGGCATTCCCGAGGAGATGCTTCCGCGCGTCTTCGACATGTTCACGCAGGTCGAGGGGACGATCGAGCGGGCGCACGGCGGCCTTGGCATCGGCCTGACCATCGTGGAGCGTCTCGTCGAGATGCATGGCGGCACCGTCACGGTGACCAGCGGCGGCCTCGGGCGGGGGAGCGAGTTCACCGTGATGCTTCCGCTGGCTTCTTCCCGACCGGAGCATGCGGCGCCGGTTGTCGAGGAGATGGCCACGGGACGTGCCACCGACGGCCTGCGCGTGCTGGTGGTCGATGACAACCGGGACGCCGCGCACAGCCTCTCGATGGTGCTCAGAAGAATGGGAAGCGAGATTCGGGTCGAGCATGACGGGCCGGCGGCGTTGGCCGCGGCCGAGGAGTTCGAGCCGGACGTGATCCTGCTGGATATCGGCATGCCGCAGATGAGCGGATACGAGGTGGCGCGTCGCCTGAGGCAGTATCCCTGGGGACGGAGCGTGACGATCGTGGCGCTCACCGGGTGGGGACAGGAGGAGGACCGGAACCGTTCGCGCGAGGCCGGCTTCGACCATCACCTGCTCAAGCCGGTCGAGCCGGCGACGCTCCGGCGTCTGCTGTCGGAGATGGGATAGCCTGGCGCCGGCGGCGTGGAAGGTTGGAAGATGATATCGGTCGGCGTCCGCGTCGTTCCCGTTCGTGCGAATGATAGTTCACCGCGCCGGCGCGTGCACGCGTCCGGCGATCCGCTCCTTCGGAATATCGGGAAGCGATGTCGTCCGGAACTGCCGGAAGCCATGTCGCGTATCAAGCTCTCCGAGAGATATGATCTCCATGCGATCTTCTCGAAGTTCCCGGCGTGGCCGAGACGCGTGAAGTTCCGAATGGCGATGCGTCTCGTGCTCGGCATTTCCCAGGAGAAGCGGATGAAACGGATCTTTCTCGGCATCGTCGCTCTCGGTCTGATCGTCATCGCGATCGCCCGCGTCGAGGTCGGGCGGCGGCGCAATCCATCGTCGGTCACGCTCGGCGGCCATCGCTTCGGCGTCGAGCATGTCGACGAGTCAGGCTATGAGGGCTTCATCTTTACCGACGCGGCCGACGGGAAGGAGAAGGGGAGCGTCGGGGGAGAGAACCATGTCTGCGATCCCGCCTTCATCTACCTCTTCGACATGGACGGGGACGGCGCCGAGGATCTCTACTACAGCGGCTGCAACGGCGCGGGGATCGTGCGCTATGATCCAGCCGGGGATGGCGTCGAGCTCCATCGCATCGTCAACAACTCCGACTGGCCGCCGGGTGCCTTCTCCTGGTGGTTCGGGGAGTGGCTTTCGGGAGGATGGACCGTGACCTCCGTCGGGCTCGGGATCGCGCTCGTCGGCCTGCTCGGCCTCCCCCTGGCCAGGCGCCGAACCGCCGCGGACTGAATCTCACTGCCTGCGGCTTCGAATCTTCTCATCGGCTGATCCTCTTGAGCGCGCGTGGCGTGAGCCCGCATCCAGAGCGTCCGGAACGCGGTGCGTGCCCTTGGCCCGGCGGCCGCGTTTGCGCTCTGCTGTACCGTTTGATATGTTTGTCGCCAATCGTTTCCCTCCCGAGCGTCATCATCGGACACATCTCAATATTCTCGAGCTGCTCCATGCGACAAACTCCCGACTCCGTACTCTCCCGATTCCTGCTTCGCGCGCTCCCGTGCGTGATCCTTGCCGCCCTTGCCGGCGTGCTTGGAGGCGCCACGGCCCGCGCCCAGGATACCACGTGGTTCAGCGACATAACCGCGAAGTCCAATCTCAACGGCGTGAAAGGAGGGCAGCTCAGCGCGCTCGATATCAATAACGACGGCTACGCCGACCTGCTTCTGCAGAACCTTTCCTACGACCGGAGCGGCAAGACGCGCATCCTCCTGAACCGTCAGGATCCCGCCTCCTCCGATCCGAAGGATCGCATCTTCGTCGACGTCACCGACAGCACCGGCGTCTACGCCAATCCCGATCCGAACGCGCATGGCCGCATCGCCGACGTGTGGGCGATGGCCGATGTCAACAACGATGGATTCCCCGACATCGTCACGGGGCTCTTCTACTACTACGTGGCCACGTTCCAGGACTCCGGCGATCGCGCCGAGGTGCTCCTGAACGACGGCACCGGACGCTTCCGCCTGGTGCAGAACAACGGCATGCACGAGCTCGGGAAATTCCCCTGCACCGGCTTCTGCTTCCTCGACTACGACATGGATGGCAAGCTCGATATCTATGTCACGGTCTTCTCCGCCGATCATCAGAACAACATCTGGATCCCCGGATTTCTGATGAAGGGGAACGGCGACGGTACCTTCCGCGACGTGACCGAGGAGTCGGGGATCGACATGGTGGCCGAGCCGAATTACGGCGCCACCATCACCGACTGGAACAACGACGGCTGGCCTGATATCCTCACCTGCCCCTACTGCCGCACCAACGGCACGCTCTGGAAGAACAACGGCGATGGCACCTTCACCGACGCCACCGAGGAGTCCGGCTATACCGGAAAGAACGACATGACCGGCAACGTCGATCCCGGGCTCGGCGCGCGCGAGCTCTGCCAGTGGGAATCGCTCCCGGCCGATTTCGACAACGACGGCGACATGGATATCGCGCAGATGCTCGTGCACGGCGGCCTCGACAAGAACGAGGGACACTCGCCGCTGACGATCAACGCCGGGCCCGAGGGGGATTATCACCTCGACTGGGATGAGAAGAAATTCGACCGGCCGCTTCTTCCGGTGATCAAGACCTGGCGCGACACGCTCAAGTCCTCCACCGGCGGCGATTCGATCATCACCTACAGGACCCCGTCCTCGACCGGGCACCTGGGCGATCAGGCCGGCGCGTGGCTGGACATGGATAACGACATGCTCCAGGATATCATCATCAGCACAACCGGCTACGATCCGGCGAACGATCGCGCCTACGTGGAGCATCAGAACGCCGATCACTCCTTCACCGATATCGCCAAGAAGACCGGTCTCTCCACCTGGGTGCGCCCGGCTTACAGCAGCCGTCCGTTCGATTTCGATCACGACGGCGACGATGATTTCGCGATCGTCTTCGCGCCGCTGGTGCAGTACGTGCCGCCGGCCGATAAGGAGCGCGCCAACCAGGTGCTGATGGTGCGCAACAACATCGGCAACAAGAACAACCACGTGACGGTGAGGCTCGTGGCCCCGGCCGGCGTGAACCGGAACTGCATCGGCGCGCGTATCTACGTCTACTCCGGCGGCGTCCGCCAGATGCGCGATATCCAGTCCGGCGTGGGACGCTGGGGCATGGTGCAGCCGTTCGAGCTTCTCTTCGGCCTGGCGCAGAACGCGAAGATCGACTCGATCGTGGTCCGCTGGCCGATGAAGGGATTCCCGACCACGACGGTCATGAACCCGCCGATCAACGGCACCGTCGTGATCGAGAAGGCGGGCGCGGCCACGGTGGCCGATGCCGCGTCCTCCGAGTCGCGGATGCTGACGCTCTCGCCGAACCCGACCTCCGACTGGATGACGGCTCACCTTGCCCCGGAGCTGCGTCGCGGCTCGACGATGGAGATCTTCGACGCGCGCGGCGAGCGGATCCATCGCTCCCGCCTCTCCGGCGACGAGTACGTTCGCGTTCCGGTCGAGACGCTGCCGGAAGGATATTACCTGGTGCGCGTGATCGCCGACGACGGCCGAAGCGTCAGCGTCCCGTTCGTCCGGACCCGCTGATCTCGCGTTCGCGACATCTCTCGACATGACGAAGGCCGCCCACTGGGGCGGCCTTCGTCGTTTCAGCGGGCATGTGACGATAGAATTTTCGTGGGCGTGAGTTGTCTATGTACGAGCGTCAGCCGAATGCGCGCACGCTGAAGACGTGCGGCTACCGGACGAACAAGGCTCCCCGTCTCGGACGGTAGGCGCAGCTCTTCAGGCTGCGCCGTGATACCGCGAACAGCGCACGCTGAA